>NZ_JBHZRV010000001.1:0-881601 GCF_043641955.1 Pseudoalteromonas atlantica
ATACCAACTTTATTTTAACTGTATATAAAAACAGTAGTCGATACTATGGGTTTTGCAAAAAAAATTGTGCCTGTCCTATTTTATTTTTATAACATTATTCACCAAACTCAAGATACACCTAACGCCGCATTAAGCGGACAAAAATAGTGGGTTAAAATGTGTAGCGAAGCGAAACGTAACCCACTGTTTTTGTTCCGTTTAAATGCTTTGTTATGCCTACATTTCTAACGCATAGATACACATTAATTGTTCTTTGTTAGGCACATCTAATGTGTTGCATATTTTCCGCTTCAACGTTGCACCAACACGCTCCACGATCTTGATACTAGCCGAGTTGCTTTCTAAGCAATGGAACTCAACCACTCGAACGCCATGAACGTTTAATAAATAAGGGATAACTACATCCAATACTTGCCCTATAACCCTATTGCCTCTTGCGTTGTCAGAAAGCCAATAGCCTAATTCACAAGCTTTAGAATCAAAATCAATTGACTTTATCCCGAAAACACCACCGAACTGGTTTTTAAAGTAGATTGCGAACCATTCTGAACCCTCGTCACCACTATTTACTCGACTCTCGATATAAGATTGAGCACTACTCAGATCTACAATTACTTTTCCCCAAGGCATATATTTTGATAAGTTCACCCTACTATATTCAACAGCACCGAGAAGCGCTAAAGCATCTGAAATTTCTAACTCCCTTAGGACGATATCCTTAGATATGAATATTTCCATAAATCTTCCATTTTACTGTAGGCATAACGCCCTGTTAAGGGGCTGATAATGTTTGGCAAAAATGTGTAGCGAAGCGAAACCGAGCCAAACTTTAGCAGTCCCGCCTTAAACAGCTTGTTAGTTTCTACTTTATTCCGAACAGAATTTTAAACTTTTCTTTGAATGATAATTCTTCACGAGGGATGTTGATATTTGGTATTACTCTAGGGTTAACTATTCGAGCAGATGACATTTTTAAACATTCCATTTTTAAGTATTCGTATCCTTTTGTATTGAGTGTATTTTCAACCTTATTATAGAGATATTGGGGGGCATCGTTTACTAAGCATTTACTTGTAACGAATTCCATCAAACCATTTTCATTTCTGTTTAAGCAAAGCCATTCATTACTCTCAAGGGCTCCAGAGCCACCATTACTCGAGCAAATATAATCAGATACAATAATGATGTCATCTATATGCCAGTCTTTCTCGATATGTAAGCTACCGTACCTATTCGAGGAAGAGGTAGACCAACCACTAACAATGTCGACGTCTATTTTAAAAGAAGCTATGTCAGCTTCCTGTGATGCAATAACTAACATAGGAAACAACTCTGGCCTATCACATGCTCTTAATGCAGTTTGATATTGGGAGTCATTTAGAGGGGAAAGTGCTCTTTGAAGAGTAACAAAATTATTGTGGTATTTTTTTTGTAACAAAGCTTTCGTTTGTTTTTTTATCTCAATAACTTCTTTAACTAATAATGAAATTTTTTCGACTCCATAAGAGTTAATTAATGTTGTTAATTCTTCATTAGCTATATCTATTCCATCTAAACTACGATCTGGTGTCGAAGGATACCTAACTACATTAAACGCCTTCGCACACAAGTAAGTAAAGATAATTCCTTTTGGGGACAGTCTGTCATGCCAAATCCCTCTTAATATATCATTCATATCTTTTGAAACTTCGATTTTTGGCACAACTATGCTCCGAAAATAAATAAGAAACTAACATCTTATTGAACACCATTGTGGTGGTTTATAACACACCAAAACGGCGTATATTACATAGCCTGATAATTTCACCAGTAATTACTATTGTAAACAGTTAATTAAGATAACACGAATTCAAAGCATGTTATTTTGCACCAAAACGGTGGTTAATAATGTTATCGGACAAATTAGGCTCCTACTCAAATAAGTCAGAATAAATTTAACTTTTTCAGTGCAGGTTATAGCTCAAAACTGCCTGTCAGTTGAGGTCTGAGCCTTTTCATCCAAACGGGAAGACAGATGAAATCTACTACCCTTAATTTATATTACTGAAGGTATTTTTGAGACCAGTAATTGCTCTACTCTTACGCCTTCTACGTCCACCACTTCAAATTTAAAACCAGCGTAGTTAATAAACTCTGCTCGTTTTGGAATGCGCTTCATTGAGTAAATTAGAAAACCAGCAACGGTTTCATAGTGCATTTGTTCTGGAAACTCATCAATTTCAAGTACTTTAGCCAACTCTACTACAGGGGTTAAGCCATCTACCAACCACGAACTCTCGTCGCGCGCTATAATCAACTCATCACCAGTGTGGGTTATTAAATCGCCCATAAACCCTTTCATTAAGTCTTTAACGGTCACAATACCGACCACCAGCGCATATTCATTCACAACCACTGCAAATGGTTTGGCCGCACCTTTAAATGCGTTTAATGCCTCTGACAAACTCAGTGTTTCAGGTAAATAAAAGGTTTCTTTTTCTAATAGTTCATCATTAATGTTGGCCGCTTCGCCTTTGAGCACTTGGCGCAGTATATCTTTAGACTCGACAGAACCAATTAGTTTATCCAAATTACCATTGCACACTAAAAAGTGATTATGCGGGTGATCAATAATCTTACTGGCTATATCTGCACTTGCTTCTTTAATATCAAAATAAACTATTTGATCGCGGGGTGTCATCACACTGGATAAAAAGCGCGCTTCAAGGTCAAACACGTTACCAATTAAGTTATATTCTTGTTGCTGCAAGCTGCCATATTCAGCGCCGGCATCCATCATTGCCACAATGTCTTCCGTGGTAACAATATCTTCACGCTCTGCGGGTACTTTAAACAACTTTAAAATAATATTTGTTAGACCATTAAAAAACATCACCAGTGGCGTCAGAGCAAACGTCACCCAGCGCATGAGTGTAACAAGCCTAACCGCTACAGCTTCGGGCATAATCATTGCTAAACGCTTTGGCATTAAATCGGCAAATAAAATAAACAACGATGTAATCGTAAAAAACGAAATGATAAAGCTAATTTGAGCTAGTAATGGGCCTTGATAAACCATGACTAAAACACGTTCAACATAGGGAGATAACGCTTGCTCCCCCACAATACCACCTAAAATTGCAATGGCATTGAGTGCAATTTGAATCATGGCAAAAAAAGCGCCGGGCTGCTCTTGCAGTTTTAATACTGCTGCTGCGTTGGCACTTCCTTCATCGGCCATAACTCTTAATTTTATTTTGCGCGAAGCCGCTATTGCAATTTCAGACATAGCAAACAACGCACTGATCAAGATCAATAAGCCAATCCCGATTAAATCACCCATTTATTACTCCAACAAGATGCGCTTCCATCAATAAAAGCTGCTGAATTATAGGCTCTTTTGAGCGCAGAGCAACAACTATTTATAAATATAAAAACAAACAAAAACAACAACTTAGATAATTTAGTTTATTTTTGAAAATACGCGGGTTAATTCTTCTTTAGTGGCAGCATCTAGCTGTTTATGGCAAGCAAAGTAAAGTGCAGGTTGCGATACTTGAAGTTTTAGTACCGCTTTTAAGTTTTCTTTTACGCCACTTCTACTGTGTTCATACTCTACACGCTGCTCAGGCAGAATGACTAAGTCAATGCTGTTCTTTCGACTGCTGACAATATTAAAAATATTATCAAAGCTATCTATCAACAACAGATTTTTACCCTCTTCAAAGCCTTGTGATAACAAGTAATGATGGCTGTAATTGTCTTTGAGCACAGCTATGCGATATTGTTTTGCTTGTTCTAAATTATCTAGCGTAATATTTTTAGAATTTAACTTATAGAGGTAGGTGTTTAAATCTGATAATTGAGCAATCCAAACTAGTTTATCTTCACGTAATTCTGATCGTGATATAGAAAAAATACAGGTCTGTGGATCGCGAAGTGCAGTGTTATATGCCGTACTCCAACTATGGACTGAAATACTGTAATCAAGTGAAGAATTATCTAGCGCCTTGCGAACTCTGTCGTAAACATGACCGGTTAACTTATTATTGTGATCGAGGTATTGCGCTGGCGGGAAGTTTTCAGTCACAACATGTAATTTAGCAAGGCAAGGTGAGCTAAAAAAAACACACAATAAATAGATCCATTTATTCACTACAACCCCACTTTACTTAATTGTTTCATCATTATTTGTTGATGATTGATTAAATATAGCGTCAATTAACTGATAAGTGAATAGAAAACAGGCTATAAAGCCTGTTTTAATTTTAATAATCTAAATAAATTAGCGGTTCATTGCATTAATTAAAAATGCTGAAATTTTAGCACCTTCTCTCAATGTTGTTTCTGAGCTTGATTGCCCTACTAAGGAGCTATCAGTAAATGGCGCAATTTCCATCATATCAGCACCCGTAATTGGGAACTCGTCTGCAAGAGCAGACAATATATCAAGCGCATGCTGTGGTGTTAAACCATTGCCTTCAGGTGTACCAGTAGCAGATGCAAACTCTTCATCAAGGGCATCAATATCAAAACTCACATAAAGCTCATCGACATTATCTGCTTTTAACTGTGCGATTACTTCATTGGCAATATCTTGCGCACCGCGCTCAATAATTTCGTTTGCCCAATGCTGCTTGATACCAAACGTTGACTCCCAGTGCTCTTTAGGTTTGCCACTTGAGCGAATACCAAACTGGATTAAATTTTTTGGCGCAGGTAAAAACTCTAAAATATGCGTGCACCATGAGCCAAAGCATAAATCGATACCTAAGCGTTCAACAAGTAAGTCTGTATGCGCATCAAAGTGAATGATTGCTGTGCGTTTACCCTGCTCACGCTTTGCTTTTAGGTATGATTTAGTTAATGGGTAACTAATTGAATGGTCGCCACCGATACCAAAAATACCTTTGTCTGTGTATGTAGCATAAAAGCTGTCGCACACATCTTCAGTGATTGACAAAGGACTAACATAATAATCACTGTTTGGATTGTCGTATAAGGCTTTTTGACAATTGCTGATGGTTGCTTCATTCAAATATTTATCGTGTAATAAATGTGGAATAACGCGTACATCACCTAAATCAAACGATTTAGCCTGTGGCTGTTGATCAATCAACGTTGAACGTAAAAACAGCGGCCCCCAATTTGCGCCGCGCAAAATACCACCGCCACAATCAGAGCTAATGCCAAGCATAACCGCTTTATGTGGGCTATCTGAAAGAGTATCTAAAGAGTCACGCCATAATGGCTCAACGTTATCTTCTTGACCATAAAGCTTGTTACGTAACGCAGCTTTTCGTTCTTTGGCTGTATTAACCGTAAAAACACCATCGCCAGGTGGGCATAAACAGTGCTCAACTTTACTTTTGAATGTTTGCCATTGTGTGCTCATTTCGATTCCTTAACTGTATAATTGCGTAATTATGCAAAAAAGCGTTGTTGCAAATAAGTTTAATAAAATTTTAATATTGCGGGTTTACACGGTTTAATCTACTTAGACTGGTTTCGTTTTCACACTGTGAAAAACAAAAATATCATTTAATATCAGTGGATTAAACTTCACTACCATACAACACATTAATTCAAATAAAGTACATTAGGTGAGTGATATAGTGTCTGTTTAGACAAGTCAACCTTTGTAAAATTGTTGATATAGCGCTATGTGATTGAATATTCATAGAGAATGAATAAATTCAGTAAAGCATGCTTGCTAACTTCGCGCGCAATACCGCCTTTGAACGGTAAGCTCACAATTAATTAGTACCACACGGTTTAAAGTAGTTTAGCTACAAACGGACATCCGTCCTGTACTTAGCTATCTTTAATCGTAATGATGCTAGATTGACAACAATTCTCTATAAATTTAGCGTTGTTAAACGTTAATTATAAAAAGTGATAATAAGGTAGCACCAATATGGAAAAGGTATTTCACCTAGGACTTACTCGCGATGACTTGCAAGGCGCAACATTAGCAATTGTACCAGGCGATCCTGATCGTTCTGCTCGTATATCTGAACAGTTAGAAAACCCACGTTGCTTAGTTCGCACCCGAGAGTTCCATGCCTACTTAGGCACACTCAGTGGTCAATCCGTGGTTATTTGCTCAACAGGTATTGGTGGGCCATCTACTTCAATTGCTGTAGAAGAACTCGCTCAACTTGGTATAGATACATTTTTGCGTATTGGTACTACAGGTGCCATTCAGCCGCATATTAATGAAGGCGATATTTTAATTAGCCAAGCATCTGTTCGCTTAGATGGTGCAAGCCAACACTTTGCACCGCTTAGCTACCCCGCGGTATCTGACTTTTTTGCGACACAAGCAATGGTAACTGCCTGTAATAATTTAGATATTGATTTTCACATTGGTATCACCGCATCAAGCGATACATTCTACCCAGGCCAAGAGCGTTATGACACTTACTCTGGCTACGTGCCTAAAGCATTCCAAGGTAGCTGTGAAGAGTGGCAAAAGCTCGGCGTTATGAATTACGAAATGGAATCTGCCACATTATTTACAATGTGTGCAGCACTAGGACTTAAAGCGGCGTGCGTTGCGGGTGTTTTAGTTAACCGAACTCGTCAAGAAATACCCAATGTTGACCACGGCGAGATTGAGAAAAAATCCGTTGCCGTGGTACTTGAAGCCGCTAAAGTGCTACTAAATTAATTCTAACTCCACACTATACGCTTTCATTGCTGGTAAGTTAGCATAACTTGCCAGCACAGCCTCACTTACTTGCTGCTGATTCTCGGCGCCTATTGTCTGTACTAACTCTATCTTCTGAATTGTTTCAGTATCCATACGTAAACCAGCAAGGTGTAATTGACTAATTGCACTTTGCAGTGGAGCCAAGCTCGGACTATAAGCTGCGTTTTCAGCGTATCGGCCATAAAAATTCCCTTGTGTAAATGTGGTAATTTTTACAGCACTGTAGTTTTGTGTATAAGGAACATAAGCCTGCTCAGCTTGACCAACAAGTAACGGACAAACCTCTGGACTCGCTATTAACCTAACGCTAGCGGGATTAGGATTAAACAAACTGTATTGATTACCTAAGTCTTTAGGGCCAAATGCTGCGGGGAGCAACTCAGTCAGTTTAAATTCTTCAGAGGGTAATAAAATATCAAACGTATCGGCATCTGCTAATTCGTTCATAAATTGTCGGCAATAACCACAAGGCGCATCGCTGATTGCTATTTTGGTAATAGACTTGGCACCATTTAGCCATGCATTATTTATTGCAGATTGTTCAGCATGTACCACCAGGCTAAGTGGCTGGCGTTCAAACTCTACATTTGCGCCAAAATAAAAGCTCGCTTGCTGATTACTATCTAAACCAACCACAATAGCACCCACTAAAAAGTCAGATATGGGCGCCACTGCAAACAAAGAGGCTATCGGTAAACACGCTTTTAGTAACTGCTCTTGAGTAAGTGAATATTCACTACATAGATTTTCTATGTCTTGGGTAGTTAACTTACCTTTTTGTAACTTTACTTGATTGAACAACGCATCGCGCTTTGGTTCATCAAAAAGATGTGTGTGCCCTGTTATTAAATTTATAGGCGAAGAAGATGTTGATGAAGTCATAAACACATTTTACTTATCTAATGGCTTCATAGTGTAAAATGTTCAGTCGCTAATTACCAGATTGATTTTCAAGCCATGTTTTTGCACTTCTAAAACACTCAAAATTCTCAGCTGTAATATCAAAGCGTTTCGCTTTTTGTAAAAATAAGTCATGCATATAGCCATCAAAACTAACCACTCTGGCAACAACACAATGTTTTAGCCAATTCGAAATAACAGGCATAACATTTAATAAATCACTGGCAGGAAAGTTATGTGTTACCTCAGAAACATCAACAAGCAATTTGTTGCTGCCATAAATTGCAACATGCTGTTGCGCTATTTGATAAAAGTTAATCACATCCTGTGCTGACGCGTTCCCTCGCAATGTCATCATAATTAATGATGAAGATGCATCAAATGTGATGCATGTTGATATATTTGACATTAAACGGCTCGGTCGAATTAAAACAGGTTAAGCTAAATAAGAAGGGCTCTTATTCAACAAAGGCGAGTATTGTAGTTTTTTATTAGTTTGAGTCAAGAAATACCATACCAACAGGTCATACCACAGCGTTAAAACATAAAAAAGTACTAATTTTCTGAGCTTGAAATAGGAATATTCTGAGATTTTTTCGACTTTTTGTACTTTACAATATGGCCGAATATTTTGAGATAAGCGTTAGCGGTAAAATTGTATGCGTCAAATTGTGTTTCTGTTTACCCTTTTAATTTGTTTTTCTCATGTAAATGCCGAGACGTTAAATAAGAACGAATTTGAGAAACTACGTACTGATATTCGTGACAATTATGCCCAAAGCCCTCACATTGCTCTGGAGAGTCTAAGCAAGCAATTAAGCAGCGACAGATTTACCTCTGATCAACGCCTAGTTTTACTCAATTACAAAGCCTGGTTTCAACTTGAAGCTAAACAGTTTTCAAACGCAATGAAAACGCTCGTTATCTATAAAAACTTAGCAGAGAAATCTAACAAACGTGGTTTGATGTATGGTTATTATAATATCTCGGCTGGTGTTTATATAGAGTTAGGCATGCATCAGCTTGCCCTCGAACACCTTTCTGAAGCACTTAAATATGCTGCTCTATTAAACGACGATATAACAAATCAGACACTAAACAATATAGGCACGGTGTACTTAGCATTAAACATGCTGGACGAAGCCGAATCCACATTTAGGCGATACTTAGATTATTTAAAACAATCTAATAAGCCATTAGACAACGCAATAGCAACCTTAAATTTAGTTGATACCCTTATTGCGAAAAAACAGTACAGCGAGGCAAGAAAAAGACTCAAAGAGGTTATTCAGTTAAAACAGCAAAACAAGTTTGATTACTTGTTAGGAAAAGCCTACCTCCTAATGGCGAAAATAGAACACGCTGAACTACAGTACCCTCAAGCTTTAACTTTGCTCGATAAATCAATGGCTATTTTTACTCATCAAAATTTAGTCCATGGACAAAATGAAGTACGCTTGGAATCGGCTAAAATCCACAGTAAAACTGGGGATAATAATCTTGCAGAAAATCAGCTGAAATCAATTAGTAATAGTGGTGATGACTTATCATTTATAGCAAAGGTTTACCAATTTGAGTCTTATTTTTATGAGTCACGAGGTCTTTATAAACAAGCGATTAAGTCTTATAAACAATACTCTGAGGTTCAAACAAAACTTATACAACAACAAGCTGATGTCAACCTAGCCAAAGCACTTGCTCAGGCTGATTTAAATGAAAAGGAAGTTGAAATCGCTGAGCTTACGCGCGAAAAGCAATTAAAAACTGCACACGCGGATGCCTTTAAAAATCTTGCATTAAGTATTGCTATTTCACTGTTTATTATTTGTGTAGGATCATTTTTTACCATATCTAACATATACAAACGTAAACAACGCCTAGCGCAAGCTTTAGTACAATTAGAAATTACTCAAAAGAGTCTTGTTGAGGCTGAGAAAATGGCGGCGTTAACCGCTTTAGTATCTGGAATTGCACACCAGCTTAATACACCTATTGGCACAGCAACAACGGCAATTTCTTTCATTAGTGACAATCTACAGCAACTTGATTATAAATTTAAAAATAAAAGCTTAAATACTAAAGACTTTAACCAGTTCATTATTAACACTGATCAAGCCAAAGACTTAGTGATCAGTAATATTAATCGATTAGCCAGCATGATTGAGCAATTTAAAGCATTGAACGTGGCTAATGCTATACAAAACCCAATGAAAAAATTTGAAATCAAAAACTTTACGATACAGAGAGTTGACTCATTAAAACATAATTTTTCAACTCATATCGATTTTCAAGTTACAGGGGATGAGATTACTCTCACTTCACACCCATTAATTATAAGTGATGTATTTAAAACCTTAGTTATAAACGCCTACGAACACGGTTTTAATGATAAACAAAATCCGCTCATAACTATCGATATTAAAAAAAGGCAAAACAAGGCGCTTATTACTTTTCAAGATAATGGCAGCGGAATTGATGAACAAATTCTAAAAGATATTTTTACCCCCTTTTACTCAACCAACTTAGGCGGAAACAATTTAGGGCTTGGCTTAAATGTGGTATTTAATGCGGTTAAGTACAACTTGTTAGGTAATATAAGCGCCATACCTTGTGAGTATGGCGCTTGTTTTGTACTTGATTTACCTATAGATGGGTCTACTGCTGAAAAAGCACATATTAAGGCCAATCAACACTCTCTATAACTAACCCGTATTGCGCATACCTGCTGCAATACCTGTCATAGTGATCATTAAGGCATTATCAATATCACCTGAAGCACCTTCTTTCGCCTCTCGTGAACGTTTTAGCAACTCAACTTGAAGTACGTTGAGTGGATCTGTATACGGATTACGAAGGCCAATTGATTCTTTGATCCAAGGCTGATCAGCCAATAAGCTTTGCTGTGGGCTTAATGATTGCACCAAGGCAATTGCTTGTTTAAGCTCTTTGCGTAACTCTTCTCCTAGAGGCTTATATTGTGGTTCAACAAGCGCATCATCATAGTGGGCACTTAACCAGCAATCAGCTTTACTAAACACCATTTCTAGCATTTCTAAACGCGCTCTAAAGAATGGCCATTGCTGGCTCATTTCATTTAATGTCTCAACCCCGTATTTTTCCAATGCAGCTTGTAAACCCGTTAATGCTCCTAACCATGCTGGCAGCATTAAACGATTTTGGCTCCACGCAAATATCCATGGGATTGCGCGTAAACTTTCCACACCGCCATTTGGGTTACGCTTTGCAGGGCGTGAGCCTAATGGCAATTTACCAAGCTCCTGCTCAGGGGTCGCCATTCTAAAGTAAGGGACAAAGTTTTCATCAAAGCGCACCACATTACGATAATGCTCACATGACTTTTCACTGATCAATGCCATAACATCACGCCACTTATCTTCAGGCTCTGGCGGTGGTAATAAATTGCTTTCAAGCACAGCTCCTGCGTAAATATTTAAACTTTGAAGCGCAACATTGGGTAAACCAAACTTAAAGCGGATCATTTCGCCTTGCTCGGTTACACGTAAACCTCCTTTTAATGATCCAGGAGGTTGCGAGCGCAAGGCTTGTGCAGCTGGAGCACCACCACGGCCAACCGTGCCACCACGACCATGAAATAATACTAATTCAATATCACGTTGCTTCGCTAGTTGTACTAGCTTATCCATTGCCTCGTACTGCGCCCAGCCAGCGGCCATCATTCCAGCGTCTTTGGCTGAATCTGAATAGCCAATCATGACATTTTGCACACCATCTGCCTGCCCTCGGTACCACGTGTTATCAAGCAGCTGGGTAATTACATTATGGCCTGCATTCAAATCATCAAGCGTTTCAAATAAGGGAGCTACAGGAAGTTTAAAGCGACAACCACTTTCTTTTAGTAACAGCTGAACCGCCAATACATCAGACGCCGTGCGTGCCATCGAAATAACATACAAACCAAAGGTTGATGCATCTTGTTTTGCAATTACATCAAACGTATCGAGCACTTCTTGCACATCTGCACCCGGCTGCCAATGCTTTGGAATAAGAGGACGTCGCGAGTTAAGTTCTGCCAGTAAAAACGCTTGTTTGTCTTCTTCTTGCCATTGGTTGTAATCACCTAGTCCTAGATAACGTGTTAACTCTGAAAACACATCAGCATGGCGAGATGAATCTTGGCGAACATCAAGTTTAGCTAATCGAATACCAAAGCTATTGATTCGGTGAAGTACATCAAGCAAAAGTCCATCGGCTACAACACTCATATTTGTTTTTAATAATGAGCGATAGCACACTTCAAGTGGCTGCTTTATTTGATTAATATGCGTGACGATGTCTTGTGCTTCGGTGCGCGTGTTCATAATTTTAGCGCCGAGGTGCGCTACAGTTTCACTTATCTGTGCTTTTAAGGCTTTTAACACAGCGCGGTATGGTTCGAAATCTTGCCCCGCTAATTTGACAAGCTCATCACTGGCTTGCGACATCGAAAGCTCAGTACTGAGTGTATCTATATCTCGGCTGTACAAATCAAGCGCCATCCAACGACCGTGATCAAGCACTTGTTGTGTCACCTGTGAGGTTACAAACGGGTTGCCATCTCGGTCCCCTCCCATCCATGAAGTAAACTCAAGCGGGCTATAATCATTCGGTAGTTCTAAATCAAGATGCTCCTTAACCTCTTTGCTAAAATCTCTTAAAAAACGCGGCACCGCATGCCAAAGGCTGTTTTCAATCACCGCGAAGCCCCATTTTGCTTCATCAATTGGCGTCGGCCTTGAGCGGCGAATATCATCGGTATGCCATGCTTGACTAATTAGCTGCGCAATTCGATTTAGAATATTTTCGCGCTCGTAAGGAAGGTTATCTGTACGCTCAAGCGAAGCCAAGCAATCGCTCAGCTCCACATGTTTATTGATAATTGTACGGCGAGTCACCTCAGTAGGGTGCGCCGTTAAAACTAAATTAATATGCAGCTTAGATAAACTTTCGGCAATTTCATTGGGGTTTAACTTACCTTGTGCAGCCTGGCTTGATAGCGCTTTTAGCGTTTGAGTGAGCGGGCTAAGCTGGCAAAAACCAACATCATTAAAACGTGAAATAGTGTGAAATTGTTCAGCAACGTTAGCCAAATTTAAAAAATGATTAAATGCACGTGCAACTGGTAAAAGTTCTTCGTCTGTTAACGCATGCAATACATCAATTAAGGCTTGGCGATCTTGCTCGTTGCCTGTGCGTGATGATTTAGCCAAAGCACGAATTTCTTCTACTTTGTCTAATATCGCTTGTCCTTGGGTGTCTTTAATTGTTTGGCCCAGTAATTGACCTAGTAAGTTGACGTTCCCACGCAAGGCGGCATATTGTTCACTCATTCCAAATACTCCATTGTTGATGATTCGACCCAAAGGGTACTAATAATACCAATCGACTTAAATATTTAGCCATTCTAGCGTGCTAAATAAAGCGCTAACTGCGTTATAAATTTTTCATGTAGACCAACTATATGTCAAAATTTATGCCTTGTTATCACTCTATTTATCAGTCGCTATAAATGACTAATAACTTAACACGATTGGTATAATAAACTTAACCGGACTTTAAACCGTGGAGTGAGAGTAGAAACAAAAGTCGGTGTAAGCTTATTTTTTTATTCTGTGCCCCTATTAATATCATTCAAAAGAGCAATTGAATAGATCCAAAGCATATTCTATTTCGTAACATTAAATAACGTATCGCCAACTTTTTTGCTGATAATGATCATATTTTACGATGGCAATTGCCCCTTGTGCGCCAAAGAGATGCAATCTCTCAAACGCGCAGACAAAGAGAATAAAATTACCCTCGAGGACATAAATAAAGATGATTTTGAACAACGCTTTACTAACATAAAACGCTCAGATGCAATGGGCTACCTTCATGGTCAGCGTGATAACGGTGAAATGATTTATGGCCTCGACGTGACATTCGCTGCTTGGCAAGCTGTTGGAAAGCACTCTTGGTTAAAAATATTACAACTGCCGATCATTCGCTCCTTCGCTGATGCCGGTTATTGGTTATTTGCCAAGTACAGGCTCCAAATAACGTCAGTGTTATGTAAGTCAAATTGCAGGATTAAATAATGAACCCAGTATATATATTGTTTGGCTCAAGTAGTGGTATTGCTAATGCATATATCAGCGAGGTTTTACGCAACAACCCAGATGCAAAAATCATTTCTGTCAGCCGAAGTCCAATAACAAGTAATCACAACCATGATATTGAACACTATATAACGGACTACTCAAAACAAAGCTTGTCAGAATTAACGAATAGCCTAAAAGCTAGAGCAATAGCGCCTCATCAAGTGGTTATTTTTAATGGCCAACTGCATTTTGAAGATGCTATGCCTGAAAAAAAGTTAGAAGAAATTGACGAGTCGTATTTCAGCTCATTGCTAAACTCCAACACATTAATACCCATACTGTGCCTTCAAGCTGTGGCACCATTATTAAACCACAAAACGCCATGTACTATCACAGCATTGAGTGCCAGAGTAGGCAGTATTTCTGACAACGCCCTGGGTGGTTGGTACAGTTATCGTGCTTCTAAAGCCGCTCTAAATATGCTGTTTAAAACTGCTGCTATAGAGCTACAGCGCCGTGCTAAACAAACACGATTAGTTTTATTTCACCCAGGCACTACAGATACACATTTATCAAAGCCATTTCAAAAAAACGTTCCTGAAGGAAAGCTTTTTACGCCAGAGTTTGTTGCATCTCAACTCTTTACGCTGTTAAAGAACCCTGAAACACTAACCGAGATTGGCAAACCTGCTTACATTGACTGGCAAGGTCAACCTATTAACTGGTAAGGATCCACTATGCATATAACTAAAACCGAGATTGATAATTTCGAAAAACATTACCGCACTCATTTGATTAATTCTTTATCAGGTTACAAAAGCGCTAACCTAATTGGTACGCAAGATAGCAGTGGCAATACCAACCTTGCCATTGTAAGTTCGGTGATCCACTTAGGCGCACACCCTCCTTTAGTTGGCATGATAATGAGACCACACAGCGTTCCTCGCCATACGTTTGAAAATATACTAGAAACGGGTGTATTTACTATCAATCAAGTGAACAGCGATATAGTAGAGCAAGCACATCAAACATCTGCACGGTATGACAAAGACGAATCTGAGTTTACAGCCACCGGGCTTACTCCTCAGTACTTGGCCGATTTTAAAGCGCCATTTGTAGAGCAAAGTCGACTAAAATACGCTGTTAAATTTGTAGAAAACCAACACCTAAAAGTTAACGGCACTGAGTTAGTGATAGGCGAAATTATGGATATACACGTTGATGACACCGCCGTGATGGAGGATGGCTTTCTTGATCTTGAAACCATCAATACGGTTGCAATAAGTGGTTTAGACAGTTACCACAAAACCCGTCATTTAATGCGTTTGCCGTACGCAAAGAAGCCAAAAGATTAATCTTCCCTAGGGGGGTGTCTGAAAATCAGGCCCCCTTTTTATTTAATAAAATAAATAACTAGCTAATATTAGAACACAACCAGCCAACAGCCATGATAATGCAAAGCCATGCCACATATAAATATTGCTATACACATTGAGAGGGTTATTTTTATCAACGAGTAATGTGCACGATTTACCTTGCTTAAATCGTAAGAAAAGCGAGTCACTGTAATCTACCATCACGCTATAAATATTGCCCTCAAACCAAAAACTCACCATCATGGTTTGTTGCTGCGCAAGCTCTAGCGATGAAATACGGTTATTAATCGCTACAGTGATATTATCAACCTCGCAGACGCGCCAATGATGCTTACTCACTTTGCTTTTAAACCAACGTAACAAGGGTAAAAGGCCTGCACAAATAAAGCACACACCTAAGATTAATAACACACTACTCATTCTTTTTTAGCCTTGTAAAGATTGATACACATGATTTGCGGCCACTAGGTCACTCAGCGCTGTACCTACTGATTTGAATAATGTTATATCCGTTTCGTTAAAGCGTGCATAACTATTTTGTTGCGCTAGTTGAGCAAGCTGGGCACACACGTTATCCTCGCTAAAAGTGCCTTCTTTAATAGGAATTAATAGCTCTCCAGCTTCAGCTAACACATTAGCACGGCTATCAACATACACTTTGCTGCGGCTAATCGTTTGGCTGTCGCATTCACGCGCGTCACTATTGTGATTACCAATTAAGTCAACGTGAGTGCCACCTTTTAGCCAATTACCATCAAATAAAGGCACCGTGGACCCCGTTGCGCAACTTATAATATCGGCACTGTATATTGTTGCTTCATTACTTTGCCCAATGACAAACTCAATATCTTTGTATGCAGCTTGTAATTGTGCCTGCAAAGCCGTCACTTTTTGCACATTGCGCGCAATTAATGTTACACGCTTAATATTTCTAACCGTAAGGTGAGCGCGTATCATATACTCAGCTAAATTGCCGCTGCCATAGAACACTAAATGGCGACTGTCTTCTCGCGAAAGATAGCGACTCGCCAAAGCTGATACAGCCGCGGTTCGCCATAACGTTATACGCGTGCCATCAACTAATGCTAACGGCTCACCATGCTGACGTGAAAACAACATAATTTTAGAGTACAAAGATTCATACCCTGACTGTGCATTATTAGGAAAATACGTAAACGCTTTTACTCCAATGACTTGCTCATTCCAGGCCGGTAAAACTGCAAACGCATCGTGATTACTATCATTTGTATCTAACTGATATACATTGCGCTTTGGCATACCAAAATCGTGTGCAAACCCAGTTTGCATCGCCGTTATTAGCGTCTCGAAATTGAGTGCATTATCTATTTGTATTTTATCAATAATTTGCATGTTAAGGTTCCAACTCAAACGGTTTTGGCGCATGGGTTAACACTTCAAAGCCTTCAGCTGTTATTAAAATATCTTCTTCTAAACGTACACCGCCAAAATCTGGAATATAAATACCAGGTTCAATTGTAATTACATTACCCGTCTCAAGTACATGTGCGCAGTGACTATTAATAAATGGCTGCTCATGCAAAAACAAGCCTAATCCATGACCCAAACCTTGGCCCGAAAACTCCCCATAGCCTGAATCGTCAAGCACCTTTTGCGCAGCGTGTTGTAACTCAATACATTTGACACCCGGTTTGAGTAAATTAATGGCGGTTTGCTGTGCATTGGCCACCGTGTCGTATATTGTGCGTTGTTTTGTTGATGCCTCACCTAATACATAACTTCTGGTCATATCTGAACGATAACCATTGATCACAGCGCCAAAGTCTAATGTAATTGCATCACCTAGGTTAAGTGTTCGGCTGCTTGGGCTGCCATGCGGAAGCGATGTACGCTCTGCAAACATTAAAATAGTGTCAAACGATATGCCCTCTGAACCAAGTCGCTGCATTCTAAATTCAAGCTCGAGGGCTAAGTCACGCTCAGTAACGCCTTCTTTAAAATAAGGTAACGTCTGTGCCAATGCCTGATCCGCAATTGCCGCTGCTGCTTTGATTTGAGCAACTTCCCATTCGTTTTTTACCATTCTCAACGACTCAACCAGTCCTTGGATTGGCATTAATGTATGCGCATGTAAATCTGCCGCTACTTGCTGCCAAAGCGCCACATTAATAAAAGCGGCATCAAAGCCAAGCTGGCTATTAACAGTTAAAAACCGCGCAATGCACTGACCTAAACTTTCGTTATCGCGATCTCTGCTGATCACCTCAAAGCCTTCGCATTCATTTTGAGCACGCTCAAAGTAGCGATAGTCTGTGATCAAAACTTGCGTACTCTCCGTTATCAGAGCGTATGCCGCATTGCCACTAAACCCCGTTAAATAACGAATATTTTCATGCCCTAATACTAAAAGAGCACTCAGGTTCTGTTGCGTCATTTTTTGTTTAATTAATTGCTGGCGTTGTAAAAAGTGATCGTTCATCGAAATATAAATCCTTGCTTTAAGGGATCACGGGGATCAATTAAAAATGTGTGTTTACCGGTTACATGCGCATTTCCGCTAACTCTCGGAATAATTGCCTGCATACCTTCAAACTCGCATGACTGCTTAAGTTCAACAGTAAACACAGAGCCTAAAATGCTTTCAATGCCAATGCGCTGATGTAACGATAAGCGACCTTTTGTATGCTCAAGCGCAGCGCGAGCACTCACGCCGGTGCCCGTTGGGCTGCGGTCAAGTTCACCTTGGGCAAAAATACATACGTGACGACTAAATACGTCCTCTGTGGTTTGCGAATTGGAGTAAAAAATAACCCCGTATAAAAAGCTCAGCTCACTATCAACTGGATGATTGGGTTGGTATTGGCTATTCACTTGCTGCTTTATCGCTTTGCCAAGACTAATAATTTGCTCATGATTACTGGGTGTTAAATTTAAGTCGATAGTGTCTGCATCTACAAATGCATAATAAGCGCCACCAAATGCAATATCACACTCTAAAGTGCCAAACATTGGCAGTTCAATTGATAAGCCTACTTTTTCAACATAGCTGGCTACGTTGTCAAAATACACTTGTTCTAATTTATCCCCATTAAGCGTTACATAGGCTTTAATAAGCCCTGCGGGGGTGTCTATTCTAAGTTCGTTTACCCCTGGTTTAAATTCAAAAACGGCGCAATCTTTAGCAGCTGTTGCTAATGCAATAATGGCGTGCCCACACATGGTACTGTAGCCTTCATTATGTAAAAACAGTACACCAAAATGGCTGTCAGCACGCTCAGAGGCTGTAATAACAGCACCATACATATCTGCATGGCCTCTGGGTTCAAACATCAAGGCTTTTCGTAAGTCATCAAAACGCGCTAAACAGTCGGCTCGCTTTTCTAATATTGTGTGACCTTTTAACTGTTCAAAGCCGTCAATAATAATACGTAGAGGCTCACCGCCCGTATGCATATCAAGAGTATGGATATGTAACCAATCTGGGTGCGGCTGCTGCCAATGAGAAAACAAAGTTGGGGTCATAATTGTCCTTTGTTATTTTTTATATGCGATATCTTTATTTTTGTAGAGCAAATACCAATAACTCACTACAAAAAATGCCGAACAGTTGCCTGCCCGGCATCAAGACTGTGTTGCTCTTAACGAGAATGTGCTTAAACATTAACTCAACTTTAGCACTCACCTACACGGCGATGAGATACTAAAGCTGAGTTCTTACAGCGTCTTACCAGGGGAAATTAAAACTCTATACGTGCGGTCAACGACACATAACGTGCGCCTTGACGGCCCGTCACTAATCCATAATCAGGGTTAAGCTCTAAACCATTGTCACCATACTGAGCACGCTCTTCATTAATTGAAAGTGCGCTATCACTATCAAGCAAATTATAAACAGTGCCTTTTAACGTCATATCAGAGCCAAAAAAGTCAGTGTAATACGTTAGTGACATATCAATATTGGTCAGCCATGGTAAGTTACCTTTGCTACCGCGCGGTGCAGGGTTACCATTTTCATCATAGTGTGAGGCTTGACCATAATATTTACTGATACATGCATCCCATGGGCTGCCAGCTTGGCAACTATCAACACCTTCTGGGTGAACAGAAAAATAACTCTTAGGACGGCCTGATGTTGTGCGTGCAACTAAACCTAAAGTAAGCGAATCTGTAATGTTGTAAGCGCCACTAAATTTAATCGCATGACGGTGATCATTCGGCAGATTACCATAACCATGATCCATCAAATCGCCATAGTCATAAGAAGTTGTCCAACCTGGATCTGCTTGGTCATTGTCTGTTTTAACCAATCCTTCTGTATTCCCGTAACTGTGTGACCATGTGTATGAGCTGTTAATACGTAAATCGTCAGTCACATTACCATCAAGGGTAAACTCAAGCGCAAGGTACTTACGTTTTGCCTCTGGTAAAGCAAGCTCAGCAGCACTTAAATTCACATTATCAACTTGACCATCACCATCAAAGTCATATGACATTTGAATCGCTTCGCCTGGGTTGTTCAATACATAGTAAGAACCTTGCCCTACGTTGTCAGTAATGCCCATCTCAGCTAATTTTTTAGCTAAAACGGGGCCTACATCGGTGTCTTCAACACTGCGGCCTAAATCGCGATAAATAGCACGAACACCCGCTGACATAGAGTCAAATACTTCTTGCTGATAACCAATTGTAAATTCATCACTGTACATAGGCTTAAGTGAAGATGATGCAATCAAACCCGGCTCTGTAATACCACGTTGACGCCAGCGTCTATCACGTAACATATCGCCACGGCTTGGTGACCCATCAGCTAATAAACTAGGTGCACCGTTACCATCAAGCTCATCCAATTCAAAATACTCAAACCACTCAACAGATGCAGAGCCCTGTGTAATATTCATATTGGCAGATACTGGCTGAAAATAGCGGCCGTAAGTGGCAAATACTTTTGCACTGCCATCACCGCTGATGTCGTAAATTGCTTGTAAGCGTGGCGCAATTTGATTATCTATATCAACAAAAGCGCGGCCATCAGTTACGGTATTTTCAAATTGGCTGTAACGCAGGCCCATGTTAAGTACTAGGTTATCAGTCGCTTGCCATGAATCATTAATGTAAAAAGCCAATGACGAAACGTCAGAGTTAACATCACGAGTACGAATGCGTCGCTCAATAAAATCAGTGCCTGCTTCTGCGCCAGAAATATCATTTTCACCAGCTGTTTTAGCAGTCCACCAACCTTCTGCATCACCTAAACCGTTTTGACCTGAATGAAATGCCACTTCTACATTAGTGTAATCGACACCAAATTGAATAGAGTGCATATCTAAATCCCAGCTAAAATCGATACGCGCCTGATCACGCGTATATTCTTCTTCACTAACTGACGAGTTAGTATGCTGGCTCAATGTAGTAAAACCGTCACGCTCATCCCACACACCCGGGTTAGGAGACGCCACAACATTTTCTACGTTTTCAGTTACACGCCCTACAACTGCTGATACTGAAAATGTATCAGTAAGATAACCATTATAATTAATGCTAAATACATTACCGCCGTCTTCGCCTGGCGCATCAACACCTTGCTGTGCACCAATAACATTATCTTGCCAGCTATATGCATACGTTTTATCAGTCCAAGTACGCTTGTTATTCATTGCTGAAAAGCCAACCGAATGGTCTTCATTTATAAACCAATCGACTTTGGTAAACCAACGGTCTTCATCACGCTCAAAATCAGAATAGGTGGTTTGGCCCGCGCCTGTTGATTCTTCACGACGTGGCGCAAATAAACCATAAAAGAACAACGTATCTTCAATTAATGCACCACTGGCCCATAATTGCAGCTCTTTAAAATCGTAACCACTTTGCTGTGTATTAGTGCTAATAGTGCCATTTTCTTGAAAGATAGAGTCATGTTGACTACGCACGCTATCTGGATCCCAGCGTACTTCTGCGCCAAATTTAAAATCATTATCACCTGATTTAGATACAGCATTAACAATACCACCCAATGCACCACCAAACTCAGGGCTAACACCACCGGTTTTAACTTGTGTTTGCGAAATCGCTTCCCAAGGAAGACGGATAGAACCAAGCCCAGTACGAATACTAGTTACATTTAATCCGTTAAAATAATAACCGTTTTCAGCCGCTGAAGAGCCACCAAAACTCGATGCACCATTAAAACTTGATCCACCCGGCACCGCAGTACCTGGGGCAAGTAATGCAATACTCTCAAACCCTGTATTTACAGGCATCGCTTTGAGCTCTGCATCACTAAAGGTTAACCCTGATGTTGATGACGCCATATCAACACGACGAATTGCAGCACCAGTAACAGCAATACGCTCCATGTCTGCGCCTGATTTATAAAGCTGAACATCAAGAATAATTGACTGACCAATTGTTACCGCTACATTTTCTTCAACCAGTGTTTGGTAACCATCTTTTACGATGGTTACATCGTAGGTACCAACAGGTACATTACGCAATAAATAGTCGCCATCAGCATTACTGGTAATGGTATAAACCAGACCTTTGCTTTTATGTTTTAATGTTATGGTTGCACCGATTAAGTCAGTGCCAGATTGAGCAACCACGTGCCCTTTCACTACACTGCTACCGTCAACCGCTTGCGCGGCGGGTGCCATCATTAATGCTGCAGTAACGGCTGATGCCAATAGCGTTTTAACGCCAAGTCCCCGAGTTTGTTTTTTATTATATGTAAACATTGAGTGTTCCTTAGATCCTGTTGATTTTTTATCGTCTAGCTAACCTCGACGTAAAAAATATACACTTATTACATATTGTATACAATATTAAATATACATTTATTTCACATATACTTAAAATTCCACAACCTTTAACAATGAAATTACAAGCTAATTAAACAAGATTTAAATTGGGTAAAAGTGAAGTTATCTATAATTATCAGTGGTTAATGCATATGTAGAAGTTAAAGGTAGGAGCAGAATGTCAGGTGAAAGTCGTTATTATTTAAGCAATAAAATAAAAAATTAAAAAGGGTGCCAATTAAGCCTATGCTTAAAACCGATGCACAAAATGGGTGCTATGCAGCAAGTTTAAATTAGTAGGGGCACATCAGCTTCTTATCTTTCATTACATCACTTACATTGCTTTAATTTTATATAAATCAACTTTATGGCCTTAGAAAGTAAGTACATTAGGCCACCGAACAACATTGAATGAATAGGGAAGAAAATATAGCTAAGAGCCGCTGTTGAAGACCCTGTAGCTGCTTCACCAATATCAAAGTACATCACGGTGTGAAAAAAGATATGCAATAAGATAGTGCCCAAAATCATATGAAAAACACTCGATTTTAGAACACCTTTAAAATCCGTTTTATTATAAACAATCGCAACAAATGCAATAGGCAAAATATTCCATGCCACAAATAAATTGGCATTCGCTCCCATTGCGATAAAGGTTAACAAAGACAACAGTAAAAAGACTATATTCATACAAAATCCTTAAAAACTAAAAGCTACCTCTGTAATAAAGTTAGAAAAGCTTTTCTTGCTTAGCTTACACTTAATGTTCAAGAGCACAATACCGGAGTACATTGGCTGAATATGTTGCCAGCTCAAAATTTTAGCCCTAAATTAAAGGAATCATTACTGTCTCGATGATACTTGCAAAGCCACCTACTTTAACGCTGGTTACAGTGGCGTTATCTGATTCTATGGATGCTGTAATTATTGACGTACACCCCATTGCTCTACCTTGCTCAAAAACATATTCACTGCCCAGAGCTAAATGTTCTGTCAAATAACATGCAAGTGCCCCACTTGAGCTACCCGTAGCTGACTCTTCAGAGATACCAAATAATGGTGCAAAATTACGGCAACTCGCCGTTGGATTACTGTCAGCGCTACAAAGCTCAAAAACATGAAAACCAACCACTTTATGTTTCTTACAAAATGCAGTGATAAGTTCGTCATTTGGTTTTATGAGGTCTAAATAACCATGAGGCACAGGAATAATCACATCGGGGAGGCCGGTTGAAATAACCTCAATCGGTAACTGAGTACTTTGCAATATACTACTTTCGATGCCAATAACCTGTGAGATTTCATGGTATGAAAAACACGCTAGCGTTTGTGGTAGTTGCTGCGCCATGATTACCTTACCACTAGGTTCGATAGTCACAGATAATATGCCCACTTTGGTGCGTTGAGTATAAGTGCCAGCAGTAAGTATGCCCTTTTGGTACAAAGTAGAAAAAGTAGCTAACGTTGCGTGCCCGCAAAAATCAACTTCATCTGTTGTTGTAAAAAAAGAAACTTCAAAATCAGCGTCGTTATCACTAGACACAAAAGCTGTCTCCGAGTAACCCACAGCTTGTGCAATTTTTAACTTTTGCGCATCCGTCAGTCCATCAGCATTTAAAACCACACCTGCAGGGTTTCCACCTTTTCCCTTTACAGTAAATGAGTCAACCAATATAACCTCGATATTCACTTACTTCTCCTTTGTATTATAGAGCTATAAAACAGCGCGTTTTAATGATTTGGACACTCAACCATAATCGAGTTCCTATTTGGATTCAATGAGTAAGATGTATTTAGCCAAAGTGTAAAATACGTTTTACGCTGTTTTTACACCTTCTTATTGGGCTTTTGTGGTGCGGGATTATTTTACTCAGTACTTAGCAGCATATTTAAAAGTTTATTATAAAAATGATAGAACACTTACTATTGATCATGCGTTTTAGTTTGAGCTTGCAAGGTCAACTTATTCATCCCTTTTTCATGCCCTAGCACTTTGTAAGATTAAAGAAATATTTTTGAACATAATGAAGCCTTACTACTTACTAAGCTGCCTTGGCTATATATAAATTTTAAGCTCAGTAGTTAGTTTATTTTTAATCCAGCCTTGCCGAAAGTATTTTAACTGATACAATCAATTTGTATAATGTATACAATATGTATTTATAAGAGGAAAGATAATGCAAACGAACAGTAAAGATTGGCGATATACCGTAATGCCTGCTGTATTTACATGGCTAAAAGAGTCAGAGTCCGGCGCCCTTGAAATTGACCTTGATGCAACAAAAAAATACGCTGCAGATATTTTAAAAGTGCAAGGAAAAGGTGGCACCCGCATGGGTGGACTTGTCGGCTCTGGCACATTGGGTGAGAACAGCTACCTAAGCTCTGAGCAACGCCTTTCTTTACTAAACGCTCTTTCAAGTGTGGCTAAAGAATACAATGTGCCATTAATCAGTGGCGCTGCGGCAGAAACTAAAGAAGAGCTTGCCGAAATCGTTAAAGAACTCGCAACGGTTGGTGTAGATACTGTTATGGTCATGCCGCCAAAAACTAAAGAAACCCCTTCTGATGACCAAATGTATGCGTATTACGCGCTTTCTGCATCCGCTGCAAAAGAAGCCGGTATTACAATAATGCCTTATAACAACCCTGACGCAGCAGGCTATCATGCGCTTTCAACTGACCTTCTCACTCGGCTTGCAGCACTACCTGAAGTCACGGCACTAAAAATATCGACTATTGATGTATCAGTGATTGAAACCATGATGCTAGAAAACAAAGATTTAAAAGTGCTAGCTGGTGTTGACACTGTTACTGTTCATGCAGGGCTTGCTGGTGCATGCGGTGGAATTACAGGCGTGGGTTGTATATTCCCTAAAGCGAGTGTCACTATGCAAGAGCACGTAAATAAAGGCGAATGGGACGAGGCAAATAAAATATCACAGGCTATGAATTCGCTATCTTACCTTGATGCACAACCGCTGCTGTTGGAATACCTTAAGTTTGCATTTGGCATTCATCATAATGATGTAACCGGCGGGCTTCGTACTTTTGGTAAAAAGTTAACTCAACAGCAAATTGATGACGTGCACACACGATACGCTTTAGCAAAAGAAAGGCTAGAGGCGCTGGGTTTAATAGACTGATTATTTTAAATACTCGCAAACAAAAGCGCCGTCATTACGGCGTTTTACCCAAACCGCCACATTGATAAAGTGAAAACTTATCTGTGTTATACGATATTAAATTAATCTAAAGACTCAGAAACAGCTACCTCAGCATCAATAATAGCTCGGTGGGCCTTTAAACCAGCATCACTAGAGTAAAAATCTGCTGCAAGCTTTAACTCTTCTGTTGTTAATAGTGAGAGTAATTTAGTTTTAAAAACAACCTTTGCTGCATTTACATTAATAGGATCGGTCATTACTTTTGATGGAATAGATTCAATAAAAACTCGTTTTTGACTTTCAGGTAAGTCTCTCAGCGTTTCTGAAAATAGTTGTTCGGGACTGATGTTTATTTCGCCGCCGAATGAGCTTAATATTTCTTCCATTCCAAGCGCAACGTAAAGCCGCTCAAACTCTATATTTGCATCAGGTTTAGGTGTTGAAGAACATGCAAATAACGTAAGTGTCATTAATATTAAAATAGTTTTTTTCATTATAGCCCTTAACTTTCGATAAAATACAGCGGCATAAGACAAACCAACAGGTTGACTCGTTTTTTGTTTTTATAGATAGCTCAACTAAGTTAAACTCTTTTTATTTAATGACTTATTTGAGCTTTACACGATGGATGAATTATCAAAAAACCGCCTTTACTTTATTAAATAGTCACTACTGCGCTCATTAGTCACCGCCGCCGCCACCGCCGCCGTCTCCCCCACCAAAACCTCCGCCATCGCCTCCATCACTGTAGTATGAAGCTCCAAAAAGTGCCCCTAAAATACCCGCTCCAGAGACTGAAGAAATTGTGCTGTTCATTGATTCGGTTGATTCGTTCTCAGGCGTATTAGCCTTATAAGTAGCCGTATCGCAATACATTAAATATGCGTAGTGAATATGCCTTCTATCAAAGCCCATTTCATCTACCGTTTTATCAACTTGCCCTTTTGTGTATGTTGCACTCCCGCCATACCTTTTAGCTAATGCTGGGCGAAGTTTGTATTTATACTTTCGAACTGTCGACTTTTTACCAAACATGAATGTACCTCCTTTACTTTAAACGCTATGTTGAGCGCTATCACGATTATTGAAAATAACACATTAGCTGACTTTCACTCACACTTTTAATGACATTGTTATTCGCATAAAACGTACTTTCTGTTTAAAAACGTGTGTTTTTACTGCAAATTAAACTCTCTGTTCGTCATTGAGAAAAAATAAAATGATTAATTCCGCTGCACTAATAGATGCTAGCTGCAACAACATCCCAAACATTATTGCTATTCCTGCTTGCGCATCCGGCTCAATACCAAACAACAAAAAAGGTACTAACAGCAGTGTTAGTACCGCAGGAATACTTCTTATAATCGTAAGTTTGGTGTTTCGATAATTATTAGCATTTGACAGATAAAACAACACTGCATAAGGCGATAGCATCAAATAAAAGCCCACTTCACTTGGACCCCAATACTTCAAAGCGGTAGAAATAAAAGATAATAAAGCTAATGCTTTAATTGGCAGGTAAACGTTTTCATAATTCATAACTATCCTTATTAATTAATCACTTAGAAGAGCTTGGCTAAACTTAAAAACGAAAAAATTAAGCTAAGCTTTTTAAGTCCTTCTTTGGTTTTGCAACCATAAGGGTAATGCGACCATAAAGTTCAGGTATTGCTTATTGCACTATCTTACTCTCACTCGAATAATGCAATCAAAAAACGTCATTTGTTTAAGGGTCTATTAGGCAAGGAACAAGTCACTACAAAAAGGCAAAAAAACGTGGTCCCTCTTTAAAGTTCTTACAAAGACGTTTTTTTTCAATTTTTACCGCTTATACCTCATTACACTATACGCATCACTAAACATGAGGACTCATAAATGAAAAGAGCAGACTACTTCAATCAGGCACCTGAACTTATCCAACACTTGTTGACCCAAGAGGAATTATTAAAACAGCAGGCACATGCAACTTTTGGAGTCACAATCTGGGAGCTTGTTAAACTTAGAACATCACAAATCAATCAATGCGCGTTTTGTATTGCAATGCACACTAAACAAGCACTAGAGTATGGTGAAGCCACTAATCGTATTATTGGATTAACTGCATGGCAAGACATGCCGTTATACACCAATAAAGAGAAACTGGCATTAGCGCTTTGTGAAAAACTGACAAGTGCACAAATAATTGACGGCGCTTTGTATCAAACACTCAATTTAGAATTTGATGATAAAGCATTGACCACTTTAACTGTCGCTATTAATGCCATCAACAGCTGGAATAGGATCGTGAAAGTGTTTAAGCCGAATGTAGAGTTTAATGAAAACAGATCTAACGCTTAAATTAATAAATCCAACAGGTGAAATCGCTAACTATGTGCAAGCTATTTGGTTTGCACAATCATGCAAGCGAGGAGAAGCTTGGCTCCCAAGCGACGGTGCAACTGGGTTTATTTTTCCTCTTCGTGGGCTCGTTAGCCTCAATGACAACGAACTCAAAGCTCCCTTTTTTATACAACCAACTGCCATTCAGTCTAGCAAAGTCAACTATTCTGAACAGGCATGTTTTTTTGGGATCCGCTTTAAACCTGCAGGACTCGCATTTCTGAAAACGCTGCAACATCCTATTGCAAATCCAAAAAAAATATTGCCATTGTTGAGTGCGCTGCAAAGCAGTGCCAACCTCACAACATTACTTCAACTATTAGAACCAATATTGAATATGCCAATTCCTCGACAGAATTCTGCCCTACATACCCAAGCACTCCTTAATCATATTGTTTCAATGACCCCTCTAAAGCAAGCATACGCCCAAACCCCAATCGGAAAACGGCAATTAGAGAGACTAGTTAAAACACATTGTGGTATTACTCCCAAACATTTAGCTCGCATTTATCGAGTCCGATTGGCCAAACAAAAACTGAAAGAAACTCCTGATATTAACATCGCTCAACTCGCATTAGATTGCGGCTTCGCTGATCAATCTCATTTGATTCGAGAGTTTAAAACGATCTTTCAGATCACACCGGCAAAATACAAAAAGCAATTAAAAGCTGCAGCCGCAACGATGCCTGCAGCTCGATAAATTTTTCAACGACATAGAATATAAGAACTGGGTTAATTCATTACTGCTTATTCGCGCATCGTGCTACCAAGGTTTCAATTAAAAATTGATTTACCTCAGTTCGCACTTTTTTGTTAAAACTGTAGTGGCCCGAGTTAAGTTCAATATGTTTAAATGGATGAGAGAAACTAGCTTCGTGTAAACCAGCTTCTATATATCCGGCCATTTTGTACGATGGCCAAATTTCATCGTGTTTGGCAGAGACCAGTAGCACTGGCCCATTGGTTTTTTCCACCGGGATACGGGCGGCTGCAATTGCTTCAGGAGTTGCCTCAGCCAATGCAGCCTCAAAAGCAGGTGTAAACTCACCCGTTACATTCCCCTTTTGCATTTTCCATGACAGCAGTGGTGCATCAATGTAGTCCAGAGCATTGCCGCTGAGCGTCCAACTCGAGCGAGAAGACAAGGTCTTAACAGCATTCCAGCTTACGTGACTAGGCATAATGGACACTACATGGTTTATCTCATCAAAGTGCGCACCGAGTAACAATGCAAGCTCCGCTCCTTTAGAAAAACCATATACCGCCACGCAGTTTTGGTTTATCTTTGGATCTGCACTCAATGCTTTTATCCGTTTGGCTATGTCATCCAAAGATAATACAGCTGCACTGTTCGATGTATTTTCAGTGCCATAATAACCAAGTGCCGCGACTGAGATACCAATATCATTAAACCCATCTAAAAATGGTTTCCACTGAGAATTAGCGAGTGTATTTCCCCCTTCGCTCCCGCCTAACACCACAACCAGTGGGTGAGTCTTACCATCGTCGATAAACTGGCGCTTAACATCAGGAATAGTCGCGTTTGAACAGGCCGCAAGAAGCCCTACCAAAGAAAATGGCATCATAATTTTAATCATTTTATTACCTTTTTTGAGTTAGCTGAGCCCTGTGTTGCTCAGTTGTTGTTTGAGTAGTTTTGCACCGCCCCGGCTGGTCACAACTTGCAAATTGCTATCACGCAATTTGACAAGGTATCCCCCTGTAACCCAGCGTTCAAATGCAGTTATCGAACTTTGGTTTACAATGGCATTACGGTGAACTCTTAAGAAGTGTGTTGGCAATTGGTGGTGGATCTCCTCCAGGGAGCCATCAATAGGATATTGCTGTCCATTACTAAACGCGATGGCTTGACCGTATTCTAGCTTTATAAGTTCTATACTACTTACTTCAATGAGCGATGTTTTCCCTGCTACCTTACTCGTTAAAGTAGCGACTGAACCCGTTGTTATAGCACGATTTACTCTTGATAAAGCGAGCGCTAGTCGGTCAGTACTATATGGTTTGAGCAGATAATCTACCGCGCCGAGCGTAAAGGCCTCAACCGCAAACTCACTGTAAGCCGTGGTAAAAATTATCGCACCTGAAAACCCCAGCCCTTGTAGTTCTTCGACCAAAGTGACACCATTACATTCGGGCAAGTTAATATCGACAAACAAAATATCTATCGCAAGCTCTTGCTGTGAATCAAGAAAACCTGATGACGTGTTGCAAGTCAGTACCAAGTTGTGCTTAGTGATCTGGCCAAGTTGCTCAATTAACTTATCAATGGCGGGTTGCTCATCTTCCACAATCGCAATGTTCAACATTTCTCTGTTCCTCTTGTCAGTGAAAAGCTGACAACTGCACCGCCAGTGTGCAAGTCGTTACAAAGCCTAAGTTCGGCATTTTCTTCCAATTTTAACCGTGAGCGCGTGATCGAAAGACCGATTCCCGCGTTTGAAGAACCCACTATGTCCGGCTCCTTAAAGCCCGTCCCGTTGTCACTGATTTTAAACACTAACTGGTTCGCTACCCTTTTGATTAATACATCAATGTGAAGCGGCCTGCTATTGCCATGTTTTACTGCATTTTCCAAAATAGGCTGTAAAATCATTGGCGGTATTACTTCGCTCAACAGCGCGTCGTCGATATCAAAGTCGAAGATAAGCGCATCCCCAAATCGGCTTTGCTCTATCTCACACCATTGATTTAGTGCGATAAGCTCATCAGCAACAGATACTTTGCTCTGTATTTTTCCGCTTGTCACTGAATGTGTTAATGAATACCTTAATACAGCAGCGAGGCTATGAACCAGAGACTGTGCTACTTCTGGTTGTTTTGGTACAAAAGCTGCGATTGTGTTGAGACTGTTGAACATAAAGTGCGGGTTTAACTGGCTGTGTAATAACTTAATTTCAGCAAGTTGGCGAAGCTGTTTTTCTTGTTTTAGCAACTTTTGGGAAAGGTAGAACTTAATAACCACAAAAATACCGCTAGACCAAGGCAGTGCGATGGTTAACGCCTCAAACAATGAAAATGCATGGGTATTTAACATTCCACTTCTGAGTACACCCCAACATAAGCAGCCAATTGCCATCAACCCGTAAAAGCCGATATATTGCAGCGGCCAATTGCCTATATTGAAACGGGTGATGAGTACATAACTCATTATCATAGGTAGCCAGTAGAGCAACACTACAGCCAAAATAGAAGAAAACACGATATGCGCCGACAACAGCATGCCCCGCTGCACCCAATCAGTAAGACTGATAGCAAAGCTTATTGCGGCAACGATGGCTAAAATTGCAAATTGTTCGTTTCGCTGCAATGTGAGATTGACCATAATCAATACAAGTAGTTAATGAATATATTCATGGTACCCATTTAGTGTCGAAAAGCACCCTGAATATTGCTGAATGGTCGCTTTTCAATGCTAAATGGTTGTTTGCTTTAGGCGCACTGTTACATCCAAGTAAGCGCTTAAAAAAGAACTGATTAACTCACTTTAAACCGTAAACACTTGGAGCTACTTTGTTCATCTGAACCTCCAGGTTTCACTAGACATTTTTTTCTTTTCCAAGCCAAAGTAAAATTCAAACAATCCCTGATTATTAACAGGAAAAATAGCTTGCTAAGAATATTCATTAAGCAGAAAAATAAATTGTTAGTTGTCTTTTTATGTGAATTTTTTATTTGTTGATACCAAAAAGCTGCTACCCAATATCCATTTTAATGCCCGAATTTATAGATTGTCGGCCTCAAAAACTTCTCTATTTGAGTAGGTAACTTTTCCTCTAATTATCCCTTTAAGTGATCTAAATATAAGCAAGCCACTTTTATGATATATTTTGGTCGCTATCATTTTTGAATTTCTAAAGCCTTCATATTCCGTAGTCCAAACGCCATTATTAAAAGATGTTTTTACTTTCTTTTGTTTACCTATTACCGACTGATACGTGCATGTGCCCAACTTGAACTCACATTCATTAAAAGTACTCAGGTAATTCATATCACTAGAGGTGCTATATTTAAAATAAGCTCTTTTATCCCTAAGAACAAGCTGATGCCCCGTCTCTTCTATTTTTACCTCTGATTCGATGAAATGCTCGAATACTGTTGAACCATCATTTTCGTTTTTGAATTTATAGAACTCCCTATCCAAACTAAAGCTTCCGTCTTGTCTAAAGCTTCTAACATTAAAGCCCCAGATAGGCGGTAAGCGATTAGTAAAAGCAGCGTCAGTATTTAGATCTTCGGGGGTGAGGATTTCTCCCTGATATTTTGCTTTTATATCATTAATAAGTGCTTGTTCATCAATAGGTAAGTTCATACTAGAACAACCCGATATAAACAAAAAAAGAGCCAGGCTTAATAAATATTTTGAATGTAACATGAGTAACCTAAAAATATGTCGCCTCGTTAAGAAACGAGTTGGGCTTGCTAAACTAAGTGGCAAAGAAGCTCGGCAAGCCATGACGAGTCTTTCTTTAATAATTTTTTATCAGTAAATTCACACCGACTTTGCTTTACTTGTGACAAAAATAATAAAGCCTGTTAATAAAAGCCAAAATGTAACCCCTGTGGAAAGTGGGCTTAAGTGCTTGCTGTCTATCTCAGGCGTGTTGTGAGCTATTTATTGACCACCAAACTTTCTCTAGCTATGGGCTCTCCATGCAAAATAATCGTTTCTATACTATTCCACGATTCTATAGAATCTAAAGGATTTGTTTTAAGCAGCAGAAGGTTAGCAATCTTACCAATTTCTACAGTGCCATAATCTTTATCAATTCTAAATTGCTTAGCATTATTAATGGTTGTAGCTGCCATTACGTCTTCAAGCGATAGCCCTGCGCTAACCATGGCTTTCATTTCTTGGTAGGTTGTCAGCCCAGGTTGATTAGCAAAACTAGGGCTTCCAGGGAAATCCGAAGCCAATAAAATAGGATGATCAGCGCCTCTTAGGTATTGAATAACTTTATTACCTTTTCCTATTCGTCCATATAAAAATGCATCTGCGATTGATTGATCTGGCATTCCATCAAAGCCAATTCGAAGCTCTTCTTTGAACCATTGCGCTTCAGTGGTTTTATACCAATCAATAAGTGACTTAGGCGTGATAGATGAAAATTCAGGAGAATTAACAATAGTAGGGAGCATGACTTCACCTAAGCCAGCAATCACTCTTTGTGTTGGCATATAACCTACTTCGTCATTAATTATTTTGTCTAGCGTGTTAGCTATTTCTTTAGGTATATTTTGTTCGCGATTATATTGCCCCCAATTCCACATACCATGAGCGATAACATCAACACCTGCTGCAAGTGCTAATTGCTGCATATCTAGGGCATTAGCATGAGCAACTATCAGCAAATTAGACTTTTTAGCAGCTAATTTAATTCGTTTCAGTGTATTAACTGAAAGTGTTGCCCATTGATTGGCATTACCATAACCGTCTTCAAAATAAAGCTTTATACACGAAGCACCTGAATCGGCAATTTTACCGATTAATCTTTCTACTGAATTTTCTGCGGTCGCTTGTGCACTTTCATCGATTAAATAAGTAAACATTGATCTTGATAGATCGTCTGTTTTCTCTACATATGGAAAGGTGTTTTTTGATGTTAACACTTCACAGCGAAAGTAATCAGGATGATGAGGCGCTGAAGTAAAATAATTGAAACTCACTCCCGGATTCGGATCAAGTATTTGTGTAACCCCATAATATAAAAAGCTTCTTGGCTGTTGTTCAAAATAAGCATTGACGAGTTTTGGGTTTTTAATCGCCACTGGCTCAACGCCAAATCCCATCCCCGGGATTGACGATACATGTGCGTGGCTATCCATAAGGCCTGGCGTTAAAAATTTACCTAAACCATTTATTTTAAGATCGTAGGATGTAATCTTTTTGCTCGTTATTTCGCTAATTCGTCCGTCACTTATTAATACATTCATCTGCTTTTTTGGAGCTTGCAAGTGAGGTGAAACGATAGTGACATTTTCTATTAGAACGTTGTCCTTCGCTAATGAAGCAAAAGAAAACAATGAAATTGAGAGTAATAATACTTTAAACATGATACTTCCATGTGAAATTAATTAAATAGCTAACGAGCTTGTAGGTTAACTCGTTTAAAATTTATTTTTATTGATGAATCAACCTTAGCCGAGTTCCTATTTTGATTCAATCAGTTATCGCTATTTCACGTAAAATATAAAAAGGATTTGCTGTTTTTTAATGGATGTTTTAGAGGGAATTATAGGTACTTGATTGGCATACTACGGGGATTTTTCCGAACAGAAGGTCTTATTGAATAAGACCATTGTTCAGCCAATAAATAATGAAATGAAAAGCCACGGTGAAGAGTCCACCAGCGCAAAATTCTGCGTTACCATGGCCTTATTTAAAACTACCTTTTTTCGTCTTCTATTTTAAGCAAAAGCTTTTTAATGTCGTCTTTTGCGCCCAGTATGTGCGATTTTAAAAACTCACATGCTTTTTGTGTGTCTTTTGCACGGCAGTGAGCTAACAATGTGCGGTGCTCTTCTGGTGCGGTGGTTAAACCGCCGGCGAGTAAAATATGCATACGTACATAGCGCTCTGAATTTTTACTATACATATCAACCAGCTCACGGGTTTGTGGGCGTTGCGCGCGGGAATACAATTTACCATGAAAGCGGCTGTTTAAATCGCCCGTTGCGAGGTGCGTATCGCCTGCATCCATAGCACTCTCAAGCTCAGTTAAAATAAGCTCTGCATCAATTAGGTCTTGATCTGTTAAACCGCCTATTGAGTGGCTTAGCAGTTCTGCTTCGAGTAATGCTCTTAAATCAAAGATTTCATCAATTTGTGATGCTGAAAGCTCCGTTGCTGTGGCACCTTTATGGGCCTCAAAGTTAACCAGCCCTTCGGCTTCAAGCTGAAGCAGCGCCTCGCGAACAGGAATACGGCTCACATTAAGCTCAGCAGCCAATGCAGCTTGACGAAGCGGATCACCAGCTTTAATTTCGCCTGTTAATATTTTTTCACGAATTGCTTCTGCAACAAGTTGGGTGCGGGTTTTATGCTCAATTGCCATGGTGTTCCTTAAACATTGCATTTAGCATACATTATACCCAAGTAGCATGAGATGCCAAGTTAGATTCCATCCTCAGCTAGCGTTTATAGAGGAATGCGGGAATATGCAATATTGACTCCCGCATTCATTATTTTATGCCTGGTAACAAATAGGGCGCACAAATCGCAACATTGCATTTGTTCCTACTGAGGTACTGCGTACGTCTGTAGAGCTTGGGAAAGGGCCACCATGATTCATCGAGCCGCACACCTCAACACCGGTTGGCATTTGGTTTTCAATTAAACGACCCACTTTATATTGTAGCTCTTCAATAATATGCTCCACTTTTAAAAAGTCCTCTGGCGTGCCGTGTACACTGGCTGTTAGTTGCCCTTGCAACTGTGCTATAACAGCCATTAGCTGTTGCTCACTATCGTAACGCACTACCAATGCAGCTGGACCAAATACTTCTTCGTGCAACGTTGGGGTTGCTAAATACTCATCCACATTGCATGCAAAGACGTGTGCATTAGCATGAAATTCCTGCTCAAGTTGCCCTTTGCCAAGTAGTTCTACATTACAAAGCTCGCTTCGCTCTGTGATTTGTTGCTTAAAGGTTTTCACAATGCCTGGCGTCAACAATGTATCGGATGGCGCACTTTCAATTGAGTTTATTATTTGAGCTTCAAGTTCATCGCATCCAGTAGGTATTAACCAAAGTCCAGGGCTGGTACAAAATTGGCCGTTGCCCATTAACAATGATTGACACAATGACTGTGCTATTTCTTTGCCATGCTGTATTGCTTTATTAGGCATGATAACCTGCGGATTAATACTGCCTAACTCCCCGTAAAATGGGATTGGTTCATCGCGCTTGGCAATCGTTTCTTGCAGTTTGCATGCAACATTAAATGAACCAGTAAAGCCCACGGCTTTTATGGCTGAAGCTGCGACCAACTGATGCGATGTATCGTAAGATTTACTTTGCACCATCGCAAATACACCTAATGGCATTGCGCATTCTTTAATAGCCGCAAGCGCCGCACGCGCCATTAACTCACCCGTTCCTGGGTGCGCCGTATGATTTTTTACAATGACTGGGCATCCAGCAGCGAGCGCAGCTGCGGTATCGCCACCCAATGTTGAAAAGGCATATGGAAAATTAGATGCACCAAAAACAGCCACGGGCCCAAGCGGTAAATAATTAAGCTCTGTGTGTGGTTTTGGCAATGGTGCTCTTGTGGCATCTGCCTCATCCACTACTTTTAACCCTAGTGGTGATTCTGGGTTTTCACGCAGAGCACCTGCAAACGCCTTAAGTTGATTCACTGTTCGCATACGCTCGCCTTGCAAACGCATCATTGGTAAATTAGTTTCTTGATGAGTTTGCTCAAGCAGCTCATCGCCAAGCGCTAATATGTGATCCGCGATAGATGTTAAAAAATCAGCCCGCTGAGCAAAGCTGGTTTTACGATATTCCACAAAAGCACTGTGAGCAGCATCAATAGCATTGTCTAACTCAGCGCTACTGAGGTTAAAAAAGCGCGTTGGTAGTGGCTCATTACGCGCCGGAGAAAATGCGTTAAATTCACCATTCGCAGAGTCACCAATCCACTGCCCTGCTACTAAACTTTGTCCTGTTAATGTCATATTTTGCTCCTCGTTAGATTACTTGAAACCCAAATGCGTATGGGTCATCGTCGTCAACTGTAATAGTGTTGCTGCCGGTTACCCGAGACCAACCACGAATGCTTGGTAGGATAGCGGTTATACCTGCAATTTCTGTTACCTGTTCGATACAGCCTATAAATTGGCTACCGATATAGCTTTCATGTATGAAACTTTGTTGTGGCACTAATTTGCCTTTAGCAAATAACTGCGCCATGCGGGCACTTGTGCCTGTTCCACACGGCGAACGATCTATAGCTTTGTCGCCATAAAAAACAGCATTGGCAGCGTCTGAATTGGCGTTTTTTGGAGTCCCCGTCCACAGCACATGACTTGCGCCTTGTACTGTTGAGTCTTGTGGGTGAATGCATTGTACTTTTGCGTTAATAGCATCACGAACCATTGGGCTATATTTGAGTATTTCGCTAGCTGTAAAGTGTTCAATGCCCTTGTAGTCGCCTTGGGGCTCGACAATAATGTAGAAGTTGCCGCCATAGGCGATATCTACAACTAGATCACCGAGCTCGGGTATGGTTATAGCGATTGATTGATGTGCTAAGTACGCTGGTACATTATAAATTTTGACCCACTGGACTTTACCGTCAATCATTTCATAATTGACTTCAACACGTCCTGCAGGTGTATCGAGCTTAAGTGTTCCTGGCACATTTGCATGCAACAAGCCATGCTCTAATGCAAACGTAACAATACCCATTGTGCCGTGACCACACATGGGTAAACAGCCCGACGTTTCTACAAATAAAATAGCCGCGTCACCATCGTGTGTTGTTGGAGGATATAAAAAACCACCCGACATCATATCGTGCCCACGGGGCTCAAACATCAGTGCTTGGCGAATCCAATCATGTTGTTGTAAAAAATCTTGGCGCTTTTCACTCATAGTTTGACCAAGCAGGTGCGGATGACCACTGGTTATTAACCTAACCGGGTTGCCACAGGTGTGGCCGTCAATACAAAAAAAGGTGCCTTTACGCATAACTTAGTCCAATTTACATCTAGTTAAGTCAAAACGGCTTGCCGTCATTTGATTACTGAGCGACGTGAAAGCAGCTTTTACGTCTGGCACATGCTTTATAGTTTCGCTATGAAAAACTGCTTTAATAACCTCATCGATCATTTTTACTGTTGTTGCAAAGTTAATGGCGCCCTCTGCATTGAACTGAGTCGTTACTGCATCTAAGACTCCTTGCCAATTTACTGTCATTTTAATTACCTGATTGATGTTTAGGCTTGATATAGTAAGTATATTGTATACAATAATCAATATCCTATTTGGCGAATAGTTAAAACTGACTATTTAATCAGTTAATCAACAGTGTACTAAAAAGAGTTAACCAACTGAAAATAAACAAATTAAAAATATAAAGCACACATATTTAAACGTTTTAATTTAATAATTTATAAGCAAATGCAATATAGGTGTAAGCAGTAAGTTCGCAACCTAGCATCGTACATTGCATTGAGAGGTAACTAGTTTGGCAGAGCAAAACACACAGCACATTGGCGTTGTTGGGGCAGGAATAATCGGTATATGTTGCGCATTAAACCTGCAACGAGCTGGATTTTCTGTAACCTTGTATGATGAAAATGGATTAGCGCAAGGCTGCTCCAAGGGAAATGCAGGGCATTTTGCTACAGAGCAGGTATTTCCCCTTGCACACCCTTCATTAATTACAAAGCTTCCAGCCATGCTATTAAACCCATTAGGGCCATTAAGGATAGATTGGCGCCATGCTTTTAAGGCAATTCCTTGGTTTTGGTTGTTTATGAAAAACATGCATAAAGATACCTATCGAGCAAACTCTGAGGCGCTAAAAGCGCTAAACCACGACGCTATTAATGCATATGAAAGGCTACTTAACGAGTATAACTTAGGCTATTTATTAACTAAAAAAGGCAGTTTGCTTACGTTTGAAAAAACCCCAATGGCGCAAATTATGAATCTATTAAACAGCTACCAAGCTCAAGGCATAGCTGTAGATTTACTCGATGCTGATCAAGTAAAAGCTCTTGAACCAAATTTAGCAAACACAATTACTCATGCTTTGATGTTTAAAGACGTTGCCCACAGCGTTGACCCGCACTTATTTTGTTTAAACTTAGCAGAGCAGTTTAGTGCATTAGGCGGGCAATTTTGTCAGCGTAAAATTACCGCAATTAAACCTAATGACAGCGGTTATACACTTGTCAGCGATGAACAAAAATATGCAGTTAATAAAGTGGTTATAGCTGCAGGAGCATGGAGCGACACCCTCATAAAACCACTTGGATATAAAGTTCCCTTAGACACTGAGCGAGGCTACCACTGCATGCTAGCAAGTAACTATGGCCTGTCACGCCCTGTTGCCTCAGCCGAACGTAACTTTATAATGACGCCAATGAGCCAAGGCTTACGTGTTGCTGGCACAGTTGAATTTGCAGGTACAAAACGAAAAATGAACAACAAGCGCGCGTTAGCATTATTGCCTAACGCCAAGGCCATGCTCAATAAGTCGGCTATTTCATTACATGCTCAAAGTACGTGGATGGGATGTCGGCCTTCTCTACCTGATTCGTTGCCAGTTATTGGCGAGGCCCCTTTACATTCAGACCTTTACTTTGCATTTGGCCACCAGCATTTAGGCCTTACACAAGGTGCTATCACAGGTGAGCTTATTACTGCCTTATGTTTAAAAAAACCAACCCAAGTAGATACGACCCCTTATTGCATTAGCCGCTTTTCAACTCATGCAGCTTGCAGTTCACACATACCACACGCACAATAGCCCCACTAACGAGGAGACAATTATGATGACCAAAGGTATTGGTACCCACACCAAAGAGCAAGCACTTGCCAGTCTATCTAATATGACTGAAGACCTATCGCCGATTCAAGCGCAAGAATATCAATTGCGAATTAAAAAAGCCCAAGCCTACATGCAAGCAAATGATATTGATGCTATTTACTTGAACGCTGGCACAAACTTAACTTACTTTACTGGCATGCGCTGGTACGCCAGTGAGCGTATGGTGGGCGCTATTTTACCTGCAAAAGGTGATGTGCAGTATATTGCGCCTTATTTTGAAATTGGTTCATTAAATGGCTTTAAAGTGATTGATGGGCCTATTCGTGGCTGGCAAGAGCATGAAAACCCATACCAACTATTTGTCGATGTCATCACCGAAATGGGCATTGCACAAGATGGTACGATTGGCATTGATGAAAGCGCGCAGTTTTTTATTTTTGATGGTATAAACAAAGCTCAAAATGGCTTAAAACTGATTAATGCACAACCTGTCACTGCACATTGTCGAATGCATAAATCAGCCAATGAGCTAAAACTAATACAACGAGCAATGGATATGACGCTGGCAGTTCATAAAGCAACAGCCAGTATGCTGCACGAAGGTATTAGCACCACAGAAGTGGAAGCTTTCATCAAGCAAGCTCATCAAAAAGTAGGCGCGCCGGGCAACTATTTTTGTATTGTTTTATTTGGTGTAGCAACCTCATTCCCCCATGGCGTAAAAGACGCACAAATTCTTAAAAAAGGCGATATGGTACTGATTGATACTGGTTGTAAAGTGCATGATTACCTCTCTGACATCACGCGCACCTATGTTTTTGGTGAGGCAAGTAATCGCCAGCGCCAATTTTGGGATTATGAAAAAGCCGCACAAATAGCTGCATTTAATGAAGCAAAAATTGGCCAAACATGTGAAGCCGTAGATGCTGGAGCTCGTAATTATTTAGCTGAGCAAGGCCTTGGTCCTGAATATCACACGCCTGGGTGCCCGCACCGTACCGGCCACGGCATTGGCTTAGACATTCACGAATGGCCGTATTTAGTAGGAGGTGATAAAACTCCTCTTGCAGCAGGTATGTGCTTTAGTAATGAACCAATGTTGGTTGTGCCTGATGAGTTTGGTGTTCGTTTGGAAGACCATTTTTACATGACCGCAAACGGGCCTAAGTGGTTTACTCAGCCAGCTCACAGTATTGATGACCCATTTGGTTTAGAATAAGAGTTTAACGATCAGCCTACATGGCTGATCGTGTGAGTAACTCATTATTTTCGCACCATTGATTTGGTGCTTTTTCCAATGTTGCTTTATCTGCTACGCGGACTTTTACACATTGCGTATCATTGGGTAATTGCTCCTTTTGCACAATTGAAAAAGCACCTTGTCTTTGAGCAAATAATTGATATTCATATGCCTCATCACTGCCTTCAAATAAAGCAGTAAATAGGCCGCCAACAAGTGCCCCAGCAATAGCGCCTGAAACCATATCTTCATGATTACCGTCTAACTCTTCAATTACACCGACACCCGCTCCCATCATAATGCCTGTTTTCATTTGTGAAGACAGTTCGACAGGCCTAACAGAGTCAACGGTTGCATAGAATTCAGTTACTATTTGGTTTTCTTCAGCTCGGTCAATACCTGGGCCTGCAGCACAACCTGTTAATAATAGTAAAACGACAAATGCCTTGTTCATAATGTTGCCCTTTGGATAGTTTTTGTTTGTCTAATAATGAGTGTATTGGGTTTTAAAATTAAAACTGTTCAAGAGTGTTCTAAAGATGTAAAAAACTGTGCAATAACTACATTAATTCACTTTAATTGACTATCTCTGCTGTGTTTCCTTGAACTTTGTGATGTCCGCCTGCATATCCTCACTATATTGTGTAAAACAGGTTCCCCCAATGAAAAAGCTAAAAATCGACATCGTCTCTGACGTAATGTGCCCTTGGTGCATTATTGGCTATAAAAACCTTGAAACCGCATTAACCCAATTAAGTAACGAGTTTGACGCTGAAATAAGCTGGAAACCCTTTGAACTGAATCCGGATATGCCCATTGAAGGGCAAGATTTAAACGAACATTTAACGCAAAAATATGGCCTAACTGAAGAGCAAGGTGATGCAAATCGAAAACATATTTTAGAGATGGGTGAAAAAGCAGGGTTTACTTTTAACCTTGATGGTAAACGCATCATGATTAACAGTTTTGATCTTCACCGTTTACTCACTTGGGCAGCTACCGAAGGGAAACAAACCGCATTAAAACTGGCATTCTTCAAAGCACATTTTACCGATTTGCTGTATTTAAACGATGAAGAAAGCTTATTAGATGTGGTGCAAAGTGTTGGCCTTGATAGTAATCGCGCAAAAGAAATATTAGCCGGTGGTGAGTATTTTCAAGAGGTGCGTAGTGAACAAAATGCCTTACAACAAATGGACATAACGTCTGTCCCTACATTCATTATAAATGATGAATATGCACTAACCGGCGGACAACCAAGCGATGCATTTGTACAAGCCCTTAAGCAAATAGCAGAGCAAGACAGTCAATAACGCTTAAGCACCACGTAATGCTAGTTACGTGGTGTGACTTAACTCATAGTCAGCTAAAAATGCCTGGTAAAGCTGATAAACATTCACTTTAGCATTTAACTTTGCAGCAATCAGGTACAAGCCAGCAAGCTTGCGGTGAACAAATAATGCATCAATGGGCGGTGAATGCCATTGTTGTTTTTGTGTACTCATTTGCATCCCACGATCACGAATTTGCTTAGCTAGTGGACTAGCGGCAAAATCATACTCTGCATCAATTATCAGCGGCTCACACGCGAGTTTAAATATATCGAGAACATTTTGTTTATACTGGCTATCTATGCTCTGATCAAAATAACCTATTTGCTCTGCGGCGAGAGCTACCTCTGCCTCATCATTCGCAATGGCGCCCGCAAAAAGTTTAAAATAACCATCACAAATTGTTTTTGATAACTGCCGAGTTGCACCGAAATCAAGTAGCACAATTGTTTTTTCAGCAGGTTGATATAAATAGTTAGCAAAATTAGGATCCGTTTGAACGGTATTAAATTGCAGTAATTCATGGAAGAACAACTGTATTAAATTACTGGCGAGTTCGTCTCTTTGCGCTTGCTCCAACCCAACACACTCATCAAGGTTTGTACCTTCAACAAACTCCATTGCCAAAATGTGTTTTGTACTTAATGATGCATCACTTTGTGGCACTTTAAACTGCGGGGATGATGCAAGGTAACGGTTATATTTATCTAAGTACGATCTTTCTCGTTCATAATCAGATTCATCCAAAAGTTGCTGCTTAGCTTCAGCTATGAGGGGATCTATATTTATATGCTTAGGTAATAAACCACTGAGCTTGAGTAAGCTGGCTAGGTTATCGACATCACTTTCAATACTTTTAGCGATGCCCGGATACTGCACCTTAATCGCCAGTGTTTGCCCTTTCTCTAACGTTGCCTTGTGTACTTGCCCTATCGAGGCGGCGGCAAAAGGTTTGAGTTCAATATGTGAAAGTTTGTCGAGCCATTCTTCCCCCCATTGCGACTTAAACACACCCACGAGCTGCTTGTGTGGCATGGCATGTCCTTCGGATCTTAGCCTAGCAAGTAATTGGCTGAGCTCAGGGGGTAATAATTCCCCTGAATCCATCGATAAGAGCTGACCTAGCTTCATCGCCGCCCCCCGAAGTTGCGCTAGTTGTTCTGCGAGGCTTTCAATATTTTTGGGTGACATCAGCAACGACTGCCGATTAGGCTTTTCACCCTTTGCCATTGTTTTCGCGCCATCAAGCAATACGTTACCAGCGACCTTTGATGCCAGTAATCCAAATTTACTTAATCTTGCAAATCGCGATGTTGGCACCGATTTTGACTTACTCATACAATACAACGCTTCAAAGTGTGTTTATTTAATAGTTATATCTTACGTCAAACCACACTATTTAGATCCTTTTTTGCCTTCTATAAAAATGCATTACTTATATACCCAAGCCACCTCAAGATGCAGAATTCAGCGTTTCACAGGGGCTTAATATCAAGGCGTTACTTTGCAAGAATGGCCATCCCTTTTAAGAAGGAACAACGATGAGAGTAAGTGCCTGTGAAACGCCCAACGGGTTGGTTTAAAAGCGATTTATACTGCGTTATTGATTTTAGCAATAGAACCACTATTACTTGCAATCAATGCCTTGCCTAAATCGCTTTTAATTCCAACTGAAACTCGCATCTTGAGGTGGTTTGGGTATACGCCATAAACTAAAAAGTTGAATATTGAGAACTAGTTACTAAGGCGCTTTTACTCTCTTTTAAAAGCATGCTCTATTATTGTTACAATCCTTTACAGACAACTGTCCCTTTTTTAATTTTGACTTAGTAAGTCGTGCTATTCTCCTTCGCAAAAATCGGCATATATCGTTATTTGCTGTCTTAATTAAAAATATGGAGAACGTATGAGTAATACCTTCAAAGTCCCGCATACTTTGATTTTACTGCTTGGTATGATGGTCACTGCATTGGTCGCAACCTGGTTAGTACCTCAAGGTTTTTTTGATACCACTTTGACTGAAAATGGCCGTGAAATGGTCATGGCTGGCACCTACCAAACCGTTGCTGAGCGCCATTATTTAACCCCTTGGGATTTATTAACAGCTATTCCCCGTGCTTTTGCCGCCGCGCAAGATGTGATCTTCTTTGTGTTGATAGTAGGTGGTGTACTGGCTATTGCACGTGCCACGGGCACTGTTGATGCATTGATTGGCCGATTACTTGAACGCCACGGCGAAAAACCACAACGTTTAATCTTCATGGTGGTTTTTTGTTTTGCGTTAGCCTCTAGCAGTATTGGTACAGCAGGCGAATATATTCCTTTTGTATTAATTTTAGTTGCGTTATGTAAAGCTATGAGACTCGATGCAATGACCGCTGTAGGCATGATTGTAGCAGGTTATGGTATTGGCTATGGGGTATCAGCGTTTAACCCTTTTACCGTACTCATTGCACAACAAATTGCTGAAGTACCTGTTTATTCAGGCCTATGGTTGCGTTTGGCAATCTTTGTACCATTTGTATTAATTGGTTTTCATCACGTATGGCAATACACCAAACGCGTTGCAGCAGACCCTAGTAAATCAATGATGCTTGATGTGCCATGCCCTTTAAGTGACAAAGCCACTCCCCATTATCCTGCGCTTGCGATGCGCCATAAACTGATTTTAGGTAGTTTCATTATTACCTTAGGTATCGCTGTTTGGGGCATTGCCACCAAGGGATGGTACTTATACGAGTTAGGCGGTGTCTTTATTGCTTGGGGTGCTGTTATTGCTGTATTAGGGCGTTTATCTGCGGATGAAACAGCTAACCGCTTTATTGAAGGTGTGTCTGATCTTGTGACTACAGCTATTTTAATTGGTGTTGCAAGAGGTATTGCGTTAATCCTCGAAGACGGTCAAATACTGCATAGTTTAGTGCATGGTATGTCACTGCCGTTATCGTATGTGAGCGCTGAAATATCAGCCGTAGGCATGTTAGTTATTCAAACCTTACTAAATACCTTTATACCATCTGGCTCTGGTCAAGCTTACGTGACTATGCCGCTGATGGCGCCGCTGGGCGATCTTGTCGGTGTACCACGCCAAGTAGCTGTACTGGCTTATCAATTTGGTGATGGCTTCTCAAATATGATCATTCCGACCAATGCGGTATTAATGGGCATATTGGGTATGGCGGGTGTTCCTTACGGGCACTGGTTCCGTTTTTGTTTACCGCTATTACTCAAACTAATGACTGCAGCGTCAATTGTATTGGTACTAGCTGTTATGTTTGGTTATGGGCTTGATGTGCAACCCACCGCAATCGGTGGATAAACGCAGCCGCGTTTAAAAATACCGTTGCGGCGGGCTAGTGAACTTGGTGGATGGATTTAAAACCAAGTTCACTATTACACACCTAAAACCTTACTTTAGGTTTGGTAAGTGGTAATAACCTTTATACAAAGTGTTAACTAAAAACTTGATTAATTTGTGAAATTAATGACATTTAGCGTCTCAGAAATAATGGCTTGTAATTAATTTACGTAATTCGCATTTCAAATCGACAGCTATTCTGACTAGATAATCTAAATCTATCTAATACATAGCTCTCTTGTAGATTCAACCCAACAACCAACTTGTGTATCTAAATTGTAATTACCCATTTCATTGTTCGAGAAAACGGGCATTAGCGAGTTAATATCACAAATATAGTTAGAAAATTATAAAAAGCCTTCACGACCTTAAAACAGAGGCTGCAATAAGATACATAGAATCCCCCGTCAATAAGACTTAGTCTTAATATTAATTCTTTTTATTTCTTCAACTTGATTTCCAACTAGTTGTGATTCAATCAGTTCATCACCTGTTAATACAAATATCCTGTCATTAATGAAAAAAGGCCTTGAGTTACCGTACCAATCGACACAAGATACTTCGCAATTATCAGCCAATGATATTTGTTTAGCATGACTCTTAACCTCTCCAGCTTTTATTACTTCGTAACCCCCAGCTAATCCGAAGAAGATTATGTTTGCTGCTACGTTTTCTTCCCAATAAAAATCATTTAGTAGTGTATTACCAGTATTGTTAACTTTATTATATGCAGTAATTCCGGCAACACCAAAGTGGTTATCAAATTGAGCGAAGTTGAATGCATGACTGCGAGTATCGTGTTCTAAAAAGTCCTCAAATACCCCGCCCCCCTCCAAAAATGGCTTGTTTTCGATATTTATGATTGAAACATTAAAATTAAAGTCTGTATCTATGCCTGAAATAAATAACTTCCTGCCAACCGTTTCTATTCGATCTACACTGTGTCCTAATTCAATATTTAAATCTTCAGCAGTATTTAATGACTTAAAATACAAAGTAAATTGGGGTTTTACTGAAGCTTTTGACTTATAACCTCCATTTATATCCGCGTAATAACCTAGAACAAGCCAACTTTCTACAAAACGATTATTTATATAATTTGGTGAAAGATACCAAATTCTAGAAGGCATTATTCGGTCTTTGCTCGATGAGTCAAATTCATCTTTTGGTATTTGGAATAGTTGAGCTTTTTCTTTAGTTTCTGACCATGGATTATTCACAGACACAATATTTAGCACTCCTTCACTTTCATAAAAGGAAAACTGATCAACAGGTACTCCATCAACGTCAACAACCTTAAATTGTTGACTCAAATGTTCTAATTTGAACAGCTTAGAATCCCCGCTCATGTGCGAAGTAGCTGTAGATTCATAGTGAGTATTCCAATTTTCATCGAAGTTGAAATCGGTTACAAGTGATTTAGGTAATGCATACGTCCATAAATAAAACGCGGACTGAGAAACAAAGTATTCATAATTGTTGGAGCTAATCACTCCTTTCCCAGTGCATTCAAAATTTTCAGATAAAGGACTACATGTAATAATAGTGTGTAATATTGGATCGGTAACGATTTGATTGGGCTTGTAAATATCACTAGGTTTGACAATTTCCTCCCAGATTAAATTATCTGCGTTGCTAGAATTTAGCCTTGCAAATTTGGGAATATTAACGCCAAGATCGTTTAATTCACCTGAACGATTTGCAATCAGCTCGACTGGTAAATAAGTAAGATACTTTCCTTTGAATAATCGAGATGCGTAGTTGTCACTACTAAAGTAATCATTAGACTTAATTGCGATCCCATCTTTGTAGCTTATGACGCCATTGTCATTAATTTTGAATCTTAGTATTTGCGATGCGTCAAGTGAATAGCTATACCCAAGAACCAATACTATATCTTCAACAACTAACAATTCGTCATACCAAACGTCCTTACCCCAGCCCGGTTGAATAACATCAATTTCATATGGTAGATTAAATTCACCTGCGCCATATTCAGAAAGCCTAACTGAGTATATTTTCCCTTGTCGTAAGATCAGTAAGTAATCACCTGATACTTTAACTATGTCTCCTTCATCGATTCCATTAACCTGATTGTTTGTAATACTAGAGAAAGTAGAGTCGACCCTACTTCCTGTTACCTGTATCCTCTCATCGCCATACAATTCTTTAAAATGTTCTCTCTCTTTGGTATTGCGATAATTGATAAGCGCTGAAACATTCGAAACATAATCTATAAGTTCATCCTTAGATTTAAATTCTTCAACTCGATTTGAGGACAACTGTTTCAGGTTTGGCTTTTCTACTATTGAGCATGCACTAACTAAAGTAATAAGCACAATCAAGGTGAGACGATAAATCAAATCGGTAGCTTTGGGTTTGATGCTTAACATTACTTCCATGTCCTTCTATTCGCAATAAACGATTGTAAACAATACTCTTATATAATTATGAAGTGCTAATTAGATTTTTAAATAGTGGTGATATTAAGGTCTATTCACTCTTCTACATTTAATTAACTACAAAAAATTTAAGTTAATTTTTCTTCGTTTGACTCTATAAGCACTTATGTTGAAGAAGAGTTTAAAATGTTTAGAACATTAAAAACTCCACCTACCAAACCTATACGAATCCCAAAGAAACGGTTTTTTGTATTACTCATTTAAGTACGATAAAGCACTTTAATGACATGCCAACCAAATTTTGTTTTAACTAAATGCGGTTCAAGAATTTCACCATTAAACGCTATTTTGTCAAATTGAGGTACCATTTGACCGCGTTTAAACTCACCTAAATCACCACCTTTTTTACCAGACGGGCAAGTAGAGTGTTTTTTTGCGAGGACTTGAAACTTAGCGCCTTTTTTAAGCTGTTTGATAATGTCTTCGGCAAGCTCTTTATGCTTAACCAAAATATGAAGTGCATGGGCGGTGCTGGCCATAATGTATCTCTACTAAACTAAACTGCGCTGATTTTATCATTTATTATAAATAATGTCGTTGATCCTCACGATGAGGTAAACGACAGTAGTTAAATTTGCCAAATAAGGTATAACGATTAAACGCCACACGGTCATACCCCCAATCGCGCAATCGTTTAGGTATTAAACACAGGATTTTCACTGCGCGCCATGGCCAGCCTAATTGACTCAACACACGAATGACGGCATCACTTTGTGTGTAACAATGTTCGTTATCAACATACACCATGCTTTTCACGTTATCGGTTGGGTAATCAAAATAATTAAGCACAGCTTGGCCTTTTTGTGACTGGACACTGCACAGTTTAAAACGCACTTTTTTGTCGCGTTTGATAATAAAATTACACCACGCATCACATAACTTACACTGACCATCATATAAAATGACGTGTTTATTTTGAATCAGCTGTTGAACATTCATCGCTTAAATAGCCACACTTTCATCATATTGATTGGTAGCAAACATGCACTAAATTAACACAATAAGCAACGTTTGCTATTGGCACCATTGCCCCTGTTTCTGCGCAATTAACAACAAATGTGCCGCACTCCATGAAAAGTTTGGTGCGCCTTGCTGCTCGCCTGTAAGTGGGTTGTAATTTTCGCGAATGGGTGCGGTTGATAAAATGCCATCAGCGTTGGCTAATAATTTTTCACTTAACTGTTGAGCTTGAGTGCAATATCCATAATGGCTCATTCCAATTAAGCCAAAGTAAAGTTGATCCAGCCACACTCGACCTCGCCAATAGATATCAGCGCCAAAGGCTGGGTTGCTCAATGCTGCGCTCCCAAGTGGCACACGCGTATTGAACTCGTTTTCGTCCAGCATAACCTGTATCACTTTATCCGCTTGCTCAACACGTGCAACTTGGTTAAACAAAGGTGACCAGCCTTCAGGGCCTTTGCCTCGCTTAACCAGTGGCTTGCCTGCACAGCCGTTACTCATCGGTGTATCTTCTATTTTAATGTCATAGTAAAACCCTGTTTTATCATCAAACATACAGGTATTAATATAGTCTCTGAGCTGCGTGGCTTGTTTTAAAAAGTAACTTGCCTGATGCGGATAATTAAGCTGTTTAGCTATTTTTCCTAAGTAGCGGTTATCTGCGGCCATGTAAGATGCTTGATCCACTGACTCCTGTAATAATGAGTACCCAACCAAAGCTCCGTTCGCGTTAGTATTTTGGGCAAAGCCGACTTGCCAATCACTGGCTCTTCCACCTTGTTCAATATAATTAGTAAGTTGCTGGGGACTAATGAAGCCAAAAACCCCCGCATCATCTCGACCTGATTCCCAAGAGGCTGCTGTTTGCGCAGGCACCTTGATTTTTACCATTTCATTTTTGGCTCGCACAGCTTCATACTGTTTTAGACCATATTGAGTGTGCCACTTTGCCTCTTCTTTCACTGCAAATATTAATTGGTCCTGCGCGTTGTTATGCGCTTTGTCTACCGTCGCGCCATATTCAGGCACGCCATTTTTGTTATGATCGCGATTACTTAGCCACCAATTACGGTATGCAACTAGTTTTGGGAACATTTGTGCTAACCACTCACTGTCATTGGTGTGTTTGAACACTTGCCAAACAGCCCAAGCAGCCAAACTAGGTTTAGTGTTTCTCTCATTCCAATTGGTACCATCGCCACCGCGCTCAGGGCTTAAGTTGTAAGCAACTAAATCAGGAACGAACCCTTTATCCCATGGCCGTATTGAGTCATCACCATGTATTTGGTGTTCAAATACGGTATTAAGGTTCTGTTTTGCTAGCTGAGGATTAAAGGTCGCTAACGCAAATGCTTGTTTATAGCTATCCCATGGCCAAGTTTGATTGCCAGAAAACCAGCGCCCTGTAACAGCGGGGCTCACCGTGTCATAACTAAGAGCACCAGCGGCACTTCGCCAATTAGCCATTAAAGTTTCTACGCTTTTTACTGCTAACTTTAGGTACTGTGTTTGATCTGGTGCAATAGCCTCTGTCGCATGGTAAATATAACCTTGCCAACGTAATTTGCTGCGCGTCATATAATAATCAGGCCGCTTTAAAATGTCAGCAATAACAGGTTTTTCAGACTTTTCTTCCTGCTCATTAAGAAGGTATGAGTAAGTGGTAAAAAAAGTTTTACTTTTAGTGATATATGCACGGCTTGAATAGCTCGCATCATCATGGGTGGTTTTTACAGGCAGTGTTTTGTGCAGCTGCAACTGTGAACTGCCGGAGGTGAGTAGATGGCCAAAATCACGCACTTTACCAAAACTTAGGATGAGGCTGTTAGCTGAAATATTCCATCTAGGCAAGAAGTTAGGGTGTACTTTAAAGGGCGAACGTGGGTCAGTCGCTTTGCCATTTTTTGCAGTGAGGTGGTTAACAAGTTCACCTTCAAAATACAATGTGAGTGGTTGCTGTGTCGTTATTTGAGTTTTAACCAACGACGTACGATTACTTGCAAAGCGAAGCGTCAGGGTGATTGTTACCCCTTCCCCTTTGAGCACTTGTACAAGGGCGCCCGGCAGACTGTATGCCTGCATTGTAAACTCAATTTTATTTGCGCTATTAATTTTATCGCCTCTATAAACACTCAGCTTTTCAAAGTAAGGTGCAATAAAATTAAGGTATTCTTCTGTCACAAGCGCAGGGCCACTAAATCCACCCGCATGATCTTCATCTGGTAGCAAATGGCCATGCCAAGCCCCTAAATCAAACAGCGGACTAAACCGTTGGTGGCCGCCTTGCTCAAAATCTTGCATGTAATAAGGTGTACCAGTTCTATTGATGAGGTTTTTATAACTCGGCTCACTGTTTGCATTTGTTTTTATACTCACCAATACCATAGCCAGCACAAGTATCGTTACATAGCTTACCTTCACTATTTTAGTCCTTTTTATAACGCGCTAAAAAATAAAAACCTAACCCCGTTGCTAACGCAATTAAACCAAAGAGTAGCCACATTAGTCCGGGGCTATGTAATGTTTTGACCAAGTAGCCATAGCTCCACCCTGACAAAAATCCTGCGAATAAAAACCCCAACGCCATTGATACAAAATAGTACCCCATAAACATTGCTGCACTGCCTTTAGGCGCTATGCTCGCAACATACTCTTGGCTTTTAGGTGAGGTGAGCATTTCACCAAAGGCAATGAGTAAAATTACCGTCACCATAACAATCCCACCTAATTGTGTTAATAATAGCCCCGAACTCATTAACAGCAATAATAAAAAAGCCCCTGCAGTCACAATTAGGCCACTTATTAATACCGAGATCACTTTAAAATGCTGGCATTTTACGCTGACAACTATCTGTAATAATACAATGGCAGCAAAGTCTAAATTAATTAAATACTCAGGATTTATTTGGCGATAAACAAGCCATTGTTCACTCAGCTGTTTACTTTGTTCTAGAGTAAAGCCACCCGCATTAGCCTGATTGATAAATAGCGCAATTTCAGAAACAGGCACATTGACCTTTAAGTGAACCAACTCCAATCGAATGGCCTCTAAATCAATATTTGTACTTAATGTGGTTGCGTAGTTTGCTGCAAGGTCGTGTAATTTTTGACTGAGCGCTTGGCTATCTACGTACGCAAAAAAATCAACCGCTGATTGACCAAAATAGCTTAAAAAGGCCACTAAATCCTGTGTATCAGTATAATCGCGAATAAACAAAGGTAAGGTATAAAACAATTGGTTATATACTGTCCAAAACCCGGTCAACACTGCCAAATAAAGTGCGAAGTTGCGGTTACTCACATGCACCCGTTGAAAATACCATTTTGTAGTATTTTGCTTACACACCAGTTTGTCCCACAGGCCATTTAAAATCAGCCAAACCGCAATAAAGGAAAACGCCTGCGGATAACTTAACCAACTCACACCTGCGGTCATTAAAATAATTACACTCATAAATAGCAAAAGTGCAAAACGGCTATTTCCTAATACTTGTTGAGCTTGTTGTAAAACATGCCCAAGCCCTTTGTTATTTTGCGGGTCTTTCACTGTATCGCGATAAAAAATAAGTGGTATAAAATTAATTAAAATCCACGCTGACGACATTATAAATACCGCATCCCAGCTAATAGCGCGTAAATACCCTGCGACAAGCGGGCCAATAAATCCGCCTAAATTAACCATGGTATAAAAAATACCAAAGCCTAACCCGCAGTTAGTGTCGTTGGTGCTTTGGCTTATTGTGCCGACTACCACAGGTTTAAAACATGCCGCGCCAAAGGCCACCAACATTAAGATCATAAAAAACGAATTAAAGTCAGTTACTTGACCTAAAAAATAATAACTGGGTGCCATTAAAATAAATGAGCAAAAAAACATCCTTTTATAACCATACCTATCTGCAAGCGCCCCTGTTACAACAGGCAAAATATATAAAAAGAACGGAATAATCCCCTGAATTGCACCGCGCTGGGCATCATTAAAGCCAACACCACCTTGTGCTACTGGGGTTGTCATGTATACCGACGACACAGCAAAAAAGCCATACCATGCTAAACGTTCAAATATCTCCATCGTATTAGCGATGTAAAACGCTAGCCCAAACCCACGCCACCCGGTTTTGTTTGTCGCTATTTGTGAATGCTGTGCTGATGATTTTAATTGTTGATTGTTATTCATAGTTTACTTTTCAAATTAAACGCAGTATTTTATATTGCATACAATATACAAATAAAACAACCGCAATATGAAAAATTTATTACTCACACTCGTGGCCATGGCACTTATAGCCTGTCAGCCAACCCCCAATAATCACTCTATTAATAGCCAGTCCAGTACTCATGATGCTAAGGCAATTATGACAAACTTAAATGTTGATCTCAGTGTGCAAGGTTACACCAGCACATTAAAATCAATGGATGTTAAGTTTTTAGGCAAAACAATTCCCTACACATACAGTGATGGCAAAATTGGCAACAGCCGAGGTTATGACTGGTGGGTCAGTAAACACTTCGCATTAAAAAGTGATTTACCAAAAGAGAAAGTGATTTTGTATCTTGAGCTATTAGAAATGGCCTACCCGCATTATGTGACTCTTTTGGGAATGGCGCCACCCAACATTGAGCGCCAACGCATTGCTGTGGTGTATGGCAGCTCACGTGCCAGAGTGCGAGAAGCGATGCTCGATGATGGCTTTTTACGCGGCGTGCACAAACATGCAGGCGGCGAAACCATGTTTTATAATCGTGCGGGATATAACTTTCCAAGTCACCGTGAACACCACCAACGCTATATTGTAATTCACGAAACCATGCATGCTTTTCACATGGCACTGAACGGCCACTCAACATGGGCGCCTAATTGGATCACTGAAGGGTTAGCTGACTCTGTTGCCCATCATGTTTACGACCCTGAGCAAAAACAACTCACTGTTATGGTGTTTGACCGTGCCCCAATGAACTACATTGAAACAGGCCTTAAGCAATACTACAGTGCAAACGAGCCTACAATTGAACAAATAAATGACGACCCAGCTTTAAAACGCGGCCTTAACTTTTTTATTATACATTATCTTTTAAGTTCACCTGAGCGTGCTCAATACTTTGGCTACTTCGTTGAACAACTTCGCTTAGCTAACCCACACAGTGAAGCAACTCTTTCTACCGCCAACACCTTACTCAAAAAAACCTTTAAAGACTGGCAAAAAATCGAGCAAGGGTTCGCTGATTTTGTGCAGTCAATCCAGCCTAGCTTCCACATTGTTAATGGTCCGTGGGAACAAAATGGCAATGCATACTGGCTACGAAACACAGATGCAACAGAACTATCACGACTAGACATCAACCCTGCAATGCAAGCCACGCACCCTGTTATGGACTTTCCTGCGCCTATTAAAAACAAATTAATCAAAGTAGATGATAAGCAGCATGTTTCGGTCCTGCTTAATTTTGAGCCGGCTCAATTAAACAGAGGCGAAATAGGCTTTGCTTTACAAGGTCAGCGCAGTGAACAAAACCAACAATTTCGTGCCTCGTTTATTGGTAAAGAAGAAGCAAATAACGACCAGTTACTTAAATTTATTGTTAAAGATGCCCAGCGCTTAATGATCATTGCTAACCACGTTAAAGGTCTTAAACCACAAGGTATTGCACTTTCACCTGCAATAAAAGCCGCACTTGCACAAAATCATACTTTAGGGCTCAACCTTTCTTTAACTGATACCCATATAGACATGACATTAAACGCAGAGCTGAACAATAATGTAATTGAACAGCATTTTACCCTGCCACTTAATAGCACACAGTTAGAAAAGCTTGATGCACAAAAAATAAGCCTGTTAAGTAAAAACAACAACCACACAGTAACGCCCTATTTATACACTCATCAAGCGGGCAACACACAACTAACTGCTAATGCGTCACTGACAAACCCATGGTTATTCAAAGGCTATGACTTACTCGAACGTGTTTTTAAAACCTGCCAACAACACAGTACACAACTAACTCGGTGTGATGAAGAATTAAGTCAATTGATGGCTAAAATACCCAAGGCTGATTTACATACTGAAGTGCAAAATTCCCTTATCAAGGTTGCCAAAGATTATCAAAACACACTCAATCACGATGGGTTCAATACGCTATCAGGTGTACGTAGTACGATTGAATACCACCATGCAAAACCCTTTTTAAACGTGGAAAACCCCAGCGAATTTGATGTGCAACTCTCTGCAAAAGTTGAGCTTAAATCACGCTCTGGTCGTGTAACTGACATTGCTATGTTAGAGCAAACTCTGGCTCCCGGCGTTCACACCATTGCGCTGCCGCATGATGAAGACGCACACACAGTAACCGTCAACCAAACGCTGTACTGGCAATCGCTTGTGGCAAAAGCAACATTGCAGAATACGGTGAAACCGTTTAACGGGGTTGAATTGAGTGTATCTTATCAAATGAACGAGAACGGAAATTGGCAATTTACAACGGGACTAACAGGGCCTTATTCAGGAAAAACGGCTGGTAAAATTACGTTGCATACCAATGCGTTTAATCAACTCAGTGCAAACAACACACAACAACACGAGGTGGTCATTGCACCTTATGAGCAAAAAAACTATGAGTTTGAAGTTACCCCAACGAATCAACCACAACTTATCACTATAACGGCGCTTTTAGATGTCGATGGTGAAGCAATTCGTTTAATAGAAACGGTCAATTTAGCTAAATAATCCCCATTAAAACGCCCTTTACTATGAAAATAGTAAAGGGCGTTCACTTTTTAAAATACGTCTGTTTAGATTCTTTTTTACTCAGATAGATAATCCCCAGCTCATCTGAATGCGTATCACTGCTTAAATGCCCAAAAGTAATAACAAAATTACCGCTAAATGCCTTTTTTGATTTATTGATTTTGGTTATTTTTACGGATATGATAATGGCTATCATTTACAGTTACATTTTGGATCTCTTTCATGAATGCATTATTTAAATCAGCAACAACCTTAGGTGTTAGTCTTCTTTTAGTGTCAACCTTTGTTACACAACCTGCTTACGCCAATGGTCCAATCGGTGAACATGTAAATCACCTGCAAGCCAATATTAAAGATTACTCAGAAGAAGTTGAGTGGATGGTTGCTAAAGTAGATACATTAGTAAGCAACTATGAGACTAAAGGTGCAAAAGCAGTAAACAGCGATGATTTAATTGAATACTGGGAATCAGTTAAATTTCATAGTGCAATTGAAACCAATTACGTACCTGTTTACGCATCAATTTGGCAGAGCCTGTATGGCATCAAAATGGCGATTGATAACAACAAGCCTGCAAGCGACGTACGCAAACAACAAACTGCATTAAATGCTGCTCTTTGGCAAGGCCTTGGTGCCGTTAAATTAGCGGCAAAGTTTCAACAAAAAGGCGTACTAGATGCCGTTAAAACTACCGCAACAGAAAACATGACACAAAGCGCCACAGTTGACGAAATCAAACATAAACTTGACCGTGTTGTCGCAAAATATGCAGAGCGTTTAAGCGATGAAGCAACTAGCATTGTTCACGATACCTACTTACACCTTTTTGAAGGGATTGAAGGCACATTAATTGAACAAGATGCAAACCTAGTAGAAGTGCTTGAAAAAGACTTTAACGTCACACTACCAAAAGCCATTTCAGACAATAAAACAGTGGACCAAGTACGTGATGTAATCACAGATATGCAGACCAAACTTGATCGTGCAAAAGCACTGATAGAGAAAGCTGAAAAAACACGTAAGGATGTTTTTTAGTGGAGCGTAGAACCTTTATACAAGGCCTTGCTGCGATGGGGGCAATGGGAGCACTCCCGTTGTCACTCTCTCAAGCATTTGCCGCCACTGTAGCAAACCCGGTTTCAGTCGAGGATTTACCCAAGCTTAAAGGAGCACTTACGCTTTATTTAGGCCGTGGTGAAGGCGGGTTATATGAAGATGTGCTCAAAGCAATCGAAAAGAGAAATCCCGATCTTAAACTCGCAATACGTCGCGGCCCAACTGCCGCGTTAGCGAATACTATTGTTGCCGAAGCAAAAGCGGGCATTAGACGCGCCGATTTATTTTGGGCTGTTGACTCTGGTGCTATTGGTTTAGTCTCTGATGCAGGACTTGCACAACCTATGCCAAGCGATTTAGCGGCACAATTACAACCGCAGTTTCGCTACAAAGATTGGGCACCCGTAACGGGAAGAGTGCGTACCCTGCCTTTTAATACAGCAAGGCTTACGAAAGAACAAATTCCTACAAGTATTATGGATATTGCAGACAGCGATTTAAGCATAGGCTGGGCACCCGCTTATTCTTCATTCCAATCATTCGTTACTGCAATGCGTTTACTTGAAGGTGATGATAAAACCGTTAAGTGGCTTAAAAAAACCAAACAGCGTGCCAAAACCTATGCGGGTGAGTTAGGTGTAGTAATGGCTGTTGAGCGTGGTGAAGTGGATATTGGTTTTGCCAATCATTATTACACATTACGATTAAAATCAGGAAAACCTAATGCAAAACTTGATTTAGCCTTCACCGAGCAAGATGCAGGCTGTTTAGTCAATGCTTCAGGTATTTTGGCTTTAAACCCAGATCCACTGGCAACCAACTTTATGCGTTACTTATTAAGCACCCAAGTGCAAAGTTATTTAGCACAAGAAGCCTATGAAATACCTTTGGTTAACGGCGTAGCGCAACCAGAAGGACTGCCTTCTTTAGCAGCTATTTCACCACCAAAAATTGATTTAACTCAGCTAGCTGATTTACGACCAACCATAGATTTGATGCGAAATAGCGGCGTACTTTAATGCGATTACCAGCCTCCTACCCGATGGCGCTGCTTGCAGCGCTTATCACACTGACACCTGTTTTTATTTTAATTACGCTGGCCTCTGATGCCAGTTCTTTTTTTGATAGCCATCATTTAACCATACTTGGTAATACCTTATCTTTAATGCTATTAACAGTACTTGGCTCTATTTTAATTGGCGTACCGCTGGCCTTTATAAGTGCCTATGTTGTGCTGCCTTTTAAAAAGTTTTGGCTTGTTTTTTTTGCTGCCCCGTTAGCCATTCCAAGTTACATTGGCGCATTTACCTTGTATGCCGCATTTGGCACAGGGGGTGAAATACATAACCTCTTTGGTATTGAATTGCCTGCAATGGATGGTTTGAGCGGCGCTGCGATTGTCATGACGTTATACACGTTTCCTTTTGTGATGATGACGACGCGTTCAGCCTTACTTAGCCTTGATGCGAGCATGGTTAATGCGGCTCGTACGTTAGGCATGTCGATGACGCAAAGTGTGTTTAAGGTCATTTTACCGCGGGTAGTAAACGGTATTGCCGCCGGTTCATTGCTTGTTGCCTTATATACACTCTCTGATTTTGGTACCCCCGCGATGATGCGACTTGATACATTTACGCGCGTCATTTATGTAGAATATAATGCCTTTGATCTAAGCCGTGCTGCCATGTTGTCTTTACAGTTAATGGTCATTGTCGGCTTTTTACTACTGATCGAATCGCAAATAAAAACAGCCAGTGAGCGCCATGGTCGCCCCTTAATTTTATTTCCTAAAAAATGGCAATTAGCCGCGATGTTTGCCACTTTTGCACCCGTACTTTTACTCGCAATAGGCCTGCCTTTGGCAATTTTTGCCCTTTGGCTTGCGCGAGATGGCTTAAGCAGTTTTGATTTTAGTATTGCATGGCACTCAGCGTACGCCTCTGCGATTGCTGCTGTGGTTGCGGTTATCGTCGCCATTCCAGTTGCTCATGCCGCATTAACTGGAAAAGCAGGCCGAGTGATGGAACGCGTAACTTATTTTGGTTTTGGTATTCCAGGTATCGTGATGGGCACCGCGCTGGTCTATGGGGGCTTGCAATTGCCATTTTTATACCAAACGTTGGGGCTATTAATTATTGCCTACATGCTGCGTTTTTTACCTCTGGCGGTGGGTTCGGTAAGAACCAGTACTGAACACCTCGACCCTAGTTTAGTAAACTCAGCTAGAGTGCTTGGCGCGAGCCCTCGTGAAGCCTTTACGCGTATAACATTACCTCTAACAATGCGTGGAATTGTGGCGGGTGCGGCACTGGTGTTTTTAGAATCAATGCGCGAATTAGAGGCCACGCTTTTACTTGGTCCTACAGGGTTTGAAACCCTCTCAACTTATTTGTGGCGAGTCTATGAAGCGGGCTATTTTGGCCGCGCCGCTATTCCTGGCTTATTGCTTGTGGTGATTTCTGCCTGTGGTTTAGCTATCATGATGTCTGGCGAAAAACGTCAGCAACTCGATCATTGAGGATATAAATAATAATGTTATCTGTAAGTCAGTTGTCTATAGATTACGGCAGTAACCGTGTTGTGAGCGACCTTAACTTGTCGCTCGAAAAAAGTGAAATCCTCATGCTTGTTGGCCCGACAGGGTGTGGTAAAAGTACAATATTACAAGCGCTCGCTGGGCTTATTCCAATTAGTGAAGGCAACATTAAAATGGGTAAGTGGCATGCAACGCCTAAACACACTGTTCCACCAGAAAAGCGCAGTGTGGGCATGGTGTTTCAAGACTTTGCTTTGTTCCCTCATTTAACGGTTAAGCAAAACATTTGCTTTCGGTTAAAAGACACTGCCATTGCCGATCACTGGATCAAATTGCTTGGCCTTGAGGCATTTGTTGATAAAAAACCGGCAACGCTTTCTGGTGGTCAAAAACAACGTGTGGCACTTGCACGAACACTTGCCCACCAGCCTGACTTTGTACTATTAGATGAACCTTTATCAAATCTTGATGCTGCCCTTAAAGATATGTTGCGCTGGGATATTCGTAATGCCTTAAAAGAAGCGGGCGTACCGGCCATTTGGGTGACTCACGATCAAGAAGAAGCACTATCTATTGGTGATCGTGTCGGTATTTTACAAGCGGGTCAAGTGCAGCAAATTGATACGCCTGAACGCTGCTTTAGTCTGCCTAAAACACGGTTTGTCGCGCGCTTTTTAGGTGAAGCCAGCTTTATATCAGGGCAGTTTGCCAATAACCAAGCAACCACTGCGATAGGCAATGTACCAGCACATGCCATTGATACAGAAGAAGGTGATGTAGACGTTTTATTACGACCAGATGATGTGGTTTTAGTACAAAGTGACGTAGGCAGTAATGGCACTGTAGTGTGGGTTCGTTTTGAAGGCACCAGCCGACTATGCGCCATCGAACTGGCGTGTAAAACCATTGTCACCAGTCGCGTTAGCCATGAGCTTATTGTGAGACCGGGCGATAATGTACATGTATCGCTAAGCACCTCTCACCCATTAGCGGTATATAAACGCTGAGCTATTAAAATAAAAAAGCCCATTTTCATGGGCTTTGCGTAGGAGTTTTACTTTTATAATTAAGTGTTATTAACGACAGCCTTGGCTGTTAAAATCAACGACCAAGCTTGCGCCATTGCTACTGCCTGATACTTTTAAGTACCCCCAGTATTCGCTTTGATTGGTGATATATATACATTCACCATTACCGCTATTGCTTGAGATATCAACTTCATTACTACCATTTGGCCAGCCACTTGCTGCATAGCTCAAGCTGATATCGCCAGATCCATTTGCTGTTGTAATTGCAACACCACTTTGGCTTTGGACATCGGCAATGCTAAACCACATCGGATCGCTGTTTCCCAAACAAATCACCTCGCCATCATTTAATCGGCCATTACTGCGGCTACCTTGCGTTGCACACACATCGGGTACATTTGAGGTTGCTTGCGTAAATGATGCTGTGAGTTCTACATTGTCAAACGCGTTGTAACCTCGCAGCATGACTTGATAAGTACCCACTTGCGCTGGATTAATTACACACTGCTCTTCGTTTCCACCAATATAAGGGCGACAATCAAACTGAGATTCTGTCGGCGTTGCTTCGTAACTTACATATAAATCCGCATCACCCGATCCCCCTGTTAGCGTGAAGGCTAAATCACTGGCGCCTTGCGGCACTGCAAAGGTGTAATATTGCAGCTCATCTTGTGCACCACTAACACGAATTGTTTGATTATTCTGTAAAACACCATCCCCAACACTACTATCTTGCTCGATAGTGGCTGTTGTTGTTGTTGTTTGACTTGCACCTTGATTGTCGGTCACTGTTAAGCTTACGCTGTACTGCCCAGCACTAACATATGCATGTGATGGATTTGCTTGGTTAGAGCTGCTGCCATCACCGAAGTCCCACAGGTAATCTGTGATTGTGCCATTACTATCACTGCTGCCATTACTAGTAAAACTTACTTCACTATTTTGAGTGCCTAAGTAAGGCCCGTTAATTTGCGCAACTGGCGGTGGATTTGTCGTTGTACCCGCAACTAAATCATCACACCATTGCACAAATTCATTTTCGTAACTGTTCGCCCATTGCACTGTTTTAGCTTTATATGCGCTCCAATCACCAACTCGAGTATGTGCCAGCATAGCGTTAATTTCATCATTATGGCGCTCAAACATAAAGCGCACAGCTAAGTAGCCCCAGCGATAAATTCGGTCTTGATCAAAACCATCATACGTAGTGGCAAAAATTTGTGTCAAGGTAAACCGTGAGCCATCGCTAATGGTTGCTTTTGCAGCATCATTATTATCTAAATTAGCCACATACTCTGCAACACCTTCAGACCACCAAACAATATCTTCTGTCGGCGAGTTAAAGTTGCCGTATAAGTCAAAACGTCCATCTAGGTAATGCACATATTCGTGCTCTAAGTTCCATACATAGTGTTCCGCATTAGCGTAACTGGCTTCATAAGCAATAAAGTTGGCCTGATTGCCTACAACAGATGGGTCGCCTTCTAAATACATGCCGCCATTATTGGTGTTAATACCAAAAATAACACCTGCGTACTTACCATAGTCATCACTACTGTCAAAAATATTAACTTGTAAAAAGCTGTTATTATCATCGGCCACAGGGGTATTATTTGTTGCCAGTTTTGTGTGAAACAACCCTTCTTCAGCGCCCATCGCATCACATGCAGCACTCTGTTGCACGGCGGTCATATTTTGTGATCGAACTTTTATTGTGCTACTACAACTATAGCTTTGTGATAATACTTGAGTGACCAAGTCATCAACAAAACCACAAATGCCATAATCGTTACAATCAGCGTAATAACTCACTGAATCAGCAGCAGCAAGCCATACAGCATCGCCAAAGCCATAACTATTATAAGTACTAAAAATTGCGTTTAAACCAGAATCAACAGCGTTCTGAATTGGGGTGTTTGAATATTGTTTTAAGCGAGCCAGCTCACTTGCAGCATTAACTATTAGATATTGCGCGTCAGAACCTATCATCCATTGTTTTTGAGTAAATGCACTTAATTTAGCGACTAAATCCGTGTCTGTGCCGACAGCTGTTACAAATGCATCATTCCATTGGCCACGATAGAGTAAAGTAAAAATACCGTTAACGGCACTGCGCATATTCCACTTAGCAGCGTAACTTTCATTAAAGCGTGTAAGCCACTGCTTTACAACACCTAAGTAGCGATGTTGCTGCTCTGAGCTATCCATAGTAATGATCACTTCGCTAAGAGTCTTAGCATGACCGTCGTTGTCATCATAAAAATGAATGTTTGCAACAAATGCGTCTATTGCCTCTACCACCGCAGTCATTACCCACGATTCAAAACTCACGCTATCATTATAAAATTCGCTGTAAAAACCTGTCCGCAAATATAAAAACAGTGCTTCAATATCAACATCACCGCCACCCGCATAAGTCTGTGACAACGACTTTACATGGTTCGCAACAGCGACCATTTTGTTTGAAGTAAACACTTGGCTTTGTATCGAATCAGAAGCACTAAATAACTCATTAATACATTGTGTACCTTGGTTTTTAACTTCACTAATAATAGTAGCTGTATTGGCACTTGCTAGTGCATCCAAGTCACAACTAACCACAGCAGCTTGCATCGTCATCATGCGTGAGCTGACTAGCTGAGGCTGAGTGTGTACTTTTGCAATGGGCGCTTTTTCATTATGGTTTTGCTCAACGCCGTGATGATGTACTCGCTCAATTACAGCTGACTGGGGTTTAAATGTTCGCTCCCCCATCTGCTCAGCCAATGTCATTGAGCTCATGCCCAACAGAGGTAACGCCAGAATCAGAGTCTTAATTTTCATACTGTACCTTTAATAATTGTGTGTTCTCAATTTAGAACGGGTTATTGAGGAACACTTTGTAACATTTAATTATCATTGTATACAATATATTTTATATAACATTAACGAATATCACTATATTAGTTTTAATAAAATTATTTTTTATACTTTTTTTATATTACTTAAAATGCGCATTTTAGACATTATTTAATGAAACCGAATACCTGAGTACAAAAAGTATGCTTTGACCATGGCGTTATTCAACTGTGAGTATCTATGCGGTGCCACAAATAAAACGTGGCCTAAGTAGCTTTTTAGATTAGCGTCAGAAGTAACTCTACTTTTATAGAATTAGCGCTTTGATTAAGCGATAAATATGGTAATTTACAGGCTCAAATAACAGTTATTTCTTGAGTTAAGTATATGAGCACGAAAAACCACTGGACACTTAAAAGTATTGCTAAAGAACTCGGTGTTTCAAACGCCACAGTGTCGAATGCGTTTAATCGTCCAGATCAGCTATCAAAAAGTCGTAGGGAGTCAATCCTAGCGGCATGTAAGGAACTGGGGTATTTCGGTCCTAATAAAGCGGCTCAATCACTGCGCCGCGGTAAATTTAATATCGTCGCAATGGTGTTGCCAGATAGTGTTGAATATATGGTGTCTGATCCGGTAGCAAGCAGCTTTATGCGAGGTGTTGCCTCTGTACTTGAAAAAAACGGCAGTAACTTATTATTATTCTCTGGTAACAACGATAACTTAAACAGTGTTGTTGATTTTGTTGATGGCTTTATTTGCTATGGTCGACCACGAAATCCACTTTTGGTCGAACAACTCAAAACGGTGCCTAAACACGTTGTTACTGTAGACTTTGATATAGACCGTGACGCCTCGGTTAATATTGACAACGAACAAGCAAGCTACGAAGTAGCCATCCACGCACTGCAAAATAAAACTGATAATGTGGCTATTTTAGGCCTTCGCTTATTAGATGAAAACGTACTTTGCCGCGTGTATGAACATCACGAATGTGAAGCGGGACAATCTATTGCGCATCAACGCTTGCGAGGTTACCAAAAAGCCCTCAATGAGCTTACAATTTCAATTGCCCAAGATCGAATTTGGAATATACCAGAAAGTAGTGAGCGTTTTGCATCAATCGCTGCAAAAGAAGCTCTATCAATTTCACCACGGCCCGAAGTATTACTGTGCATGAGTGATTTAATCGCACTAGCTGCAATGCGAGAAGCATTCACTATCGGCCTAAAAATTCCGCAAGATATTCGCATTGTTGGCTTTGATGGCATTGATGAAGCTAAACGTTTTGTTCCAACGCTCACCACAATCCATCAAAATAGTGAGGAAAAAGGCGCGTTGGCAGCCCAGCTATTCATCACTAAAGAGAAGAAAAAAGCGCTTATTAACTACCAACTCCAATTAGGTGAAAGTGGCTAATAAGCGCAAAATTAATACATTCGAGCCAGTTGATCTTTTCAGGTTAAATTTGCAGCAGTCGGTTTGGTATTTCGGCAACTCAGCGCCCAAGTGGCGTGATTATTTGTTTAAATAGTCGATAACTCATTTAACCTAGGCGGTCAACTATTTGTAAACCGCCACTAGGTCAACACATTTTACCCAGAGAAATCAGCCGTTTTTAAGAAAGTCACTCAGCTGCGTTACTGTTTTATCATTTAGTGTGTATTCAATTATCTCGACATGCCTTTGAGTAAAGTTAACACTTAATTCGATTGCCTCATCATCGAGTTGCCATTTTAAATTGCATGTTCCCACTGCGCCATGAACGCTAAATTCACCCGCAAATGCAGGGTGTGTATTACGTATTGCAATTAATTTTAACAGCCCCTTCACAACAGGTTTTTCAAGTGATTGAGTTATTACCTCTGCATTTAAATATGGGCGGTTAATATCGCGACCAACATTAGAGCTTGCCAGTAATGCCATATCGTTTTCAGAGGCAAACAAACCACCATAGTAAACTTGTGGCACACCTGGTGCAAAAAATTGAATAGCTCTAGCAACGAGGTAATCGAAATCACTGGCGCCTAGGGCGTTATAATACGTGCAATTAACTTGGTACAAGTCTACATTGCTCGCTGCTGCCCCTGTAGCCTGACGGCTTTGATTGTCACTGTTTGTATGAATTGTCTCAACCAAGTTATCTATCTGATTTGCATCTAAAAGCCCTGCTTTATCACCCATAGGACCCGCATCAATAATGCCGATACCATCGTGAGTATCCAGAACGGTTAAACAATTTCTAGGTGAAATATTTAACCACTTAACCAAAGCATCACTATCGTTGGTAAATAAGCTGTGTAAAATTAGTGGCGGTAACGCAAAGTCATACACCATGTTGACCCGCTTCGCGACTTCAACCTGCGTTTGATAGTGACTGTGTATCTCTGCAATGGTTTCCATACCTAAATCATTGGCTTGGGCAGAAAGCTTATCTAGGTAGTCAAAGGTTTGATCAAGCATAAAGCAGTTAGTCCCTGCTTCTTTTATGGCGTAACCAGCCGCATCAAGACGAATAATGTTGACGTTATTTTCTGCAAACTTAGTCAACACGTTGTTTAAATATTCAACACCCGCATCAGATTTAACATTAATATCAATTTGATTGTCAGTGAAGGTGGTCCAAAAATCATATGTTTTACCATTACCACAGGTTATTGGCGTAAAGCAGCTGCCTGGGCGCGGGCGGTAAATAGCCTCTTGCTCTGCATTGCTCATGCCCATTGGAAAAACATCGTCCTTTGTTAAAAATAAATCCCAATAAGTGGACTCTTCTCCCAATTTTAACACATCACTGAATTGAAACGATTGCGCAGAAACATGGTTCACGATGAGATCGGCCATTAAATCATACTCTTTACCAAGCGCGTTTATGTCTTGCCAAGTACCAATGCGTTCATCAACGGCGCTGTGGTCAATAGGATCAAAGCCAGCATCACTGCCATCAATTGGGTTGTAAAAAGGGAGTAAATGCACGCCCCCAAACACATTTTTAAGTGGGCCATTAATAAGCTTTGTTAACTCATTTATACCTTCACCAGTGATACGGTCTGCATATGTAATCAGTTGAACGTTATTCTTCATCATGTGTAAATACCAAGTTGATTCTTAATCGATTAAGATATATCTTTAACTACGAAACCAATTTTTACAAGAAGTTTTTACAACTTTGATACATAAGGCGGCGTGATTAAACTACTATTTATTAATTAATCTATTGAGTTAATTAATAAAATGCTTAGTCACCTGGCGAGGATATAAAGATGAACAACACACACACTCTCGTTAGCAATACTTCATTGCAACACATACGCTGGTTAACATATATGATGTTTTTTATGTTTGCTATGACCTCAGACGCCGTTGGCATGATCATTCCTGAACTTATTAAAGAATTTGATTTAACCATGACTCAAGCCAGTGCATTTCATTATGCTCCTATGGCTTTAATAGCGCTAAGCGGTTTATTCCTTGGCTTTTTAGCAGACAGTTTTGGTCGAAAACAAACAATTATGTTAGGACTGCTTATCTTCTCTGTAAGCTGCTTTTTATTTGCAGTAAGCAGTAGCTTCATTATTTTTGTTTTACTGTTATGCCTAATAGGGTTAGCAATCGGCTTATTTAAAACAGGTGCACTAGCACTACTGGGTGATATTTCGCAAAGTAACAACGAACACACTAAAACCATGAATAAAGTTGAAGGCTTCTTTGGTATTGGCGCAATTGTTGGCCCGGCTATCGTCAGCTTTTTATTAACTCAGCAAGTCAGTTGGACTTACCTTTACATCATCGCTGGTATTATGTGCTTAGTACTTGCCGTTCTTGCCTGGCGAGCAGACTATCCGCCCGTTGTTAAAACCACCTCACAAACAACGTCTTTTGCGACCACCATGAAAATGGTTAAAAACCCATATGCATTAGGGTTCTCATTGGCGATCGCGTTATATGTTGCTACCGAAGTGGCGATATATGTCTGGATGCCAACACTATTGGCAGACTACAGCGGGTCGTGGACATTACTGGCGACCTATGCGCTTACTATTTTCTTTATACTACGCGCAGCCGGGCGCTTTCTTGCAGTGTGGTTACTGAATCGCTTTAGCTGGCAAAGCGTTATGGTTTGGCTAAGCTTTGGTATTGCCTTGTGTTATGTCGGTACACTTATTGGTGGGGTTAATACAGCAGTAGTATTACTGCCATTGTCAGGGTTATTCATGTCAATGGTCTACCCGACACTTAACTCTAAAGGTATTTCATGCTTTGCAGTGCAACAACACGGTGCAGTTGCGGGCGTAATACTATTTTTTACTGCCCTCTCTGCAGCTTTAGCGCCCCTGTTTATGGGTATGATCAGTGATATGTTTGGCCATGTGAGATACGGTTTTATACTTGCCACAGGCTTTGCAGTGTTACTCTTTTTAGCTATGGTTTATAACTATTTTAAAGACCCTTCAAGCGCAGCTTTACAACAAACGGCTGCGTAACATGATTAATTTTGTGCAAAAAAAATTCTTTAAAAACAATGCACGTGCAAAAAACATACAATTTAATATAAAAAAAAGTTGCTTAATGTAAAAAGTTTGTTATTTTTACTTAATCGATTAAGTAAAATGACAAACCTACTGATAGGTAATCAACGAGGCATACTATGACAACACTTAACACATCACTCTATTTACTCAGCTCGCTTGCATTAGCAGTAAGCCAAGGTATTTACGCCGAAGAAGCACAGCAAACTGAACAAGCTAAAAAAGGCCTTGAAACCATTGTCGTAACCGGTGTACCAAGACGCACAAGTATCATGGCATCGAGTGTATCGGTGAGTAGCGTTTCATTAAATGAGATTCAAGTAGCAACGCCACGCTCAACAGCAGAAGCATTTAGAATAATTCCGGGTGTTCGCTCTGAATCTACAGGCGGTGAAGGCAATGCAAATATCGCGGTACGTGGCTTACCAGTTGCCTCAGGTGGTGCAAAATTCCTTCAACTACAAGAAGATGGCCTTCCTATCATGCAATTTGGCGATGTTGCGTTCGGCAATGCCGATATTTTTATGCGTTTAGACAGCACAGTGCAAACTGTTGAATCTATCCGTGGTGGTTCAGCCTCTACTGCAGCCAGTGATGCACCAGGTGGAATTATTAACATTATTTCAAAAACGGGCGAAGAAGAATCAGGCTCTGTCGCGACTACAATTGGACTTGATTATGACTCTTTAAGAACTGATTTTGAATATGGTACTTACTTAAACGACAGTGTGCGCTTTCATGTTGGTGGTTTTATTCGCCAAGGCGAAGGCCCTCGTGAAACAGGCTACACAGCTAACAAAGGTGGTCAAATAAAAGCGAATATTACTAAAGAGTTCGATGCTGGTTATGTACGTCTTTACTACAAACACTTAGACGACCAAAGCGTTGGTTATTTACCCATGCCAATGTACGCTGATGGCAGCTCCATTAAAGGGTTTGATGCACAAACTGACACACCACATTCAGCACAATTTTTATCAACAACTCGCTTAGATGGTAATAACCAAATTAGCCGCGGCGATATGCGCAACGGTATGAACCCACAAGTAGATGCTGTTGGCTTTGAAGCCGTGTTTGATTTAAATAACGATTGGCGTATTGAAAACCGCTTCAGAAAATCATCAGTCAGCGGTAACTTTACTTCTTTGATCCCAGCTGAAGTTGGTAATGCAGGTGATATTGCCGCAAGTATTGCAGGCAGTGGCGCAACATTAAACTACGCAACGGGAGGCTCAAAAGGGCAAGCCTTTACCGATGACCTTGCGATGCGTATTCATACCTTTGATGTCACCATGAATGACTTTGGCTCAATCGTTAATGACTTAAAGCTAACCAAAGAACTCAGCGACGATACCAGCGTAACTCTTGGTTATTACGCATCAAGCCAAACCATTAGCATGTCATGGCTATGGAACTCATATTTAATGGAGTTAAAAGGCGATAATGCGGCGCTACTTGATGTATTCGCACAAAATGGCGATAGCTATTCTGACAGCGGATTATATGCCTACGGTACACCTTTTTGGGGTAATTGTTGCCAACGTAACTACGATACTGATTACGAAACCCGCGCACCTTATGTTGCATTTTCAACCAAGCTTGGTGATGTGAGCATTGATGCCAGCGCACGTTATGACAGTGGTGAAGCACGCGGTACGTATGCGGGCGCTGTCACATCAACCGTTGATATGAATCGAGATGGCGCGATTTCAATTCCAGAGCAAAATGTTGCCGGTATTGATATCAGCAATCCAAGTATAGTTGATTACGACTGGAGCTACACCTCTTACTCTGTCGGTGCTAATTATCAGATAGACCCAAGCCTTGCTGCATTTGCACGTATTAGCCAAGGTGGCCGCGCCAATGCTGACCGCTTACTATTTGGTAAAGTCCAGCCTGATGGGTCTGTTGCCGATGAAGATGCGGTAGATGAAGTAAATCAATACGAGTTTGGTGTTAAAAAGCGTTTTGATTCATTGTCAGTATTCGCGACCGCATTTTACGCTGAAACAGAAGAGCAGAACTTCGAGGCTACGTCACAAAAATTCTTTGACCGTGAGTATGAAGCAAAAGGGATTGAGCTTGAATCAACTTACTTCCTGGATTCATGGGATTTTCGCGGTAACTTTACCTGGACAGATGCTGAAATCGCTAAAGATGCGCTAACACCTGAAGTTGTTGGCAATACCCCACGCCGCCAAGCTGACTTTATTTATTCATTGATGGCACGTTACAACTTTAACAAAGGCTCTGCTGGCCTGAGCTTTATTGGTACCACAGATGCCTATGCTCAAGATAATAATGATCTTAAGTTTGATGGCTATACTCAGGTAAATGGCTTTGTAAGCTACGATTTATCTGAAAACCTCAATCTTGCTTTTAACGTTAATAACCTATTCGATACTGTGGGTATTACTGAAGCAGAAGAAGGCAGCGTGCCAGATAATAATATTATCCGTGCCCGTGCCATCAATGGTCGTACAACGTCATTAACGTTAAAGTACTTGTTTAACTAAACGAATACTCTCTCTCCCTTGTTGAGTGCCCAGCTATTTGCTGGGCTTTTTAAGGTTTTAACACATGAAAAAACTATTGAGCTTTGGCGAACTACTCATCGATATGCTGCCGGTTGATAATGATAATAGTGCTTATGCACCTATCCCAGGCGGAGCACCTGCAAATGTGGCTGTTGGGTATCAAAAATTAGGTGGTGACGCTTATTTTTGTGGTGGCATGGGCAATGATCATTTTGCGAGCCAATTGCGACGCTCACTCGAACATTATCAAGTCAGTACCGAGTATTTATTTACCATCGAAGAGGCACAAACAGCCCTTGTTATCGTCAGCCTTGATGAGGTAGGTGAACGCAGTTTTAATTTTTATCGTCATAACACTGCAGATTTGTTAGTCACTAAAGCCCATATAGATAGAATAAACTGGTCAGCGTTAAGTACATTTCATTTTTGTTCTAACACATTGACTCACGATAGTATTAACACGACAACATTAAGCGCATTACAGGCCGCTAACACTCACAATATATTAGTAAGTTTTGATGTTAATTTGCGTTATAGTTTATGGTCAGACACCGCTGATATAGCAGATCGTGTGTTTGCTTGTTATCGCTATTGTGATGTTGTTAAATTGTCTTATGATGAATTAACGTTTTTAGCCAAGCAGGCGTCTATTTCGCCGTTAGAATATACCCAGTCACTGTTAGATGAAGGTGTTACCTTGGTCTTTTTAACTGACGGTGCTAACCCTGCTAAAGTCTACCACCAAACATTCGTTATCGAACAAGCAGCGCCCTTCATTAAGCCTGTTGATACCACCTGTGCAGGTGATGCCTTTATTGCAGGCGTGTTATATCACTTAAACCATACCCATACAGAACTTGAATTAACTGAAAAGTTAAACAGCAGTCATTATGTGAAAGAGGCGCTTAACTTTGGCCTTAAATGTGGCTCAAAAGCCTGTTTAGTTAAAGGCGCTTTTCCTGCACTGCCTGATAGAGTGTCAATTCTAGACTGAGATTGTTGTATAAAAGGCCTGTTAAGGCCTTTTATACAATGCCCCTGCTTATACATTCAAAATACAAATCACACTAATCTAAACAATCAATTTTACCGAACAAAAAACATTTCATACACTGAGCTCAGTTAAAAAGCTTGCATACGCAAGTGCTTAAAATACATGAGGTTCACTATGAATACGCAACTTAACAAAACAAACAATAAATCTGCTTTAACATTAAGTGCTTTAGCGCTTGCAGTGGCACTACCTGCAAGTGCAGCAACGGTGCTTACAAAAGACAATGGCGCGGCAGTTGGCGATAACCAAAATTCAATCACTGCCGGTGAGCGCGGTAGTGTGTTACTTGAAGATGTGCAGTTAATTCAAAAATTACAACGTTTCGCTCGCGAACGTATTCCTGAGCGCGTGGTTCATGCCCGTGGCACTGGCGCACACGGTGTGTTTGTTGCAAGTAAAGAATTAGACGATTTAACGATTGCGGCCCCCTTTAGCGAAGCAGGTAAAGAAACTGAGGTATTTGTACGTTTCTCATCAGTTATTCACTCCAAAGGCAGCCCAGAGACTCTTCGCGACCCACGCGGCTTTGCAACGAAATTTTACACTGATGAAGGTAACTGGGATCTAGTGGGTAATAACCTACCGGTATTCTTTATTCGTGATGCGATAAAATTCCCAGACATGGTGCATTCATTAAAGCCATCTCCGGTAGATAACATTCAAGATCCAAATCGCTTTTTTGACTTTTTCTCATATGAGCCCGGTTCAACTCATATGTTAACCTGGGTTTACAGCGATTACGGTACGCCAGCCAGCCTACGTAAAATGGATGGTTGGGGCGTACATGCATACAAAATGATTAATAAATCAGGCGATGTTAAATACGTTAAGTTTCATTGGGTAAGTCAGCAAGGTATAGATAACTTAGATGGCAAAGAAGTCGCTAAAGTGCAAAGCCAAGATTTTCAACACTTAACACGTGATTTGTATCAAGAGATAGGCAAAGGTAACTTCCCGAAATGGGATCTTTATATCAAAACCCTTGAGCCATCACAGCTTGATGACTTTGACTACAACCCGTTAGATGCAACCAAAATGTGGCTAAACGTTGAGGAAACAAAAGTCGGTACTATGACACTAAACCGTATGCCGACTAACTTTTTCCAATCGACTGAACAAGTAGCTATGGCGCCAGGTAATATTATTCCAGGTATTGAGCCATCGGAAGACCGCTTATTGCAAGGGCGTGTATTTTCATACTCTGATACACAAATGTATCGTTTAGGTGCTAACCACCAGCAACTGCCCATTAACCGTGCAAAAGTGGATGTTGTAAATTACAACCAAGACGGTGCGATGAATTATGGCAACACCACTAGCAATGTGAACTATCAACCGAGTCACGAAAATGTCAGTGAAAACCCTATTGCACGTAGAAGCCAAACCGAGCTTAAAGGCTATGTACAACAAGCAGCGATTAAAAAGCAGCAAAATTTTGCCCAAGCGGGTGTGCTATACAGAGGCTTTAGCAAGCAAGAGCGTACTAACCTCATCAATAACCTAGCCGGCGATTTAGGCAAAGTACAAAACAGCGATGTGAAGCACAAAATGCTCAGCCACTTTTACAAAGCTGATAGTGACTATGGCACACGTTTAACTAAGGCCGTAAATGGCAACCTGAAAATGGTAAAACAACTGGCCGAAAAGCTGTAACCCTTTAATTACTTATTCTCCAACTTTATGAGGAAGGCTGACCTTCCTCTCTTATAGGATACACTTTTTTAAAGGGCACATTGATGCGTAAACTATTTATTATTCTTGCCATTGTTTTAAGTTTTAACTCAGAAGCCGTTGAGCCTGCACGCGCTGACGCACAATCACAATACGACAATTTACTTGCCTATTATTTTGCAGCAGCTCGTACAGGTGATGAACAAGTTATTGAACAATTCGTCACTGCCGGTATCCCAATTGATAGCTTTAACAATAAAGGATATTCAGCGTTAATGATTGCTACCTATCACGGTCATAAAAACACGGTAGATTCATTATTAAATTTAGGAGCTAATGCATGCCTTGAAGACAACCGCGGTAATACAGCACTCATGGCGGCTATTTTTAGAGGTGAGTTTAGTATTGCCAAAACCTTAGTAAGTCTTGATTGCGATACTGATCATGCAAATAAAGCAGGGCAAACAGCCGAGCAATTTGCACAAACATTTGGTCAAGAGAAGGTGCTTGAGTTACTAGATTCAATAAAGCCAAAACAGTAAAAAGCACTTAGTGACTTGGTTATCAAATGCATATCGGCAACCAAACGTAGTTAAGCCACAGCCTTAGTAATGACCTAAGCTCTCTAATTCTTCCCTTAATCAGAGAGTTCAGATTAAAGATTAAATCTATTGCTAAGGCTGTATACTCTTGGCTATTAAATAACCTAAAGGCTCAGCCCAATAACTAACTTGGGGAAATCCCCCCTGCTAGTAGTTATTGCCAACGGCAATGCACAATCCTGCAATACAGAAAAAGAATAACCACGACAAGTGTTTACCTCGAGTAAACGCCAGCGAAATAATGCCACTTAAGATAAAAACCACAGCAATAATATGCAGAATATCAATGCTGTAATTGCCGCTTGGGTTAAGTATACAATAAATAATGGCTGCAAAGCCCCACCAAGCAATGGTGGTTAAGTGCCAAGCAAATCGCAATACTCGCTTTGTAAACCAGTCACTACCGAGTAATTTAGGTAAATTGTCGCGTTTAAATAAGCGAATCAAGATATACTTTTCACCCAAGTATGAGTGAACAATCCCACAAAATAACAGTAACAGTGCTGCTGCCTCTAACATAGTTTTTCGTCCATAGTGTAGTCATCAACCAATGCGTAACGTTAGTCATGCAAAGGCAAGCGTACCGACATATATCTTTGAGCCCAATTTGCAAGTTCAATACGATTGCGCGAATGCGTTTTTTTAAATGCGCTATAAAGATGGGTTTTTACCGTGTGATCACTAATATTAAGTCGATGAGCAATATCCAGATTGCTGGCACCTTGCGCTAATAAATGAATAACCGATTTTTCACGTTTAGTCAGGTTGGATAATTGCTCATGTGTGCTATCAGCATTGGAAATATTTGCTTGGTTAAAGTTACCCAGCATGCCTAATATTTCTATAAATGTCGTAGACATTATTTTACGACTAAACCAGAGCTCATCATCAATAATTCTTACCAACCCCTAAAGAAATCTTCAGGCTGAGTGTTTTGATAAAAGACTCCTTTGAAATTATTTAGTAATAAGTTTTTTTCACTAATAGCGTCCCCACAGGCATTAAATATAATGACCGGGCACTTTTTAGCAAGTGCAATCAGATCTGCAGGTATTAAGTCCTGCCAGTTGCTCCCTGCACTATCAATTAAGTACAAATCAAATTCAGAGCGATGCTCCGCATGAGGTAAGTTGTCGTCCATTTTAACTTTACTAAAAAAAGCTTCTAATATTTTAATTAAATAGGAATAGCTTTGAGATTGAGAAGGCGCTTTTAGGGCTGTTTTTACATAAACTGAGGTTGGTTGAATCATTGTATCTCGTCCTTGAAATATTTTATTAACAATACCCAATTCGAAAACAAGATTCAACCGTTAAATAATGATTAATCCTATGATATTTAATTAAAATATGCTGAATAGCTATCTAGCAGTTTAAACTTCTTCCCCCTAACAACAATCAGGCCTTTATATTATTCAGGAAATTTCTAGTAACCCTTATAGCCTAACCTTTAACCTGCACTTGTTATGTTAGTCAGGTACATCACCGACAGCTCTTTTTTAAATCACATTTTGAGCTAACAGCTGTCCTTGCGACTCGCTCTCTTGGCGCTTTAAATAACTAAACAATAATAAACAACTCAGCGCAAGACTTGCCGCAATAAGCGAGCCAAGTGTAGCAAAACGAAAACTAAACCACTGCGCAATTAAACCCGTACTGGCAGTACCAAGCATAACCCCTACTTTAATTGCATTACCGTAAAAAGCGGAGGTAAAACCTATCCGTGACGGCAGCTGCTCTTGTAAAATTGTCAGACCGATACCCGCAAAGATGCCATAAAAAATAGCATTAACACCTTGAAGTATAAAGAATTGCCATACTTGGTTGGCAAAAAATACACCTAGATAAAACAAAATAGCACAGCTAAAAGCCAAACCTAGCAAGGTTGTTTTAGTGATGCGTTTGCTGAGCTTTGCGGTATACAGCATTACGGGTATTTCAATTAATGCCACCATGCCCATAAATATTCCAGGCATATTATTGGCAAAGCCCAGTTCATTAATTGTATAAAGCGGTAAGGCACTGGCGTACATAATATTGCCAATTGAGCCAAAGGTTATAGCAGCACCTAAAGCCCAAAACGATAGATTGATAGGCTGATTTGGCTCAGCTTTTTTAGCTCTGTCGTTAGCATCAATACTTGGTAAAAACTTCATTGCAAAAATTAATGCCAGTAATGCAAACGTCGCCGCGGTATAAAATGAGCGGCTAAAAGCAACCCCTGACGCAAGAAGGTAACCAAGTGGCGGGCCTGCGACCCAGGCAAATGAAATAGCGGCTCTTAGGCGAGTATTAAACTGGGTGATATCAATATGCGCTTGCTGATCAGCCCACTGGCGAGCAATGGTCATAACTTGCGGTATCGCAGCGTTTCCCATCGAAAGCAAAAGAATTCCAGCTGCAAACACCTGCCAAAAAGACGTTGCGTTGGCAAACACAACTAATGCCATCCCCATGCCAGAGACCGCAATCATAAACATTTTTTTAGCGCTCACGCCCTTATCGGCCAACCCACCTAACCATTGACTAAAGAGAATGCCCATCAAAGTGACCCCTGTGGTGTATACACCCAAATAAATAGGGGGGCTTTGTAAACCTTCAACAATAAACAAACTCATAAGTGGATTAACAAATGCGCCAATTAAGCCCGTTAATAAGCTTAATAAAATAAAAACCACACCATATTGTTTGAATATTGACTTCAAGAAGCACCACACAGACCTAAAAATAAGCCGCGCATTATACGCAGCTTTAAGTAATATTAAAATACAAATTAGCTTATATAATAATCACTAAAATTTAAACTTCGCCCCTTTTACCAACTACTAAACAAAGCATAAAAATCAAGCCGCGATTTGTAAAATGTGCATTTAGTTCATTTGAGCGTCTAAAAACAGCAAATTGATAAATGCAATATGCTGCACCTCAACTTGCTCTTTTAACGCAAAAATAAAGTCCATTGCAGTGGCTGGCCGATTTGGGTGTGCATGCTTTTGCCATACAAACTTAAGTGCCTTAATTATCGCGTCATCACCTATTTCATCCCTTAATTTTGCAAATACGATAGTGGCTCTTGAATATTGATCATAGCTTTTAGTTGAATCAATCAATGCCATTTTAGCAGTAATATCCATACGTGATGCTTGCTCGTATCGCTGTGTTTCATAATCGACTAAAGCGTTCATAGCCGCTTTGCCGTAGTGTTTTTCTATCACCACCAACTCGATATATTTGGCCATCGATTCAATTAAAAACGCACTATCAACAGGCGCACTATTGCCTATGTCATGGCCAAACCATTGATGCGCTGTTTCATGCACTGCACGGCGATAACGCTGATCAAAGCCAGCATCATCGCTTGGCCGAGACCTAAAGCCGACGGTATCTTCAATTAATATTATTTGGGGTAAGGCATACCCTGTGCCCCCAAAGGGTGGGGCCGCAACTATGCTTAATTGCTTTGGTTTGTAAGCAACAATATTATTTTTAAACCAATCAAGTGTGTCCATCATCGCTTGAAAATTAACGGCAACTGCATCTGAACGCTCAATCAGCTCTTGTTTTTTTGCAAATACTTGTAAGGTAACACCGTCATGCTTTTTAGATTCAGCATTAAAAGGCACAGAGAGCCAAGCTGGTAAATTATTAATTGCAGTCAATGTCTTAAACTCAAATATCTCAAGGCCCTGTTCATGTTGATGTGCAATTTGCTTGCCCTGTGTCACAACTTGATACCCCGCTGCCGTTGATATTGTGCTCGACATCGTTATGCGCTTATAGTGTTCAGGCCTTTTTTGCTGCTCATTAAATAACTCAGAAGCTAAAGGCCAACCCTTTTGTTGCAAACCATATTGAGCGCGTAACTGTGTATCTGTTAGCTCATAGTTGACTTGATAACCAATGGTTGGCAACGCAGGAACTGCACGAATATAACTAAATTCAGGCGTAATTATTTGATGCCCACCAGCAGGCCACAGTGTTGCTTGATGAATCTCAAACTGTGTGGTTAATTGTCGTGTTTCATGCGGTTTTAATGCAATATCAAACTCATAAACAGCTTGATTTAATTCAGGATAAAACGCAACTTGGGTAGCACCGTCAATCTTCACATTCGCCCATTTATAAAACCCTGCTCTGCCAACTAAAATTTGCTTAATGGCCGTTGGATGAAGATTTTTTAAGGTGTATGTCAGATCAAACTTAGCCAACTGCTGATGCGGGTAAAAATCAATTTTTGCATCAATATGGCTAACTTGAGGCTGCAACTTATGCTGCCAATCGGCGAAGTTCTTTTCATAATTGGCTTTAAAAGCTTCGCGTTTATGTGAATTGGTAAGCGGTTTTTCATCCACTAAACGTAGGTGTAATTGCACAAATAAGCTAACGCAGAGCAATACTGGTATTATTAGCCATGCATCTTTTCGCACAACTGCGCGCCTATCAAGCCCCGCACCGCGGTGACTAAATAAACACGTTAGCAATATTAAGCTTATACAGGCTGGTAACCACACCTGCATATAAGGCCAATAACTGCTAATACTCGCTCGATAACCCCAAAATTCACTCGGCGGCTGTAATGGCGTCCAAGCTAGGCTCCAAAACGTGTGTGTGAGGCCTAAATAAGTCATAACGGGTGTAAATTTTAGCAACAGCATCACAAAAATGATTACTCCAGCAACCAGTGTTGAGCGACAAATATTAAACACACACACCGTTACCCAGCCAATCAGCATTAAGGGCAGTGCCGTTAAACACAGAATATATACATGGTCGTATGCATTATATTGGCTATCAATAAACCACTGCGCTAATGAAGCGCCCACAAAGCTCATCGTTGAAAAAATAATAACTAGGGTAGTCAATACCAGTAATTGGCCATATAAAATAGTGGCTGTTTTGATAGGCGTTGCAGCAATTAGCTCAGCCATATTAAAGCGCTTTGCATAACAACTGATTTGCCAGCTCCAAAGCACCGTCAGTAAACACCCAAACAGTACTTGCATATCAAAAGCATAGTGACTAATAGCATCAATGCTGGTTGCATTTATTACACTCAATGGCTCAGCATAGGCAGCAGAAGAGGCTACATTATTAAACACCATGGCCGGCCAAGCTAATAAAATTATTAATGTTATTGGATACTTTAATACATTGAAAAGCGCTACTTTATAGAACGTGATTAATATCGCTAGTCCATGATTTTTTGCAGCCACAGGTCGGTACGAGGCATTTGCTACTGTAACGGATTGTAGCTTGCTCTCTGTATTTTTAGCTGGCTTATTAAACGAGTTAGACCCATTACTTGCTACAGCACTAAAACAGATAAGACTTGTGAGTAATAAGATCAGCACCCGATTAACAGCGATAATCCAGCCTTGCGGCTCACTAAAGCTGGCTATAATGGTGGTGTATGCGAAAGGGTCTAACCATATAAATAGTTGATAGCTAGTTTCACTGATAATACTACTGCCCGCCAATATAGGATTACCAGTAACACTTGCAAGCAATAAATAGCCAATCCACAAAGCTGCAAATACCACATAACTCACTAAAGCACTGCTGAACTTTTGACAAAACCAAAATGCAATTACACTGAGCAAACACGTATTTGGAAACAACACAAAAAAGCTATTAGCAGCCAGTAGATTAATAATTTGCCAGTCAAACCCCTTACTGAACAACTGTGTTACAACCATCACCAACATACTAATAAATGCAATGGCAAATACACACAGCACCAAAGCGCTTAAACGTAGCAATGCGCGTTGCTTTAACGTAACAGGTGTAGCCGCCACAAGCTCGTGCATATTGTGAATTTGATCTCGTAAAAAAAATGTCGGTGCAAGCGCACCTGTCAGTAAAGCAAGTTGCATCATTTGTAGTGCAACAAGGTGCAGCTTTAATTGGTTTATCGCATCACTCCCTTCAACAGCTAACCCTGCTGACAATGTACACGCAAATAAAGGAGCTACTAAAAAACACAGCCAAAGCAATGGCTGACGAATGATATAACGAAGCTCATTGATCAATAACATGCGTGACCCCCTCGTGCTTTCAATTCATAAAAATAGCTATCTTGCAGTGTTGGTTCAGCGGGTACTGCACTCTCAGCGGGGGGCGCTTTGGCATAAACACGAAATGAAGGTTTGCCATATCGATAACTTTTGCTTAGTACCAAACTCTCTTTAGGTAGTTCACTTGGAAGGGTGTCGAGCAGCCATACACATCCATGCAATGGATTGATAAGAGAGGTCACTTCACCACTTTGAATTAGCTGGCCTTGGTTAATCATTGCAACAAAGTGACACTGATTTTCTATGTCTTCTACAATGTGGGTCGATAACAGCACTAGGCGCTGTTTACTAATGGTCACCAATAAATTGTTAAGGCTTTCACGCTCAGCAGGGTCGAGTCCTGCGGTTGGTTCATCTAAAATAATCAGTTTAGGGGAGCCAAGCAACGCTTGTGCAATACCAAAGCGTTGTTTCATCCCACCCGAAAAGTGGCTCACGTTTTTGTTGGCGAACGGAGATAAATTTAACAGAGCCAAAAGCTCACTTATTTGCTGTTTTCGGTCTTGTTTATTGAGCCCCTTTAAAATTGCAATATGTTCCAGCAAGGCAATACAACTCATATTTGGATAGACACCAAATTGTTGTGGTAAATAGCCAAGTTGTTTGCGCATCTGTTCGGGGTGTTGCAACACATCCAAACCATCAAAATTTACCTGACCATTATCAACGCTTTGCAAACACGCAAGGGTGCGCATTAAACTTGATTTACCTGCCCCATTTGGACCGAGTAAACCAACCATGCCAGCAGGCAAGCGAATATTCACATCATTTAATGCGTGCGTACCATCTGCGTATTTTTTATTTATATTTGTAAGTGTCAGCATCTATTGCGCTCCTTAATTGACGAATAGCCACATTAAGCAACACCTAACAAATCAGCTAGCAAGTAATGATCTAAGCCAAAAAATAAGGGATAAGAGGAACAATTGGCTACTCATCATTAAAAACCTTACTTTCATCATTAATTGTAGTTTTTTAGCAGCGTAAAGATGTGTTATTGATGTTTAAAAGGTAAAGTAGTGTGAAGTTAAAATTATATTTAGGTGAAATGTGCAGACGGTTATTTCCTTTTTATCACAACGGATTAAGGTAAAATATGTCATTGCCTTACTGCCGCTATTGGCTGCAATTTTGCTTGAAGCCCATATTCGCTTTCTATCGTTAAGACTCAGCTCAACGGCGCATTACTTACAAATAAATATGCAACTTTTTTTAACATGCCTGCCTTTTTTAATCGCCCATGTAATGGCATTTAAACAGCCATTAAGGCTGGCCTTAATGGGCTGGTTGTTAGGTTTTATTGCTTACCCTATCTTGATATACGCGCTCAATGTGCTGTTTCCACAATTTGCCTATTGGCAACACCTTGGACTGCAAGGGTGGGTTTTATGCACTGGAGCAAGTAGCATTTGGCTGCTATCTCAGCGCACCACAGCAAACCACAAGTTACTCATCAGCAACAGGTTTAGCTCATTAATATCGTTAGATAATGTAGTTTTAATACTTCTTTTTTGCTGGTCTTTCATCATGGCTGGGGTACTCAATACACATGAACATCCTTTACTAAACCAGCCATTCGAATTGATAATTGAGCCGAGTAAAATAATCTCCCAATTTAGCCGATTTATGACTTATTTTTGGCAACTTAGCGTGTATGTTGCAATACTTTATGGCTTATACTTATTGAACCGCTACCTTCTTATTCGTCATTTGCTTGCTACATACGGTGTGTTTACCTTTGTTGCTGCGTGTATCATTGTAATCGCGGTGCTGACTCCCTTATTGATTGCTGCTGTCCTTACATTACCTGTAAATAATTTACCTGCTCACATAGCTAACCTAACGCCGAGTGGCAGCCAAGAGGTTTTTAACAAATACAATTATCAGTTTATGCTGCTTTTTCTTGTTATAAGCACACCTATTATTTTAGCGTTTGAGCGTCAACAGCAACAAAGCAAGTTAAATGAGGTCGCTAAACAGCAAACTCAAACCGAATTAAAATTACTCCAACAACAAGTGAACCCTCATTTTTTATTTAATACATTAAATAACTTATATGCGCTTACGCTGACAAAATCAGAACAAGCTCCACAGTTGGTGCTACATTTAGCTGATCTACTACGCTACACAGTTTATGAAGGGCAAAAATCATCAGTGCCACTAGAAAAAGAGCTAGACTACCTTAAAAACTTTATTGAATTACAAAAAATAAGAAGCGCAAATAAATGTGAGTTTAACCTTGTTTGGCCAAACAATTTTGACGCCTTGAGTATCACACCGCTGTTGTTGATTATTATTGTTGAAAACGCCATAAAACATGGGGTTGAACCCGCGAGCGACAAAACACATGTATCAATTGAAATAACAATCAATAGCAATACTTTAACGCTATATTGCGCCAACCCAATACCCGCTCGAGTAGCAAAAAAAGAACAAGGGATGGGGCTTGCTAATTTACAAAAACGACTGCAACTTTTATACCCTAATAAACATTCACTAATAACCCATAAGCAAGATGCAATGTGGCAAACAACACTGACCTTGGAGCTGCAAAAATGATAAAAGCCATCATTGTTGATGACGAGCCATTGGCGCACCAAGTGCTGCTGCATCATTTAACAGAACACACTAATATAAATGTGGTAGGCCAATACTATAGCGCTAAAGATGCCTTATGTGTGCTTGCCAAACCAGGCATTGATTTAGTGTTTCTTGACATTAATATGCCAGAATTAACAGGGCTTGAGCTATTAAAAGCACTCGCTAATCCGCCGCAAGTAATTATTAATAGTGCCTATCAAGAATATGCCCTAGCCGGCTTTGATTTAAATGTCACAGACTACTTACTCAAACCCGTTTCAGCGCAAAGACTAAAGCAAGCCCTCAGCAAAGTGTGTCAACGCACTGCCAAGCCTTTAGACCAAAAGCCCAAAGATATAACGCTCAAAGTCGACCGAGAAAAACGCAAGTTCGCGTTAGACACAATTGAGTATTTTGAAGCTTACGGTAATTATGTAAAGTTGCATCAAGCGCAGAATACCACGCTTGCCACAGCGACACTTAAGCAACTGAGTGAACAGCTAGCAGATACATTTATACAAATTCATAAATCGTATTTAATTAATAAAAACAAAGTGACTGCTGTTAATCATGAATATGTTGAACTAACAACAGGGGCTAAAGTTAAAATTGGCAAATCATATAAAGAACATTCTCGCACTCTACTTTAAACTAAAAGTAGTAGCTGCTTTGCAAGGCGAACATGCTCTTTATAAGGCCAATGTACCCCCTCACTTTCACAAGCATCAATAAGTGTAAAGCCATCGATAAAAACACATTCTTGGCGATCAGCGATGGCTTTGAATTCAATAGATAATTGTTCAGCTTTTTTACCAGCGCCTTTGTAAATATTTTTATAGTTCCCCACTTCATGCACCTTTGGTGGGCTCAAGGTAATTATTTTTGGATGTGCTTTACCATGATAAAACGCTTTAGTCGCTAAGATTAACTGCTCAAGCGCTTTGCCAATATCGATAGCAGACAATCCAAAACGGGCTTTTAAATCATTAGTACCAAGCTGAATAATAATGACATCCAATGGCTGCGCCTCAAGATAAGGCTCCAAATACTTTACGCCCAACTTATCGCCGCTAAATGGCGGGTTATTCACTAAGGTTCTATTTGGTTGACCTGCTTCAATTACAAGGTGATCTGAACCCAATAGCTCTGCAAGTATACCGGGCCAACGCTCACACGCAGGCAGCCGTTTACCATCAATAGGAGAGATCCCATATGTATTAGAGTCGCCAAAACACAGAATATTCATTAAAACGGATTCAACGTATAGCCTTGTTGCTGTAACTGGGCGTGAGCGGTCATCGCTGAAAGCGCCATTTTCACTCCAGGAATGAGTTGCTCAGATGAAACTTTCATATGCGTTGCCGACTGCCCACACACATATACCTGCGTGTTATTAGCAAGCAGTTGTTTAATCAAAGATTCGGTTTTGTTATCTTTGTCAAAACGCGCTTTATAAAAGCTGTTTTGGAGTACATCAACACTTGCGCCACCGTGTACCACTAATGCCAGCTGAATGTTTTCTGGCTTTACCCCATGAGCTACATGCATATTAATAAAACGGGCGAGCGAGTTGATATGATTATTTTGCGCGCCCATTTCAGCGCCATCTCCTACATCAAAGGCGATTTTGAACTGTGCTTGGCTTAAATCTGACCCATGGCTTGGCACATTATAAAAATAACCATAGTCTTTAATCACTGGCGCAGGCTCTGCTGCCAAATTACTAAAGCTAGTTAAAAGAAGAATAAATCCAGTAAGTAACGTTTTCATACATCATCCTTTTTACTTTTTGTTTAGCCTAACGCTATTTAATCTGATTAACTAGCCTGAACATGTGAATGTGCTTTAAAAGTCATTCCCAAATAATTGAATGTATGTTTAAACATATCCAAAAATGCATCAGGTGCCTCAGGGGATGCAGCATTAGAGAGCAGTGAAAACTGTTTTGTCCTTAACTTTCTTAGTTTAGGCTTAAGTGCCTCATCATCCATATAATCAGTAATTCTATCCATAAACGCCTTCATTTGAGGGGTGGTGTTATACCAATAAATAGGTGACGCTATTACCCAATGCTCAAAACTCAGTAGCTGCTCAAACAATGTATAAAAGTCATCTTCTGGGTAGTTTTTATCGTATCGGTATGGAGAAATAACAAAGTCATCTAGGCAAAAACCTTGCCCACCCTCTTTTTGTAAGTACTCACTGACCTGTGAGCTAGTATTGCCTGTTTTGCGTGCGCTTGAAAATATAATGGCTGTATTATTATTTGATTTACCTTGCATTTGTATCACTCCTTTTTTTATGATGGAGCAAAGCTTAAAACCTCAAGTTAAGTTAAGGTAAATAAGTAATAATTAAATTTTTTAAAAGGAGTTAAAATAATGACGACACAACAAAAAAAGCTCATTGAAGCAAACTTAACAGTTGGCTTTGTCGCCAAACGTAGCGGTGTAAAAGTATCGACTCTACACTTTTACGAAACCAAAGGTTTAATACGTAGTTGGCGTAATAACGGTAATCAACGCCGCTATAAACCAGATGTACTACGCCGAGTTGCTGTTATTAAAGCCGCCCAGGCGATGGGAATAACGCTGGAGGAAGTAAAACAAACGCTTGCTACCTTGCCCGATGAACGTACCCCCACAAAAAAAGATTGGTCAGCCCTTTCTAAGCAGTGGCAAACCCAACTCGATGAGCGTATCGCTTTTATGCAGCGCTTACGCGAACGCGTTGATGGTTGTATTGGCTGTGGTTGTTTATCAATGGACAAATGCCCTATTTACAATAAAGACGATCACCTTGGCAAAACCCAAAGTGGCGCTGTGTTATTAGAAAAAAACACATAAAAATAGAGCAATACGTGACAACTGGTATAACAAAAAAACGCCCACTGAAATCTAAAAAACTTAATGCTCTTAAGTGTTGAGATAAAATTAAATGAGGTAAAACAACATAGGCTGTTGTTAATTTATACAAATTAACGTAATCTACCGCGCTCAAAAAGGAAGCTCATAATAAGGACATTTATGGAACCCACTGATGAAGCAGTGAATAAACCAAATGAATCTGCAAATAAGCCCAAATTAGTTCAAGCACTGAAAACTGTTGATAATAAAGAATTAAAAAGTACGGGGTTTTGGTTAAACCAAGTCTTTTTAGTGCTTTCAACTATTTTTGGCGTTTACCTTGCCGCGCAAAGTGGTTTGCAACAAGCGCTAAAGTTCGACACATTTAGCAAAATGGAAGACAATTTCTACCTACGTACCTCACTATTTGATGAAGTTAAAGATAATGCAATAAATATACGTGCTTACGCTGAGCGTCTAGCTAAAAGCCCATCCAGCTCAGAAATGCAATACCACAAACCAACACTCGAGAAATACATATGGCAAACAATGCAATATTCGCCAACCACGCTCGAAACTCCAAGTATATTTTTAACACAAGTACGCCGTTTTTATAGTCGTGCCAATTTTGTCATCGAAGCAGCCCTCAAACGCCAGATGTCTGCACGACAAGCATCAATTGAACTCATTAAAATTGCCGATATGATTGAACTGCAAACTTTACCAAAGCTTCAACAAAGCGCATTAAAGTTACAACAACAACTCAAACAAAACGACATTATAATTGGCGCACTCAAGGAGACTGATAATGCCAACTAAAGTTTGCCCTCACTGTAAAAATATAGCTTTAGAGACAACCTATTACCAAGGTGAAGAGATAGATATTTGCCGAAAATGTGGTGGTTTATGGTTCGAAAAAAACGAAGTAAATCGCATGATCACAGAAATAAATGATGGACCAATAGGTGAAAAATACGAAACTCATTTTGGCGAGTCATTGGGTATCTCACAATTAGATTGCCCTGATTGCCATAAAAACCTAGAGCGCTTTCATTTGCTTGAAGATTTTCATACAGAAATTGATGTTTGCCGCCACTGTGACGGTAGTTGGATTGAAAAAGACCAGTTAGAAACTGTTGAAAATAGTCCTAAACTAAAAGCAAGCTTAGACGAATTGAATAAAAAAATAAGCTGGAAAACATATCTCTTCCAGTTTCTAACGCAAATGCCGGTTGAATATAACCTAAAGCCAAAACAGACCCCATGGGTTACACGTGGCTTAATCGTGATTAATGCAATCATTTTTGCATTGTACTTTTTTAATAGCGACACTTTTATGGCTACACTGGACATGTTTGCTATGAACCCCAGTAAAATTTCACAGGGTGAACATTTATGGACTGTGATCACCTGTGTTTTCTTGCATGGCTCGATTATGCACTTAGCCGGAAATATGTACTTCCTTTACATAATTGGCGATAACCTTGAAGACGTTCTTGGCCATAAAAAGTTTTTAATGTGGTATATGATATGCGGTTTAGCGGCGTCGTTTGCCAGCTTCGCCGTTCACCCAAATTCAACGATACCAAGCGTTGGTGCAAGTGGTGCCATAGCTGGATTATTTGGCATGTATTTAATGTGGTTTAGGCATGCAAGTTTAACGTTTATGATCATTATTTATCAAAAGAAACTCTCAGCGGTCTGGTTCTTTGTGATTTGGTTAGGTATCAACATATTTGGTATGTTATCAGCACCTGATGGTGTTGATTATGGAGCGCATTTGGGTGGTTTTGTTGCAGGTTTAATCATCGGTTACTTACTTAAAACTAAAATTAATCAAAACAATCCAATCATTCGGTTGTTAAACCAACCTGAAGCTCAACTAAAACGCTGATCATTATAGCCTTCAACCACGAAGGCTATTTCTCATTCGGTGAGTTGGCTAATAATCGCCTCACATTCAGTGTGGCCCATAAACGCGGGAACGGGGTAGTCTGGATGTGCTTCTTTCATCGCAGCCGTTGCCAGCTCACCAACATCTGTAGCACGTATTTCTGCTAATTTATTAGGGATTTTCAGCTCAAGTAATAGTTGCTCTATTGTTTTGAGCACTATTTTTGCTTTCTCCTGCGTACTTTGCTCAGCGTGTGTTAACTCACAAAAATCACCAATAGCTGCAAGCTGAGGATAAATTTTCTCACCGTAAAACGTTAATATAGGCATCAGCAATACACTATTGGCTAAACCATGCGCTGTGCCATAGCGCGCCCCAAACTGATGCGCTATCGCATGTACATAACCCACCGATGCGCGAGTAAATGCTTGGCCCGCATAAAAAGATGCTAGTAACATGTTTTCACGCGCCACTAAATTATCACCATGATTAAATGCCGTGGGTAGGTTATTAAAAATAAGTTTAATCGCATTTAATGCTTTTTGATTACTAAAGTCTGTGCCAATTTTACCAATGTAGGATTCAATTGCATGTGTTAACGCATCTACACCCGTTGCTGCAGTGATAAAGTTAGGCACACTTTGAGTTAATGGCGCAATTAAAACGGCATCGCTGGGGACTAAACAAAAATCAGTTATTGCGTATTTAGTTTGCGCTTTAGGATCATTGATCACTGCTGCAACTGTAGTTTCAGAGCCCGTGCCTGCCGTTGTAGGGATCGCACAAAGTGGCGGCAGTTTCTTCAAAACTTTAAACAAGCCTTTTAATTGTTTGATAGACTTTTTAGGTTTAACAGAACGAACCGCAATCATTTTTGCACAATCCAGTACTGATCCACCACCTATGGCAACAAGGCCTGCACATTGTTTTTCGTGGTACAAAGATAATCCATTTTCAACATTATCAATGGTTGGGTTTGGCGAAACATCAATGTATAAATGCCACGTTATTTTATGCTTATCGAGCAGTGCTAGCGTATGCTCGAGCAGGCCCAAATTAAACAGTGTTGAGTCGCTAACAACTAGTAAAGCCTTTTTATTATTCCATGTTTCTAACCACTGCTCAAAGCCATTGTAGCCAGTGTACAAGCGAGGGTTCGGTACACCAATAAATGAAATAATACACTGTAAAATAAAATGATAGCAGCGGTAAAAAAATTTCATTTCAATAACTTATCATGTTAATCGTAAGCTTAATATTGCATCAATTTAACGATATTGCCAGTAATATACTCAAGCCAACTCAAGATGCAGAATTCAGCTAGTTTGGGTATAAAGGTAGCCAAGAATGCCGCAGTTTATAAAAATAGTGATCCACAGAACAAATATAAACGCGCGTTTTTTTGATTTATGCCTAAACCACTGTTGCGCTATGAGGGCCCCTGGCCAACCACACAATATTGCTAAAATATGTAAGCTACGTTCAGGAACTCGCATCATTTTCGTTGACGGGTTGGTAGCTAAACGCTTATCCCATTTATAGACCAATAATGTAATCATACTCATTAACGCATAGCCACCTACAACTATATGGGGCCAATAACCCAGTAAGCTCCCGACCAAGAGTGTGGCTAAAAAACCCACCGAGAAAGTGATTAAAAATTTTTTAATTAACAAGCCCTGACCTATACTAGAATAATTAATAATAACTAGAGCTAATTATGTCATATATAAAAACAATTTTACTATTTCTAACCGTATTTATGGCGCCTGTTATAAGTGCTGAAGAACATAAAAATTTAGCCAAAGAGCTACAAGTATTCGCGCCCTACCTAGGTACATGGCAAGCTGATTTTGAAGTAGAAAAAGACAAACCTGCCATTCAAGATGTAAGTAAATGGGAACGAGCGCTAAACGGCATGGCTATTCGTACATCACACTCAATCAATGAGGGAGTGTATGGAGGCGAATCTATGATCTTTTGGGACAGTAAGGAACAGTCTTTAGTATTTTACTATTTCACCACCGCGGGCTTTTACACTAAGGGAACAATGAGCGTGCTGTCTCAAAGCAAATTTGTCGCTTACGAAACAGTAACAGGCTCAAAAGAAGGTATCACCAAAGTAAAATCAACCAGCGAATACAAAGATGACAAGTTTACTGTACTTACTTCATACCTAAAAAAGGGCGAGTGGACTAAACCCGAGCAACGAGTTTATACCCGCAGCGGTAAAAAAGTAAAATTTAAATAACCTGAACTCTGGTTAAGAGATATACTAAGGTATTGATATTAAACCACAAATATATTTATTCATCTCCAGCCGGAGACTTTTAGCGATAACAAGGCGAATTTACGCGTCAATAGCTGGTCTATTGCAAGTAAATTCAACGCAGTTAGCGTTGAAAGTAACCGCTGGAGATAAATTTATTATCCAGAGTTCAGGTTAAATAATAAGGTGTTGAGTACGCAGAACATGTCTGCGTACTCAATTTAATCATTTAACAAACGCTTTAAAAGGCTCATCAATAGGTGTTTTTGCAAGGTGATTTGTATAATTGCTCATCACTTTTTGCGATAAACCAACCACTATCTCTAACAATTGCTGTTGCGCATAACCCACAGCAAAAAAAGCCTCTATTTGCTCATCACTTATAACACCGCGGTTTTGTGTCATTGCTAATGTTGTTTCTCGTAATGTTTCTAATTTCTTATCTGCCAATGGCGTTTTATTAACCAGCGCATCAACAATGGCCGGGTCAACTTTCATACTTGCTGCAATTGCACTGTGTGCTGGTACGCAATAGTGACAATTATGTTCAACATTAATCGTTTGCCACACAACCGTTAATTCCTCAGCATTAAATGATGTGTTTTGAAACAGTTCATGCAGCACTTGATAACCTTCAAGCAAGGTTGGTGCCTCTGCCATCACAGCATGCAAGTTTGGTAGCATACCAAATGCAGCTTTCGAATTAGCAATAAGTGGTTTTGACGCCTCAGGTGCCGTTTGCTCTGTGTGTAATGTAAATTCTGCCATTTTAATACTCCAAATAATAAAGTGTTTTTGAAAGTTCATGAGTATACTATTTGATTTTGAGCGGTCGCTCAAGTTAAAATTGAGCAAGTGTTCAAAATAGGTTTCAAGTATGGCTAACAAATTAAAGTTCGAACGTAATGAAGTGGTGCGAACTGCGGGTCAATTGTTTTGGCAAAAAGGTTTTAATGCAACCTCTACACGTGACTTACAAAATGCAACGAACATGCGCCCCGGCAGCATATATGCAGCGTTTGGCTCTAAAGAAGGGTTGTATTGCGAGGCACTCAAAGACTATGCACAATTAATGGAAGGCCAACTGTCGCAATCAATAAATGAACACGAGTCAGTGCTAGGTGGTTTAGCAAGCTTTGTAACAAGGGTACTTATTGAAGACGCTGATTGCGCCCCGAGTAGGTTGTGTATGTTAATAAAAGCAAATAACGAATTTACGCAAAATGAACCGGCATTAAAGGTACTGAGTGTTGAATTAGCCAATGAATTCGAGGCCTTTCTAACAGCACTATTTGAACAAGCACAAAACCAAAATGAGCTTAGTACGCACCTGAGCGCACTGGAATATGCCCGGTATTTTCAAATACAGTTCACTGGTTTACGTAGTTATTTAAATCGCCCAGACACCCAAGCATTGGCAACAACATTAATTGAGCAAATGTTTACATCACTCAAACAACTTTGAGAGCAATAGCGACACAATAAACAATTATTAATTTAAAATAATACGCTTATTCAAACTGAGAAGATCAAGCCCAGCCTGTAAATGTTTGCCGTAAGCTACTTGCCTAACAGCCGCATCGAGAGACGAAGTAAACGAATTTGTTTATTGATTTAGAATTGACCGTCACTGTATAAAAGCGGTCGAAAAGAATAATAGCACCTACTGACAGAGTTAAGGCTCATATGTGTTATAACTAAATTACACCTAACCTATCTGGTTTTATGGTAAATGAACCTTGAGTTTCGAATAGCCTATTTGCTAGAGCCTCAGAACTATTCTCTTTTGCAAAATCCAATTCTTGAGCTGTAATACCTGTAATTTGAAGTATATCTACTTTGCCAGATATTAAGTCGAATGATTCAGGGAATTGATTTGGCTTTACGACCATTAAGCTTGAAATATTTGGTTCAATTGACATCGGAATACGATCTCCATAGTCTAGAAGAGGCTTGTCACCATATTGCCCAACAGAAACTAGAATATTAAAAGCCACCAAACTCCGTAAAGTATTTATAGCCCAATCATTTTCTCCGTTTGTTTCAAGGATAAATTCGGTACCAAAACCTGAGTATTCTTCTGGGTTATCCGACTCCCAAGCATTAGACATACCAGAAGTAACGTAAAGCCAAGTATTACGCTCAATTGTTGGTGCGCATTTAAAAACACCATAATATAACCATCGAGGATCAACGTCATCGACACCAAATTGATTTTTGAACAAAGAAGCATCCAACGGGTAAATACCTTCACCCGTTCCACCAAATAATTCAGGATATATTTGTTCTTCTCGTTGTTCCCACGAACCTTCCAACAGACTCATACTCTTCCTTTAGTTATAACGAGACTGTAGAATAACTCCAACAGCCAAATTCAATTAAAAACGAGCTCCTGTAATTAACTCTAAGCGTTTTTAAAGCATTAGGTAATGCATTTGGAACCAATAAAACAGGCTAATTTTCTTTAAAAAGAATAATTCTACAGCCTCAACGCCTCACTAAGAGGCAAATAATAGTTGGTTAAAATAAGCGACGCAGGAGCAAAAGCCAACTGTTATTTGTCCTTTTGAGTGGCTTTTTAAGTGCCTTTACAACTTATTTAAGATTATCATTTCTTTTGCAACGAGTGCAGCTGAAGGTAGAAACATTGTAGATACAATACGTTGATCTGTTATCACCGTGTGTTTATCTTTTAGTGTCTGCTTATTTTGAGCTATAGCACCATTTTTATTAAGTTGGCTTTCAATAAGAAAAGGTAAAAGTGTTCCTTGCTTCGCCCACGACTTGGATATTTCAGTGGAGTTAGGAAAACCCGCTACTTTTTTCCCTTTAACCAAAAAATCCCCATTAGATAATGTGACGTTAGCGATACCTGCAGAGCCATGACCACCAACACCAACAACACCGTTAGACTCATATACACGGCTTATAATGGAATGAATTTCCCTGTTATCTGCTACATCAAACATTACACCGTAGCCACCACCAATAAACACTCCCCAATAGTCATTAGGGTCAATTTCAGCAGGTGATAATGAGCTGTTAGCTTTTTCTAAGAAACCTTCATATTTGATGGTGTAACTACTTATCCCGAGAGGATCCATCATAAACTCAACGTTTCCACCTTTGGGCGATACGAAGTCGACTTCAAAGCCATGACTAACAAAAACGTGATAAGGAGGAGCAAATTCCCATAAATTATTTCTTGCGTCATGCTTTTCAGGATCTCCCATATCTAACTTGTTCGATACTATGATTAATACTTTTTTGGTTGGTTCTGCCATAGCATTTGTGGCAAGCAAGAGAGCAGACAGTAAAATAGTAGTTAATAATTTCATTATTTTCCTAGTCAGTTAATTAAAATCATTACTTAGACGATGAAAGTGAGTAAAAGGTTTAAATACTCAAACATCCTAGGCACTTAACGAGACTGTAGAATAACCCCAACAGCCAAAATTAACTAAAAAACGAGCTCCCGTAATCAACCCTAAGCACATTTAAGGTATTAGGTAATGCTTTTGGAACCCAATAAACAGACTGTTTTTCTTAAAAAAGAGTAATTCTACAGCCTTAACACCCTCGTTAATGGGCAAAATTTTGTTGGCTAGAATAAGCGAGGAACGAGCAAAAGCCAACTGTATTTTATCCTTTTTAAACAGTTTGTTATAACGATTTTTCTCGATAGTTTTCTATAGTTAAAATAAACTCGTCAGGTGAATCCACACCTAAATATATTAACTTACCGGAATTGAGCTTGATCTCTATATTTGGGTTACCTGCCAAATTGAACCTATTAACATTACCTGACCGAGATATAAAATTTGAATTAGGTTTTATGTGATTAATTTCACTTAAAGCAATTTTTAATGGGTTCCATATGCCGTACCTTACTATAATGCAGTCTGTAACAATTGAAATAGGCCTAATTGCAATGGCTTTATACTCTGCAATAAAAAAGACTAAACTCAGAAGAGTTAAACCTGTTATTAAATTGGCCGCAAACGGTGACCATAAGAAATGTAACAACAAATGCATAACGGGTAGTTCAAATAAAATAAGAAGAATAAAGCCTAATTGATTGCTTTGAGCGCCATCTTTTTTATGACAGCTAAAATGCTTATCACCAGTAAAACTTTGCTGCCTTATCTTTTTGGAAAATAATGCGTATGTCCAAACTCGCGCCTCAAAAGAGAGTAATGAACTTATAGCACCTTTACCTAGAATTCTTTCAATTGGCTTTGATATAGCCAAATCTGGATCTTCATCTTTGGTAAGAGAAGCTTTAATAGCAAAAAATACGGTCAGAACAGTGATGATTTCTAAAACAACAAACGCAGCGATAGCAAGATAGCGCAAAGATTCAAGATAAGGCCATACAACCTTCGAACTTTCAGGAATGACAAAACTACCAAGTAATATAATTAAACAGCTGTAGGCAACAGCTTTGATAGCGGCTTCTTTCTTATCTTTAACAAACCAAAAGCATAAAATAGGTAAGGCAACTAAACCATCGATTAGTAAAAGCCATTCTGGTTTTTCTACGCCATATCCATTAAGAGCATTGGAGCTTTTGTAGTAAAAAGCCCAAAAAATAGAAATAACTGCAAGAAAGATAAAAGGGATATTCTTTTTAGCTAGAGTTTGCACAGATACTCCTTATCGTTATAACGAGCCTGTAGATTAACTCGTTTTAAATTTATTGTTATTGATGAATTAACCATAGCCAAGTTCCTATTTTGGTTCAATCGGTTATCGCTAGTTTACATAAAATATAAAAAAGAGTGTACGGTTGTTTTAATGGCTGTTTTAGAGGGAATTACAGGTGCTTGAGTCGCTATATTTCGGCTTAAAAAGGCCTCCATTTTTCATGCAGCCTGTTTTGCAGCTTTTCTATGTTATAAACAAGACAATACAGTTGCCACAGAATCAAGTAAATGCATTCACTTTCGTTTGACCGCGCAAGGTCAATTTATTCATGCCCTTCTTGGCGGTCATACTTCACCTTTTATATAAAAGAAAGCAGGCTTTATATACTCGAGTCGTTTGCTATTTTTCTAAAAGCACTTGATGTCTGAAGTCAAGTCTGACCCAACCAGTGTTATGTTTTTGATTACTATGACATACCGATTATCCAAGGCATAGCAGCACCAAAACTGACTGATGAAATACCAAGTATAAATTTTATGTGACTTATAGAACTACATTTGGAATACATATATATACCTGTAAAAAAGGCTAGTACCGACCACATAACAGAGCCCATAAAATATACGTAAAATGCTCCTTGATTTACTGAGGTTGTATAACCAGAGCCAGCAATAAAACTTAAAAGAAGTGTTATAAGAAAACCAATAACAGGTAAGAAACTTAACATAAAGGTTCTTTTATTAATCATCCATTTATTCATATACACATCCATTCGATAAAAAACATAACGAGACTGTAGAATAACTCCAACAGCCAAATTCAATTAAAAAACGAGCTCCTGTAATTAACTCTAAGCGCTTTTAAAGCATTAGGTAATGCATTTGGAACCCATAAAACAGGCTGATTTTCTTTTAAAAGAGTAATTCTACAGCCTCAACGGTGTTGTAACCGGCTAAAAATAGTTGGCTAAAATTTTGTGAAGTACGAACAAAGCCAACTGTTTTTCGTCCGCGTTTACAACTTTGTTATGAACCACAGCCTCTTGGTTTGACTTCTTTAACCTCAATTGGGATTGGTAAGTCATTCTCCAGTTTATATACTGAAATCTTACAAGATTGAAAAGCAACACCTGTCCACAATGCAGAAATACCTTTGCCTCCAATCCGCTCATTTACTAAAACATAATTACCACCGATTTCAGGAGTGAAACTTACAAAAGGCCAGCATGACTTTTCCCAGCCTGAATTGTGCCACTTTATGATTGAAGTCAATGTAATAGGCTCATTTGCAGCTACTTTAATTTTTGTGTTTCGTTCGGTTTCGCTAAAGGTTGATTGTAGCCCTGAGTTTGAACAGACAACAGGCTCTCCGTTGAAAGGAACCCCTTTCTCAGTCTCATATTTTTTATCTGCGCTAAATTCTATAGTGGCAAAATTTTGGTCCGCAGTATTCTTATATTGCGGAAGCTTTGTGCCAAAAGATTGTTCTGATAATGAAGTGGCAGCACATCCTGTGAGTGCAAGTAATGGAAACATAACTACCAATGCCTTAAATTTCACACTTATCTCCTGATAGGTTCATAACGAGCCTGTAGAATAACTCGTTTTAAATTTATTTTTATTGATGCATTAACCATAGCCGAGTTCCTATTTTGATTCAATCGGTTACTTCGATTCTGCATAAAAGATAAAAGAGGATTTGCTGTTGCTTTAATTGGTGTTTTGGAAGGTATGACACGTGCTTGAGTCGTTATTCATCGCTGCTTTTCAGAACACAATAGCGCTGTTATACCTATCCACTCGCTTGGTATAACAGCGCTTAAATAGTTTATCAGGTTTTTAACTTATTCAATTCGTCATCTTGCTGGGCGACTAATTGATTTAGCATTTGGCTACCGTCGCCAGCTTGCGTTGAAAGTTCCGCTAGTTGTGACGCAGCATCCGAAATCAAAGTAAGGTTTCGGTTGATCTCTTCTGTAACAGAGCTTTGCTCTTCTGCAGCTGTTGCTATATGTGTTATCTGCCCGGTAATATCTTCAACTTTAGTCACTACACTGTGTAATGCGTCAAAAGCTACAGTGGTTTCATCCACAGCTGTTTGCGCCCTTACAACGCCCTTCTCAATTACCGTTGAAGCATTACCCACTTCGAGTTGTAGGCTGTCTATTAAACCACTAATATCATCTGTCGATGCGCGGGTTTTTGATGCAAGCGCCCTAACTTCGTCGGCTACAACGGCAAAACCTCGTCCCTGCTCACCTGCTCGTGCAGCCTCAATTGCTGCGTTAAGCGCAAGTAAGTTGGTTTGTTCTGAAATAGTACGAATAACATCCAAGATTTGTGTAATATCATTGCTGCGCGCTGCTACTTTTTCCACGGCTTGATTTGCTTGTTCAATTTCATTCGACATGGTTTTAACTTGCTTAACCGCGGAGGATAAACTTGTTTCACTGCTTACAACTAACGAGTTTATTTCGTCAGCTTGTTGGGCTGATTGCTCAGAAGCACGTGCTACCTCAAGTGCAGTAGCACTCATTTCATTCATTGCTGTTACAACACTTTCAATCTCTTGAAACTGAGCCTGCACATTTTGTTTGGTATCAACAGCAACATGCGCTGCTGTTTGCGCCTGTAGTTTAGTTTGCCCTGAAACGTCTTTTAGTTGGGCTATTAAGTCGCGTAGTTTGGCCAAAAAGGCATTAAAACCATCAGCAAGAGCAATTAACTCAGCGTGAGATTCAACAGTTAATGTTTGCGTTAAGTCACCTTCTGAGCTTGCTAGATTATCTACACGCTGTTGAATTTGTTGCAGTGGCGCAATGATACTCTTGATCACAAGAGTCATTATTAAAAAGGCAACGACGGCGATAATGATGCCTGTAATCAAAATAATACCACCGAGTGTATTGGCGTTTTCATCCATTGTTTTAGCTAGCGCTTGCGGACCCATTAAGGCAAGTTCGGCAGGTACCTCTATAAGTAGGTTCCATTGTTTACCCGCTAACTTAATGGAAATGGGGTAGTTAACTAAATAGTCATCGTTTACTTTATGAATACCGCTTTCTTTTTTCAGGCGGTCATAGCTGGTTGCCAAACTAGAAGAGGTCGCTTCTTTTAAAGGGCGGCCTAATTTATCTTTGTAATGACTACTACCAACAATTAAATCTAACGAGCTCAGCAAGGTCACTCTCGCCTTGCCGTTATACAGCTCTTTTGAAAGCTGCTCGGTCATAGTTTGAAAAACCGGTAACGTTAAATCAACCCCTGCGATACCGATAAAGCGCCCATTTCTCATAACTGGTACAACAAGGGATGTCATCATCTCGGAATAACCCGGCGATATTTCATACAAATAAGGTTCCATTATGCAGGGCTGTTTCGTGTCTTTAGCGCACAAATACCACTCAGCTTCTCGTTGGCCGAATTCATTAAGTTTAGTTAGGTACTTTTCATTAATATCTTCAACAACCTGCTGTTCAATCACACCATCACGGCTGCGTGTAAAATATACTTCTAGCGTGCCTGCACCTGCAACTGAATGTTTAAAGCCCGTTTGATATTGGGCATCATTGCCATCAAAGCCATTCGCTTCAAATTGCGAGTAAATAGATGAAATATTTGTATTTTTTTCAATTAGCGACTGGTTCAACGCAACCACTGACTCGCGGCTTAATGTGCTCGCCGCTTTTTCATCGCCTAATATTGCAGCAAACGAAAACGGCACGCGATATGATTCATTAATAAACCCTGCAATACGCTCACCATAGGATGAAGCATTAGCGACTAGTTTTTGTTCTACTTCTGCAACGATAAGCTTTTTAGATTCAGCAGATAAATCTTCATTACTATTTGATAACTCCCACCATAAAATGCTTGATAAAACAAAAACAGTGGTAAAAATACTACCTACGGTTATCCAAAGTAACTTTTTTGATAATGCTATTTGCTGCATTACTGCGTTCCTTAACCCTTAATTAAACTACTGTTTTGAGTTTAGTCTAATTATGAAAAGTTACCGTATATTATTGAAAAAACATGGCTAACGAAATCATTGATATGTTAAACAATAAAAGTACACAACCTGAACTTTGGTTAAGAGGTTTATTAATAGTTTTATTTCAATATTAAAATAGCTTTTTATAAATCTCAGTCGGCGAGGTTCGTTGCTACCAAAGCGAATTTACGTGGAAATAGCGGGCCTATTGCAAGTAAATTCAACGCAGTAATATTGAAAGTAGTCTCTGGAAGCGAGTTTATTATCCAGAGATCAGGTTACATACCAACTTAGCGGTTTGCTAAGTTGGTATTAGGTTTCCAATTAAATAACTGAAAGCTCTACGGCAATATTACCGCGAGTTGCATTAGAATATGGGCACACCTCATGTGCTTTAGCAACAAGTGCATTGGCTGTATCTTTATCCACATCACCAACAAACACAGCAAGCTTAACAGCAATACCGAAACCGCCTTCGATTGGGCCTATTGATACTTCTGAATCTATGCGAGTGTCTGCAGGTAGTTTGACTTTAGCTTGTCCTGCAACAAGTTTTAATGCACCAATGAAGCATGCCGCATAGCCTGCTGCAAATAATTGCTCTGGGTTAGTGCCTTTACCATCATCTCCACCCAAACCTTTTGGTGTTGATAAAGCAACATCTAGACGACCATCATCTGATTTTGCTGTGCCTTCACGTCCACCTGTTGCCGCTGCTTTTGCCGTATACGCTACGCTTTGTAATTCTTTCATGAATGCCTCTTTAAGTTGGTTGATTTATTTATTTTGCATGCAAAATAATAGAACTAAAAATTCAACATTGCAAATACTTTGTATGCAAATTAAAATACCAGTAATACATTACACTTTGAGTCAGTATGAAATTTTCACAATTAAGGTTAGATAATCAAATCTGTCATCGCTTATACATGGCGTCAAACGGCATTGTTCGTACATACCGAGAAGCGTTACTCGCGCTTGATCTTACTTATCCGCAATATGTTGTAATGATGGCGCTGTGGGAAAAAGATAATATTAGTATTAACACGCTGCTTGAAAAAACAGCCATTGATGGCGGTGCTATGACGCAAATATTAAAAAAGATGACGGATAAACAGCTACTTAAAATTGTACATGATGACCAAGATAAGCGAAAAAGGTTAGTAAAACTGCAACAAGCTGGGCATGAACTGCAACATAAAGCGGCAGAAATTCCAATGCAAGTCCGCTGTAAGTTTCCTTCGATTTCTGAACAAGAAGCCGCGCAGCTAATAACCTTACTCGATAAGTTGAATAGTGATTTAATTAACTAATAATTTTTGAATGTCATTCTACTAAGCGGGACTTTTTATCTATGAAAACTGCGTTATAGTAACGCCATAACGTTACCTTATCGGAGTAAACATGAAAGCATTTGGTTATACACAAGCAACTAAAACGCTCATACCTGAGTCATTTCAAGCGATTGAGCTTCCCACACCAGAGGCACACGGCCATGATATATTAGTTGAAGTGTCAGCTATTTCTGTGAACCCTGTTGATGCAAAAATACGGGCAAATGTGTCTCCTGAACAAGGCTATAAAGTAATTGGTTGGGATGCTGTCGGTATTATCAAAGCCGTTGGCGATAAAGTAAGCCTATTTAATGTGGGCGATCGTGTTTACTACGCAGGCGATTTAACCCGCCAAGGCAGTAATGCTGAGTTACAACTTGTTGACGAACGCATTGTTGGCCGCGCCCCTACCACATTGAGCAACCCAGAAGCTGCGGCTCTTCCTTTAACCAGTATTACTGCATGGGAGCTTTTATTTGACCGCCTTCAAGTTTCAAAAAGTCACTCGGCAAAACCGGCATCACTTTTAGTCATTGGTGCTGCAGGAGGTGTGGGCTCTATTTTAGTGCAGTTAGCAAAACAGCTTACTAATTTAACCGTTGTGGCTACAGCATCACGGGCTCAAAGTGTTGATTGGCTTAATAAGTTAGGTGTAGACGAGGTGCTTGATCACACACAAAGCTTAAATGAACAACGCATCCAACGTAATATGGATGAGTTTGACTATGTAATTAGCTTAACGCATACAGATCAGCACCTTGATGAGATTATTAATGTTATTAAACCACAAGGAAAGCTGGCGTTAATCGACGACCCTGCAAGCTTTGATATTTTAAAATTAAAACGTAAGAGTATTTCACTTCACTGGGAGTTTATGTACACCCGTTCGATGTACCAAACCGACGACATAATAGAACAACATCAACTACTTACTGAATTAGCAGAGTTAGTTGATAACGGCACTATTAAAACGACCTTAGGCCAACACCTAGGAAAAATCAGCGTTGAGAATTTAGTCAAAGCGCACCAAATTTTAGAATCTCATCAGTCACGCGGTAAACTAGTACTAGAAGGGTTTTAAGGCAGCGTTATTAAGCCATTATTGTAATGCCTCAACCCCTGAGGCATTAACTTTACCGCCCACACTACAGGTTAGTTGCTCTTTTGTTTCGAATTAAGTTTGCTACTGGTTTTTCAAAATAGGTGTACGACACAAAGGCGGCCATTATACTTGCAAGCAAAGAAATGAATAACTTGAGCTCCACCGATACACTCAGTTTATCGACCAATAAAATGATTGGCATATGCAGTAAATATAATGAATATGAAATCTTACCTAATAAATCACCTACCCTGTTAGCTAATACTCGATTGTTGTCCGGTACTAAAAATACAATGGCAAAAAACACACTCGCCATCACAAGAAGTACTTCATAACTTAGCCACATTCTATATTTGGCATCACTCGTTACGGGTGAAAAAGCTGGGTAAAGTAAAGGAATCAAGCAAAGCGTTAGTACAAAGCCATGGCTTTTTAAGTAATTAGGAATTGTTAAAGTTGAATAATTTAGCCCAAAAATAACACCTATAAAAAAGTAAGGTAAACTCCTAATGGTGTTAAAAAAGTTGTACGGGATGCCATTAATCTCACTACTTATTCTGGGGAAATTAGTTAAAAATAATAAAATCATTATTGCAATGCTAACGATATAAATATACCCAAGACGATTTTTAGCAAGCGCCCAAAATATAATGAAAACAAAATAAAAATGTACTTCAGGCGGTATTGACCACAGCACGCTCTCACCATGCAAAAATAACAGGTGGCCAATTAGCACGTTGACGTTAGCAATGTCATATAACAGAGGGAAATCTAACAAGGTAAAAATATAAGAGCCTAGTACAACCGCTAAATATAATGGTACTACCCTTGCCGCGCGAGCCAAAAAGTAATGTTTTACGGTTGTTTTATTGAACGCTTTTTTTGAGTACAGGTGCGACATTAAAAAACCACTTAACATAAAAAACAGCATCACACCGTAAGCACCTGAACCACCACCTAATGCGCCTTCAAACCATTGAGTGATATCACTAAAGTGGGTAATAAAAACAATAATTGCAGCGAGTCCCCGCAGTGAATTCAATTTTCTGATTTGCAAAATAGCTCCTTAATTTGCATCTTTAAGCCATTTTTTAACGGGTTCAACCCACTGCGGTATTGGAGTATAAAAAGCCCCGTGCTCTTTCGATGTACTTATCGCAATTTCAGTAAAATGCGTAACCTGTTTACTACGATCAATCAAAAACTGACAAGAACCCACTTCATCCGAGGTTTCGTAAATTGATAAAACATTGCCGTACATTTTTAAACTAGGTTGGTTACTCACATAGCGACCACAAGCCGCCAAAAGAATAAAATTTACCTTTTCATTGGCTAACAAATTTGATGTCACGATAGTAATCGCGCCACCACGAGAAAAACCAATCAGTGAAATATTACTCGCAGAAACCCCCTGTGCGATGAGCAAACGAACATCGCTAACGAGTTTTTGGGCAAACGCTTTAGGCTCGGTATTTTTAGCTCTGTGATATGCAATCAAATTATAATCAGTATCTGCTAAGGCTTTTTTTATCATTGGAAATTCATACTTTCCCCACCGAGCGTTAACAGGTGTCGGGTTAGTGCCCTCAACAATTAAGCCATGAGAATAAAATACATATTTTTGCGAGCTTTCTATTTTGTCGGGAAAGTGATCGTACACATTTGCCGCAAAGAGCGATGAGGGAAAAAATGCAATAAACAGTAGTTTAATATTCCTCCAAAACATGTTGCTTAGCGAATTGGCGTCAAAGGCCATAAAAATACACTTTCCATATTTATATAATTAATTATAAAACAATACCCTAACCAAGTTTTATTTACCAACAGACGCTGACTAACTGATTGCTTGTTTCAAATGTGGTACATAATTAAACAGTATTTCACTTACCTTTATTTTATTGCGCCAGCAAAGTGCAGCAACTTAAAAAGTTTCACCGTTTTAGTGCTTTTGTGGTTTTTGGGATTTTCCTAAATAAAATAAGCTATTGATTTAAAGCAGATAAAAATAATTTAATGGCTGGCATGGATCTTTCATTAGTAATGATGAGTCTTTTAAAACGTTTCATACTTTTTAAAGGATGAGTGGCTAGAGATTTATAAAACCTAGCTACATAACATGCGAAATTATACCTCTTCTACAGGGAGCACGAGCTATGACTAATTTTTACCACACTCTGTATCTATTATGGCGCTTAGATATAAGCGTTTGGCATGTCCATGAAGCAAACGACACGCATACAACAGCCGAAAAGGAGCGTCGATATGTTAAATAACGCTCCTCACCTGGATGAAGTGCTACAAAAGCTCAGTGGTTATCAACTAACGATTACTGAAGCGGCAGAACAGTATGATTTACCAAAGCGGGTCATTTATAAAGCACTGCGCCAACAGCAGGCCAAAAATACGAAACAAAAAGCTTACTTAATAGCCGCGCAAAAGCGTTTGCAGCAAACATTGCAAACTGTAGAGCTAGAATTAGCTAATTTAAATTGATCAAAAACGTATAAATTTCACTATAGTTATATAAAACCTAAATATGTTGTCTAATAATGATTAAAGCAGTAGAAGTAAACTTTGATGGCCTTGTAGGCCCGACTCACAATTACGCAGGATTATCATACGGTAACGTTGCATCACTAAATAATGCGGCAAGTTATTCCAATCCTAAAGAGGCGGTGCTGCAAGGTCTCGCTAAAATGAAAGCTATGCATGACTTGGGCTTAACCCAAGGTGTGTTCGCTCCTCATGCAAGGCCCGATGTGGATGTTTTACGCCACCTCGGTTTTAGTGGCAGCGATACAGATGTAATAAACAAAGCCTTTAAGGTTGACCCAATCCTGCTACGCGCATGTTATTCAGCGTCAGCAATGTGGACAGCAAATGCCGCAACTGTCTCTCCCTCAGCTGATACTCTCAATGGGAAAGTGCATTTTACTGCCGCCAATTTAAATAATAAATTTCACCGCTCTTTAGAGCCTGCAACGACTACTCGTTTATTAAAAGCTATGTTCAATAATGACACTCACTTTAGTCATCATACTCATCTTCCTGAACAAGGTTTTTTTGGCGATGAAGGGGCGGCAAACCACACTCGCTTAGCGGATGATCATGCCAGCACTGGGCTTGAAATGTTTGTTTATGGTGCCAGCGCCTTTAATAGCGCGTTACCAAAACCCGTTAAATTTCCAGCACGACAAACCCTTGAGGCCTCACAAGCTATTTGCCGTTTACATGAATTAAAGCCCACCAGCCAAATTTTGTTACAGCAAAACCCAGATGTAATTGATCAAGGTGTGTTCCATAATGATGTTATTGCCGTGGGTAACGCAAATGTTTTGCTGTGTCATGAACAAGCCTTTATTAATCAGCCGCAAGCTATTGAACAAATAAAGCGTGCCTATATAGGCGAAAAAACACTGCATATCATTGAGGTACCAACAGCTAAAGTAAGTATCCAAGACGCTGTCTCAAGCTACCTTTTTAACAGCCAGCTTGTTAGTTTAAATAATGGCAATATGATGCTAGTAGCGCCGCAAGAATGCCAAAATAACAACGCCGTAAATACCTTTATAAATGAAATGATCGCGGCAGATAACCCTGTTAATCAGGTTCAATTTTTTGATTTAAAGCAAAGTATGCAAAATGGAGGCGGGCCTGCGTGCTTACGGTTACGTGTTGCACTTAACCAACAAGAACTCGCAGCTGTTAACCCAGAGGTTATCTTAACAGATGATAAATACCTGCAGCTGTGTGCATGGGCCAACGACAACTACCGCGATAGATTGACCAGTGATGATTTTGCAGATCCGAACCTATTACTGGAAAGTCGACAAGCGCTTGACGAATTAACGCAAATATTAAAACTGGGCTCTGTATATTCATTCCAGCGTTAACTTGTTCTGAGTATTGATTTTAACGCTCTATCTAGGACTATCGCTGTTAGTAATAAGTAACTTACAGCGATATAAAAAGGTTTTTTAGCAGTAATCATTACGATTTTGTAATGTTATAAGCCATTCATATAAGCCATTTTCATAGCGTTTTAAACGTTGTTGGTGCTTATTTGTAAGCGTATAGAAAGGCGCCACACAAATAAACTTCTCACCCGTAATAATCACACCTTTTATGCCACATATTGAATAAGGACGAATATGGTTAATTTGTTTAGCCGAAAAATAATTCGCTCGCTTAAAAATAGAAAGCGTATGCACACCATGCTTACATATAGTGAGTGTTTTTTTGCCATTACCAAGCAATACAACAATAAGCGCTGTTACTAACACAGTTAAACTATAGGTTAGTATGTTCAGCCAACCATCAGGGCTGATTAGGTTAGCCAATAATATTAATAAATTGATGAGTACTAACGTCATTAATGTGTTTACTTCACCTTGTTTTTCTAAATCTAAGACGTGCATTTTTATTCCTGGTTTTATGGGGCTGGCGTTAACACCGTAAAATTACCCAACAAATGTGGAGCAAAAATGTAGAAATGACGGATATGGTTTAAGCAATTACTAGTAATGAGTTTCATCAGCAAATATAAGTGCTAACCATTATCTAGGCCTCCAATTAAACCGACTAAATCTAATAGGTATTACTCAATCCTCATTCAAGTTGTGTTAAGTATTAACTCCTATACTGACGCCAACACTGAAAAGGAAAAGGTTAAATTATGAACATCAAAACAACACTTTTAAGTAGCACTATTTTAGTTGCACTCACGGCATGTGGTGGTTCAGACAATATTGATTCGCCAACAACTCCACAATCGGCAAAATTTAACTTAGGTGTTTCCGATGCACCGGTTAGTGGGTTACGTGAGGTTAACGTTGTATTTAACTCTATCACCTTAAGACAAACTAATGGCGCAGAAGATATTACCTTTGAAACACGCCAGACAGATGACCAAACTAAACCTGAAATGGTAAATTTGCTTGATTACACTGGCGATGATGTTTTCTCATTAATAGATGATGAAGACGTGCCAACTGGGCAATATTCATGGATCCGTGCCGATGTTATTAATGGCGATGAAAATGACCTTACTATGACCTCACACGTTGTGTATGAAGACGGAAGCATTGCACCTTTGGTTGTTAAACGTAAGGGTAACGACGGTATTGGTGAGATTCAACTTGACGGCTTTACCCTAAATCAAACTGATAATGATTTTGTACTTGAATTCGACTTGAAGAAGTCGCTTGTAAATCCACAAAACAGCGATGAAATATTCTTAAAACCTCGCGGCGTTCGTTTAGAAAACTTAGCTGAGTCAGAAGAAATTGAAGGTACTATAAGCGACGCACTTATTGCCAACTGCGAAACAGACAATATCGCACTGGCTGCTGAAGATGGCTCATTTGGTCATGCTGTTTACCTTTATAGCGATGATGTAGCCGAGCCACTGGATAATTACGAAGTAACCGAAGCTGAAACTCCTGCTGATGCGCCTTTAGCGACAGCCAATGTGGTATTTGATAGTGACGACAATCAATATGAGTTTGAGCTTGCCTTCATCACTGCTGGTGATTACCAATTAGCTTATACCTGTGCAGCACATATTGATGATGCTGAACTACGCGATGAGGCATTTACACTGTATCAAATTAAACCGGTTACGGTAACTGCGGGTGATGATCTTGACGTGACTTTTACTGTTAGTCAGTAACAAAAAACTATTTGTCCTGTTTAGGTAGAAAAGCCCCTCAGTTAACGCTGGCGGGCTTTTTTATCTACGTTCTGGTACCTATTCGAGGTCACCGACTCTGCAATGTGCAGCGTACGTTGCGAAAATATTAAAAGCATACTTTCACGTTTTAATTTCTTTGATTATTGCCGTAACTCAGCACAATATAAAAATAAGCAAACCCCCATAGCTTCTAACTAAAGGCCACTACTTCGCATAAGCTAGCTCAAATTTAACCATCAAATAAAAGTCGCGCGAGTATGTGGCGATAACGTATTTAAAACTATTTCATTTCACATATCCCAAATTGGCCACTTAAATTTTTATAGTTATATTTTCTTCACTTCAGCTTATTCAATTTGAGTTAATCGAGGGATGTTAGTGTGGTCAATACGCTCTAATTAAAGTTAGTTAGTATCACACTCTTTTGAATATGTAATTAAGGAGAAATAAACATGGTCGAAGAAAAAATAGTACTTATTACAGGCGCTTCCAGTGGTATTGGGGAAGCTACAGCAAAAACACTAGTTGAAAATGGCCATAAAGTCATTTTAACCGCACGCAGCAAAGACAAATTAACAGCTCTTGTAAATGAGTTAGGGGCTGAGAATGCTTATGCTATTACTGCAGATGCAACTGACTTTAATGAGCTAGAAAATGTCGTTAAAAAAGGTATAGAAAAATATGGCCGCTTGGATGTTGCTTTCGCAAATGCTGGAATGGGCGTAAGCACAGCCGGCACAGAGAATGGTGATGTAGACGAATGGCGTCAGATGCTAGATATTAACATTAATGCGTTGCTTTACACCGCAAAACTCACTTTGCCTCATTTACGTGAAACCACCGGGCACTTTATTTTAACCAGCTCTGCTGCAGGAAGGGTTACTATTCCAGGCTCAATTTACGGAGCAACCAAGTGGTTTGCTTACGGTTTTGGCCAAAACCTCGCAGAAGAGATGAAAGAGTGGCAAGGCCGCTGCACTACAATAGCGCCTGGCATGGTAAATACCCCATTTTTTGATGAAGCCAAACCAGACAAACTCGACCCACATGATGTAGCAGAAGCGGTTTTATTTGCTATTGAAGCCAACCCTCGCTGTAACGTGCGCGAGTTATTTTTAATGCCAGCAAACTAGTATAAATAGTAGATAGCCTTTAAGTCTATCTACTACCTTTAATTTATTAATTACCATAAAACATGAGTGCCTATTACAAAAATTTTTAATGAATAACTACTAAAAATCACGTTTTTTTGTCTATGCTTAGAGTAGATCAATCCAATGATAGGACATCACTGAATGGCTCTGCATAATGCCCATGGTTTACCCACAGATCACTATGTGACTAATGATCCATTGCATCAACTTTTTGATGCAATCGATTCTATTTCGGTGCAGGGCTATGATGAGCAAAGGCAAGTCATTTACTGGAACAAAGGCAGTGAAATACTCTACGGGTATACTAAGCAAGAGGCTATGGGCAAGAAGCTCGAAGATTTAATTATTCCAGAGCCTATGCAAGAACCCGTTATTAAAGCTCATAGCGATTGGATTACGCTAGGAATTGAAATCCCAGCGGCTGAACTAACATTAAATCATAAAGATGGCAGTGAGATTGCGGTATTTTCAAGTCATGTAATGCTTACTAATCAATACAACGCCAAGCAAATGTATTGCATTGACATTGATTTATCCGACGTACATAAAGCACAAGCCGAAGCCACGTTAAATGCCACTATGTTACAAACCATCTTTGAAGCGATCCCTGACTTATTTTTTGTCTTAGAGCACGATGGTACGATTACTGATTACCACGCAAGTAATAAAACTGATCTTTACATCCCCCCCGAGAAATTCATTGGTCAAAAAATGGTTGAGGTATTACCTGACAAAGTTGCAGATATATTTAGGATCCATATAGAAAAAGCGCTCACACACAATGAAATGGTCAGCTTTGAATATGAATTAAGCATGCCAGATGGTACTAGTTATTATGAAGCCAGAATGCGCTTGCTGCCAAAGAAAAACCAAATCATGGTGATCATTCGCGATATTACAGAGCCCCACCGTTCAGCGGAGCTCATTCGCCGTCAAGCGCATTTTGATAGTTTAACCGCATTGCCTAACCGTTTTTTATCACTTGACCGGTTATCGCAAATGCTAGGTTCAGTTAAGAAAAAGCATGAAAAGGCCGCAGTCTTCTTTTTAGATCTTGATAACTTTAAAAAAGTGAACGACTCATTAGGTCATGAAGTAGGCGATAAACTTTTGATCGAAGCTGCACATAGGTTAAAACATGCTTTAAAACAAGATGATACCGTAGGCCGATTAGGTGGTGATGAGTTTATTGTTTTAATTTCTAATTTAAATGATGAAAGTAATGCCAAAGCTATCACTGAACGCTTACTCAACGCGTTTAGAGAGCCTTTTAAACTAGAGGGAAGAGAATTAATACTTACATTAAGTATTGGCATCGCTATGTCACCAAAAGATGGAACGTCAGCATCAGAATTATTACGTAATGCAGACACCGCAATGTATCAAGCAAAAGCGCTTGGGCGAAACACTTCTTCTTTTTTCACCCAACAAATGAATACGGCCATGCAGCGCCGTTTTGAAATAGAAGAGCAAATGCAAAACGCGCTGACAAAAAATGAATTTACGGTTTATTACCAACCACAAATAGACGTCAAGACAAATACCCTTATAGGTGCAGAAGCATTACTGCGTTGGCAGAATAATAAACTTGGTGCAATTACACCGGATGAATTTATACCCATTGCTGAACAAACTGGTTTAATTATCCCTATAGGTGAATTTGTTATCAAACAAGCTCTGCTTTTCTTAAAAGAATGGCAAGCATCTCATAAACAAAAGTACACGATGGCTGTTAATTTATCACCTTGTCAGTTTAGGGATCCAGAGCTACTAAATATGATCCTACATTCCTTAAATGAAAATAATATAAATCACGAATGTTTAGAATTAGAAATCACCGAAGGAGTATTGATGAATGAGCAAGACTCTATTCGTGAAGCGCTGATGCAAATTAGTAAACTAGGTATAAAGTTATCAATGGATGATTTTGGTACAGGGTATTCATCTTTAAGTTACTTACGGCAATACTCATTTGATGTTTTGAAAATTGACCGTAGTTTTATCAATGCCATAACGGATAATAAAGCGGATTGTAATTTAGTTAAAGCGGCTATTGCTATGTCACATAGCCTAGAAATAAAAGTCGTCGCAGAAGGCGTGGAAACAAAGGAGCAACTCGATTTACTTAATACGCTTTACTGCGACATCGCTCAGGGTTTTTATTTAAGTAAACCTTTACCAGCTTCTCAAATGCTCGACTTTTCATTAAAGTAAAGTTCAGCACTTCTAACTGGAAATACGAACTACTTTTAGCTTAAATTCATTTAAAAAATTATCCGTGGTTTTGTATATACTCCAGCGCAGTCATTGCTTTATAACTTACATTTGGATGCATAACATGAGTAGGTTCAGGATCGACTATTTCTATGGGGGTGTTATAACTACGTGCAATATCCAACGCCATTTGAGTTATATTTACACTAAACGAAGTGCCCATAAACACGATTTTATCAGCATCAAGCATACGCTGCTGCGCCTCACTGATACGATAAAGCTCAGTGTAAAACTCATCAAATAATAACACATAGGGTTTTAATGATTGGTTGAGCACAGGCTGGTGGTTTTCTATTTTAAACAACTCAAATAATGAATCATGCAAACGACTTTCATCTACGTTATTCCAAGGAGTGGTGTGTAGTGTTACCTCATCGCCCTGATGATGAAACAACGTCATTTGATCAAGCCGACCATGAATAGCAATGTAATCTTTATTCCCTGCTTTACCATCTAGGCCATCAATATTTTGGGTGATTAAGTTTTTATCACTTAGCCAATGATGTACTTCATTTGGCCCATGATTACGATACGTTGCAAAACGATGGTAATACCACGCTAAAAATTCACGTGGGTTGTTTTGGTACATCGCTCTTGTTGCCATTTCCATTGGCGTATAATTTTTACTACCAATAGTCCAAAAACCATCTTCACCACGAAAAGTAGGTATGCCACTGGCTGCACTAACTCCAGCCCCTGTAATATACAGTGTATTCATTGTGAGTCCCTTACAGTATGTGCTGAGACAGAATTGATAACCTGTTGAGTGTTATTCATGCCACCCACTGTGTATAACACACCTTGGTGCTCTAATAGGCCGCGATGATCCATACTCGCAGTGTCCATAGGAGGGAGTATCTCCCAACGATTACGCTTAATATCAAAACGCCATACATGCGCGCTTGCGGGAGCTGGTTCACCGTTATATCCCAGCCCGTTGTAATTATAAGGGTTGGGTGAGCCGCCCAACATATAAACAAACTCATTAAAGCTTGTTGCCGCCATACGGTAATGAGCAATACCTGTGGGGTGAGGCAGTGTTCGCCAATCAATTTTAAGCGGATTATTATGATCTATCGTGCCTTTTAAACACTGAGCAACTGCTGCAAATGAGCGCCGTTTATCTGGATTAGCCTGTGTTTTTACGCCATCACAAATCACAATAGTGTTGTCACTGATTGCAGCTGCTTGGCCAAACACTGGCTCACCTAAAAATGGCGAGGCTTGTTGCCAAGTATTTGTTTGCGTATCGTAAACCTGTACAAGATTTACATTACCATCATTATGCCAACCACTAAGGAGGTATATGTAACGCTGTTTATATTCAAGCGCTACACTATCATCAACAGGCACCGGCATAGAGGCAAGTTGAGTGTAACTATCGTTTTTAACATCGTACCGGTAAACATCAGGACTTGAGACTTCAGTATGATCGTGACTTACAGTATAACCACCAAATATATACGCGTATTCCCCCATACCGATTGCTGTGCTCGCCAATCGTCCTGTAGGTTTTAAACTGCTAGGAACAGGGCTTTTATTCTGCCATTGCTGCTCACCCAGCTTTAATGCCCATACTTTATTATGCACGCTGTGGTGATCTTTATTTGCACCTAAGCCCATAAAGCTTAAAAAGTAAGGCTGTTTATCTACAATAACTTTAGCGACTGCGTTGTTTGCAACAGGCTCTGGTAAGGCTGGTAAACTTGCTAAAGCAAGTGAGAGAAGTAGGCTCATAAATATCATTCAATGATCAAATATTGATTAATAATAACATTTATGTGCCCATGGAAAAATCCTTAATAAGCCACACTAATACGTTGATTAACATGCGCGGTATTTTGCGCTTCATCTAACATCGCAATGGCATAATCGGTGACCGAAATTTTACTTTCACCTTGCTCATTGGTAAAAAATGCATCACCACCTATACGATATGCACCTTCACTTTTGCCCGGATAAATAACGGCTGCAGGGCATACAAACGTCCATGGTGTTGCTGTGCTTGTTGATCTGAATACTTTTAACGCCTCACCTTGCGCTAATGCTTCATCTTTATATTCAGCAGGAAAATCGGGGGATGATACTAAAGTAACGCCTGGTGACACTTCTAAGCTGCCCGCACCACCAACCCACAATAGTCGCGTGTTCGTTCCAGAAAGTGCCGCTAATAAACGCTCAGCAGTACGGGAAACTATCTCATGGTTACCAGCAGCACGCCCACCAACTGAAGCAATCACCACATCAGCGCCAACTAATACCTCTGCAATGTCACTTTGCGAATGTAAGTCAAACTCTTTCACTGCCGTACCATCTGTTACTTTTCCTGCATCACGCACTACCGCTGTTACATTGTGGCCGTTTTCTTTCGCTTGCGACATAATGTGACCACCAATCCAACCTGTAGCCCCTAAAATAGTAATATTCATATCTGTATCCTTAAAAAAGTATTTATCATCTGAGGAATGTTCTCAGCTGTTGAAAACAAGTTTACTTGCATACTAATTGATGATAAATAAACCTTATAGATACAAATTGGTTCATATTAAGTTACTAATGGATAAAATAACTGCAATTCAAAGCTTTGTTGAAGTTGCACGCTGTGGCAGCTTTACAAAAGCAGCTGACAACCTAAACCTTAGCCGTTTACAAGTTACCCGCCATGTACAAGATATTGAGCAGTGGCTTAGTTTGCGGTTATTTCATCGCACCACACGTAAAGTCAGTTTAACCAATCAAGGCGAAGAGGCGCTTACCTACTGTAAACAATTACTCAGCACCGTATCGGATTTGCAAAGTAGAGCCCATAGCCACAATAACGAGCTGGTGGGAACAATTAGAATCGCAGCGCCTATTGGTCTTGGGCAAAACTTATTATTTGAAGCAATTGAAGCGTTTGTCACTATGCACCCCAATACGACATTTCAACTGGTGCTCTCTGATAGCTTATCGCAATTAGTGGATGAGCGAGTAGACATCGCCCTGCGTTACACTCATCAGCCTGATGAGCAGCTCATAGCTCGAAAATTAATGTTTATAAATACAGTTGTTTGCGCATCCCCAGACTATTTAGCAAGTACAAATAAAATAACCACTCCACAAGATTTATTACAGCATAACTGCTTATTGCATAGTGGCAATTCAATATGGCACTTTCTAGGTGAGAATTCAGATGAAAAAGTCACCGTAAAGGGTAATATTAACGCTAATGATATGACGGTATTACGCAAGGCAGCAATCAGAGGGATGGGAATTGCTAATTTACCTTGTGATTTAGCACAAGAATATTTAAAGACAAAACAACTGGTTAAAGTAATGCCAACCTACTCTACCCCTGGTAACCATTTATGGGCCGTTTACTTATCACGTAACTACCAACAAAATTTGGTTCGAGCATTTATTGACTTTTTAACCCAACGTTGGCAACAAGACATACTGTAACCATTATCGCCTCCCCCACACTGTGGTCATTTCAACACGGTATTAATGAAACGTGTAGTATTGACATATTACCCGTTCCCGATTTGTGTATGTTTTACTAGAAACCGACAATGCGTAGAGTACTTTCCCTACGCTGATTTACACACAAAAACGGAGCATAAAATGGCTAAAGTACTTATGATCACGGGTGACTTTGTAGAAGACTATGAAAACATGGTGCCTTTTCAAGCGTTATTAGCAATGGGACATGATGTTGATGCTGTATGCCCTGATAAAAAAGCCGGTGATACCATAGCAACCTCAATCCATGACTTTGAGGGCGATCAAACTTACACAGAAAAACGTGGCCACAACTTTGCACTCAACGCGACGTTCGCCAATGTAAATGCCGCTGATTACGATGCTTTGTATTTACCTGGTGGCCGTGCCCCTGAATATTTACGTTTAAACCCTGGTGTGATTGAAATCATCCAACATTTTGCCAATGCAGACAAACCAATCGCCTCTATTTGCCATGGCCCGCAATTATTAACAGCTGCTGGTGTTATTGAAGGGAAAAAAGTATCTGCTTACCCTGCATGCCAACCTGAAGTAAAAATGGCCGGTGCAGAATATGTTGAACTACCTATGGACGGCGCAATAACCGACGGCCAATTAGTCACTGCGCCTGCATGGCCTGCCCACCCTGCCATGTTAAAGCAATTTGTGGCATTGTTATAAACAGAATATCAACGTACAAAGCATCAAGGGATGAATGATATGTGCCAACTTTTTATAAATGCTGACAGCCGATTATGGACATGTCGTACCAAATCTTTACGCATTGATGGCGTAGTCACCTCTATTCGTCTCGAAGAGTTCTTTTGGGATATTTTAGCTGAAGTGGCGTTTCGTGACCAAATGACCGTTAATCAAATGATCACCAAACTGTATCTTGAATCCCTAGATGCTGACCATGATATTGGCAACTTTACGTCGTTCTTGCGGGTTTGTTGCTCACGCTATTTATCGCTGGTAGCGGATGGCGATATAACCCGTGAGGAGACCGCGGCTCTTAACGATATCGATGCCAAACAGGTTTTACAGCAGGAGCAACTTCGAGCAACACTACGCAAAACACGCTTTGAAGACTCTCCTATAAAACCCGCTATAAACTGATCTGAGAACATAAATGTCACACTTATCACTTATTGCCTCGTTAAAAGAAATAGCGGGCGCGCGGCATGTACTAACCTCTGAACGCGCAACAGCCCCGTATCGTAAAGGCTTTAGAGAAGGTCATGGCCCGGCACTTGCGGTTGTAAAGCCTGCAACATTATTGCAGCAATGGCATATTTTGCGCGCCTGTGTAGACGCGGGAGTAATTGTTATTATGCAAGCCGCGAATACAGGGTTAACGGGTGGCTCTACCCCTACTGAAAACTGCGATCGAAATACGGTGATCATCAACACCACCCGCATCAAAGATATTCAGGTACTTCCGGCACAGCAACAAATTGTCGCATTTCCAGGTGCCAGCCTATTTTCACTAGAAAAAGCATTAGCACCGTTTGGACGCGTACCACATTCAGTTATCGGTTCATCATGCATTGGCGCATCAATTGTTGGCGGGGTTTGCAATAACTCCGGTGGCGCACTTGTAGAGCGAGGTCCAGCCTACACAGAGCTGGCATTGTATGCACAAATAAACGCCGATGGAACAGTCAGCTTAGTTAACAACCTTGATATTGAGCTTGGCACCACGCCCGAGCAAATAATCACTAACTTACAAAATAAAAATTATACTCAGTCTGATATCAAAACCACCTCAAAACAAGCATCCGACCGCGACTACGCCGATTGGGTAAGAAAAACAGATCAAGATACTCCTGCACGTTTCAACGCAGATCCTAGGCGCTTACATCAAGCCAGTGGCTGTGCAGGTAAACTCGCGGTATTTGCTGTGCGTGTAGACACCTTTGCTAAAAATGAGCTTGAACATACATTTTATTTGGGTACTAACTCCAGCAGCGCATTGCAAGCTGTACGTAAAACAGTACTTGAGCAAGCCACCAGCCTGCCAGTTTATGCTGAGTATTTGCATCGTGATATGTTTGAGCTTGCTGATGATTATGGCCGCGACACCGTGCTTTTGATCAAAAACTTAGGCACTAACTGGCTGCCCAAATTTTTTAATATAAAACGCCAGTTAGATACTGTTTGCCAAAAATTGTCTTTGTTACCAAAAAACGCCGTCGATAAGCTCGTTTACCGCCTTAGCAAGCTATTCCCAAGCCAAACACCTGACACGCTAAAGCAATATAACAAACAATTTCAACATCAATTAATCTTGACCGTTAAAGGCAATGCATATCAACACACCTTAGCGTTACTTGAGCAAGTACAAAAAGAATATCAGCTCAATTTTTTCCAGTGCAGCGAACAAGAAACTAAAGCAGCCTATTTACTGCGTTTTGCAGCCGCAGGCGCTGCTGTGCAATACGCCAAAGTTAATCACCAACAAGTAGAAGATATACTCGCACTGGATATTGCCTTAAAACGTAACGACACCGATTGGTTTGAAAAACTGCCATCTAGTATTACCAATAAGCTCATTAGCAAACTCTATTACGGCCACTTTTTATGCCACGTATTCCATCAAGATTACTTAGTAAAAAAAGGTGAAGACTGCGCAGTAGTTAAAGCCGCCCTGCTTGAGCTATTAGAGCAACGCGGCGCTGAATATCCAGCAGAACACAACGTGGGGCATCATTACCATGCAAAACCCGCACTGGCTGATAATTACCGTAATTTAGACCCAACCAACACCTTAAATGCAGGCATTGGCGGCATGTCTAAAAAACGTGATTACACAGAGTAATAGTAAGGTTAAAGCCAAATAATAAAGGCGTTTAACCTCTGTCCCGAAAGCACTAAATGGTTTGATGATCAACATTACAGGTGCTTTTAATCATTCGATGGTCAATTCCTCCTCAGCGAATAAAAGTCACCCCATTTTTTGTATATATTCAATAGCTGTCATTTTTTTATAGGTGATATTCCTGCTTGAAAATATCACAGGATCGGGATCAACAATTTCTACTAGTATTTTCGCTTTTATAGCTATATCGAGCGCCATACTGGTGATACCAACATTGAAAGACGTACCAATAAATACCATTTTATCCGCATCAAACATACGCTGCTTAGCTTCACGAATACGGTAAAGTTCAGTGTAGTATTCATCAAATAACAACACATAAGGTTTAAACGAGCGATAAACCTTTGGATTGTTATTTTTAATGTTAAACAACTCAAGCAAAGAATCGTGTAAGCGGCTTTCATCAACTTTATGCCACGGTGCGGCTATTGGTTCTGGCAAACCATTTTTTTGATAGAGGGTCATTTGGTCAAGCCGCCCATGAATGGCAATGTAGTTTTTATTACCCGCTTTATCATCAAGCCCATCTATATTTTGGGTGATCAGATTTTTATTACTGAGCCATTTATGTACTTCATTTGGCCCACAATCTCTATAAGTCGTAAATCGATGGTAATACCACGCTAAAAATTCGTGAGGATTAAATTTATACATAGCACGAGTGGCCATTTTCATTGGTGTATAATTTTTACTGCCGATAGTCCAATAACCATCTTGCCCTCGAAAAGTGGGAATGCCACTAGCCGCGCTCACGCCTGCACCTGTAATGTATAACGTAGTCATAAACACACCTATTCAATTACAAAGTTTACGACTCGTCATTACAGCGTTTAGAACCCTTTTGTTCTCTAGCCAGTAAATAAATTTGTGTGATTGCGCGTGCCATTTTTATGCGTGCTGAACTATTAGCAGAATGAATTGCTATTGTTGGCGGCACAAAGCCATCAATAAACACTGCGTGCTCAATCCAAAGTAAAACATCGTAACCTGTGCCTTTTGCATCACTCCCTAAATCATGATCAAGGCTCAATTGCTTTACTTTGCCGCTCTTCAAAAGTGTAATGACCTCTTCTTGCCAATAAGCCCGCAACCAACCGGCTGGACTTTCTCTTTCATCATCTAAATATACGTTCATAAGTTAATACCACTTAAAAAATTATTCAGACTCTGAAAACAACAGCTAACAACCCTTAAAATGCATATATACCCAAACCACCTCAAGATACAGAATTCAGCGTTTCACAGGGGCTTAATATCAAGGCGTTACTTTGCAAGAATGGCATTCCCTTTTAAGAAGGAACAACGATGAGAGTAAGTGCCTGTGAAGCGCCCAAGGGGTTGGTTTAAAAGCGATTTATACTGCGTTATTGATTTTAACAATAGAACCACTATTACTTGCAATCAATGCCTTGCCTAAATCGCTTTTAATTCCAACTGAAACTCGCATCTTGAGGGGGTTTGGGTATAGATAACCGTTACTTCCCACAAGGTGCTGGTGCTTGATTACGAATAAACGCGGGGATATCAAAAATATCAGAGGCTTGAGGTTGAGTGATCACCGCTTCGGGCTTTTTTAATTCGGTGTCTACTGTTTTATCGCGTGGCTCTACAACCATCTTTGCGCTTGCGCCCGTAGCGATGATCAATAATTCATAGTTGCTGGCTAAATTTTCGATTTTAGAAACACCACAAATAACTAAAGCATTAGGGCTTACCTGTTGGCGTACCGTGTCGGTAATGAGGTTATAACTGCCCAGTGAAATTTCATCTTTACAGTTTACTTGTACAATAACGCCCGAGCTGGATGACATATCGACCTGATTAACTAAGGGGTTATTAAGGGCACTATCCAATGCAGTGGCAAACTCACTTTCCTCATCACATTTTCCTACGCCTAAAACGGCATCTCCTTGGCAATCCATGATTTTAGCAAAGTCGTTTAAATCAACGTTGATCAAACCTTGATAGCACAGCATATCGATCAACGACTTAATCAGTGAGTGCAATATTTGGTTGCTATGTTTAAACGCATCAAACAAGCCAACGTCATTACCTAAAACCTCAATAAGCTGATCATTGGGTAATGTGATCACCGCATTTGCATACTCTTTTAGAGTGTTTAACCCTGTTTGTGCAACATGTGTTCTAAACTGCCCCTCACTACTAAAAGGCAGCGTTGCAACAAATATCACAGGCTTATTTTGCTCACGAGCAAGTTCTGCGATATACGGGCTTGCACCGGTGCCAGTACCCCCACCGAGCCCTGTTGCGCACAATAAAATATCGCAGTTATTTATTAACGCTAAAAGTGACTCTTTGCTTTCTTGCGCCGCTTGTAAGCCAATTTCAGGATCGGCGCCAGCGCCATAACCATGTGTCAGTTCAGCGCCAATAAGCACAGTATCATCACTTTGAGTATGCTCAAGCACCACTTTGTCGGTATTAACACTAAACAACTTTGCTTGTTTACCTTCGCGTTGCTCATAAATGCTGTTTAACGTATTACAGCCACAACCACCAATGCCAAATACACCAATAGATAAACCATCTTGTTGCTCAATTAATTGAAACATAACACCCCCTTCATATTTAAAAGGAGCATAACAAATGGGTGCGTCAAATTTTGACGCACCTAAACTTTTCAAATCAATTAAAGGTAGTTTTTAGCAGCCGCTTTGAGCTTTGTGGTAATTCTTTTCCTGATTAGCTCAGGTTGTATGACTTCAAGCCAATGAGCACATTTAAATAGCTCATCGGTTAGTTGTTCGGTATCAATAGTTTGGTAGGTAAGTAATACGTTTTTATCGTCAATCTGTTGCTTGTCAGTCAGCTCACCAAGTTCAATAAAGCCTTGATTAACCGCCGAGTGCTTGGGTACTTTTACAATTAACTCAATCGCTTCTTGCGACTTGCCTTTGTTAATCGCACTGCGTAACGATTTTAACTGCTCAGCACTTGGCTCACGTCGTATTTTTTGCAGAATATGTACATTACGGATGCGGTAAACCGGCATTTGGTAACACTTTTCGTGAAGCCCCCCCACCATAAACTGCGCCATCAACACACCACCTTGCTCAACCAAGTTGTAAAAACTCAACTCAGCAAACTTTAACCAATGCGCCTCATCGTACAACACTCTATAAAGCTCGGCACTCACAGCACGCTTATGCTTAATCGCATGCTCAATTTGCGCCACTAACTGAGTATCAGCATTCACTTTTAACGAAGACTTAGGAAGGGTTGAAAGCCAGTCAGGTACATGCCCATTAAAACGTTTAAGCGCTTGCTCAGCTTTAATGCGTACAGACTGTTTAACATCACTCGGGGTCGAGTGTGGTAATAACTGCTCCAACAATAAATAATGTTCAGCCACTTCACTGCTCATTACTTTTGCATTACCACCTCGCCACTGCGCATTGATAGACCAACCAAACGGTTTACTCTGCATATCTTTTTCAAGCCCAAAGCAACCCTGCTCGTAAAGTGATTGTAGGTCTCGTTGAAGCATGCGGGTTGAAATATCAAAGCCACGTTCAATCAGCTTTTGCTGTAGCTGCCGGGTCGAGATAGAGCTTGGCGCTATTGGCACAAGCTCTAAAATTGATAAATGGCGGTGTGAAATCATTAAATTAAGTGATATGAAAATATTTTTGAATTACTTTTAAATACATTTGTATATCTTATTCAAATTTTAAAAAGTCATTATAGATTAATACATATTATGCTAGTACTTCCCACTACTTAATAGGCACTATTCAGTGCTAAGTAAAACTTCAGTAAAGTGCCACTACCTGACAGCGGCACAATAACTAAATAACTACTTGCTATAACTTTGTTTCAGAAGGCATTGTTGAATTTCTTAATACTTGTATTGTCTAAAGCAATTCTGACATCTATTCCTCGTAGTCTATACCACCATTTAGTTAGTCCACTAACTTCTAATAGCATCTAGGCAACACCAGAAGTCGATAAGCTATTACAACAGCCCACTTGCCATCTCGCACCGCAGTTTGAACATGGTTTATAATAAAGATCTTCCAACCTTTGTTCTTCTGTCAGTTTTTGCTTTAGATAAGGGTTTTCGTCGTTGTATTTTTTTAAAAGTTCCCCAGGCACTAAACTCCACCCTTCATTTTGATGGGTTACATTTGACCTGACTGCGACTCCCATTTTTTCACCAATACCTTTCGTTATCCTAGAGGTCTTTTTTTTTTGAGTTGAGTCACCTAATACGTTAATAGAAAACTCAATATCATAGACATTTAACTCTTGTGGAATGTCTTCATCTAACGATTTAGCATTAACTGTCATAATCAAGTTTTCATCTATTTTAACATCTATATCAATTCGTTCTTTTAATGGAGGAAAGTCACTATTAACAGGAACTACCAAGTTACCCATAGATGTTCGTCTGTCAGCAGCGGCAGTTTTTCCTACCATTTGAGCACGTTTAAAGCTCAATACAGCCTTGCCATCACGCGGGTCAGCGCAATACAGAGCTTGTTGTGTGCTTTGCGTGTTGCCGCGTTTAGGGAGCAATGTTCCTTCGGGAATAAGAGTCAGTAGAGAGTTCCTTGCTTCAACAAGCTCAATGGGTTTTGCTAATGCTAGAGCTACATTGTCTTTCGCAATCCAAGCTGCACCCTCTGAAATTATTCTGTCGCCTTTTTCCGAAACATGAAGCGCTGACACTCCAAATATCTCACGTAAGCTTTGCTTTATCGCAGGCATATTAACCATTCCACCAGTAGCAAGACACAAAGCGACACACTGTCTATCTATATCAGCTTGCTCAGGGCTGAGAATTGAATCAATCTCTCTAAGACCAGCATCTATCAAGGGTTTAGATATTTTGTCCAGATCATTTCTTGATATCCAGCAATCGATTTCAGCTTCATCACCATCAGCGTTGTAGTAATCCGGTATAAATATTGGCGCTTCACTTCTCTTAGAAAGTGTTATTTTGGCACGCTCACATTCTTCAAGTAATCTAGCCCTCATGCTTGGATTACGTGACTTTTGAGTGTTTTCAGTCCAATTGAATTTTTCAGCATGTTGCTCTTCAACATACTTTAAGATGGCTTCGTCAAGATAATCACCGCCTATTTTATTATTACCTTTATTTAAAATTTGAACTATATTTCCGTTTTTGATTTGGCATAGTGTTAGATCTAACGTACCGCCGCCCCAGTCAAAAACTAAAATCAGCTGGCCTTCATCTTTTAAAATCGCATTTTGAGTATCTTCAAGATCTTTGTAATACCCATATAAGGCTGCTAAAGGTTCATGTACAAATGATTCTATTAATATACCTGAATCTAGAAATGCCTCACGAAGAGCTTGCCGACCACGACCATCCATCGCAACTGGAATAGTTACAACGGCGTGCTTTAAATCTGCAATGCCGTCTTCATCTTCCTCTTGAGCGTGCTCTATCAAAAAAGACATTAGATTTGAAACTACCTCTTTAGGGCTTTTAATAATTCCCCCAACATTTATGGCATCTTTATCCAAAAACTTTTTTGGCCCACGAACAGCGTTGCCGTGTATTCCAATAGTATTTTGTTCAAGCTTATTCTTGGCTTTCATGCCACAAATAACTGTCTCTCCTTCATAGTGAACAACAGAAGGATGAGGTCTATCTTTTTCCGTAAAAGATTTTATTTTATTTTGATGAGTAACAACTGAGATCAGACTATTGGTAGTCCCGAAATCTATCCCTATTTTTTGAACCACTGTAATGCTCCTTCTACTTCTTCAATGATTACGTCTATGTTATGAATCGCTACTTTAACTTTAGGTTCACTTCTGTCTAATGCTTTAAGAGATGTACGAAGTGGGGGAATAACCTCTTCTTCTAACAAGTTGATCGCCTTGGATTTTACTTTTCCTGTGTCATCTTTGAGGTGTACTCTCTCAGCTTTACCCATCTGTTCTTTTGACTCAATAGCTTCCTGTAATTTTTGTAGCTGTGTCTGAAGCTCTTCAATCTTCTTATTACTATCACTTAGCTGCAAATTTAAACTTTGCTTATCAACTAATGCTTTATCCAGTTGCTTTTTGTAATATTGAGATTGTTCTTGCGCGTTTCTTTTATCATCTACAGCATCTTGCTCACTTTTTAGAAAACGAGCTATAAGAGCACCTAGCTCTTTTTTACTGCTACTGTTTATGTGTCCAGCGAGGAAAGATTCGATAGACAAACTTGGTGATTTTTCATCAATTTCTACCGTGAAAATATTGGAAAGGGTATCAATAGCTTTAGTTTGAGTTGCTTTACCGAGACTAACTGACCACAAAGTGGCTATTGCCAATACGTTATACCTTAAACTCTTTAACTGAGCCGCAGTCATGCTTTTAGGCGCAGAATCAATTTCACTTTCGTTAATTTCGACTGTTTTGGCTGCTTCGGCTTTTGATTTGGATTTTTTAATCCCCTCTAGACGTTTATCAAATCGCTGATTTAACTCATTTATCAGGTAAGGGAGAGCGTTTTCATTGTCACCTAGTGATGACAAAATTGCGCGAAAAACGTTAGTGTCATGCTTAGTAGGGTTTAAGAAAGATATCTCACCAATAACGTCGCAAAAAAAGTTAATACAACTATTCTTTGCTTCATTGTTTGTAGCATTATAAACATTGGTGATAATTTCAGTTGTAAGCTTAAGCTCCGAATCTCTGGCAAGAATAATAACTGGATAATTCTTTAAAAGATCGGCAGACACTCTATCTTTAAAAACGATGTTATTAAGATATTTCTTGTGAGCAGATAATAGTTTTAATGGTTTTTTAGTTTTTCCGGCTTCACCCTCTTTAAATACATCAACGATAACCTCATCAATACTATTAAAAACGACTTCTTTTTTGGCAACTTTATTCAATGTTAATGTTTCGTTCATTTTAATTCTCTACTACGAGTTTGTCTTTAAACACCTCGTTATGATTTAATTTCTTCAAAAGTCTTTTGGCTTCCGTTGAAAGCCCTTCAGCTAATGCTTTTCTATATAAAATAAAATTCAGCTTTGCTCTATCTTGAGCTGTAAGCCCTGTTGTTTTAGACGATCTGGCTAAACCTTCTATTTCTTGAAATTCAAGCTTGTCATATTCTTTTAATATTGAATTGATGATCAGTGATGTAACCCAATCTACGGGGATAGGGATAGAGCTGCTTTCTAAATCAAGGTTAACTTTAGGGAGTTCTTTGCCATTAAAGAAACTTAATGAAAAATCTAAACTGGGACTTTGATATGCCCCCTGGTTTTTATCAAAGCGATTAAAATTAAACTCAATTAAATTTATGATTGATCTTGCAAGGTCAGATTTAAACCACTTCAAAGTACCTAAAGCTTGATTTAGCTTGGTTACATGTTCTTCAAAAGTAATATGACTAGCTCTGCCATCTTTGGCTTTTATGCCTTGCAAGTATTTTACCAATGCATCTGTATACGATGTAGCATTCGGATATCGATCTTCGCATATGTCGATAAATTTGTTTACTAGTTCATCTTTAATATCGTCACCAGCAAGCATTTCATAAAACAGAGCGTCTATTGCTTTAATATCGCTGGGATCTACAATATCAACTTCAAGTTCAAAGCTTCTTGAAACTTGCTGATTCACCAATTCAATTTTAAAGAATTTCTTATTAGAGGAAGTTAATATTTGCTTAGCCTTAGTTTCCTCTAACAGCTCACCATTTATCGATATTTGGTCTACGTAGAGAAATTCAATATTTTCAAAAAAACTGATATCTCTCACTTTTAAACGAGTTGCACTAATTTCATTATTATCTATTAGAAGTAAAGGGTTGCGAGTAGGGTGCGCTTCCCATTCATGCTGACTCCTTTCAGGATCGCTTAGGAATTTCGCTTTACAATAACGGCAGCCATATTCTATTGGTTTAATAGGACCTTTGTAACGGGTGTCGGGTATTGGAACGCTACCACCAGCGTTTCCTGGATCGATAAAGTTTATGTAATAAGACATTGAATAGTTACTCCTTTACTACTGGATAATGTGTATCCGATAACCCTAAAACTGCTATAATATTTTGAATTGCTGAAATATGCCTATCCATACATTTATTTTACTTCTATTACTTCTTATTACGAGTTTTTGAAGGTTTACAACCCAACTGTGTGCTGCATACTTTGCATCCAAGAGACCTTAAAAGCTGGATCATTTGCAAATAATTTATAAAGTTCTAACTCATCTTTACGCCTAGCCAGCATTACCTCTTTCACCATTTTTTCGAATGCTAATTCACGGTTATGTGGATCAGGGTTGTTTTGGTATTTAGCTTCAAAGTCTGGATGTTGCTTTATACTTTGTGCAATATTTATGAACTTAACTTTCTGTTCTTCTGGCGTTGCACTCCAGCCTTGGAACCACTTTTCGTTAAAGTTTTTGATAATATCATCCAACGGATCTCGTTCTTCTTCACCACCATACGAACCACGAGGGTTAGGGTTTTGTGGTGCTAACTCAGTTTCATCATCATCGAGCCCAATACCATAATTCAACTTAACTCGTTGAAGACCATAAGAACTTAAATCAACGGACTCTAATAATTCATCAAGCGCTTCAGAGTCAGGGTCTTTAACAATAAGTTTCGGTATTAAGAATTTTAAAAACCAAAACAGTTTTTCCCATGCAACAATCTCATATGGCATGATTGAAGCCATCTGCCCGTAGATTTTCACGAACTGTTTAGCTTTTACTTTGAAATCAACTTTATCTTCGTCTTCAAGCTCTAATTCATAATTAAAACGGTTCGCAGCGGTATCGATAATTGGGCTAAGCGTCTGAGCATCTTCATTATTAAAATAACGTTTAATAAAGTCTTCAACTTCATACCATTCATAAACGCCAACATCATCCATAGAGTCTTTCAACTCATGCAATACATTAATGTCAGTTGCTTCTGATAACGTTGTTGAGGTGTAGAATGGATCGAATGATGTTTTGATATCATCAACACTATTAAAGAAATCTAGCACGAACAGATCCTCTGTCTTTTTGCCAAACTTAGGAGCTGAGCGGTTTAGACGAGACAACGTTTGAACACAAAGAACACTCGCTAGCTTTTTATCAACGTACATTGCGCACAGTTTTGGCTGATCAAAGCCTGTTAAATACTTATTAGCAACGACCAGTAAGCGATACTCATCTGTATCAAATTTATCTTTGGTCTCTCCTTCTGGAAAGCCATTCATATCTGCTTCGGTATATTCAATACCGTCAACTTCTTTGGTTCCAGAAAATGCAATAACGGCTTTAAATGGATTGCCTTGTTGCTCAAGCTGTCTAGTTATCGCTTTGTAATAACGAATAGCTGTTTCAATATTTTGAGTAACAACCATGCCTTTAGCTTTACCTTTAAGCTTTTTGCTATTCACAACATGCGGTATGAAATGCTCAAGCATGATCTCAGCTTTGGTATCGATAGTTTGCTGACTAGTCTCTACGTAAGCTCGTAAACGTTTCTGAGCTTTCTTTGTATCGAACTCAGGGTTATCCTGAATTGACTTTTCAATTTCATAGTAACTTTTATAGGTGGTGTAATTCGCTATGACATCAAGAATAAAGCCTTCTTCAATTGCTTGTTTCATTGAATACAAGTGGAATGGTTTAAAACTGCCGTCTTCTTGTTGTTGTCCGAATTTCTCTAAGGTACTATTTTTAGGTGTCGCAGTGAATGCTAAGTAAGACGCATTACCTCGCATCTTTCTTGAACGCATGGCTTGAAGTACTTTATCTTGAGCATCCTCAGCCTCTTCTATTTCAGATTTACCCATAGCTCGGTTCATATTGTCATGCGCAGAGCCTGACTGAGAGCTATGTGCTTCATCAATAATCACCGCAAAACGTTTATCACTTAAATCACTGATACCATCAATGATAAATGGAAACTTCTGAATTGTAGTGATAATAATCTTCTTACCATTTTCAAGCGCTGACTTTAATTCTGATGATTTAAAAGCAGGAGCAACAATATTCTTAATTTCAGAAAACTCTTTAATATTGTCTCTTAGCTGTTTATCTAAAAGCCTTCTGTCCGTTACAACAATGACCGAATCAAATAGTGGCTGCTCGACACCTCGACTTCCCGGTATATCTGCTGATTGCGGGTAAGTTTCAATTAGCTGGTACGCAGCCCACGTTATAGAGCTTGATTTACCAGAGCCTGCCGAATGCTGTATCAGATAGGTTTGACCCACGCCATGCGTGGCGGCATGGTTTACTAGCTTACGAACAACATCCATTTGATGATAACGGGGGAAGAAAAGCGTGCGCTTTTTGAGATCATCTTTGCTTGAGCCATCTAAGCGAACAAAGTGATGAATAATATTAGCCAAGCTTTCTTTGGTAAACACCTCCTCCCATAAGTAGGCTGTCTTGTGTCCAAACATATTAGTTGGATTGCCTTGCCCATGTCCGTTTCCTTTATTGAAAGGTAAAAAGAAGGTGCTTTTACCTGCAAGCTTGGTGGTCATATACACTTCGTCTGTGTCAACTGCCATGTGCACTAGACAGCGCCCAAACTGCAATAACGACTGCGAGGTATCTCTATCATTACGGTACTGCTTTTGACCGTGGTAACGAGCATTTTGGCCTGTCCAAGCATTCTTAAGTTCTAAGGTTATTAATGGAATACCATTAATAAACAGCACCAAATCTATTTCTTGAAGCGGATTGGCTTTTGAATAACGAAGCTGTCGAGTTGCGCTGAAAATATTTGCTGCAAAGTTCTGGTGAACTTTGTCGCTGCTACTTGCCAGAGGAGCTGGGTACATTAAGTTTAAATGCGCATCACCAACACTTAAGCCTTTTTTCAATAGGTGTAATATTCCGTGTTTTTTAATTAGTCTGTCAAAACGTTCAAGCACTTTACGCTGCCAGTCATTCGGGCTATTACGTTTAAGTTTTTCCAGCTCTTCCTCTTGTGTGGTTTCTAAAAACTGCCAGAAAAAGTTCGTGTCTAACGCATAGTGCATATCAAAGTCAGTCGGTTGACCAAGCTTATAAAACTTGTTGCCAAAATCAGGCGCAGCTTCTTGCACACCTGCTTTGATGTCTTCTAGGCAAGTTCCCGTTAATGCTTTTTCTATCGCAGCTTCTAATGCTTGTTCGTTTGTTTGACTAACCATTTTCTATCCCTGTATAAACTCACTAAATACATGTTCTACCATTGATATAAAGGGATTAAGTTCTTGCCCAATATCAATATATTTTTCTACAAATACTTTCAAATCATCTACAGACAAATCGGGGTCCAAAAAAGGCTCTAAAGCCTTTTCTCTAAGGTCGTTTAACTTGCTTATATCTAAAGCCAATATTTCAATTGTTTTAATCGCTTGCTCGTTAACACCATTTATTTTTCCATCGCCAGTAAACTTGAAATTTTCGCTACAATTGAGCTGAAAAGGGGTTACCGGAATAACATTAGCGCCTTTTTTCATTCCACAATGTAGCGGGTCACCTTTGACGGTTGTTCTTAGGCAAGAGCACAAAAAATTAGCGAAATCCAGAGCATCGTCATCATCGGCTGATTGAGGGTTCAAATGCTCTATATGGTAGTCGCCTGACTCTAGAGTAAGCCTTCTTTCGCAGTAACAACAGATATACCCTTGCTCCTGTAACAAGGCTTCATAAACTGCCTTTTTCTCTGGATTTGATAGTTCTTTATAAGTTGGTGTCCATTCTTCACTGGCAGCTCCTTTCCAATCAATAAATGATTGAGGCTCTACCCCTTTCCTTATATACCTCATTTACCAATAAGCTCCATTCGCTTTATTAAAGTCATGGCTTTTACTAATTGACCATCATCACCAATTTTTTCTGATAGTGAGGTTATTTCGCTTTTTGCTTTTGATAAATCCTTTTGCTCTATCAATTTAAATATTTCTTCAATCTTACTTTGAATTTCTTCTGGTCGAGATGTTACGCCCATATTGCCTTCATAAATAAGATCAGCATTTCTGCCATAAGTGTCACGCACTATAACCTTTTTAATTTGGTTATTTTCACTGCTTAATTTAATAACCGTAGTGTGCTTTGGATCGATATGGCTAAGAACTTGTGGGCTGTGAGTAGTCACTATGAACTGAATATTGCTAAATACTTTTTGCAGCCCTACAAGTACTTCTTGTTGCCATTTAGGATGCAAGTGAAGTTCAACCTCATCAATAATCACTATCCCATGACTAGCTAAAGCATTTTCTGAATTAGGATTCAGTACAACAAGCCGTCTTGCTATATCACCTATAAGCGCCACTAACGTTTTCTGTCCTTGAGATAGCTGAGAAATATTTACTCGATTACCAAAATTTTTAACCATGAGCTTCACTTTACCTGAGCTACGGTCAACTTCTAAATCAGTTACATCAGGCACAATAGTTTCGATTGCTTTATTTACAAGAGCAAGTTGGTTTTGATGCTTAACTGAACAGTTATTATCTAACGCTGCTTTTAACTCTTTTTTCTTTAGTTCTAGTTTCTTTACTACTGGATCACTTTTAGAGGGTATTTCCCCTTCATAGGCTTCAGCTAAAATTGATTCGATATTAGTTATCTGCTGCCTCAAAGCTTTTACTTCAGAAGCTACTTCCCCATCAGCTAGATTTACCAGCTCAATATACAATTGAGAAAACTTATCTAGCTTTCCAGTTCCATCCAAAGCATCATCTAGTGAATCAAACCGATTGGTTGAAACATCTCCTCTAGCACTTTCAGAATACGTTTGTTGTAAAGTAAAATCTGAACGTTCAACAGAATAATAAGCAAGAAGAGGAAGGTTAACTTGATCATTTGAGGCCAAGTATCGATACAACGATCCAGCCAATTTAATATCGCTGACCTCACTAGATTTTGAATGATTACTTTCTGGAGCAACTTTAGATAAAACTGTTTCAAATAGAGTCGCTTCTCCTATCTCAATATCCGTTACAATTTCACCATAATCTTTAGCGTTCACATTTACATCAGATTCAGTAACAGGCCTACCATTAGTACTTTTTTCTAGAGCTTTATTAAACCACGTAAAAGTTTTTGCTAAAGACTCTACTATGGCTGTTTTACCTGAACCGTTGTTACCAATGATAATTGTTAGCTTATCATTGAAGGTTAAATCGAAAGACATCAAACGCCTAAAGTTATATAAATCAACAGATTTAAGCTTCAATTTAGCATTTGGTAGCTTTTCCGAAATCACATCTAAATATGTTTGAGCTAACTCATCGTCTACAGCTTCAACATTTTTTCCAGATTTATAATTTTCGTAAAGCTGAAACATCGACAGCAAATTCCCTTTTGCTGCATTATTTTTTAGCGTTTTTATGGTTTTACTGTGAGTCTTATGCGGTTTATCCATGCTGTTCCTCAAATATTTGAGTGATCACTTCTGCTGAATACTTAGTTTCTAGTGACGTTATAAATTTAGGCTCTATATGTTTAGCAAAGGCTAATAAGCCTTTAAGATGAAAAACGTTTTCTTTATCTAACTTATTTAATCTATATTGATGCACCAAATGCTTGATATAGCGTTTCTTTTCTCGCCCAAGTGATAAATCACTTTCATTATCTATTGTTATTCCCGTTACATGACGATTGTGTGCTTTAGATGAGAAAGCCGTTTTTCTGCGATTGATAATTAGCGCACTTCCAAACAAAGTAGTTAGTGTGTCAGAAATGTATCTAGGCATATCAAATAACACATTCTTAGCGTTTGTCGAAAACGTTAAATCGTCAGCGTAGCGCGTATACTTAATTTCCAGCTTTTCACAATGTCGTGTAACTAACTCATCGAACTGGTACATAAAGAAATTAGATAGAAGAGGAGAACTTGGTGCACCTATACTTAAAACCAACTTGCCTGTCGATGACTTACCTGGAGACCAAAATAAAAGTCGCTCCATAAGAACCTTGTCATCATTATTGGGCATTTCATAGTGCTGTTGCCAAATCGTCCAGAATAGCTCGCTGGTAATAGAGTTAAAAAAGCTTTCTAAGTCTATCTTTAAAAGGTATCTGTTTTTACAATGAAATTTGGCATTATCTTTTATGCTAAGCCTTTCTCTGTAAGCCATCGCAGCATCGTGAATATTCAATCGATATAAAGATATAAAAGCACGCTGGTATTCTTTTAATTCTCTCGAAGGTTGAGCAATAACTCGATGTCCCGAAGTGCGCTTGGGAATCGTGTAGACCTTATATTTTAATGGCGCACTAGCCAAAAAGCGGATCACTTCTGATTCACTCTTATTTAATTTAGTAGCTAGTTTATTTATCAATTCCATTCTTTAGTCCACAAACAAAAAAGCCCAAGAACAATGCTCTTGGGCTTTGCTCTTTACTAGAGGAAGCGATATGTTCGCAACCTTCATGAGGAACGAATGACGGTTGCGAACATATCGCAACCATAAAGTCGTTCAATAAATTAGAGTCTGGCTAAACACCCGACTAGACGAATTTCGTCCTAAGCTAAAGAGCCAAGTTAGTTTACATTATGATATAAATTACAACAACTCTCTCTTTCATATACTTATTAGTAATAGTGTTTAGTCAACAAATCAACCATCTCTTTTTGATGCTGTTTAATCTTGTCTTTGTCCCACTCATCGTTTTGCTTCAACTCAAAAATTTGTTTTAACTTGAGTGAGTCATATACGGGTTTACCTTTGAAGTCTTCCTGTTTTTTACCAACGGTTTGATTACTGTAGGACGAATTTTCACCCGGACTCAGTAACACAAGATTACCAAAAGCATTCAAATAGCTATCTTCTAGCCGCATATCGTATTCTTCATGTTGCGGGTGAACATGCTCAACAGAATTTTTTGAGCTAATACGGTATTTTTTGAATTTCTCATCTGCCCTATTTTGTTCATTTTTCCAGAGCACATATTCCAGCTTCTGAAACCAATAATGCTCAAACCCAATGCCGTTGATTTGCTTTAAATAATCACTCATTTCATTTGAAGATCCAAAACTGCCTTTTGTTTTCGTAAGGTAGTTAAAACTTGCCTGCTTTTGGCTAAGTTCGGCATGGAACAAAGCGAGTGACATCTTATTATCAATATCTTCTAACTTAGCCATTACTATATTTTTATCTTCCGTATTGTTTTTAACTAACCAGCCTAGAAAAGATGTAAGCCAATACTGAGCGCTTCGTTCACCTGTGAAGTATCGAACGCTTTGAAGTTGGCTTAGTTCTATAATTTCTGTAGGTACTCGGTTTAGTCTGCTTTGTGTCTTTGAGAAATTAACATTACTTAATCGTAAAACTGCCGTGGACTCTTCGCCCTTTTCTACCCACTTCACAACCCACTTATCAAATTGGTAGCGTACTTGCCATAAGCAATCTAAAAACTTAATTACCTCAGCTTCAGAAGCATCTATTACAAACCGTTCAAATGCTTGATTTAACCGTTCACCATTAACACGGCTCTCAATATCATCATTGCCTGATTGAACGTTGTAAATTCTAAATGTATGAATTAAAAGGAGCGGAAAACTAATAATAGAACGGCAATATACTTCATCATCGGTATCGTTAGCATTGCTGTTAGTGCCCCTTTTAGGCTCAAGCTTACCTAACAACGATACATCACTTACAATCTCTTCAAGCGTTAGTCCTCTAACATTATCAGATTCAGTATCTACACCATATTGATACAAAGGGGCATCGGCAAGCTTAAACTTTATTTTGTCAAAACTAGCTAGCTCTACATCTTGAACTTCTTTCCAGTCAGAAGCTGTAAACACCCGCCTCACATTGCGCTCAAAGTAATTATTTAGGTTTTCGCACACTTGCCACAAGCCATCATACTCTTGGCGGTTTTTGCTCAGCTTACCTAATAGCTTCGATTTTAAAATATCGGATTGCTCTAACTGCACACCACTGGTATTCATAGTCGCGAACAGTTTATTTAAATCGGTTCCAGCAGGAATAATGTTGTTAACCCAACGCACTTGCTGATGAAAGTACTTAGCAAAATTAACTAAATGCGCTTCACCTTTTTTACTGTCCTTACGTATTTCTTTAATAAAGCTCGTTGCCGTATTTAACGCTTCGGCTAAATGTTTGGTGTACTCGTTCTTATGAATATCTTCATCAGAGGGCTTATGAGTAAACTCTAAATCAGTCCATGAGCACAATAAACCTTGTACCATTTCTCTAATTGAAAACGTAACACGAGGAAAATTCGCTAATATCGCAACGTTTGAAAGCTCACAATCAACATTGGCCTTTTTAAATGCAATGGCAATTAGCATCAAGGTAGTCATGCGCTGTTGCCCATCGATCAATTCAAAGCTCACGGATGCATCTTTGTTAGCTTTTTTTGGCAATTGAGAAGAAAGTACAGTGCCAATATAATATTGATGCTCTTTGGCAATAAATGCTTGCTCTATGTCCTGTAATAGTTTTAAAACACCTTCACCGCCCCACACATAAGGCCGCTGATAAGATGGAATTTCAAACGCGATTTTGTTTATTAATAAATCTTGTGGCGTTTGTACTTTTGTTTCAACCTGACTAGCACTGCGCTGTGCGTTGTTTGATACAGCTAAACTCATGCAACGCACTCCTGTAATGCTTTAATGTTTTGCTCTTTAATCTCAACTAACTTGTTCGCTATGCCTTGTTTTAAATCAGCATCAAAAGACTCGGCTATTTGATTACCAGTACGCGCTGCTACAAGAATGCTAAAAAACTTAGCATAACCTTTTAAGAATTTTTGCTTTACTCCATTAGCAGTCTTACCGTCTCTATCTGATATTCCAATATTATCGGGCGATATATCTCGCTCAAAACTTTGCAACATTGTAACTAGCTGTTTGTGCTCATAAGCCGTGGTTATCCAGTCGAGTAACGGGTACTTATTAACAAATGAAGAAATAGAGTCTTCTCTGACTGTTTTTTCATTGTAAAGTCGAATAGAAAAGACACATCGAGCTAACCAAAAGCTGGCTTCATTAAGATACTCTGTTCCAAACTCACTGACGTATAGCAAAATAGCGATATCAAATAATTCTGTTAAAAAATCGCTATTATTTGCCTTTAACACCACCTCGTTATAAAACGAATAGAATGAGTCTAGATAAGGTTGAGACTGCTCAACCATCAGGGTGTGATATAACTCATTAAAATAGGCCAAATAATTAACCGTATTAATACCTGCATTTAGTGGCTGCTTAGCTAAATAGCCATCAACAAGTTGCTGTGATATTACTCCTGACAAGCTTTTAATTTGAGCGCCACGGCTGAAGGCTAAATCTTCATTTTTACTACCAGTGTTCTCGGCAAACTCTTTTACAATGACTTTTTTAACACCTTCAGGTGCTCGGTGTGAAGGCACATGTTTAAAACCAAATGCCTGCCAGCGTCTCGCTTTTAGTAGCCTGTTAACTACACCATCTAAATAGTTAAATGACTCCCACTTTCTCGCAAAGTTGTTTTGTATCTCACTGGGTATAGCACGTAAATGGTGAGCTTTAATGACTTGTGGACCAGATAGTCTTACGCCACCCGTATTTTGTGTTTCAAAAAAGCGATAGGCTTCATCTTCAGATTGTGTGATCACAACTGTAAAGTTAATGCGGCTTAAATCGAGTGCTAACAACGACTCTGATAGCGGTTGTGCTGTTAACCATCGATAGTTTTTAGCTATTCGCTCATGGCTACTTGGCGAACCATACTGCATATTTGGCAGGGAGTAACTGTTACCATTTTTTGCTGCAATTCCCATGCAGATCAACTGCAAGGTCGTAATACGCTGTTGACCATCAATAATATTCAAAATAGTTTCAGAGCCATTAGCAACCTGATGCAACACCACACTGCCTAAATAGAGCATCGGTTTATCATGCTTTTGCGAATCAATGGTTTCACTATTCGTATTAAAATAAGCCTCTAGATCGCCTAATAAAGCTTTTACATCATTAGGAGACCATTTGTAGGGTCGCTGATATTCAGGAAGGTTTAACCGCACCTTTAAGCCATTCAGGGGCTTTTTATTAACATCGATTACATTACCAGAGAATAACTGAGCAGCCGTTACACTGGTAACGGCAATGTCCATTGGATTATTTACTACGTCCTGTTGCATCGTCATCCCTGCTAAACCACACCCGGCACTTTGATTTTGCCTGTTACCGCACTATTGATCAGCGTTGTTTTGTATTCTTTGAGTTTTTCGATTTGTTGGATTTGGATCTCAATACCATCATCAACTTTTCCTGACTCATTTCTAATAAACTCTACTAACTCTTGTTGCTCTTTAAGCGGTGGTAGAACTACTGGAATATTATTAATGTCAGCCATATTAAAGTGAAGCACAGTAGAGCCTGAGGAAAGGAAATCAATATATGTTCTACCTATACTTGAATAAATTAACGAAATGGCGAATTCAGGAATAAGTCTCTCTCTATTAATCTTAAGCCAAACCATCCGTTGCCCGAGGCATAAGTTAATATTCTCAGGAACAAGGCAAGCTTCACCTGCGGGCGCTTCCCTTGTTAGGAGTACATCACCAACTTTGGGGACACCTCGACGAGTCCATTCTTTAAAACCTTTTTCATGCGTATATTTTGCTCCTGCCATTTGTAATTTACCTCCCTTTACATTTGTTGTTCTAACAACAAAGTAATCAGTCTCATCTACAAATGGGGCAGTTTTATGCTCACAATCAATAATCCCTTTCAAAGAGTGCTTAATAGGTTCGTAAGCCCAATGCTCAGGGATTTCACCAATCCAATCAACACCTGAATCTTTCGTTGGCGCATTAAGGTTCAAGCCTTGAGTAACGGCTTGCTGGATGATGATTTGCTTGCGCTCTTTTAACAGCTCAATTTGTTTTTCTTTGATTGCAATGGCTTCATCAATTTGTGTTGACTTTAAATCAAGAAAATTAGCTATTGTTATTTGTTCAGGAAGAATAGGAAATGGAAATTTTTCATTCAAATAAGATGCTGAGTCTAAATTTTGAATGCCCGTTGTCTGCTTTATAGACTTATAAGTTATCTTTTGGTCATATATTGTAGAAAATACATATTTCAGAAAACGACTATCAAAACCTTTTTGAGGTGTCATTTTCGCTACAAAATTTGACGTTACTGCTTCATAATCTTTATCAAAACGAACAACACATCCGACTAATGTTTTGTCACCACCACCAGATTTTTCAATTAGTAAATCACCTTTTTTTAATAGCCTCCCTTGTCTTTCCTTTACAGGTATCGCTCTATATGTAAGTTTGTCATCCAAAACATTTAATGTATTTCTATTAAAATCAGCTACTCGCAAAACAATAATTTCATCATTGCCTTTAGGGTCACTTCCCCACAAACCATTAGTGCATCCGTCAACAGTTCTTTTTAAAGTATATATTTTCCAGGTAGCAGGAACGTTTCCAATCCAATCAATACCTGAATTAATATAAGTACTATACTTAGGCATTTTGGCTAATTCAGCCATATTACTCTCCTTGAACCTTAGCCAAATCAACACCAAGAATGTCCGCTATTAACCCTTCTGCTTTTTGCTCAAGATTAATGATGTCGGTCGCTACGTCATCCATTGCTCGTAGAGGTTTGTGTTGGTAGAAGTATTTATTGAAGCTAATTTCGTAACCTATTTTAGTGCTATCAAGGTTTATCCACGCCTCACTAACATGAGGTTGAACTTCATCAAGGAAGTACTGGTGGATTTCGCTGTTATTGTTAGCTGTTTCTTTGTCTTCAAGATAAGTAAGTGGTACTGATTCAGCATCACGTAAATCAGAATTTGACTCGTAAGTGGTGAACTCGTTTTTATTTCCAGTAGCGTAATAACCAAAGTCAGCCATCACCTCAGATAAAGAGCCAGTTTGTTCACAGCCTAAATGGTTTAATAACTCATCCAATTTATCTTGCTTAAACTTAACCACTTTCTTAACTACTTTTTCGGCATTTTCGTCGTACCAGCTCATAGCATTAACGACTGTGGTGTAAAAAGCTTTGCGCTTATTTGCCTTAATGTCGGCTAATACATCAGCCGAAACTTCTTTAAATTGGGCTTCAACATCGGCTTTAAACAGGTTGTAATCGTTATATTCTGTGGTGATAGTTTCAGCGAGTTTATTGGCAAGCGCTACTAGAAGCTTACCTTGCTGCCATGTATCGGTAGAAAGTAGCTTGGCTTTTGATTTAGCGTTTAGACTGATATCGTTATCTTCACACCATCCAACAATTTCTTTTTCCATCGCTTTATCGTTAGCGGTAAAAAAGTCTGCTTGATAAACCTTCTCGCCATATTCCGCAAACAGGTATTCCATTGGTTCACGAAGGGTTTTATCAAAACGCAGCGGCGCAATAAGTTCGTCTTTAAATTGCGCACTGCGTCTGTCTGGGCGTTCAATATTTACTTTGTAGTAACCAAAATCATCATTATTAAATACCTTAGCGGCAATGCCCGTTGGATTGTTTTCTTCCGTTAACTTGCGCTCAACGCTCGCTGCATCAAGATACGTTTGGGTAATTTCACTGATATGTTCTGGCGAGAACTCACAGTTTTTATTACCTAAGTTTTTACGTAGTTTTTTAAATAATAAACTAGCATCAATAAGCTGTACTTTGCCTTGGCGCTCTTGTGGTTTGTTATTATTAAGTAACCAAATATACGTAGTAATACCCGTGTTATAGAACAAGTTATTGGGTAGTTGCACTATGGCATCTAGCATATCGTTTTCGATAATGTAACGGCGAATGTTGCTTTCGCCCGAGCCAGCATCACCGGTAAATAAACTAGAGCCGTTATGAACCGAAGCAATACGAGAACCTAACGGACTGGTAGCTGTTGACTTCATCTTGCTGACCATTTCCATTAAAAACAGCAATTGGCCGTCAGATGAGCGTGGTGTGGCGTCAGCAAAGCCTTCTTTCGGTAAGTTACCCCAGTAATCTTTTAGCACAATCTGAAAGCGTGAATCGATTACATCTGAGCCTTCTTTAATATGCTTTTGCTCACTTGCCCAGCTTTTACCGTATGGCGGGTTAGATAAACAAAAATCAAAGCGTTGGCCTGCAAATTCATCGGTAGAAAGTGTGGAACCTACTTTAATGTTTTTAGGATCGTTGCCTTTGATCATCATGTCTGATTTACAAATAGCGTAGGTTTCGTCGTTTATCTCTTTACCGTATAAATTAATATCGCGGGTGGTGTTTTCTACTGGGTATTTTTCATTAATAAAGTTTTGTGTTTCGGTAAGCATACCGCCACTTCCACAGGCTGGGTCATAAACGGTTAGTGTTAATGGTAAGTCTGACTTAATTGGGTCAAACACCAAGTGGATCATTAACTCAATAACTTCACGTGGGGTAAAGTGTTCACCGGCCTCTTCGTTGTTATCTTCATTAAATTTACGGATCAATTCTTCAAACACATAACCCATGCCTAAGTTGCTTAATGCTGGTAGTCTATTACCTTCTGGATCTTCAATTTCATCTGGCGTTAAGTTGATATAAGGAGAAACAAATTTCTCTAGTACATCAAGTAGTACATCTTTACCTGCCATATGTTGAAATTGAGATTTAAGGTTAAAGCATTCGATAATTTCTTTAACGTTAGCGCTGAAACCGTTTAGGTATTCTTCAATATTTGCCAGAATGATTTGGCGGTTATTGGTCGCGGTATTTTTAATACTGGTTAATGTCCATTTAGAGGTGTTGTAAAACACATAACCTGCGGCATCAATTAACGGCGCATCATCAAGCTCTGTGGCTTCCATTTCCTCAACTTGAAACTTAACTTCATCAAGTACCGCTTGTTTAGTGGGCTCAAGTAAGGTGTCTAAACGGCGTAACACCACCATAGGTAAAATTACGTCACGGTATTTACCTCGCACGTATACATCTCGTAAGCAGTCGTCAGCAATTGACCAGATAAAAGAAACTAATTTGTTGTGTACGCTGTGATCCATTGTTATTCCTATAGAAAGCGACTCTTTCGCTTTGATTAATTCTTAAAATTCTATTTGTATCCGGGCGAGATTGTCATACTCGCCACGTTCTCTAATTCATTGATATTGCTTAGCCAAAGGTGATACTCATCACCCACTAAGGAGGCATCTTTTGTGCAGTCAACATTCCACTGTCGCATTAGGTAGCCAAGCAGTGCTTCTCTTACTTCTAAGCGCAAAACACCGTCAGCCATGTTGTAATCTAGCTCTATTGCTTTTTTGTGTTTAATTGAGGGGTGAACACGTAACTTAACATTGATAATATTGTTCCAACTCATGTCATTTCTTGCGAGTTGATTGTCACTGACTGGCTGAGGAATTTCTGAAACGTTTTGTAATCGTGTACAGACAAAATCTCGGAACTCATTGGTTTTGCAATCAAATGCTCTTACATGCCAACGTTGACCATTATTTACAATGGAGTGAGGGACTATCTCTCTACGGGTTTCACCAGACGACAGAGAAACATAATCGCATAGAACTGCTTTTTTGCTATTGATTGCACGCATTAAAGTGGCAATTAGACTTGAATCAGGATGGATTAAACGAGTCGCATCTAAGCAATGTTTTGATGGTTGTGAGCCATTCGATAAGCCATCGCCAAAGCCTCGGCAAAGGCTAGTTAAAACGGCTTCTGGACTATGAGTAAAGGCAGGTTGGAACTCGTTTGTACGATAATACTGCTTGGTTTTGTGCTCGAGTACTAAATTACTTGGAGCAAGCTCTTTGTAAAGCGTTAAATCTCTAGAGCTTGATGCTAACCCAATACCAAAGTGGCTGATGAGATCTGCACGCGACATTTGCCCTACAAATTGCAAACAAAAGTCAATAAACGCTAAACGCTCACGTTGCGCGTAATTCAGCTTATCTAAATCCATTTAGTATAAAATCAACTTTAGCTATTAACATTACGACTGATATTACTAGATGGGGATAATAGGTGCAATCATTTTGATAACACCTACCTCTGTGTGCTAGAGCTAATCACTTCAGTATAAAGGGAGTTATTCGAGAAACACTCTATAAAAGTGCTTTTCTAATGGCTCAATGCGGCTTTCAAACCAACTTAAAAGCTCTTTAATAGCCTGCTGATTTTTATTAAATAAATCTATGTTGTGATAGTTCACATTAAATTGTCTATCTTTATAGTATAAGCCTTGTACTTCATCAAATAGTGTATTCGATATGCCATTTTCATTGATTATCCACCCTTCTGGTGGGGTATCATCTTCATTAAGGTCCTCAAGGAAAAACTCGTTTGTTATTGAGCAAAGCGTAATGCCAAAAAACACTAAAATTTCGTATGTGCTCAAGTTGCAATGAGAAAAAGTTAATGGCTTTAAATTTAAGGTAAATAATAAAGCCTGCCTCATATCATCATATTGCTCTTTCGAAGCAATACTTCCCAAAACATAAATTTCATCAACATTAATAACAACTTGGCAAACGTCGTCATTCTCACTTTGGTAATTTATTTCTAGTGTCTCATCAAATCTAACAATTTCTATTGTATTGCTTTCGTATCTAATGGTTTGAATTAATTCATCTACATTATTTTTAATTCCCAACACTCTTAATTCTTTAATACTGTCTGCTAATTGATAATGAAGTACTTCAATAATTTTAAAAAAGTCTTTGGCTAATTGTTTGCTCTTTCTTAATTCGTAAACATGAGTAATAACGTCACCCTTCAATAAGAAAACTAATTGAAGAAGGTTGTTTTCATCAAAAATTAAAGCTTTATTTTTGTAAGCTTTATATTTATATGGAGTTCCTAAAACATTTTCATCAGGAATAATTCCATTACCGTTTTTATTTAAAAAATTATCATCTACATAGTTGTCTTTATGTCGAATGCTATGCTCTGGGTACTCATCAGAATAGTTATTCCAGGGGATATTTTGCATCATAAACTCGTATGCTTCAGGGCTATTACCTGGCGCTTGAATTTTAACGTCATGCTTTCTTGCTGATAGCTGCCTTACTAAGCAGCCAGCTTTAAGTTTACTGTTATATAAGCAAATTACTTGTTTAGTCTGTAATGTGTCAAAGTAATCATCTACGACCCTTTCGTATACTTTAATTCGTTGTTCTGCTGATTCTACAAGTAGTTCCCACCCTTGCTTTGAACTTAGAACTTTTCCGTTAGAAATAGTAGGGGTAAGGTGTACATTTCCGGTTTGGCTGTGCATGAGATCAGGAAACGCATCAATATGATTGCAAATAAATTCAAGTTCGCTATTTCGTTGTTCTTTACTTGAAAATACTTGAGCAAACCTATTTCTGTTATCCACAACGTGTGAGCCATCTAAGTCATGACTGATTAATTTTTTTACCCACCCACTAGAGTAGCAATACCATAGCTCACCATCTAACTCTGAAAATACAAAGTTACAATCTGTAGAAAATTTATTTGCTGTTGGGTCTTTCCAATATAAACCACTGCTTGAAAACTCTTGTAATTGGCTAATATCAAACCACTCTGGCGTGATTTTGTTATCGTAAGCTTGAATTAACGCTAAGCAAATTTCATCTATTACCTCAGGGGAAACATCTCTATTTAGTACATATTCAATATCAAACTGCAGTGAAGGTGCTGATTGTTCGTAAATAGAGTCTAATTGAAGGGAAATGATACATTTAAGTAGTTTAGAATATATTAACAGTGTCTGTTCTTTTTCATCGAACATGGCATAAGCTGGACTATCGTCGTTATATATTTTTATATCTGTTTGGCCGTGTATTTCCAAAACCTCGGTAGCATCTTCAGATATGGCGCTGTAATTATTGAACTTAATAAGCTCAAGTAACTGTTCTCTATATTGAGCTGCATTTTCTAATCGTTCATCGCCATCTTTACCTTTGCTCTCAAAATCCACTAACTGATTATCCATAAAAGCAGCTACCGCTAGTAAATTTTCAGAACGAGAAAACAGTCCCCAAATTTCAACTTCACCATCTTCAAGCTCATCATGGTAATGGCCATCTGCTAAGCAATTTCCCCCCAGTCGCTGGCCCCAACGCTCTATTTCTGAAGTTTGACTTGCAGGTGACCAGAAGTAGTCCCTTAGGTCCAAGTCTTTCTTTGCTTCGTTTGTATTTTCTAAAAACACCTTGCGGTCAATATTTCTAAACCAATCTTCAACAAGTTTTAATAAGCTTTTAAAATGGGAGTGTTCAATGGAGCGCATGTTTTTTAGTGCTTTTGCATGTAAATCACCCTTAGTTTTCTTTTTACTAATTTCAACGAGTTCATTGGTAAACTTTGTAATTTTATGAAGGTCTTTTTCTAGTTGCTCATTAGGTTTAAAACGATGTAGTAGCTCTCCATTAGTCAACAGTCGTTTTGCCCAATCTGGTAAATGATCTTTGCTTATATGTGAAGGCTCAGCAAAAGAATTAGTTGTTTTTATATATTTAACAACTTTAGAGATGATTAAGTCACGAAAATCACTTGGTAACTTTTTTAATTTAGTTGCAACATAGCTTTCTATTGCTTCAGGGTAGATGTAATTTGGCATGAAAAATTGCTTCCTTGTTATTTAGTAACACTACATTTATCTCATAAACTTATTCTACTTACACTAATATTTCATGAATTTATTGATATGTGTTTCCGTTTAAGCAAAGTATGAGCACTTGTAAACTCTTGATTCATCATAAGGCTAATATTAGGTTAGTATAAAAAACGATACCTATAAGGTACGCTAAAGATATAATAGGCACTCTTGTCCAGGGGGTTGATTAATGGCTGAGTTTAATGATTGATTTAATTATTAACTATAACCACCCTGAGCTTTTTAAAGTCTGGATATTTAATTTCCATTGCGTGAGTAAGAGTATTAAATTTACAAATTTGTTCTTAGTTAGTAGTGTATTTACCTTATTTAATACTCATTGAACTATAAAGTATATTTTATATTAAATCATGCTGTTATTTAACCTATCAATCCCACATACTTCTCTGCCAATTCATTTATACTCTCACGATGATTAGGATCAGGTTTAATGCAATCAATTGGGCATACACTGACGCACGTTGGCTTGTCGTAGTGGCCTACGCATTCGGTGCATTTATCTGGGTCTATTTGATAAATTTTAGCGCCCATGTAAATGGCTTCATTTGGGCACTCTGGATCGCACATGTCACAGTTAATGCATTTGGCGTTTATTAATAAAGCCATGTAGTTGAATTCTCTATGTAAAGTCAGTAAAAACGTGGCTTAAAGCCCTATTGCGCTAATCTAGCGGCTGACATATAGCCGACTATTAGCGGAGCTATTTTACAATAAATGGAGATAATTAGTAACACAGTTAGTCACACAACTTTGTGTTTAATTGTGTTTACATTTTTTCGGAAACGTCTCTTCTCATACAATTTACCACGTGTGTGCAGGCCAAAGGCCAAAATTAGTTGGAGTCCTTTAAATTAAAGCCTCACGGATAAATTATTATGAAAAAAATGAATCAAGTTAACGTCTCATTAGAAGAGTTTGAGCAAGCCCAGGCTGACTGGAAAAGTGTAAAAGGCATTGGATCGATGTTAGACATTGAAAAGTGTGTGACTTTACATAAAACCATGAGCCAATACCTTGTTGAGCAACACCTGTTAACCCCAAATAGTAAAAGGCCAGACTTAAGACAGAGTAAATATTGCAAGGTACACTACGTTAGAGTGCTCTTTACAAATAAAGCCACACACTTTTTTACTGACTTTCCGAAAAAAATGGGATTAAAAAATAGAAAAATTGGTACTTTGCCTCAAATGGACTTTGAATTAGCCAAAGCAAAAGCTATAGAACTAACTAATACTAATAGAGATTATGATGTAAGCCCTTTGGCTGCATTTGATGCCTATGAAAAAGATTTAGAATTACGTGTATCAGCTGGCTCATTAAAGCGAAATTCGGCTAATACTTATATTAGCCGTATCAATATTCTTCGTCCTTATTTTTCAGAAACACAAAGATTTTCCGAGCTATCGTTAACCTCTCTGGTTAAAATTATTGACCAGATTATAGAAGATTTTGATGGCAAAGCTTATGTCAGAGAGCTTGTGGATGAGCTAAAGCGCGTTTGGGATGTTGCTAGCCAGCAATTTAATGATGGTGAGAATCATCTATCAGGTTTAAGTAAAAAATACGTTATAAACAAAACTAAAAAGCCCCTTCCTTCTAAGGCTCATACCGACAGAAAGTCAATTGCAGAACTTTTTGTAAATATGGGAATGGCACCTAGCGTTAATCAAAAAAACGCTGTTCGTTACATGATCCTTCAAGGTGTTCGACCAATTAATGTTTGCAATGTAAAGCTGGAATACATTGATTGTTTAGAATCGCCTAGCAAGATTACATATCCTGATGGTATTTATGAAGGCGAGGAAGCAGACATGAAAAATGGTGAAGAGTTTGTGATGCCTGTTACCGATACTTTGAGGGAACTATTATTAGATCAAATTAAGTGGCATAACGATAATTTTTTTAACTTTAAATCTGAGTGGCTATTTGTACAGCCTTCAGACCCAACAAAACCTTTTTCGAAAAGAAGCCTCGATAAGCTAGTAAAAGATTACAGTCCGATTAATTGTATTAAAGGAAAGATTAGTGCTGACGCTGTAAAAGGAAAATCAGGAGCGTTTAATACTATGTGCCGTAAACACCTAAAAACAAACGTTAAGTCTTTGGTGTATTTAGCGTCAAATAAAACTGATTTAAGCCGCGCCACGTTAATTTCTAAACTTGTTATGCATCACTCGGTAAACGCAACTGATGGAGAATCCAGTGAACTAAAAGATTTTATGGACAATTTGAAGCAGCATTATGATTTCTCAGAAGAAGAGTATGGGTTTGAATTTCTTCTAAAATTAGAAGGCTTTAAGCTTCACCACCAGAGTATATTAGATGATATAGACACTTTGAAAGATACGGGATTAAGAGAGACTGGCCGTCAAGCGAAAGACCGTATGAGAAAGGCTGAAAACGATGAAAAACAACAATTGAGAAGTGAGATCATGAAGATCTTTGGAAAGCCTGACTATGCAAAGTTTATTAACTCGGTATTGCCTGGTGCGACACGCGTTGTTAAAGATATAATTCACACAGAACAAGGTCGAAAGTTAATACGAAATTTTCTTGATTTGGGAGATAAACAGGCCGCATAGAGCCACATGCAACAAGCCTCAATTAATTGGGGCTTTTAAACTCAAACAGCAAAAAGAAAGCCCCGAAGTCGGGGCTTTTTTCCTATTTATAGCTGCTAAATTATCTAACGTGGCAGGCGTCGCGAAACTTGATGATAGAGTCTGGACAAAACAGTACATTTTTACGTGAAAACTTATAGCACTTTATAAGCTCTTTAAACGGGTGAGATTTACGGTATTCACCTAAAGTTTTTTCACACACACGCAATGCAGCACAAGTTTCTTCGATAGTCATTAATGGTTTCATAAATACTCCAAATATATTAGTAAGTTAATTTAAATATCTCTTCAAAGAAGATAAGAGTATTTTACCGAATTTCACGTTTCCAAAAAAATGTAAACACAATAGCCTTCATCGTAAGATAAATTTTGGAAGTGAGAAAAAAGATGAAGCTAATGAATAAAACTTGCATAATTAAACACAAGCTAGGCAAAAACAAAGCGGGTAATTATTTGTTATAAATCTGTTTTTAAAATACATGGTTAATACTATTAAACCCATGAATTTATAGTGTTTTATTGAAGCGGGTATTATTTTGTTAGGTTTGTCTAACACATGAGTTATGTTTTACTGATAAAACACTTCTCAGAAACCTTAAATTAATGAATTCAAAGTGTTTAAGTGGGTATTAATTTGTTATGTTGGTCGGGTATTATTTTGTTATAAATAACTGAAAAATACCCATCAAATATAACTGAAAAATACCCGTTTAAGTCATTGAAAAAACATAGTATTAAATGCAAAGTATGATTTAAAAACATAACTGAAAAATACCCGCATAACAAAATAATACCCATTTTATCTTAGTAAAATCATGTGGTTAACTCGTAATGTGTCATTTTTTAGGCATTACCTCTAGATCTAGATATAGAAATTAGAAATAGATAAAGAGAGAGGATGATGATTCTTAATCTTAAACTTTTATGATGCTAATTGCATATATAAACGTAACACTAATATAAAATGTTATCAAAATCGCCCCTCTAAGGCTTTCTAAGAGATTTTTATTAAAAATTCACATCAACACTAGGGTAAGTGTAATTTAAAAGCTTAAAATCGCATTGAGGGTCTTTTTGAGGTAAAGTGCGATCCATTAACCATTTATTCAAAAATACTGCATAATAATTCTAAGTAGTTATTCTCAGTGGAAGTTTAAAAAAAGCCTATTAAGAAAATAGGCTTTGGGGAACACTAACTAACGAGGATTTGTGAGTTTATCTATTTATCTTTTGTTTAAACTTTTTGTATAGCCATCTTACTACTATTGGTATAAGCCAAGTACCCATTGCGAACATTAGCAATGTAGCCAATAAGACACATTGAAATAACGTCATACCAGCGCTCGTGTATTCCGCGTATTCACAGCCAAATACTGACGGCATGTTAGAATCATAAACAAACCCATTTGTTCGATTACTAATGTCAGGTTTTGCAATATGTGATTGAGCGTAGCCATATCTAAAATTCTGCGTTCATCGACATATCGATATTATCACCCCAACTACACGCAGGATGCTCGTTATCGAATGTAACGAAATTATCATCGATGAGCATAAAACCGCTACTTGATGAGCCATATTCAATACTTAAGTTGCTTGAGTCATCAAAACAAGTATCAGTAATTTCCATTACTGAACAACTAGTATCCAGTGCACCACTAATGCCGACATCAATTGATTCGCCAAATGAGTTACCACCAGCGTCAATACAGTTATTGTCTATTAATGCTAGATTAACTCCTGTAACAGTAACCTCACAAGTCTCTATAAGAGCCATTGGCTCCGTTGTTGGTGACTCATACTCAACAGAGCAATGTTCAAATAGTTGATAACTCAATAAATTCATAATTTTATACCTGTGTTTGTTTTGGTACTTCTTGAACTTAATGAAAATTAAATGAGATGCAAACAAAAAAAGCGCTCAATGGAGCGCTTCAGATTATTGTCGATACTTCTTCTTAAGTTTGAGTTTGAAAATCCTCAAGCCAAGCTCCGACAAGCTTGTTATTAGCCAACCAACAATCGCATAACCACCTTTCAGTGGAAAAGATTCATGTAGCTCCATACCAACAACTCGTTCAAGAATGATGGTGATTAAAATCACAGTTGATAATATCTTGAAGATCGATGCCAATTCACTTAGGAAAAACAATTTATGTCTTTGATTTGAAGTCATGCAGTCCTCCTATTGTTATGTCCTGCATGACTAAGTAGATTCAAAAAAAGGGAAATACAGTTCTTTATGCTACGGCTAAACTCAGCCCTCTCTGTTTGAGCATTTATGAAGCGAGTTCTTTATTCTCTTTCATCGAGCGGAATAAAGGTGACAGATTTACCACCAACTTATGCTTAATGTTCTCAATTTCTTCATCTGTAAAGCTTCGTTCTAGAAGGTTATCTATTAATTCTTCTTGTCTGGGCTGCCCAAATGCTAACCGATATAGCGAAAGCACCTTCAAAGATTCATTTAACTTAATTAAGTCCTTGCTCATTGGCATCAAAGGTACAATGCGCTCTATTTGAGCACTACCTGAAGACAAGTGCCAATATGGTTCCAAATCACTAAGCCTTTCGTTTTTTGTGTGTTGATCTGCGTACTCAAACAACTTATCCCAAGAGTGTTGGTAGCTTGAGTTAACTTCATCTTTAAACCTTTCTACAAGTCGCCTACGAACAACTAACGATTTATAGCGGTTTACACGCCCTTCTCGCTGTTCAAGGTCGATTGGGTTTGATGGCAAGTTCCAATGCACTATGCGGCTGCAATACCAATGAAAATCCAGCCCTTCCTGCCCAATAGATGTTGAATTTAGCACAAAGGGTCTAAATGGTGAGTTAAACGCATCGCGAACATAAGAGACCCTTACCATGCCTTTTTCATCTGTCATTTTCTGGTTACCCAGAGGAACAGCATAATGACATCTTAGCGTGGACTTTTCTTCTAACGTGCTTTCGCTCTTCTTGAGGGCAGTGTCTTCGTGAAAGTGGCAACCTACAGAAACCGTATTGGTATTTAACACACTGTTTAATTTTGATAATGCTTCGCTACTATTTTGTCCAGAGCCAATTAATAAATGAAAATACTCATCAATCACCGCTTGTAAGTTACCGTCTGCGCAATAATTAATAACAGCTTGCCAATAAGGTACTTTGTAATAGCGTTTTTTAATCGCTTTTTCTGACTCAGGTTTATTAAACAAACTAACAAAGCCTAAAGCACTCTCACTTATATCAACAGAGTGATAGTGTGCATTTTGTCCCGCTAACGAACGAAGGATACATATAGAAGGGCCTGTAATTGAGAGTTGCGCTAAATAGTTAAAAAGGTCATTAGGGAGCTTTCCTAACTCACCTTCTCTAATCAAATTAAATAAATGCCGAATACTATCTAAGCGACCTTTATTTCCGCCATCAGATAGCCTGTTTTCAAACTCAATCTGCCAGTCATCTACGTCATCTTGGTATCCATTTAACATATCTAAAAATATTGGTGCTACGGCATACCAATGTGTTTTGGACTTCTTTCCTTTGTTTTCATAGGGCTTGAGCTTTGCCCTAAACTGGCTTTTAATCTTTTTACTCACATCCTTTACTAGCTTATCGAGAGTTTTGTTGTTATCAGAGAGCTTAAAGCTTGCTAGTGTTCGGCTAGGGTAAATATAAGACCATGCAACAAGGTTTGACTTACCATCAAACCTAATCTCAGGAACATGTTTTTTTGAACGGTAATATTCTTTAGCTACGCCTCTTCTGCCTTCAAGTAATCTGCGTTCAGCTTCATAGGATATCAAACCGCTTAGCGCCCTTGGCACCATTGCCCATGCAGAGAACAACAACGACTTACTGAAGCCTTGTTGATTTTTAAAGCTTCCTTCTAAAGGGTAATAAGGGTTTGACGGTGGAACCCACAGCAACTCTTCGCCATTGCCGTCAAAAAAAGTATCAATCACAGCCTTAAACCTTGCGTTCGAGCCTTGCTTAGACAAATTCAATTTATATGACTGGATTAAATCTCGTGACAACCAACTCATTTTCGACTGCTTTATAACCTTTGATAGAGGTGCGTGCTTTTGTAATGAATCATCAATATGATTTTTAAATTGATAGCCATTCATAAATGACAAAGCCCAAGGGGCCGACTTTTGGTACTCTAATAAATAGCTTGAATGACTTTTCTTATTAACCTTATTCAGCTCTTCTGCTATTTGAACTAACTCTTTAAATGCCAGAATTTCATTACCATCAAACTTTGCTAAACACTCGGTAGCTTGTTCACCGCCTTTTCTAAAGCAAACTATTGAGTCTGCCTTATTGACGATCTGTGCTCGCTCTGTACGGCAAATGTATGAACTAAGTGAGTTTTCAATACTATCCTTATGAGTTGAAATCAAATTGCTTGGGCATTTACTCGGATCACGCAGGCTTATAATTTCGCTATGAAGCTTCTCTCTGTTGTATTCATATTGACTTAAAAAGTTATGATCTTTTTTACTTAAAAAATTAAGTAAATACCTTAATTCATCAACATGAGCGGTTTGGGTTTCTTCTTCATCAACTTTAGACATGGCTTTAAATGGCGTAGCTGAGAGCAATAACAATTTAGATGCCGACTTTTTTGAAAAAATCCCTCTGGCAATAACTGATAATTCATTGTCTTCATTGGTGTCGAGAAGGCTATTAAACCTCTGAAACTCATCTAATATAAATAAATCTGACTTTAGGTTTTGAACGCAACACCTAGCAAGCACTCTTCTTAAATAAGAGCGTAATCTATTTGGGTGTTCACACTTAACTTGATCAGTGCAAACCATTTCAATAATTGAAAGCCAGCTACTATCTTGCTCTATCTCCCAGTCACTTTCGATATAGTCTGATTGAGCGTTAAGTTGTTGATGAAACGAGTGCAATACACATTTATCAAGCGTTTTATTTTTGTCGAACCAATATTGATTGCTCTGCCAAGTTTCACTTCCACAATAGCCACGAAACAACTGGCTTAGCTTACTTTTATACTTTGATAAACTTTCATGTTCACAAAGCAATTGATAAATAATAAAGCGTTCCCAGTGAGTACCATCGCCTTGGGTTAAAGTAAATGAGGTAGAGGGTGTGAGGGAGCAGACTTCTAATAATTTACTAGAGTCATTATCATTTTGACTATCCTTTATCGCTAATTCAGTCAAACGGCTAAATGAAGGCTCTGATACATATTTTTCGTGCTCAGCGCCATCAAATACAGCTAGTTTCCTTATATTTTCATTAGCAAGTGTTAGGTTAGAGCAAATATACGTTACCCTTAAAGGCTTAAAAGGTAATTGATTCAACCTTGCCTTGAGCATTTCAGCTATTACGCCTTTTGCAACAACGGTTTTACCTAAGCCAACCTCATCGGCAACTAATACTCTTCCTGAGTGACGACTATCGACAAAATTGCTCATCACTTGGTGCACGGTTGCTAATTGAAAATCTTTGAGTTTCGAAAGCGACTGGTTCAATAACGCTATTACGTCATCACTCATATATCACCTCTTGTTCAAAATGCTTCCATAGTGACAAAAATTGCTCTGGGATTTGAACTTCCGTTTGCTCTAATCTCTCAAGTAATGCCTGAATTCTATTGAGTGCCGACGGGTTGCGAGCTGCAGCTAACATTAATTGTTCATATATCGGTTCACTTTCAAACAGGCTCGCACCGCTACCGTCACTGAATCCAGCTGATCGTGTTGTAATTTCAAGCCACTCTTCTTTAGTGCTAAAAGGATTTAATAATAGCCGGACGTAGTTCAGTAATTTATCTTCATTATCTAGCAACTCAGACAAAACCCTTTTCTCGCGAGTATCGCCACCCTCAATATGAAGGTTTGCTTGTATAATTAGACTCTTTTGCTGTGAGTCACTCTCACTTTTAGACGTTAAATATACAGGTATCAACGCGCTAATAGCGCTCAGCTCAACGCCCGACCAATGAAGTTCAGACGATATACACTTATTTGCACCAGCAATACCTAGCTGGCCTATCTCAATATCACAAAGGGCTAAAATGTGAGTCAAAGATTCATCGTCTATGTTATGAGACAGAGTTAACTCATACAGTTCGGTTTTATCACTGTATCGGGCTTCCAACTGCCAATCAGCATTAATAATAGGAAAAGATACCTTTCTGAAATCAAAACCCTTCGATTCCGCTTCATTTTGTAGTGCTGAAAACTCATGCGACACTATCAAGCCTTCGCCTTCTTTATCGCTTAGCCATGTCTCTAATATACGTTGTGGGCCGATTTGAGCTGTGTTGCCTGTAAACCTCAGCATGAATTCTTCATTTCTAGGTGGTTTTTTAACTGTACCAAGTGCGGCGCTTGTGGCATTTGCCGACCCTAAATGCCAATGGCTTGTGCCACCGCGTTGAGTGATCATAAGCTTGGCATGAAGATCATGGGATTCTTCCGCTAATCCAACTCTTTCTGCACCATCAACAATGGCGTCATTTATTGAGTAACACTGCCAAGATCTTAACTTTTCTTGCCCAATTTCGTTTAGCTCAGTAGCGCGACTGACTAACATTCTTTTAGTGTCAGGTGCTTTAGTCTCCAACCAATCAAGTGCTTTCACTTGTCCTGCTGAATCTTTTATAAAAGGTGAAACAACCAGTATTGAGTCATTGCTGTTGTGTAAATCAAGTGGTTTATTAAACTTGCCACCACCTGGTAATAACAATGGATTACGCCCATAGCTTATCGACCAGCTAATTTTAGGAAGCTCTTTTTTTAAGATTTTTTTTAGTTCAGCATCATTCTGCTCATCAAGTAGGTTAAGAAAAAAATCAGCCCAGCTTTCGGTGCCCAATTCCGTTACCTTAGCCTTCGTTAATTTTCCATCAAGCGAAGCTGCTATATCCCAGCTTCTATCAAAGGTAAGGTTGCGAGATAAAACAATAAGTCGATAAATTACATTAGCTCTCTTTTTCCCACCTGATCCCTTATAGCGAATTAACCATATTTTAGGGTGAAAGGAAGCGTGCTCTCCACCACTTGGTACTATCGCCCTTAAACACGGCTCCAATAGTGTGAACAACTTGTTGTACTGAGTTGGAACTTTAATATTGCCCTTTTGATAAAAAACACGAAGCCGACCTTTTAATTGCCCAAACGCTTCTAATAACGCAAGTTTCTCACCTCGGAGATCGCCCTCAAGTGTTTCATTAAAGCAAAGCGCGATAGGGGCAGCTAATAACGTGTCTAAATCTAGTGAATATGTTGTCGCAATAGCGGCATCAAACTCATATTGCACACCATCAATAAAGGGAGGTGTTAACTGCTCTCCATAGTCAACGCGGTTTTCATCTGCTTTTAGCATTGTCTAATCCTTGTTGTATATCTGCTAAAATTGGTCGCGCTGCGCTCCACCTGTAATCCAATCGGCGAATTCCAACCCAGCCTTGATGAGTAAGCTTTTTATATAATAACGAGCGTTTCTTTTTGTTATTTTTAGCCTGACTTTCAACCAAAGTATCTATTTCTTTAAGAGTAGCGCCTGTTTGTACTTGCTTGATGAACTCTTGAATAAAAGTCTTTGTCTTAGGCTTGATTGCTTTAATTTCAGCGATATCTAACCAGTTATCTATACTGTTTTCATGTAAAGCTTGTTTAGCTATTTCGGCCCAATTATTATAATCACCTTCGTACTCAGCTACTTTTTCATCAAACCCATTATTCTTAGCCAGCAAGATATTATATCGAAGGTGTGCACCTTCCATTGCTAGACTGAAAGCTTCAGCGGCATCAAGCCTTGATTTGCATAAAGCAGAAACCTCATCCTGTCTTTTTAAAAAAGCTTGAAGCTGGGTAAACCCACTTACAAATTCATCATTTAAATTCAAGGCTTCATCCGTTAAGCCACGTAAGTAAAGCTGCCCAAGCACGCTATGTTCTAGACTTTTGGCATACTTAATTTTATTAACTAAAAACTTAGCTTCATTGGCACTTAAATTTAATGTGAGGTGTTCTTGCCAGTTAGCTGAGTGACCTTTGGGTAAATGAACTATCTGTTTGGTGTTAAGGCTGCTGGTATCATCTTCACCAAACTCGCTTATCGCCAAATCTAGTCTAGTTTTAACATTGCCATAGTGCCTACAAAATTCGGCTAAAGAACTTTGTGTGTCGATAATGCCAAGTTGCCTTAACCCATTCCAGTAAACAGAAGACGGTCTTCTGGCAACGCCTCCTTTATCAATTTGGGTGCGGCCAATAATGCCTGTTTCGTCATCGCCATGAACTTCAGTCAATCGCTTTGCTACGTTGTTTTCTGCGTCTTTCAAATAAGACTCTATTGAAGGCGCTTTCCGTTTATTGGCTGAGCACAACTCATAATAGTCGCGTAAAATACGTGGAACAGTAATAAAATACTTGGCACGGGTTTGGATGGTAGAAATACCAGGAAATAGCAAGTCAGCAAAAGCGTCTCTAATTTGCCCTATACCTAACTCATCTAAGGTTCCAGGCTCTCGCATCATCGCCATCACATGCTTGACCCTTTCCCTGTCTTCTGATGAGAAATCAACCCAACCTAGCTCACTCATTAAAAATCCTTATTTTTGTTCAACTTTATAATCAAGGGTAAATACTATTATGTTTATCAAACAGATATCTAAGGACGCCTGCTGAGTTCAATACGCCATGAATGAAGATTGAAAACCAGTTATTGGGTGTACTGTAAGACTGATCATACCTATTCAATGCATCATTTAAGTACCTTGAAAAGTCTTCAATTGTTGGAATATTAGCTAGCGGTAATGTTTGAATTTTAGAGCTGGGATTCAGCGTCGTTGTTTCCCACTCCCCCTCTAGCCAATTGATAATGCCTGATGGAAGAACAACTTTTTCTGTATGGTATTTAATACTGTTTATCTCAGCGTGATGTGGCAAAACATAATCTATTTCAATCTTAGCCTTCGGAAATAGAGGGTCTTGAGTAATACTACACGACAAAAGCCTTTGGTTTAGAAAAAGGTCATAATAGGGGTGTAGTATCCTTTTATTTCCATTAGTTAAGTTCGTTCTACGTTTACTGTTGCAGTCACAAGCTGGGACTAAGTTCTTTGAATAAACAGCAAACCAAGGGTAATCATCTTTAGGAAATAGGTGATCAAGAGTCCCTGTTTTTAATGAACCACACATTGGGCAAACGTTTGGTGAAGAAGCCCTCAGTTCATCAATGAACTTTAAGTCAGCTGGTGGCGAAGCATAATGCTTCTTTAGCGCTGTTGATAAATCATTGGTAATAGTTACGTTAGCAACTGAAAGAGCGTTACCACTATTAGCGTGATAGTTTTGATATCCATTTAAAATAATTTGTAATTGATTGCTCAAATGCGGGTAGCTTGTTCTATGAAGCCTAGCACTTTGAGAAGTAGCCGTTATTTTTTGAGTATCATTTACCGCTGGTAAAGAAAGCTTTTTCAAAATTAAGCCTCCAACATACGTTTCAATCGCATTAAAGCTGAAAGTGATATTTCATTATCAAGCTGTTCTTCTATGTCAGCAAAGTTCTTGTCTTTCACTTTGTCATAGAGCTTTTCTGAAAGCCTTATTTCAGTATCTTCCTGAAAGATAAACTGTGAAATCGAATCTACTGTTGCTCCAAATGTTGGTAACCTTGGTCTATCGGTCACCAGTCTATTATCTGATAATGAGAGCACTGCCACCTGTTCATTAGGTACTTCTCGAACAAAGTATGCTGAATGAGTAGCGATAAGTGCCTGAGAGCCTGTTTTTTCTAGTAAGAAGTCTAATAGCCCTATGAAATCAACAATCATGTTGGGGTGCATGTGCGTTTCTGGTTCATCCATCAGCACAAACGTACCATTTTCAATGAACAAGCAACTTAGTAAGGCAAACTTAAAAAAGGTTAATTGACCACTACTAAGCGGGTAAAAGCCATCGCCTCTTTTTATTTTTGGATCTAAATTAGGTTCAACAGTAGCCCAACGGTTTAAAGTATCCTGTTCGCCACTCCCATGTAAAAATGTTGATAAGTTTAAAAGTCGTTCTGACTTTAATTGAACGCAAATTTTATTAGGGTCTAAGCCAGTTTGTTTCAAAGCGTCTAAAAATAGCTCTTTACGTGAATACTCACCAATTTCATCTTCACTTCTAGCTAATTGTACTAAGCAATCGCCAATGTTATGTGTTCCTTTGCGAGTGAGGGTTAAGCGTCGATAGTAAAGCTTTTGTGTTGCTTTTCTTTCTGGTGGAAAGGTATTCGTTGTTTCTCCAGGTGTCGCTATCGCGATAATACGGTTAATAAGAGGTCGCTTGCCGTTATCATCAACTAGCGACAACCCCTTATCTTTGTATTGAAGTGCACCACGACAAAATGCCTTTAGTGATTCGCTTTTGCCAACACCATTTTTGCCAATAAGTACAAATATTCGCTTTGGTATAATACTTTGGTGATTGTATTTTAATGACAGCTGGTGAGGCTCATCAAAGCCATCCAGTTGGAACTTAAGTTCTAACGAATTGGATATCGCACTATCAATTTTTAACTCTTCACCAATAGCAATGCTTTTGGCATTATGATAAGCGAAAAACGGTTCCGAGTTACGCATAAAGCCGAATTTAAACACTTCGGTATCAATGGCTTTTTTTACCCACTTTTCATCGGTATCTTTATATTGAGAAAGATCGTTTACTGAGCGCAAAAATAGTTCAACTCCTTCACGGCCAAATTCGTCATAAAGGTCTCGGTAGCTTTGCATGTCAGGTAGCAAGGTAAAAAATGGAGGAAGGTCTTCCGAATAAGCAACCTCTTGATTGGTCTTTGTTAGGTGCTCAGATAAGGTTTCTCTTTTTTCATAAAATAGAGACTCTTCCTCTTCTTCTATATTATCAGGAGCCATAAAACCAATGAGCATAGTCCCTTCCATCGGTCTTTGGTTTTTAGAAATACAAACTTTAAATTCGCACCTAATTTTATACCCGAAGTCGTTCCAAGATGTTTCAGCGGGTGAAATGATCACTTGACCATCTAATGGGGCATGTTCAGCGGTTTTGTTTAGGCTAAATAAAACCTGTAGTAATTCCATTTAAATTCCTATTTAATCATAGTTTTAACAGCAATCAATTTAATCGTGCATATTCTTCCATGCTTGAGCAATAACAACTTCATCGGTTAAGTAATCTAAAGAAGGTTTTAATGCGCGATACTTTTCGTTTATTAATTTCATTTAACGTCCTTGTTACAAATAGAGTGAATTTACAAATGAATACGTGATTAAACTAGCAAGAGTTTGTTGAGTATCTTTTGCCTGAATAATTTCTAACTTAACTGAGTAGCAAATTGAGAATAAAACTTCAATTTTGCCTATTATTCTTCTTAATTCATCAATAGGTAAATTCATTTTGTGAGAAATAAACTAGCAAAACCTTCATGATTTGTCATTTAAAAAACAATTAGATAGTGTGTGAATTAATGGCCTTGATATAATTTTAGGTTTTCTTCTGTAACCGACTTTAACTTTCAGCAAAAGATTGTATATCGAGTATCAATTTTAATATTGAGGTTATTGTTTAGCTGAAGAATGGAAATAAATTAACGAAGTGACCAACTACTTTTTCAAACATGAAAAAGTTAATAAAAGCTTGAGCAAAGCTCAACATCAAATCGCGTAGCATCTAGTGCAATGAAATTGCTCTGGATGTGAAGCCGGAGTCAGCATCGCAGATCAAGCGCGTTCGAATTTTGCTTAAGCAAAACTGGTTATCACTGCGAAGCAAAGTGATAGCCAGCCACAACGCGGCAGCGGCATCGAGTTGTGCAGGTGCATTTATGCCTCTTCCCCTGAACAATGACAGGTGAGAAGGCGCTTGATCAGCGGTAGCTGACTCCGAGTAAATCTATTACCGACAAGCGAAGCGCGAAGAGCCAGTGTAGCGACAAGTCGCGTGTACACTGGCGTGTAAGAGATTTACTAAAAGAGCGAAGCTCTAATCAATTTGAGAAAATTGAGTTTGCTAAGCAGACTGCTTAGCAAAGCGAAGCTTTAGCATACAGCAAGGCATATGCTAAGCCTGTGCTGATAATTCGCATGGTTTGAACCTTGTTAATTTGGATTAAATAAAACAAGGATGAAGCATGAAACAAATCGAAAAATACTTGCAACTACCTCTAGCCTATTTTGTAACATCAGGCATTACTAACCCAGCTCAACTCGGCTCTATGCGTGAAGATGCTGTTATTACCTGGATTGGTCGATTCAGTATGAGCAGTAAAACTGTACTTCAACAGTTACTGTCATTAACACGTGAAGCTGTTAACAAACTCGTAAATAGAATGAAGCACAAAGGGCTTTTACATGTTCACCAAACATTCGGTAATACTGATCAAGCGTTTATTGTATTAACTAGCGAAGGTATTCGACGTGCTGAGTTTTTATTGCAGCAAGAGCTGCATCTGAAGTCTGATGCAAGCCGAATAAATGAAAGAAACTTGGTTCATGATCTCAGTATTCAGCTTGTGAAGATTAATTTAATTCGTGACAACAAAATTGATGGTTTGGTAACTGAGCGTGAATTAGCATTAATTTTGGAGCAGCGTAAGAATGACGACCGCTTGGTCGATGGAATTGCTAGGCTTGCAGGGTCTAAAACCTGTGTTGCTATTGAAATGGAAACATCGAACTCAAAAAACAAAGGAAATGGTGAGCTTCGCAAACGAATCTTAGATAAATACCATCAACAACTAGAGTTAAGTGATGGGTTATATAGGCAAGTCTATATGTACAGCCATCGTCAACGTTTTTTAACTCAGATTGAGAAAGCGCATCAGCGTATTTTTACAATAACTAAGTTTGGTTTCACTGAGCAACAAGTTGCTACGTTGAAAAATAACATAAAATTTAAGGCCCATGAGTGCCGCCATATTTACAATTTAATGTTTAACTCCGATCGTAAGCTCACTGGCGTAACAAAGGCTCAAGAGGTCAATGTAAAAAGCTATTTAGAAAAATTAGATGAACTGACGGCATTGGCAGAATCATCATCAGATACCATATTGAAGTTACGTTTGGATGGGTTTCGTGATGCTGGTGTGGTACTTGGTTTGATTGAATAAGTATTTACTTTTATATTTGAAACCATTAAATTTCCGAACTCAAGAACTAAAAACATTAAATAAATTATAGGTTTAATGTTATTTAGTGCGTTGAAAACTAGATTCAATGCGAATTCGGTGAAGTCTTTATCTACTGTGAAAAGAGAAGGCAATGATCTACAAAATTAATTAAAAAATAATAGGAAAATGTAAATGAAAAAATTCACTACCACTCTTATTCTACTAGTTTTGAGTGTTATGACTCAACCTGCTTTTTCTGAAAACCTTTCAGCCCAAGAGAAATATGAGAAAGGTCTTCAATTCTATAATTCTGAAAATTATAAAGCAGCTTCAGTCCTCTTTTTCGAGGCCGCTTATGTAGGCCACGCTAAAGCACAGTATGATTTAGGAAACCTTTATCACTATGGTAAAGGGGTAGAAAAAGATATGAAAAAGTCTTTCGAATGGACTTTAAAAGCTGCGGATAATGGTGTCATTGATGCAATGTTCGTAATTGGTTCATCATATTTGCAAGGTAATGGAGTTGTAACGCCTAATGCTGAAAAAGCGTATGAATATACATTGAAAGCAGCAATAAATGGTCACACCAAGGCAAAAACATTTACAGGATTCATGCTATACAATGGTAAAGGTGTGACTAAAAATCAAAGCATTGGTATTGAATGGTTGAAGCAAGGAGCCAAAGATGGTCATGGGCCAGCAATCAATCTCCTTCAAAAAATTGGTGTTAAAAGCTAAATTTTCCTGATGTAATAATTAAATCATCCTAGCATTAAGTGGCCTTGGGGAGCGCAACTACAGCTCCCTTATTTTTGCCCTTAGCTTCAATATTCAAAATAGCTCATCATTCCCCCCCCCGAATACTTAGCATCAGAAAGAACAGAGGCGTTACTTTCTAAATGTTAGCTTTTTAAAGACGTAGTACGGTACATAAACAATACAAAGTAGCTGAGCCTTTAACACAGGATATTTAGGTGGGTTATCTTTATAACGACGCTCGTACTCACCGTAACCATAAAGCGAGGCAACCCAGAAATATATAGCAATCGCTAAATAATCCTCATTTCCAGTGGAAGCTTTCAAATAATATGCGATGAAACTAACCAAAATACAAAGAGTAACGGGGAGGGTTATAGTTTTATAGGAATTGCAGTATCGCAGCATTTATTAATCTTATTGTTTTTATTGAATACAATTATTTTAAACAGTGTCAAACCTTACACGCAATTGTCAGCGCAAATATTTTTAAAAAATATAAGAAGTGAAACCCGCTAAACCTTTTGTACAGTTCATAAACTCACCAACGAAGTAAATACTGCTTTATTCATTACAAAGGACTATTTCGAACACTTATTTGGATTTGAAGAGGCTGGCGTCGTGCTAGAGCATTTGGTGGATGGAAAAGTAAGCACCCGTTGAATTTAGAAGAGTATCTTGCAACCTATCCGAGTGCGAAAACCATATCAGGGATAGCTTGTGGGTTTGTGGTTTAAAGTCGCTTAGGAATTTAGGAGTTAATAATGCAACGGATTCTAGAAGACTTATAAGTTGTAACAGTTACTCTAGTACCCTATACCACGCGAAACAGTAATTGACCTCAGGGAGCTTTTAGCTCCCTTCTTTTTGACCTAAGCATTCGGCACCCAAAACTGCTCATACTGAACAATGTTGAGCACTTAACAAGTAACCTCATTACTTGTCGAACCAATGTAAAAATTCGATATGAGGTTTATCAAATTTTCAATACGTTCGCCGCTGCATAAAGCATGGCAACGACATTGTGAAAAGTTAATGTTTTGGTTCTTACTTAAATATAACTAGTTACGCACGACGATAATTTTGGAACCAAATTTTGCTTAAATTAAGGTGAGTTAAAAGAGAGCTAATAATGGAAGAGCCTGTTCGCTTTCTTGCATGAAAATCACGTAGTGAAGTATCCTATTCAAAAATTTTATTATAAAAAAAATATGAAAAAAGATTCTAATGAACCAGTAAAGCTAAATGGAAAGGTCGAAGGTTTAAAAAAATACATTCATAGTGGTAGTAACCACGTTACTTTTAAAGTTAGCCATAAGCAAGTAACGCTAGATACAGGCTCATCACCGATGTTTATTGAGAATGGCGACGATGTGGTTGCTGTTGGTCGGATTGATAGTGTCGGTAATATGGCTCCTGAAATTTTTGCAAATAAATCTCGGAAAATTTATATTCAAAAATCTTCTGTGAAAGCAGGAGTAGTTGGTATTTTCATCACAATTTTACTGGCAGCATTTTTCATATCTAGTGCAATAAGCTTCAGTTTAGATAAAATTAATCCAACGTCTTTAGGCATGATGTTACCAGCAATATTCTGTCTTTGGATATCTGCTAAAGTATACAAAGGGACTAAAGATCTAAAAAAGATGCTATCAATGCTTAAAAGTTGACCTTATACAGTTTCATTAATAACGGTATAAATTGCTAAACAGTGGCTTTTAAAGGTTTAGGGAGAGCTATGTCTATATCGTTTCTATGGGCACTACCTGCGTTAATATTAACTTTTGCAGTTATTTATGTAACCTGTAGACAAACAGCAAATAAAAAGGGCTGATAATCAGCCCTTAGATAAACTCGATCATTTCCTCAAATTCAGAGAACGCCTCTTCGTTAAAATACCGAGACTTAGATACCCCAAAGGTTGAAATAAACTCGCTATCACTAACACTGCCAGCCTGAAGATATTCATGCATCAATTCGCCAAAAACACAGAAGATTAGACCTCGTTCTTTCGGTTCGAAAAACTTTTTATGAAATTCTTCGGGTAGCTGTTCCAGCAAGCCCTTAGACAATACAAAGCCATTGGTTTGAAAGCGCTCATTTTTGTGCTCATAGATATAATCCAAAGTGTTTGAATTAAAATACCAGCATACTCTGAACCTATCTTGCCAATGTTCTGGCGTTCGTGTCTTCCTCGTAAATAAATGAATAAAAGGTGTTTGATCATTTTCTGTCTTGTTACTCATGAGTAAGTCCTTTGTTGATAAACCTCATGAGTAATTAAGTTCATCACTGGAAAATTAATAAGCTTCGCTGCTATCGAATTTATCCAAAGAAAGGATAATTTGATGCAAATTATTCTTTCGTGAGTCGTATTGTTGGGTGTCAAAAGCCAACTCAGCTAATAGCTTCGCAACTCTAGCAAGGGCGTCTTTTTCAGCTGGATGCAGGTGATCTAATTGATAATCAAACATACTATACCAGTCAAACCCTTGTAATTTTTTTCTCGTCAAATGTTGTGAATCTATAGAATGCTCAGTCATAGCAATTGCTCGTCCTAGCTCTTCATTTAAAAAGCACATATATGAGCCTTTTAGTGGTTTATTCTTCATAAAACTGTCTCCTTTTAATTTGTTTGAATTGATATCAAGGAGCAGGCTGAGAGAAATTTGTAAAACGCTTTGATTTTAAGTTTTTTTCATTAAAGTTAAAAAACCAAACAACAGCTAAAAAGAGTTAATTTATGGAATGGGTATTGTTTATAAGCCACCTCATTTATGAGGCAATTAGGGTTTATAAAGAGTGTAAACAAAATAACCAAACGTTTTGGCAGTGGTGTAATACTCCACTAAAATGTAGAGACGATGCAAAAATGGATGCGTAATGATTGATGTAATATTTTTAGCAGGTGTTGGTTTAGCAACAGTGTTCATCTTTATATCAGTTTACTATGTAATAAAAAAAACACTTGAAGCTAAGTATATAAAAGATAATTAACACTAATTTTCTGATAGTGGCGCTAGGTACTTCTGAGGTTATTAAATTTTAGGAGATCACAGTGAACACTAATTTAAAATCAATAGAGCTAACACAACAGCAACCTAGCATTGCCTATGATGAAGACTATATTGCGCTTTACGAAAGGGGAACTGACTATATTTATTATGTTCGCAACTATGTCATGTCGCAAGAGTTCATAGTCTTGAGTTCGGGAATGTTTGAATTGCTGCCAGTAGAGCATAGACCAATAACCAACGTTTTTGTTCAGTCTAACTTTTATGTGCTCAAGCAATTTAAAAGCCTCGTAAGAGAGCATGTATTGCAGTCGGGGCAGTTGCAGCATTTCTATCACTTGTTTGATTGCTCGATAGCTGATTTTTTTGAGAATCTTTAAATCTACAATGAGGGACGACAACTCAAAATTTTCCCTTAATGGCCATATTTAAAATTAACGGCAAACTTAATCAAACAAGAGTGCAGCTGTTACCACATAGATTGATGCCCACCTTTTGGTGGGCATTTTCATGTATTTCGGAATCCTTGTTTCCTTTAACCTATTACCAACGCGTAAATTGATTAGAGGAATAAAATGGTTAAACCAAAGTTCTATGTGCGGTGGGCTGTTAGCTACAGTGACTCAACTTATACCGATATCGTTTCAAAGCTTTCAGTAGATGATTTGGAGCAATATTATTGTGAAGAGGCAGAAATCGACTTAATGATATTCGAAGATGATCCCGACCAAAGTTTTAGCCAAGACGAGTTCTTTCGTTTTAAACCAACCCATAACTTGTCGATACCCCACGGGATTAAAAATCGCTTCAAGTTTGAAATAGATGCAAATATGAATATTGTTTCTTTAGGTTAAGTGGTTAGTGCAGGAAAAGCTGTTTATTGTATTTTGGAAACGTGTTTTTGAATAATATGTTTTAGTTTACTTTTGTCATGCGAGTAGTAGTCCCTTGAATAATTTCGAGCACTTTGAGAATAAACAACAATCTAATTGTCCGTCACCAAGATTTTGTGCATTTTACCTAGTAGACGGCCATGTTGAGTTAAGTTTGAGTAGTCGAACTTTAGCTGCCAAACATGACACTTATCTGATCATTCAAGCGCTTTATGATGAGAATGGACGGTGGATTATTAGTGATGAGCATGATCACTATAAAATACAGAAAAACATGTGGGATTACCTTCATGATTTACCAACTATTGAAGAAATCTCGTTGCATGGAACGATAAGCAAACTCAATGATAAAATTGAAGATAAATATGGGTTAACCATAGCTTCATCATCGGAAATTCAATTCCTAGCTATGCGCGAAAATGATAACCTTTGTGTCGATCCTGAGTATTTAGCAACCCAAAATTATCGAAATGCCAATCTCGATACTTCTGTCAAGGGAGAAGGCTATGTTGTAACAGGTTATAAAACTGAAACTCAATGGATAGATAGTTTAAACAACAACGCTGAGCGATTTATACCAGGGGCTGTTGCTGTTGATGCTAAAGGCAATAAGTGGGTAGCAACTGGCTATTATCCTGTGGATACTAAAGGTTTAGATTGGCGACTAATTTACCAAGTCTCAGATGATGTTTATTACAAAGACGTTGAACTGGGAATTTATGATATCGATGCCATAACTCTCGTTGATGTAAACGGTAACGTTATCTGATTTAGAGGGAAGTAATTGCTATTTGGCTTCTGTTGAGTATATTTGTTACTTACTAATAGTTAGTATTTCGCTATAACAAAGCTGAGGTAAGGAAAGTGCTGTGACACTAAGTATCTATATTCTTCTCGCGTTCATTATTACGATTGTTTGTGTTTGTCATGCATATTATTTACTGACAAAAAAGAGTGTGGACACTATGAATTCAATCAGCAACGATGAAAAAGTAAGCTCTAAGGGGTGAAAATGTTTATTGAATTGCTCTGGTTTATTCCCGCACTTATTTTAACAATCACGGTTTTATACTCTATTCGCAGAGTTAAAAAGAGCGATAAAGCTGATTGAGGTTAACTTATTCCGGTATGGTTTGATGAATAATCTTTAACTTGAACTATCAGATTTGAATAATAGAACTCAATCAAACCTGAAAGTCTCATATGTGCCAATTACGGACACCCCTAACGCCCACATAAACTGAAAAAAGCCAGCTGCTCTTTAAGTGTTTGTCATAAATCATTCCACACAACTCTGTCTATATCATTTTTTTTGAACAGGATTGTGGCTGCAATAGTATGCTTTAAAGCTACATTATGTGAGGCAAAAATCCATACTGTGTTGGTAGGAAGTTCATTTAATAGTTTTTGAATATGGCCTGACGCCTCTTTTTCATCATACACACTTATACTACGTCGCGGATAATTAAAGATTAGACCTCCGTCATCAGTAACGATGACTCTAATCGCAGGATTGTGAGCGCAAATATTACCGCATTTTTCTTTATTAACGCCTTGAATAATATCTATAACATATTCTGATTTTTGCGCCGTCATTATAAAAAATACAACAATCAATACCATTGCTAAATCTGCAAAGTAAATAATGTCGATATTATCGGTGATTTTTTTAGAGCGTTTGACTTTTCTCATGCATTATAACTCTTCAATCTGGGCTTCATTTGGAAGTCCAGTTAATATACCTGTTCAACTTCCGTTTCGTGCCAAAAGCAGCCCTTGAGTGACTTAGTGATAAAGGCTGCAATGATACGATTGCTGACATTTCACTATTTCTTTTTATGCCTTCTCATTGCCATTAATAGACTGTCATTTAGCTATCGCAACAACTTTGACCTTCTTGAATTGGCGGGCATTTCACTGTTCCATAAGAGCAATATACGCAACAATCGCCTTTCAAAGGCTTTAGGAGAACTTTGCAAGATTCACATTCATAATACCACTGGCAAGCGTTGGTTGGCATTTCTTCAGTTTTACTGAAGCCACACTCAGGGCAAGTAATGGTAGAATTTAACTCTATACTTTGCATGTTTGCTCCTTCAAAGGTTTAACAATGTCTAATACGGACATTACAATCATCAAACAAATACCTACATAAAACAAATAAGTGCTCCATTCGTATTGCCATAGTGGATAGAGGGTTAACAAAACCGCTATAGGGCCAATAACCCCAAGAATACCTCTCGCATGATTTTGGTTTTTATACCAGTTATACAAATTTACCAACAATGCCAGAGTTGCAAATATAGGTAACAAGGTATTTACAGCAATTCCCTCAAAGTGAGAGAGAAAGCCTAATCCTAATGCTGATGCTAACGAGCCGAGTGCGGGGAAGCACCCCGTACAACTAAGAGCCGCAAGCCAAACACCACCTGAGCTAACTTTATCTAAAATCTTATTAATCATTTTTAACGTCTAACATTATTTGAATGATTTGAGTATGAACTCCGTAGGTAGGTACGGAGTCAATACTATTTTAGCGAATCGATTATTGGGCAGTGGGATTGATCGTTATTGTTGCGGCATGAATTAGTCATTTCTTTTATGACGACTTCTAAGCGTTGAAGGTCAGCTATCTTATTTTGAATTACGTTCAATTTCAGCAAGCCTAGGGATTCTACTTTGGCACAATCGCCATCCATTGACATCAATGAAGCCACTTCTTTTAGAGTAAAGCCAAGTGCTTTGGCCTTACAGATGAATTGTAATTGTTTGGTGATTGAGTCGTCATAGACACGATAACCATTTTGAGGTTTTTGAGGCTGTTTTATCAAGCCTTCCCGCTCATAAAACCGTATAGTTTCTACGCCTATATCAAGTTCTTTAGCCAACTTGCCTATTGTTTTCATCGTCCAACCATAAAATCAACTTTAATCATGACATTAGTATATCAATACGAAGTAAAATTGCTCGAACTACAATGACTGGTTTTCGCTCATACCCGAATTCTTTTGTAGCGAGCTAAGCTTAAAACTCCATAAACACCGGAGTACAACTAATGCACCAGTTAACTATATATCAGCCTAAAGAGCCTTGGAATAAAAATAAGCTTGTAGGACAAAAGTTACCTCTAAAATTACAGCAAATATGGGCTATCCGAATACGACTGGAACTTTTTCATAAAATAAGAGATCTAGCACTATTTAACCTAGCCATAGATAGCAAACTAAGAGGGTGTGATTTAGTTTCACTAAAAGTTAATGACATTGCACATGGTAAAGCAATCCAATCACGGGCAATAGTCGTTCAAAAAAAGACTGGTATGCCTGTTCAATTTGAAATTACTGGAAATACAAGGAAATCAATTGTGGCGCTCATAGAGCAATTTACTCTCAATTCTTATGATTACTTGTTTAAGTCACGAATTCATTCCTCTGAACACCTTTCAACCCGTCAATATGGACGTATAGTTGACTCTTGGGTCACCTCAATTGGGTTAGATAAGACTCAATATGGCACTCATTCAATGAGACGTACCAAACCATCACTAATTTACAAAAAAACTAAAAATTTAAGAGCCTGTCAGCTTCTACTTGGCCATAGAAAACTAGAGAGCACTGTCAGGTACTTGGGAATAGAAGTTGATGATGCGTTAGAAGTATCAGAACAGATCGATGCTTAAATTTGAACCTAAGCCAGACTCGAAGTTAGAGTCTGGCACGTGCCATAATCCGACCTTGAGACACATAGAGATTAAGACTGCAAAGATACGAAAGCGGAAGTTAGCTTTGGCCTGTTTAACGACAAATATTCCGACAAAGCAGTCATGACTATTAGTTTATTGTTAAATCTAATCTTTCTTTTCGTTCATCTACTCAATAACCCCACGCTAAACGTGACTTTAGCGTGGGGTTAGAGTTCACAGTAATTTTATCTGGATAGCTCTTTTATTTTTTTCTCTGAAAACCAGCGATATAAAACAGGTAAAACAAATAATGTTAACAGTGTTGCAGTTACCAAGCCGCCAACAATAACACTCGCTAATGGGCGCTGTATTTCTGCACCAACACCATTAGACATTAACATCGGTATCAAACCTAAAGCTGATGTTATAGCAGTCATAAGTACAGGTCTTAATCTTGAAGTAGCGCCTTCAAAAACGGCTTTAGATGCTTCTAGACCGTCTTTAATACGTTGGTTGATACTTTCTACCATAACGACCCCATTCAATACCGCTACACCAAATAAGGTAATAAAGCCAACGGAGCTTGGTACAGACAAGTATTGTCCAGATAAATATAAGGAGAAAACTCCGCCAATTACAGCAAGCGGCACGTTGACCAATATCAGCATAGCTTGACCAACAGAGCCAAAAGCAAAGTAAAGTAACAATGCAATTAGCGCTAAAGATAGAGGTACAACGATAGCTAGTCTGCTTTGAGCACGCTGCTGGCTTTCGAATTGGCCACCTATTGCTACCGAGTAACCTGAAGGTAGGTCAACTTTCTCAGCAATAACTTTTCTGATGTCGGCTACTACACTACCCATATCTCTATTCTGAACGTTTGCTTGAATAACGACACGCCTTTGAACATCATCGCGCCTTACTTGAGGAGGACCTGATTCAAATGAAACAGTTGCAACATCACCTAAGCGTACCCAGGCGCCTGTTGGTGACTGAATTCGAATATCTGAAATAGCTTCCTTATTTTGTCGGTACTCTTCTTCAATACGCACGTAAATATCATAACGTTCATTGCCTTTGATGATTTGTCCAGCTTCAACCCCTCCAATACCATCTCGCACAACTTCCATTATATCAACAACTGAAAGTCCAAAGCGCGATAGCTCTTGCCTATTAGGTTTTACGACAAGTTGCGCTTCACCTGCAATTTGCTCAAGAGCAACATCTCTTGCACCATCAACACTCTTTATAGCCGCTTCGATCTCTTGTCCTTTAGCTGCTAAAACGTCTAACTCAGGGCCAAATAACTTTATCGCCAACTGAGCTTTTACGCCAGATAGTAACTCATCAACACGAGTCGCAATAGGTTGAGAAAAGTTTAGTAGTAAGCCAGGAAACTCCTCTAAAGATCTCTCCATTTTCCCTTGAAGTTCATATCGATTAGATGCACTGGTCCACTCAGAAACAGGCTTCAACCCTATGTAAATTTCTATGTTATTCACAGGCTCTGGATCTCCACCTATTTCGGCTCGACCAATTCGGCTTAATGCATAGGTTACTTCAGGAAAAGCCATTAGTTTTTCTTCTAGAATTGGTGCCACAGTGAGCGCGGTATCTAAACTGGAAGAAGGTGCCAGCGTTGCTCTTAAGTTTATCGTCCCTTCTTCTAACTCAGGTACAAATTCAGTACCAATTAATGGAACTAATGCAAAGGCAGAGAAAACTAATATAAGTGCGGCTGAAATGACTAACTTGGTGCGTTTTAGTGCGAATGTAAGCCCTTTTCTGTAGAGTTTGTCTAATGGCCTAAGAACAAAGCTTTCCCTCTCTTTTACACCTGACTTAAATAAATAAGTTGCCAGTGCAGGTACGATAAACAACGCAACCACAATCGCAGATACAACGGCTAAGATGATGCTTATTGCCATAGGTTGGAATAACTTTGCTTCAACCCCTTCAAAGCTGAACAATGGCGCAAATACGACTAAAATAATCGAGGCAGCAAAAAAGACGGGACGAGCCACTTCTTTACCTGCATTTTGCAGACGTAATTTAATGCCGTGCTCATCGTGTTCTACATCGTGCGGATCTGCGTCAGAAGTTGGAACACGTTCCTTTACCGATTTCGAATGTGTCGCGTCAGGTCTATTTAAATGTTTAAACATATTTTCAACCATAACCACTGAGCCATCTACAAGCATACCAATAGCGACCGCTATGCCACCCAGTGACATAAGGTTTGCAGAAATGCCCCACCAAGCCATGATCATTAACGCGATACCAATTGAAATTGGAATAGATATTAATACCAAGAAGGTTGCACGTAAATTCATTAAAAATAGTGCTAATACAATACAGATGAAAATAAATGCTAGTAATAGTGCATCAACCACTGTATTTACCGCTTTTTCAATCAAATCAGCCTGATCATAAAAAGGCTCAAAGCGAACACCTTTTGGCAATGCTTGATTAATTAATGGAATTCTTGCATTGATACCATCAATGGTGGCTTTAGTATTTGAACCCATGCGTTTTAAGACAATGCCAGAGACAACTTCGCCTAAATTTTCGACTTTACCGTCTTCGGTTTTGCGCGTCATGGTGACAGCACCTTGACGAATTTCACTGCCCATTTCAACTTTAGCAATATCTGAAACCGTAACAACCGTACCATCTACTGTTTTAACGGGAACTTGTTTGATATTACTGATGCCAGCCTCACCACTCTCAAACCAGCCTGTGCCTCTAATCACAAGCTGCTCTTGCCCACGGTTCATGTACCATCCGCCAACATTCGCATTGTTGTTATCTAGGGCACCAACAACGTCTTCTTGCGTTAGTTCATATGCTAAGAGCTTAGATGGATCGACATTGACTTGGTATTGCCTAACATTACCACCAAAAGATAATACATCAGTGACTCCATCGACAGGCATAACGAGTAATTTTACTACCCAATCATTGAGACTCCTGAGTGCCATAGCATCATAACCTGCACCTTTATCTGAAATAAGAAGATACTGAAATACTTGGCCTAGCCCAGAGGTGTTTGGTCCCATTTCGGGTGTCCCAACACCTTCTGGTATCAGTTCTTTTGCGGCTTGAAGACGCTCAAATACGAGTTGTCTTGCAAAGTAAATGTCGGTGCCTTCTTTGAAAACAACCGTAACGCCAGACAAGCCTGTTTTAGAAATTGAGCGCACTTGTTCTACATCAGGTAGGGCATACATTACCGCTTCAATGGGGTACGTAATGAGTTGTTCAACTTCTTCAGCAGCCAGTCCTGGCGCTTCAGTATTTACAGCAACTTGAACATTAGTAACATCAGGAAAGGCATCCAAATTTAATTTTGGGATCACCATAACTGCACCAACCATAGTGGCAAACAGCGCAATCAAAATCAGGAGTCTATTATTAACAGACCAATCTATTATTTTATTAAACATAGTCTTGCTCCTTAGTGGTTGTGCGGATCAAATCCGCCTTTAGCGATTTCAGACGCAACAAAAAATGCGCCTTTAGTTACAATTCGCGTTCCACTATCAAGGCCAATGATTTCTCTAAAACCACCTAAGGCTCGGCCTAGTTCTATTTCTACAGCTTTAAATTCTCCAGGGTGGTCTTCGACAAATACTGTCCAATCACCATCTGCGCTGCGGATCAATGCTTCTTCTGGCACAGCCATCACTTTCTGCTTTGTGGCAAACTGAAAGTAAACTTTTACAAACATGCCTGAATGAAGATTATCATCCGAATTATCTACTCCTAACCTAATAATTCGAGTACGAGTAATAGGGTCAATTGTATGGGCTTCTTGGATAACTTTGGCATTGTAACTCTGGCCTTCTAATTTAAGTACCGCAGGAGAATCAATTGATAAATTCAGCTTTTTATTTGGAGAAACTTTTGCTTCAACCCATAGTTGTTTTTCATCTGCTAACAACATTACTGAATCACCAGCATCAACACGTTGCCCTTGGATAAAATCGTCTTGAAGTACAACCCCTTCACGCTGAGCAATTAATGTATATTGCCCAAACGCTTTTATGTCTTTGTTAGAAATGCCATCTATTGCTTTTTCAGTTAACCCTAAAGCAATAAGCTTCCCGTAACTCGCATTGTATGTAGTCTCTGCTTGTAATAATCTACTTTCACTCACCGTCTTGTTACCCAGCTTTTTCACACGTTGCCATTCGGTTGAAGCGATTAAATAGTCAGCCTGTGCTTGTGCCATTGCTTCACTAAATAATGTAACTAACTTCTGACCTATTTCTACATGCTCTCCAAGCGCTGCATGGCGACTAATAATGACTGACTCTGTACGTGGCGATACCACATAACTTTTATAGCCATTAGCTTTTATTTCGCCAGGTGCATATACGGAGCTAAATTGATATTCAGGCTTAACACTTTCCACTTTAATGTTAGCAAGCGACATCTTCTTTGGATCAATAGTGATACCTTCTTCATGTCCTTCTTCTCCCTCTTTATTACCACCTTCATGGCCGTGCTCGTCATGGTCACCTTTATCTTCTTCATGTCCCTTTTCGTGTTCATGCTCATCTTGATGTTCTTTTTCTTCTTGTTTCGAAACGTTTGTGACAGAACCAGTTCCATCTGACGACTGTGCAAAAGCATCATGATTTGTAGTAAACCCAACTAACAGGCAGCTAATTACTACGGCTAAAAATTTTTTACTAATTACTGTATTCATTTTTGTAACCTATATTTTTAATAAATTTAAGATTTCGTTTTTCGCTACTGAAAAAACAAAGCGCTCAAATCTCAAATTTGGATAACTGACCCATACTTAAAATGAAGGATATTTCTGCAAGCTTGAATTGATTTTCCAAACGTATTCCTGCATGAAGCCCTTCCGCACGTTGATTTAATGCAAGTAAGTAGTCAGAAGTATTAATGTCACCAGCTTCCCAGCGCTTATTTAATAAGTTTTCGCTGCTATCTAATCTGCCTTTTGTCAGTTTTTGCCATTGCTCATAATATTTTTTACTGACAATAAGCGATTCATAATTAGCTTTTGCTTCAAATGACTGCTTTCGATAAACCGACCGAAAGTTAGCCTCTGCTGCAATTGCTTCTGAATAAGCGGCTTTAACAGTATCTGAATAGTTATTTCTGATATTTAAAGGCATTGAGAAAGTCACGCCAATCAAGTCTTCATCTCCACTTTTCCCTGCGTTAACTCCAATGGTTGGATTGGCTTTAGATTCCATAGTGGTTAGTTGAGCTTTAGATTGTTTTATCTTCCATTGCGCTCTAGCGAGTTTAACTTTTGGATGTTCCTCAACCCACTGAGAGTTAAATGAATAGTTTGTTGCTCCAAAAGTAAATGAAAACAAATTGGTAGTATTAGGCGTCCAATCAGGCAATAACTCCTGAACATTTACCTCTGCATTTTTCAAAGCAATTTGCGACTCAGATATTTCACTGAAAACTTGGGACAAGTTTAAATAAACCAGTTCAGCGTCAAGTGGCTCTAAAAGTCCTGCTTTTCGCTTATCTTCAATAATTCCAACGAGCGTTTGTAATTGATTTTCTCTTACTGAAAGTAACTGAGCCACCTTTTTTGCTGCTTGCCAATTAACTATTGCAGTTAAAGCGTTAGCCTTTTTAGAATCGAGTAGAGATAACAATTGTTGCTGGTTTGCATAAACACCAATTTCACCAATGCTTTTATTTGCTGATTGCTTATCCCAAAAATCAATCGTTTGACTGATACCAATAGAATAATTATCAAAATCACCCTCTTTTTCATAGCTTGCTTCAAGCTCTGGGTTATATACGGCTTTAGTTAAGCTCTTGGCTCTATGATTACTTGCATTAAGTAACTCTTTAGCCGCAACAACTTCGGGATCTTTATTTATTTGACTATCTAGCCATGAAATACTTTTCTGTTTGGCATAAGTGGCAACTGAAAAACTCACAGCCATACATAAAGACAGGACTAAACCTGCATTTTTTAAATATATATACATAAAAATTCTTAATTTTAAAATTAATAAACACGAAACCTTTATCCATTATTAAAGGATAAATAGGTCATTAAAAATTAATCTAATTAAGAAATGGGCGGACGAAGTATCGCTTCAAGAAAGGTACTTGTTTGATCAATTTGATAAGGCGTTTTATTGATAATGTTTAGTTTGCCCGTGGTATTTGAATTACTGACTAAAATCCAAGATAAGTGGCTGCCACTGCAATGTCCGCAGTGATGACAATCTTTTTCATTATGCTGCTCATCACCTACATTATCATTTGAGACATTTCGATCATCTGCATGATCATGTTGAATTTGAAGGTGCTCTATATCTATTTGGTGATTCTCAGGTGTTGCGGATACAACAGCAGTTAACGATTGCAAAACAATCGAAACGACTAATAGTATTTTTAACGCAACATTGAATTTCAAAATAAACACCTACTTAAATATGAAAAATTATAATATCAAAAAAAGGTTTTCTAAACTAGCCATGCGCATGTTTTTCATGCTCGTCACGGCAAGTTTCTTGAGGAAACTCAAACTCAATGGTTGTATGAGATAAATTATAAGAAGAAAGTTCCTTAGCCACTTGTTGTTTTAGCCTAATTAATTTATCAACCTCAAAGTTATGGGCTAACTCTAGGTGAGCAGTTAATACGTGACTTTCCCCGTCTAATGACCAAAAGTGCATATGATGAATCCCATTAATTTCAGGTATAGCCTTTATCGCTTTTTCAATATTATTCTGCACTTCTTCATCAGGTGTAGCTTGAAGAAATAGTGCCAATGTTGTTTTCAGGTTTTTCAAAACGTTAAACAATATAAACAGTGTAAAGCCTATAGAAAGCAAAGGATCTAATATTGGTAGATCTACAAAAAGCAGCACGATAGAAACAATTAGGACTGCAACCCAGCCAAGTACGTCTTCAAGCAAATGCCACGTAAGTACTTTTTCGTTCAGCGTTTTACCCGCTTTTAGTTTAAATACTGCATACCCATTAACAGCAACCCCAAGTAATGCAAGACCCAACATTCCTTCAGCCATTGGCATTTCAGGATTAGATAATCTTGGTATTGCTTCAAATAGCACCCAGACAGAACCAATAACTAATACAATACTGTTAATTAATGCGCCAAACAGGGTAAGACGACGATAGCCATAGCTAAATCTATCGGATGCTTCTTTATCCGAGAAACGACTCAGTATCCAAGCGAATCCTATAGATAAACTGTCACCCAGGTCATGTACAGCATCAGCCATAATAGCGGTACTGTTGGTTAGCCAACCACCAATAAATTCGATAATAGTAAATGAAACATTAAGGAAAAATGTCCAACCTATACGGTCGTCTTTTCCATGCGAATGGCTATGGCTATGATTGTGCATTTTCCACCTCAAGAACTTTTAAATTTCTTACATTGACTACGTTAAAATTGATAAAGTGACGGATCACTCGTTGATACATCCAACGTTTGATTCCTGATAAGTTAGTTCCTTTTTCGAGATAAAACTCATCAGGGGAATTATAAACACCAAAATTATCATGAATACCTTCTTTTTGTATATAGGTATCTTGACCACGCCAATCTGTATCTGGCGAAGAGAAACACTTTGTTGCAACACCATAACCACAAAATTCGTTTTTTATTTGACTAAATTTGTGCTGTAGTGAACTTAAATATTGTTCATCTAATATAAAGCCTTCTAAGTTTATCCAACGATCCTTGAAATAAACTTCAATCCAACTATGAATGATATATTTAGGTGCTAACCAAAATACATAAGTTGGAATAGCTCCTTTTTGTAATCGCTGCTCAATAGTAAAGCCGTGAAAACGACATTGAATACCTAATCCTCGTAACAAAGCCATCAGCAAGTTACCCTTGGTATTGCATTGTCCGTAACCATCGGCTAAAACACTGCTTGCTGAAATATCATCACTCTCATTGTAACCAAATAATATTTCATCTTTAACAAATTGGTAGGCTGCACCAATTTTGTTGAAGTCATCGAGTTCTTGCCAATTACGCTCAGAAATTAATGATTGAATTGTAGAGTGTTCAAAATTTACTATCTTGGTTTTTTCTAGATATTTGCTATTCATTGATGTTTCCTTACTTTGAACAACCAAAGGTTGATTGTTTATCTTCATTTGGTGTTTAACGTGTTTTCTCAGCAACAGCTAATTCTTGTTTAGCATCGCTTAGTATTCGGTAAGCGCCTCGAAGAATTAACATTGAAATGATGCTACCAATGACGATATCAGGCCAACGCTGTTTCAGCACCATAACGAGTATGCCTGCGATAACGACACCAAGATTTGCAATTACATCATTCGCTGAAAATATCCAGCTAGCTCTCATATGTACTTCATCGTTGTTGTGCTTTCGAATAAGGATGAGACAAATCACATTTGCAACTAAAGCAACCATGCCTACGCCAATCATAAACCAAGAGTGAGGCTCACTTTCACCATACAGCCTTCTAGCAATATCCATTAGAATTAGCACGCCTAACCCCAGTTGGAAATAGCCACTCACTAAAGCAGCATTAGCCTTATGTTGGATTGACTTTCCCACCGCGTATAGTGCAATTGCATAGACGATTGCATCCGCTAGCATGTCTAACGAATCTGCAATTAAAGCCGTTGATTCTGATAACCAACCAAAGCCAATTTCAAAAACAAACATCGAGGCATTGATAGCCAGAAGCCAATAAAGCACCGTTTTTTGCTGGTTATCTTTTAGCTCAACTTCACACCCACAATCGCTCATTTTCATCTCCGATTAACTTGTATGCTCTAACTATAAATCCTATAGTGACTATAGGGTCAAGTTTATTTGGAAATTTTATGAAAATTGGTGAGTTATCGAAAACATCGGGGTATTCAGTACAAACCATCCGATATTATGAAAAGGAGGGCTTGCTGTCAGATCCTGATCGCACTGAAGGGAATTTCAGGTTGTATTCTAATAAGGCATTTAAAGAGCTAGAGTTCGTAAAGCATTGTCGAAGTTTAGATATTCCGCTTAATGATATTAAGCGACTCATTGAATTAAAAAACAAGCCAGAGGAGAGTTGCTCTAGTGTAAATGCATTAATTGATCGGCAACTAACTTTAGTTAATCAACGAATGAAGGAATTGAATGCACTCAAAAAAGAGTTAAAACTAATGGCAAGCTCTTGCGGGTCTGACGGTACAATTGAAGTCTGTGGCATTATCAAGTCATTAGATAGTTGAACTAAATATAACTTTAGATTAGTAGTATTCACAAAGGCAATAATGAAAACCATTGGCAAATTAGCACAATCATTAAATTTAAATGTAGAAACCATTCGTTTTTATGAACGAGAAGGACTGATTACACAACCTGAAAAACCAATATCTGGTTATAGACAATATGACGAATCAATAGCAGGACAACTTAGGTTTATCACAAAAGCCAAAGCGCTCGGCTTTACGTTAAGAGAAATAAAATCGCTAATGTCTATGGACAGCAACTGCGCTCAAGTTGAGCTATTAAACCGACAAAAGTTAGCAATCATTCGAGACAAAATTAATGACCTTCAACGTTTAGAGAAAGTAATTGTGGGTATGACAAATACCTGTATGCAAAACGAAGATCCAACACATTGCCCCATAATTGACTCATTAAAATGATTGACTCCGTACTTGTATACGGAGTTTAGAATGATGGTAATATCAACCAATAGACTTTCAAATGATAAATAAAATATTAGACAGAGTAGGCTCTAGTGGCGTTTGGCTAGCGGCACGGCCTGCCTCCCTGCATTAAGGTCACTTGCATCGGCATTAGGACTAGGCTTCTTCTCTCACTTCGAAGGAATAGCTGTAAATACGCTTTTACCTATTTTTGCATCTTTGGAACTATTGGTAAACTTATACAACTGGCACAAAAATAAAAACCATACCAGAGCTGTCTTCAGCATTCTAGGGCCTGTAGCAGTGCTATTAACGCTTTATCCTCTTTGGCTATATGATTGGAGCACATACCTATTTTACTTTGGTATTTGCTTAATGGTCGTTATGTCGGTTTTGGATATCGTAAAACCAGTAAGGGAGCAAACATGCAACGTATGGCTAATTGCCGTCGTTGAAACGATTAACGGTCAATGTCTGCTTTTCGCTCTTTGCCGAAGTTCAACTAAGTGCCAGAAGCAGCCCTTCAAGGCGTTAACCTGAAACTTTGTGGGTGGCTTCTTCGGCTTAACAAACAATACAGTATGTGCTATTTTTCTTATTAGAATTTAATATATTTTTAAAAAGTATTTTGTAAACAATAATTTAAAAATTATTGGCTAGTTGACAAGCAACCCGCAGAGTAGAAAAATGGAATTTGAAGTATCAACAATAATCACCTTAATATTATCATTAGCCTTCGCAATATTTATAGGACGTAAAATCCACCCATTTTTCTACCCTGACAGAAACGGATTGAGTGATTCGTTTAAAGCTGGAGTGAGGTTAGAAACAAAGTTTGATAACTATGATGGAAGACGCGAGGATGTATTCGAATCAACAAAAGGTGGAGGTTTCCTCGTCATTGTTATGTTTGCATTTTTTGGCTCATTCTTGGGACTTCAATATGCACTGATAAAAGCAACAGAGTTTTTATCTTAAATAAAATAAGGGAGAAATTTTACATCTAAATTCCGCTTTTTGCCGAAGTACAGTTCTGTGCCATGAGCAGACATTGAAGATTCTTAATATGTGAAGTCAAGATTTGACCCCCATTCGCTACGAAATACGGCAATATGAGCTTTAGTCGTTCTGCTTGCTATAACGGTATATTTTTTAAGTAAAATATAGGAAGATAATAAGCAGAGAAATAAATTTGGATGATTTATACATAGATGGAACTAGAAAACGAGATCCCCTCCCCAAAAATTGCAAATGCTCCATTGTCGGCAGTATCCGCTTTAACTGGTGAAGTTATATCGCCATTAAAGCGATTACTGCATATGGACGAAGACGATTGGGAAGATTTTACTTGCGAACTAGCAACTTATTGGAAAACACAGTATTTGCGAGTCAATCGGGTTGGAGGAGCTGGTGATATGGGGCGTGATGTTATTGCTTACACTCCAGATGGAAGTTGGGAAAATTTTCAGTGTAAATATTACAGCTCATCATTGAATTTGACAGATATTCTTTTAGAAATAGGTAAGCTTTGTCACCACTCACATCAAGGGCATTTTTCTATGCCTGCAAAATATTACTTTGTTGCTAAAAGTGGCTTAAATGGCATTAGCCTTAATGCCCTTAAAGATTCTAAAAAGCTGAAAGCAGAACTCATTTCTGGTTGGGATAAAAAGTGTAAAGACAAAATCACTACGACAAAGAGTGTAAGCCTAGAAGGTGATTTTCTTAAATTTGTTGAGCATGATGTTGATTTTACAATATTTGATCAAATCCCACAGTTGAGGCTTATCGAATTACATAAAAATCATACTCCTTATTACATAAGAAGATTTGGAGCATTAGAGTTTGATCGACCAGCCCCTGCAACACCTCCAAATGATATTCAAAGTAATGAATTGAAATATATTGAGGAGTTATTAAAGGCAATTGAGTCTATAGAATCTCAGGTGAGTTCTGTTGATAATTTAGAAGCCTTTCCTGAGTTTTTGATGGAACTAAAAAGTGCGCGTAAAAACTTCTATTCAGCAGAAAGCTTAGAAAAATTTTCCAGAGACTCAATGCCTCCTGATACATACGAAAATTTGCTTGAAGACTGTTATGAAGCAATTTCTAGCCTCGTCCTGATGGTTCACAACAATGGCTGGGATAAATATTTGGCTATCTCGAATCACGTAACACAAGTTTCATTTTCATCGCATCCATTAAATCTATACATGAGTATTCGTGACAAGAAAGGCGCTTGCCACCAATTGGTGAATAAAGGATCTTTAAAATGGAACAAGTAAAACTTAAAGTCCCTCAGATATTTAATAGTGATGTTGAATTGGCAACTAGAGCCGCACTGATACTTTCGAGTATGGAAGGGAAGAAATTCGACATAGATGAATTGGTCTTATTAGATTACGCGCTACTGTATTCAAGCGAATTTAATGGGCCATCAAACCTTCATCCTGCTGTCCCAAATCATTTGGCAGAAATTGCACAACGGAGAGAGTTGCTACCTAAGTCGCTTTTGTTTTTTATTAAAAAAGGGCTAATTGATGTTCACTATGATGAAAATGGAAAATCTTTTTGTGCGAATGAAAATACAAGTAGCTTTGTTAGCTGCTTAAATTCAAGTTATTTCATCAAAATTTGGGAACGATTAAGTTGGTTGTCTGAGCATTACAATTGGATTATCCAGATACCAATAATGGAGTTAAGAAAAGGAGTATCGAGTTCGGCATGATTATTAAAAGAATATCCGTAACAGGAAAAGGCAAACCTAAGGCTGAACTTTGCTTTGATAAAGGACTCAATGTTGTTGCTGGTGCATCTGATACTGGTAAGTCATATGTCATCAAGTGTTTTCAGTATATTTTTGGTGGTGAAGAGCCTCCTAAAAATATTGACGAAGCTAAAGGCTACAATACCATTGAAGCAGAAATTCAAGTTAACGAAAATGAAAGCTTTATTCTTCGAAGGGAGGTATCGACTGCTAAGCCTAAAGTTACTCTAATTGAAGTTGAGCCAGATAGTACAGAGTCAGAAACAATTGTTTTAAACCCAAGCCACAAAGGAAAAAATAATCTATCGGCACATATACTCGGAAAATTGGGCTTAAACGACAAAGTATTAGTAAAAGGTGTACAGAGTTTAAAAACCTCTTCTTTGACATTGCGCGTACTGAGTAAATTATTTTTGGTCGATGAAGGACGGATAATTACCGAATCTTCACCTTTGGGTGAAGGCCAGCGAGAGTATACTCAAGAAACATCACTACTTAAAACTTTACTCACTGGTGTAGATGATTCAGAAGTTAAAGAGTTGAAACAACAAAAAGATACAGAAGGAGTTGTAGAATCGCGTGTCAAAGCTTTGGAGGAATATGTTGCCAAGAAATTTACTAACCATGAAGAAGTAAAGTCCATAACAGAAAAGTTAGACTCAGAACTGAATGAGTTAGAGGAATCGTTATCTAAGGCTCAAGACGAACTAACCGCTCTGGTTGCAGCCAATAGTGAACTTGATTCTAATAGAAACAAGTTCAGGGGTGAGCTTAGTAAATTACGTGAAGCAGAAAAAGAAAACCTTCTACTACAGGGGAGGTTTAGCCTTTTAATTGAGAAATATAACTCTGACTTGGAAAGGTTAGAGGCAGGAAGTGAAGCAGCTTCTTTTGTTGAGCTATACGAGATGGCCAATTGCCCTACTTGCGGACAAGAGTTTGAACAAGAAAAAGATGTAAAAGAGCTAAAGCAATTAGTGCAAAGCACCAAGGCGGAAATTAATAAAAATAAATTTCAAGTTAAAGGGTTAACTGATTCAATCGAGGATTTAAAGCATGAGTATCAAATGCTTGCAAAAGAGATAGATCAAAAAGAAGCAGCAGTTAAAGAGCTATCGGAAATTATCGAAGGGAATATATCTTCGAAATTTAAGGATTATAACGTAGCTATTCGGCTACTAAATAGTAAAAAGAATGAATTTTTGAAACAAAGAGCCATAGTGGATTCTCGTGAAAGCTTATTGAAAGAAATAGGTGAATTGCGTGTCCAGCTTGAAAACAGAACTGCAAAATACGTACTTCCTGATTTTAGTGCCGAGTTAACAGCCTTGTGTAAGAACATTAGTGCAATCTTACAGCGTTGGTCATTTCCCGGACATGAAAACGTTACTTTTGATATGAAAACTAGGGATTTGGTAATTAGTGGCAAGCCAAGGTCCCATTTTGGTAAAGGATACCGAGCAATTTCGTATGCAGCTTTTTCACTAGGCTTAATGGAATACTTGTCTAAGTTTGAACGCCATCCAAATTTTGTAATTCTGGATTCTCCTTTGACCACTTATCGAGCGGGTGACAATGATGAGAATGATGATGAGGTTCAACTACAAAAAGATATGATTTTTGCTTTCTACATTGATCTTTGTGATTCGTTTAAAGATAAGCAAATAATCGTGTTTGAGAACCAAGAGCCAGATGAAGATTTGAAACGAAAGATGACTTACTACCACTTTTCTAAGAACAAGGAAATTGGTCGGTATGGATTCTTTCCAGTAGCATAATTTAAGGATCGTAAATCCGCTGTATCCACACAATCAATGTGTTTTACGATTCAAAGCGAAATCCAACCATAGCTCATTTTGTCCAAAAACGAGTTTACCCGACCGTCTGCTTCTCGCTCTGTAGTGGTCTACTGATTTTGGCCACAGTTTTATCAAGCGTATTTAAGTTTTAGTACATGGTATTTTATTAACATAAGCAATTATTAAATAAGTATTTTTAACTTCAACAAAAAACTGTGGAAATACCGAAAACTATCGCTTTTGAATACCTATTTTTTAACCAGGCTTGAGAGCGTCCAAAATGCTTTCACCTATTCTTGAATTAATATTTCGCATTGTTCGTAATAGTGTAAATAAGCAATATTATGACTAAATTTCTGCCGTAATAGTGCTTATTTACATTATTGTGAATGAGCAATATTCCTGCTTTCAACTACGACCTTGAGGTGGGGGGATATCGAAATATTATCTACCATGCTTGATAAACAAACTCATATCTTGGTGTCGTCTTAGTTGCTTAGGCTTTTGGTGTCGTTGTAGTTACTTTGGCGTTTGGTGTCGTCGCAGTTGCTTTAGTGTTGTCTCAGTTGCTTTGGTGTCGTCGTAGTTACTTTGGTGTCGTCGCAGTTACTTTGGTGTTGTCTCAGTTGCTTTGGTGTCGTCGCAGTTGCTTTGGTGTTGTCGCAGTTGCTTTGGTGTTGTCTCAGTTGCTTTGGTGTCGTCGTAGTTACTTTGGTGTCGTCGCAGTTACTTTGGTGTTGTCGCAGTTGCTTTGGTGTCGTCGCAGTTGCTTTGGTGTCGTCGTAGTTACTTTGGTGTTGTCGCAGTTACTTTGGTGTTGTCGCAGTTACTTTGGTGTTGTCGCAGTTACTTTGGTGTTGTCGCAGTTGCTTTGGTGTCGTCGCAGTTGCTTTGGTGTCGTCGCAGTTGCTTTGGTGTCGTCGCAGTTGCTTTGGCGTTTTGGCGTTTTGGCGTTTTGGCGTTTTGGCGGTTAGTTGATTATTTATACACAATCTTTGAAATAATAAAAATAACAGTGAAACCTATTTTTCAACTACGACTATGCTGTGGGGAAAAATCGAAGCTCAATAACATGGGTTCTACCTTAGCGGATATAACCCATGTTTGAGTTTGAAAACTGTGTGACTCTTTTAGCCAAACTGTGTTACTTTAAGTTACCTGCTATAAATGAGCAGTCACACAACTAGTCACACACTCAAGGTAAATTGTTGATTATTGTAAAATAATAGAATCCCGCCTTACATATCACAGTTAATGCATTTACTGTTTATGAGTAAAGCCACTATCTAACCTCATTGCATATTGCTAGCATAAAATTACAGCCGTGAATTATGCACTTTATTCTCTATCGCTTCATTGATCTCAAACAATAAAAATAATGACAGGCAATTGGCGCCACCATTATCTTTACAACCAAACAATAGATACTATAATGTCTATTAACCTACAAAATATAGATTTTTAGCTACAGTAATGTCCAAATTAATTCGAGTGAGTTTATTATCAATTATTTATTGTTAAGCGAAGGTGATGTGCAGCTAGCTTTTGCTGAGCATCTAAAAGAACGTCGCAAAAAAGAAAAAATGTCACGTGAAGCGCTAGCGAAAAAAAGCACAGTACCTGCTTCTACAATAAAAAAGTTTGAAGTGACAGGACTTATTTCATTCAGGCAGCTATTACTTTTATGGCAAACACTCGACGACTTAACTCGTTTATATGAATTAACAAAAGCGCCAACTCAAGGTAAAAATGCGCCAACGTCTATTGCTCAGGTATTAAACAATGGCCTTTAAACCCATAGAAAAGCTAGAAGTAAAACGTACACTGTCAGACTCAACAGAGTTAATGGTTGGTGTACTTGCTCAAAATAGACAAGGTGTTTACTTTCAGTTCGATCAAGGCTATTTAGACACATATGGTAATCTATCGCCATTCTCACTCGCCTTCAATAGAGATGTTCAGTTAGCACCCAAAAGCCCACATAATGGATTGCATGGGGTCTTTTCTGATTGTTTACCTGATGGGTGGGGGTTACTACTACAGGACCGTGTATTCAGACAAAATAATATAATGCCAAACTTTGTTACCGCAATGGACCGCTTATCTTTTGTTGGCCATTCGGCTATGGGCGCATTATCGTTTACACCTGAAACTCATTATGATGGCACAAATGACGATGAAGCTGATCTTGCTACATTAGGTCAACAAGCCCAAGCAATATTTGACGGACAAACAGAAGAAGTACTTTCTGCGTTAGTGGCTGCTGGTAGCTCCGGCGGTGCACGCCCTAAAGCCCAAATTTATTTTCCTGACAATAATATACAAGAATGTAGAACAAAGCCTAAAACAGGTGATGATGCTTGGTTAATAAAATTCACATCCAAAAACCTTGCTTTAGGACATGAGGAAGGGTTATGTGAAGCTGTGTATTTGGATTTAGCTGAACAAGCAGGATTAAACCCTCCTCAGAGATTACTGGTACCCGCCCCAGAAGGGACCGGTGCAACGCAATGGCTCGCCCTAAAACGATTCGACAGGTTTAAGGGTGATAAAATGGGCTGCAAACATATGCATAGTGCATGTGGCTTGCTAGATGCTGATTTTCGCACACCTACATTAGATTATGAGGATTTAATTAAAGCGAGCCGTGTTTTATGTAAATCACCTGCTGCAGGGCAATTACAATTTCGTCGGGCTATGTTTAATTTATTTAGCTGTAACCAAGACGACCACAGTAAAAACTGGGCTTTTTTACAAGAAGATTCTGGTGAGTGGGATTTAGCGCCTTTTTATGATGTCACTTTTAGTCCTCACCCTTTTAATGAGCATGCTACTTCGTTTGCTGGATTTGGAAAAAAACCGCCACTAAAAGCGATTCAAACGCTTGCCTCTGCCGCCGGTTATGCAAATTGGAAGCAGGTACAAGTTATCATATCTGAGATAGCAGAGATTATTTTCAACTTTAAAGACACTGCTAAAGCGCTAAACGTGAATAAGCAAACGATTAGTTTAATAGAGCAACAGCTTGATAATACGTACGCCATAAATAAGCATTTAACTGGTCGCTAATAGTATTAAGCTATCTATAAAACCTCGGCGTTTACTTTACTAGCGCCGAGGTTTTAATTTTTAACAGCGATGCTATAACCTAAACACCAACCACGGCTTTTTTAAACGGATTGCGGGTATCTTGGTTTTCATCTAGATTGCGCATTAAAATGGCGTGTTCTAAATCAATACTTTCTGGCAGTGGTATTTTTACAACGTGGCCTGACCCTTTTGCATCAGTAATTTCCTCGCCTTTATTGTTCTTCATGGCTTGTAGCGTGAAGTTAAAATTACCTAATGGGGTCATTAATTCCAGTGAATGCCCCACACAAAACTTATTTTTTACGTCAATCTGCACTAACCCATCTTCATCTCGGCCAAGCACTTCTCCAACAAACTGTTGTTTATCAGAAACTGAATGACCGTATTCGTAGTTTTGATAATCTTGATGGGCGTGGCGCTTTAAAAAGCCTTCCGTGTAACCACGGTGCGCGAGGCTTTCAAGTGTTTTAAATAAGTCTGCGTCAAACGGCTTACCTGCAACCGCATCGTCAATTGCTTTACGATAAACCTGTGCAGTGCGAGCTACGTAATAAAATGACTTAGTACGCCCTTCTATTTTTAAACTGTGTACGCCCATTTTTGTTAATTGTTCAACGTATTGCACGGCGCGCAGGTCTTTGGAATTCATGATGTAAGTGCCGTGCTCATCCTCAAACGCGGGCATGTATTCACCTGGGCGGCCTTGTTCTTCAAGCATAAATACATCATTGCTTGGTGCGCCTTCACCCAGTGTTGGTATTACCGTTTTGGGATCTATTTTGTGCACCATTTCACCGGTTTCGTTTTCAGTACCGGGTTTAACGTCGTATTCCCAACGGCATGCATTGGTGCAAGTACCTTGGTTAGGATCGCGTTTATTAATGTAACCTGAGAGCAAGCAACGCCCAGAATACGCCATACATAATGCACCATGCACAAATACCTCAAGCTCGGTTTCAGGGCACAGCGTGCGAATTTCGCTTATTTCTTCAAGTGATAACTCGCGCGATAAAATAACCCGCTCAATACCTTGTTTAGCCCAAAACTTCACGCTTGCATAGTTTACCGCATTGGCTTGCACTGATAAATGAATGGGCATGTCAGGCCATTTTTCACGTACCAACATTATTAATCCTGGATCAGACATGATCAAGGCATCTGGCCCCATCGCAATAACAGGTTCAATATCACGTAAATACGATTTAACTTTGGCGTTATGCGGTGCAATATTTGATACCACATAAAACTTTTTATTTAATCCATGGGCTTCATCAATCCCAACTTTAAGGGTATCAAGATCAAACTCATTGTTGCGCACTCTTAGGCTATAACGTGGTTGGCCTGCATAAACAGCATCTGCGCCATAGGCAAATGCGTAGCGCATATTTTTTAGACTACCAGCTGGTGAAAGTAATTCTGGTACAAACGTATTTGAAGAGGATATTGACGACATGTGCGCTCCATACATCGAACCGGGGTCAAGCCGGTTGCATGAATAATTTAATAGAGCGCAATAGTATAAATAGCTAGTGAGAAGGAATGTTGATCTTGATCACAAAACCTCAACTGAGCTATTCATTGCCTGAAATTAATAGCTCAGTTGACTCAATGATAATTTGTTTATCATCCACCATAAACTCAATATAAAATATATGACTACTCTCAAATTCTGGCGGCTGGTTTAATACTAAAGAAAAATAACGCGGCGCACTGATTGGTAATTCACCTTGTAGCTGTTTAAGTGTCAGTGATTCACCATAGTCAAAGTCGCCGGTATCAATACTTTGGGCTGAAAACACCTCGTTTAAGCTCATCCCGGCGGTTAACTCTGCATTATAATCAGCCGTAGAATAAATATTAAACTCAGAGAGTGTATTGATTGAGCCTAAAATAACCGGCAGTACAACACAGCCTGTACTGTATTTTTTATTTGGCTCAAATTCATTACCCTGCGCATAAACAGGGTCGCCATTTGATTCAAAATTAAACACAAGATCATCAAATGCAACGGCTGTGTTTTCTTGAGACACGTCGCCGTCTACCGATAAATCTATTGTGTTAACATCCACACCGATTGCTGCTGGCGGACACGGTAGCTCCCCTTCTTTGTCTGAACCGCACGCGCTGATAAAAACGCCTAACAAACAGATAAACAAAAACTTTTCCATACTTTTTAAATCCCTTAAAATGTTGAATAACAACATTAGTTAAGTTCGTCAAAAATAACAACCATCGTTTTTAAGTACTCATTATTGAAAGAATTTTTGCCTTATTTTATTTGTTCATTAAATTGCCACACACACACTATTTAATAAAATTAGGAATTTTTCCATAAAGCGCGTATAATTCGCGCCCGTTAATATTCACACTTTTACTTAAAAATTATTGGAGCATAAAGATGGCTTTAGAGCGTACTTTCTCAATCGTAAAACCTGATGCAGTAGCTAAAAACCACATTGGCGCTATCTACAACCGTTTCGAAACTGCTGGCCTTAAAATCGTTGCAGCTAAAATGGTTCACCTTTCACAAGAGAAAGCTGAAGGTTTCTATGCTGAGCACAGCGAGCGTCCTTTCTTTGGTGCTTTAGTTTCTTTCATGACATCTGGCCCAGTAATGGTTACAGTTCTTGAAGGCGAAAACGCTGTTCTTAAAAACCGCGAAATCATGGGTGCTACTAACCCTGCTGAAGCACTAGCTGGTACTTTACGTGCAGACTACGCTGATAGCATCGACGAAAACGCTGTTCACGGTTCTGACGCTGTTGAATCTGCTGCTCGCGAAATCGCGTACTTCTTCGCTGACGAAGAGCTTTGCCCACGTACTCGTTAATTCGAACGCGTTAAGCAAAATAAAAAGGGCTTTCGGGCCCTTTTTTAGTGATTAGCTAAGCAATTAACAATGTTTACCTAATGACTAAACTGGTCGAATTGTGTACAATTCATCCCCGTAAATTTTATCACCACCGTCACTGATTGAGGTTGTTTCATGACCGAGCAAAAAAAGATTAACTTATTAGATTTAAACCGAGATGCAATGCGCGAGTTATTTGTGTCATTCGGTGAAAAGCCATTTCGTGGCGATCAGGTGATGAAATGGATTTATCATTTTGGCGTTGATAACTTTGACGACATGAGCAACGTAAATAAAAAGCTAAAAGAAAAGCTAAAAAACGAATGTGAAATCGTTGCACCAGAAATTTCAGTACGCCAACAAGCAAGCGACGGAACCATTAAGTACGCTTTAGTACTTGAAGGCGGTCAAGAAGTTGAAGCTGTGTGGATCCCAGAAAAAGAGCGTGCAACATTATGTGTATCATCACAAGTTGGCTGCGCTCTTGAATGTACTTTTTGCTCAACAGCACAACAAGGCTTTAACCGTAATTTAAAAGTATCTGAAATTATTGGTCAAGTATGGCGCGTAGCCAAAGATATCGGCCTTGATGGCAACAGTGAAAAACGCCCAATCACTAACGTTGTCATGATGGGCATGGGTGAGCCACTACTTAACGTTAAAAATGTAGTGCCTGCGATGGAACTGATGATGGACGATTGGGGTTTTGGTTTATCTAAACGCCGCGTAACGTTAAGCACTTCAGGCGTAGTACCTGCACTTGATTTATTAAAAGAAAAAATCGACGTTGCTTTAGCAATTTCATTGCATGCGCCAGATAACGCACTGCGTGACATTTTAGTACCAATTAATAAAAAGTACCCAATTGAAGAGTTTTTAGCGGCATGTCGTCGTTACATTGATGGCTCTAAAGCCAACAAAGACGTCACTATTGAATACGTTATGCTCAATGGCGTGAACGACAGCACCGATCAAGCGCACGCACTAGTTAAAACGCTTAAGGGCACACCATCTAAAGTAAACTTAATTCCATTCAACCCTTTCCCGGGCAATGAATACACCCGTTCAAGCAACAGTCGAATAGACCGTTTTTCTAAGGTGTTACAAGCTGGCGGTATTACGTGTATTGTACGCCGTACTCGAGGGGACGATATCGATGCTGCTTGTGGTCAATTAGCGGGTGATGTGGTTGACCGTACTAAGCGTATGGCAAAGAAGAAAATGCGTGATGAGAACGCAATTTCGGTCAATATCCAGCAAGCTTAAGCGAACTAACCTCTAAAGTACTTGTGTTTAAGCATTAAAATTTGAAAAAGTTGATGCAACACAAGTGCTTTTCGGTAAGATAGGCTGATATGGATAATAATAAGAGATAAGGTAATGCGATCTTTACTTGCTTTAGCGGCCAGTGTCATTGCGCTTAGTGGCTGTGTGACTGAAAACAGTTACGAAGGCAATGATAAACCCGTTGTCGAGAACACCATCAATAATACTGGCGCTGCGCGCACACGTATCGCACTTGCATTAGAATACCTCAACACTGGCAACAGCTCTCAGGCCAAGTATAACTTAGAACGCGCAGCCTCATTTGCGCCAAACTTGCCCGAAGTACATTACTCGTTTGCTTATTATTATCAACAGGTCGGTGAAGACAGCTTAGCAGATGACGCCTATCAAAAAGCGCTAAAAATTAATCCCAATGATCCAAATACTCGTAATAACTACGGGGTGTTTTTATGTGGTATAAATGAATACGATCGCGCAACTGAACAATTTATAAAAGCCATTGAAATCCCAAGTTATATCCGCGTTGCAGAAAGTTATGAAAACCTAGCGTTATGTGCAATTGAATTCAATGACTTTGAACAAGCTGAAAAGTACTTTCTTTCTGCAATCAAGCACAGCTCGATGCGCGCATCCTCAATTATTAGCTTGTCTGCGCTGTATTACGCAAAAAGTGATTTACATAAAGCACAAGAATTACTCACTAGGTTTGAAAAATCAGGCCAAGTCTCGCCGCGCTCATTACTATTGAATTATTTAATTGATCAACGAATGGGCCATATTGAAAAAGCAGAGGCCACCGCTGCAACCATATTACAAACCTACCCTGTGTCAAATGAAGCCGTTTTAATTCGCGAACAACGCTTAAAACAAAGTGAATTTGAAATTCTACGATTTAAATACCGCCAAGCAAAACTTGATGAGTTTAAGTCTGAAAATTCAACAGTTATGGTGAACGCAAACCCGAAAATGCGTATTGTAAAAAAGAAAAAGGCGCCTCAATTTGCAGCAGCAAAAGTAGAGCTTGCAACTGAGCCGACACAAACAACGCAAAAAGACTCATCTACTCGCAAAGCAGAATTAGAAACCGCTTCAGTTACTAATACACAATCAAATAGTGAAGAATCACAAATACAGCAAACAAATGAAGCAATTCTGATCCCTGCAAATATTAATATCGATAACACGCCAATTGATACTAAAGCGGTAATGGGTGCATTAACCACTGTAGCAACCACAGCCACGTTGACTACTCAAGCTAGCGAGCCTGTACTTGCAAAAACAAACTCCAATGCACAAGCTGTTTTTTCTGCGCTATCGGTGGCTGATTTAAATAATGAAAATCCAGCGCCAACTCCAAGCACTGATGGCTTTTTTACTTCAAAGGTCGAAACATTAGGAGTGTCTGCTGCAACACCTACAAAACCAAATGTACCTGAGTCAACGCGGAGCACAAACGAGCCAAAGGATGGGGTTAAAATTGTGTCATTTGGTGCACCAAAAACCGAACAAATGCTAAGTGCACAAACGGATGTCAAGGCAACGCAACCGAGGCAAAATGATGCTCAATCAGTAGGTGAGCAAGTTGAGTTTTATCAACCAGTAAAAAATGCAGCTGTGTTTGCATCACGAAATAACCGCCAAGCTACAGTGCAATTTAATACTATTGACCCGATTGACGAAGCACCGCTGTTAAACTCACGGTTATCACCTCCAGCTATTCCTTTTCATATTTTACAGGCTGGTGAAAACCTATTTAGCATTTCAGTACGATACAATGTTAGACTACAAAAATTACTCCAATGGAATGGGTTAAGAGAATCTGATCGACTGGTCAATGGAACTAAAATTTACCTTAATGACCCCAATATTTTTTATAAAATAAACGCAGGCGATACTTTGTATAGTATTGCCACAGAGCGTCGCTTGTTAATTGATCAGTTAATGCGATGGAATAAATTAAGCCCAGATATTGCTCTCAAACCTGGGCATAGACTCTTACTAGTGGATCCCGAATCATACGCATTATGAATGATGAAAATACAGAATCAACTCAACCAAGCTTAGGCCAAACATTAAAAACAGGCCGTGAAGCGGCAGGTGTAAGCCTTGAACAATTGGCTGAAAAATTAAAACTATCGGTGTTGCAATTACAGCATTTAGAAAATGACGAACACCATTTACTCGGCCCTGCAACTTTTGTAAAAGGGTATGCAAAATGTTATTGCCGCGAGTTTAATTTAGACAGCGTAGCCGTAATGGCATTATTTCCTGAAAGTCAGGAAACCATAAAAAAATCGAATATGCAGAGCTTCTCAAAGCGCACCGAAAAAGAAGCACATGACAGTCGATTAATGCTTGTTAGTTATATTATTTTAGCGATAGCAATTGGCTCATCAGCGTTGTGGTGGTGGCAAAATTCAACCCCATTAAACCAACAAACCGTAACTAAGCCATTGATTGATTTGAGCGTAAACGACATTACGCAACCAGAGCCTCAACAAGTTAACACTGACGAAGCAGAATCAATTCAACCTGAGCTTGAATACAAAGCCCCTGAACAGCCAACACAAGTGCTTGAAGAGCCAGTTACTGAGCCTGCGCAACAAGAACAAAATGGCTTAAGTACGGTTGTAATGTTGTTTAACGAAGATAGCTGGGTAGAAATACACGACGGTGAAGGCGAAAAAGTCGCTTTTGGCGTAAAAAAAGCAGGCTATGAAATGACCGTAACAGGCACGCCTCCTTTTTCAGTGGTATTAGGAAAACACCAAGTAGTTGAAATTACACTCAATGGTGAAGCCATCGATATTTCGAATTTTCCTAAGAATCGTTTAGCCAAATTTAATTTACCATTAGCAGAGTAGTCGCTATGTTCTCAGAATCTCCAATCAAACGCAGAAAATCAACCCGTATTAATGTCGGAAATGTCCCTATTGGTGATGGCGCACCTATTGCTGTGCAGTCAATGACCAACACAGATACCATGGATATTGATGCCACCGTAGCTCAAATTCAAGCGATTCAGGATGCGGGAGCCGATATTGTTCGTGTATCCGTGCCAACCATGGCTGCCGCTGAAGCATTTAAAAGCATTAAAGAGCAGGTGACTATTCCACTTGTGACCGATATTCACTTTGATTACCGCATCGCTTTAAAAGTAGCGCAGTATGGCGCTGATTGTTTGCGTATCAATCCGGGTAATATAGGCAGCGAAGAGCGTATTCGCGCTGTGGTTGATTCTGCACGTGAGCATAATATTCCGATTCGTATTGGGGTAAATGGCGGCTCTCTTGAGCGTGATTTGCAAGAGAAATACGGCGAACCTACGCCTGAAGCATTACTTGAATCAGCCATGCGCCATGTTGAAATTTTACAACGTTTAGACTTTGATCAATTCAAAATTTCTGTAAAAGCGTCCGATGTATTTTTAGCCGTTGGCGCATATCGCCTGCTTGCTAAAGAAATCGACCAACCATTACATTTAGGTATCACTGAAGCTGGCGGCATGCGCTCAGGTTCAGTTAAATCGGCTGTTGGTTTGGGTATGTTACTCGCAGAAGGCATTGGCGACACACTACGCGTATCACTAGCAGCAGACCCTGTACAAGAAATTAAAGTCGGCTTTGATATTTTAAAATCATTGCGTATCCGCTCTCGTGGTATTAACTTTATTGCCTGCCCAAGCTGTTCGCGCCAAGAGTTTGATGTTGTAAGCACCATGAACCAACTTGAAGAACGTCTTGAAGATATTATAGAACCCGTTTCGGTGTCAGTCATTGGTTGTGTAGTTAACGGCCCAGGTGAAGCTCTCGTTAGCGACATTGGTTTAGCCGGCGCTAATCGTCGTTCTGGTTTATATATCAATGGCGAGCGCCAAAAAGCGCGAATCGATAATAATAATATTGTCGATCAACTTGAAGGCTATGTGCGTGATTTTATCGCGCAGAAAGAGCAAGAGACCCCAATCGACGTTAAAATCGTCGAATAAAGTTAATATAGTCGGCAAACTGGGTGGTTTGCCGCACGCATGCCAGCTATAATGGCGGGTCAATTTTTAGCATTTTTGTTGTGGCAGTTCTCTGCACAAATACAGTTTTTAGGATTTATCAGTGGCAAAACAAATTCAGGCAATACGTGGAATGAACGATTGTCTGCCGGGCGACACCCAAGTTTGGCAGAAAGTAGAAAACATTTTACGCGAGACGGTCGCATCGTTCGGTTATCAAGAAATTCGTTTTCCAATTGTAGAATCAACCGATCTTTTCAAACGCTCTATTGGTGAAGTAACCGATATCGTAGAAAAAGAAATGTACACTTTTGCAGATAACAACGGCGATAGCTTAACGCTTCGCCCAGAAGGTACTGCAGTGTGCGTACGTGCTGGTAACCAAAACGGATTACTGTATAACCAAGAGCAGCGCTTATGGTATATGGGCCCTATGTTTAGACACGAACGTCCTCAAAAAGGCCGTTATCGTCAATTTCACCAGTTTGGTCTAGAAACATTCGGTATTGCAACACCCGATATCGACGCAGAAGTTATCTTGCTTACTGCGCAGCTATGGAAACAATTTGGTATCAGTGACCATGTCCGCTTAGAACTTAACTCACTGGGTTCAAATGAAGCCCGTGCACAGTACCGTGATGCGCTAATTAGCTATTTAGAACAGCATGTTGACGTATTAGATGAAGATTCTAAACGTCGTATGCACTCAAACCCATTGCGAGTTTTAGACAGCAAAAACCCTGATGTTCAAGCCATCTTAGTCGATGCACCAAAACTGTCAGATCATTTAGATGCTGAATCAAAAGAACATTTTGCAAGTTTATGTGAACGTTTAGACGCTGCAGGCGTCATATACACGGTAAATGAAAGACTCGTTCGTGGTTTAGATTACTACAACCGAACTGTATTTGAGTGGGTCACTGACAGCTTAGGCGCACAAGGCACTGTTTGTGCTGGCGGCCGTTATGATGGCTTAGTAGAGCAACTAGGTGGTAAAGCATCACCTGCCGTTGGCTTTGCTATGGGCCTTGAGCGTTTGGTATTACTGTTACAAGCATTAGAATGTGTAGGTGGCATACGCCGCAACGCTGATGTATATTTGGCAGCAATGGGTGATAAGGCAAGTATCCAAGCACCGCTAATTGCAGCTCAACTACGTGCTGATGTACCAGGACTTAGAGTCATGGTTCACGCTGGCGGTGGTAATTTAAAAAAGCAGCTTAAACGCGCAGATAAAAGTGATGCAGTTGTGGCACTTATTATCGGTGAAGACGAATTAGAACAAGGCGTAGTGACTGTTAAATATTTACGTGAACGTAAAGAACAAGTCACCTTAGAATTAGAACAAGTTAAAACGCTTTTAGCTGAGCTAGTACAAAGCTAAAACATTAGAGGTAATAATGGATATTTATTCAACAGAAGAACAACAAGCAGAAGCAATTAAACGATTTTTCCGCGAAAATGGCGTATCACTTGCGCTAGGTATTGTTATCGGTTTAGGCGGTTTATACGGCTGGAAAGCATATAACCAACACCAAATTACAACAGCAGAAAGTGCATCTGATGCTTACACTACATTAGTTGAAAGTGGTGAAGTATTAGGCGCAGCCGATACATTTATTGCTGAAAATAAAGACTCTAATTACAGCGTACTTGCGTCATTTGTTGCAGCAAAAGAAGCTGTAGAAAAAGGTCAACTTGACGTAGCAAGTGAAAAACTAACTTGGATTATGTCAAATGTTGATAATGCTGACTTAAAAGCAACAGCAATTACGCGTTTAGCGCGTGTACAAGTTGCTCAAAAGCAATACGATGATGCATTAGCTACATTAGACAAAACACAAAATGACGCATACAAAGCAGCTGTTGCTGAAATTAAAGGCGACATTTATTTAGCGCAAGGTAACGCTGAGCAAGCACGCGTTGCTTATCAAACAGCAGCTGATGCAGGTGGCCTTGAAAACAACCCATTATTGCAAATCAAACTTGATGACTTAGCAGTAACTAGCCCAGCGGCATAAGGGGTTACCATGAAAAAGTTAACAGCGGCAAGTATTGCTTTATGTATGGCGACCCTTGTTGGTTGCTCATCAAGTGATGACGAAGAAGAACTAGTATTGCCTGAAATCGTTAATCAATTTGAAACTAACGTTGTATGGCAAGAAAGCATTGGTGATGGGGTAGAACATTACTTTTCACGCTTAACACCGGCTATTTATAAAGATCACGTTTTTGTAGCCAGTCGTGATGGTGATATAGAAGCACTATCCGTTGAAACTGGCGATACGCTCTGGGAAACAGACGTACGTGAGAATTCTACATTTTGGCCATGGGAAAGTGATATCAGTGCCAAGTTATCTGGTGGTATACTACAAGCCTACGGTAAATTATTTGTTGGCTCAGAGCATGGGTTTTTAATTGCCCTTGATCGTGAAACTGGTGAAGTAGTATGGCGTAAAAATGTACCTGGTGAAGTACTTGCTTCTCCTGCTGCCGGTGATGGATTAATTTTTGTTAATTTAGGTTCGGGCAAACTACTTGCGCTTCATCCAGATACTGGCGAAGAGCGTTGGAGTCACGAGCAAGAAGTACCACCACTGACACTTCGCGGTCAAAGCTCACCGACTGTGGCTAATGGCGGTGTACTGGTTGGGCTTGAAACTGGAAAGCTAAGCGTACTTATTTCTGAAAGTGGTTATTCTGCATGGAGTGCTGAAATAGCAACGGCTAAAGGTGCATCTGAGTTTGAACGTCTTGTTGATGTTGACACTCGCCCACTTATTAGCGGCCCATATGCCTATGCTATCGCCTATAATGGTAACTTAGCAGCGGTTGATATTCGCTCTGGTAATGTTGTGTGGAAACGTGAATACAGCAGCTATCGTGAAATAGCGATGGACGCTTTGACCATCTACGTTGTTGATAGCGATGGTGTTGTATACGCATTAGATAAAACCTCTGGCATTGAACGCTGGAGTCAACCAGCTCTTCGTGGTTGGTATTTAACAGGGCCTGCGGTAGCAGGAAATTATTTAGCATTAGGTGACCAAGAAGGTAACTTACACTGGCTAAATAAAGAATCAGGCGAGCTTGTATCGCGCGAAGACTTCGACAGCTCAGGCTTTTTTATTGAGCCAATTGTTGCAGACGACAAACTGATTTTATACACCCGAGATGGTGAAGTTAGTGCGGTAACCATACCTAACTAACATACTAATCTACATGTATTTTTATAAGGCTTCGCACTGCGAAGCCTTTTGTTGTTTTTTAAAGAGGTAGTTTATGCTTCCCGTGATCGCTCTAGTTGGGCGACCCAATGTGGGCAAATCCACATTATTTAACCGTTTAACACGTACTCGTGATGCACTCGTTGCCGATTTTCCAGGCTTAACACGAGATAGAAAATATGGCCAAGCTAACTATGATGGCTATGAATTTATCGTGGTAGACACGGGCGGTATTGATGGTTCTGAAGAAGGTATTGAAATCGAAATGGCCGATCAGTCGCTACTAGCGATTGAAGAAGCGGATATCGTATTGTTCTTAGTTGATGCCCGTGTGGGTATGACGGTTGCCGATCAAGCCATTGCGAATCACTTGCGCAAGCAAGAAAAGAAAAGTTTTGTTGTTGCCAATAAAACCGATGGTATTGATGCTGATTCAAATTGTGCAGAATTTTACCAATTATCTTTAGGTGAAGTGCACCATATTGCAGCAGCTCATGGCCGTGGTATTACACTACTGCTAGAACATACTTTACAGCCTGTAATCGCTCAGCTCAGTGCAGAAAACGATGATGGTGAAGACAACGATGACGAACTCATTGATTTATATTCTGAAGAAGACGGTGAAGCAGAGCAACAAGCGTTTGCTGATAAACCGGTCAAATTAGCAATCATTGGTCGTCCAAATGTAGGTAAGTCAACACTCACAAACCGTATACTCGGTGAAGAGCGTGTAATCGTTTACGATATGCCAGGCACAACTCGTGACTCGGTTTATATCCCAATGACACGCAACGACAAAGAGTACATATTAATTGATACCGCCGGTGTGCGTAAGCGCAAAAAAGTAAGCGATGTCGTTGAAAAGTTCTCTGTGATCAAAACGCTTCAAGCTATTGAAGATTCTAACGTCGTACTTGTGGTTGTTGATGCACGCGAAGGTATTTCAGATCAAGACTTGAGCTTACTTGGTTTTGCATTGAACTCTGGTCGTTCATTAGTTATTGCAGTGAACAAATGGGATGGCCTAGACACCTACGTAAAAGATCGTATCAAATCAGAGCTTGATCGTCGTTTAGGTTTTATTGACTTTGCTCGTATCCACTTTATCTCAGCGTTACACGGTACGGGTGTTGGTCATTTATTTGAATCAATTGATGAAGCGTACGAGTCAGCAACTAAGCGTATTAGTACTGCCATGCTACGCCGAATTATGGATATGGCACAAGCAGACCACCAGCCGCCACTTGTACGTGGTCGTCGTGTGAAGCTTAAGTATGCCCATGCCGGTGGTTATAACCCGCCACGAATCGTCATTCACGGTAACCAAGTTCACGATTTACCTGATAGCTATAAACGTTACTTGATGAACTACTACCGTAAAGCGTTAAAAATTATGGGCACGCCAATCAAAATTGAATTTAGAGAAGGCGACAACCCATTTGCAGGGCGTACAAACAAAGTAACGCTTTCGCAAAAACGTAAGATACGCGCGTTTAGTAAAGAAAATCGTAACAAATAGTAGCGCTTTTCATGCGCAATTTAAAAACCTTGCTAGGTAAACTCGCAAGGTTTTTTTATGATTAAAATTAATAGTTTAGTATTTTATTTTTCGCAAATACGCTAAAACTGTGCTTTATTTAAAAGATAAATGAACACCAGTGAGCTGTATATGGAATTAATGAGCCAAGTTATCTATGTTGATGACGTTGAAGAAACCTTAGACTTTTATTACCAAGCATTTGGCTTTGTTACTTTTTCATTAAGTGAAAATGCTGAATATGGTGAGCTCTCTACGGGCAATATAAAAATAGCATTTGCAGCGCATCCCTACGCGCAAGCGCATTTTAAACAAGGGTATATTCGCGCGCATCCAAAGCAACCTGCGCTGGGCTTTGAACTTAGATTTAGCTGCACAAACCTTATTGAAAGTTACGATAAAGCAGTACTTGCAGGTGCCGAACCACTTTGTCCTCCAAGTTTAAGAGAAACGCAGCATTATGCGTATGTTAGGGCAATAGAGGGAACGTTAATTTGTCTATACCAAGCCTGAACTGTCACCCTTCATCGAAATACCATGAAAGCTTAACCAAGTAGACATATTAGAAACACCGTTTTGTCATCAACTTTAGTTAATTTATACCCAACTAAATAAGGAGATGACAATGAACACATTACTACTGACTTTATTACTACTTAGCCCTGCTGACATCGCATTAGATAAACAGATAAAGCAACAAACCGCGCACACTTTAAAAGCACTGAACACAACTCACGAATTGCAACTAAAAGCCGAAATATCAGCGACGCTAAAAAATGCAGAGCCACTATTTGCTATCAAGGTTGATAAACAAACATTGGCAAAAGTACAAACAGAACAACAGCCGCTAACACAAGAGTAAATGGCTGTTTAATTCTGTCATATCAAGCATGACACTATATGGACAAATCGCTTCGTTAATTAGCCACTTTTAGCTAATAAACGCGTTAAGCTCTCGGGAACAAATTTCCGCTGAGCGGTGATCGCATAAAACAGTTCATAAGCATCGGTTAAGCGCTGATACTGCGATAAGATATTTTGCTCTATCTCATCTTTAATTACGACTGGCGGAAGTACCGAAAAAGCGCCACTATCACGCACCAATAATCGTAACATTGCCATATCATCTGCTTCAGCTTTGATCTCAGGTTTGTACTGCCACTGAGCACACAGCGCATTAAATGAATCTCTAATTGCCGATGTTTTACTAGGTAATACCCATTGTGCATTTTCATAACCCACAGGAAAGTCACTCATTACCTTTTTGTTGGCGGGACCGACAATCGCTAAAGGTTGACGTGAAACGAGTTGGCTTTGCCACAGTTGATCGTAATGCTCTGTTCCAACAGGTTTATTTGTTAACACAAGATCTAACTCATGCTCTGCTAGGCCATTTAATAAACCATCCATACGCCGTGCAGTGAGTGAAAAACTAATTTCAGGGTCGTTCAAAAGCGGGTTTATAAATTCTTCAATAAAGTTACGCGAAAGAGTGTTGAGCACACCAATTGATAAATGCTGTTTTTGCGCAATAATTCCTTTAGTTAAAAAAGAAGAAAGCTCCTCCCCCGTATTAAAAATATCGTTTGCGTACTTTAACACGCGTTTGCCGGTATCAGTTAAACTAAGGCTGCGCCCTTTTCGCTCAAATAAACTAACGTTCATAGTTTGCTCGAGCTGCTTGATTTGGCTTGATAAGGCTGATTGAGATACATGCAATTCTTTTGCAACGTGGGTTAAGTTGCCCTGTAACGCAACACGCCAAAAATAATACAAATGATGATAATTAAGACGATTCATAATGGTTAACTAAAACAGAACGATTACTTAGATTATATCTATTTTTCTTTGGTTTACAACTTTGCCATACTGGCTCCATTATTAAAAGGAGTCGACAATGAATGAATTAATCATGTCATTATTGGTGCTAACAATCCCCGTTAGCCTAATAATTTCAGCTTATAATGTGGGCGTTAAAACCCAATCAAGTAACGGGAAACACCTATATTATTTGCTCATTGCCAATGCGTGTTTACTAGTCAGTGTGGCTGTAGCACACACAGTATTCTCATTCACTCCCTTCCCTTTTCTATCTTTATCACCCACGCGGCTAATTATGCTAGCGCTGATTATGTTTATTGGAATTAGCCTCGTTAAATTCTGCCAAAACTATATGGCTGGTGAACCTCGCATTAACTATTTCTGGCGCTGGTTACTCACTACATTGTCTGCTGTAACATTGGTGGTGATCAGTAATCATTTAATGCTCTTTTGGCTTGGCTGGCTGTGTATTAGCTTGGCATTACATCAACTACTTATGTTTTACCCAAACAGGCCTCGAGCTGCACTTGCTGCGCACAAAAAATTCATCGTTGCGCGCTTAGCCGAAAGCTGTTTATTACTGGCCTTTGTTTTACTTTATATAGTTCATAACTCGTGGTTAATTAGCGATATTAGCCTTGCCTATAGCAATAATGTAGGCCCACTTAGTGCTAGTGAACAACTTGCAGCCGTGCTTATTGCCATAGCTGCGCTGATAAAATGTGCGCAATTACCTCTGCATGGTTGGCTTATTCAAGTAGTAGAAGCGCCTACTCCTGTGAGTGCATTACTGCATGCTGGGGTTATAAACCTTGGCGGTTTTTTACTGATTTTATTTGCCCCTTTGTTTATGCAAGCGACAGTTGCACAGTGGTTGGTATTAGTTGTTGCAGGTTTAACCACAGTTATCAGTGCGTTAGTAATGACAACACGAGTTAGTGTTAAAGTAAGACTAGCTTGGTCAACCAGCGCACAAATGGGTTTAATGCTACTGGAATGTGCACTTGGGTTATTTGAACTGGCGCTACTTCATTTAGTTACTCACTCAATGTACAAGGCCTATGCTTTTTTAAACGCAGGCAATGCAATAACCGAAGATATAAACCGCCGTCATGCACCAGAACACACGCCAAGCGCTTCACATTGGCTACTGGGAGTTAGTATATCCTCAGTCATTACTGGTTTAGCTTGGTATTTTAGTGATTACAATGGAGCTGTAAGCATTTGGCTATTATTAGCAGGTGCTTTGGCAATTCTCATCGCCACTAAGCATGGTAAATCGCAGGGAACTATTTTCATCCCAATGATTATTATCGCTTCGTTAGCAACACTAAGCTATATCAGTTTAAAAGCCTTTTTTACTCTAGCTATTGGCACTACCGCATGGCGAGAAGCCGCTTTCAGCCCAGCTGATAACTGGGCTATCCTGCTCATTGTTGCGCTAATAGGGTTTAGCTATGTACTAAAAAATCAAAGCCAGCACCCTAGAGTTAAAGCCCTCTCAACCCTTTTATTTGCTGGGTTATATCTTGACGAATGGTTTACCCGACTAACGTTAAAAATTTGGCCTATTCGCTTGCCAGTTAATGCGCACACAAATACTAAAAATCACACTAAAATAGTGACGATACTGGAGTCAAAATCATGAACGCAGCAATCGCACAGTGCGAAAAAAATACGCTCAGCCCTAAACACAAAGACATATTAAACACTGTATGTGGGTATATTGCACCTAGCTGGCCGTTAGACCAAATGATTGCCGTTAATCCATTTTGGCAAATGCGCATGCTGCCGATTGAACAGGTTGCCGCGCGCATAGGCACATTGACCAATGCCAAATTGCAAATGCCTAAAACGTATTACCAAGAAAAATATAAACAGCGCACTATTACCGATAAACATCTACAGGATGCAGCCCTCATATTGGGCGTAGATATAACCACTGAGCAGCTTAAAGACTCACTCAATATTGAGTTGCCTTTAAAGCATTGGCATAACATTGCTGATTTATTGGATACCCAACGAGATCCCCATAAAATGGCATGGCATGATGAAATCATTCAGCAAATTAGTCAGTTTTGTGCAGCCCATTATCAGCAACTTGGCCCCATGCTTCACCGCAATGAGGTACTCGATATTGACGACCTTTATGCTCATTGGCTAAAAGTTATAAAGGCAGACAAAGGTGTGAGCATTATTATGGATGAAAAACACCTCAACCGGTATTTTGCTCAGCTGCCAGATACAGCAGATGAGTTAATAGCCATGGCGATTGATTGTTTAGCAATAAGCGAAGACACCTTAGAGTATTATGCTCACTCATTACTACTCGATATAAATGGCTGGGCATCCTGGCTTGCTTATCTACGTTGGCAAGGGGATTTGTATCAACAGCCCCATGAAGAAATGCACCAGTTGCTGGCAATTCGCATGGCATGGGACATGGTTATATGGCAATACGTTGAGCAACATGACCCCAATAATTTTCAATTACTGCGTTCGCAATGGCAACACGAAAAAGCCGAGCTATTTGAGCGTTTAAACAACCATAAAATAGCACAACAGCCAGGATGGGTATGGGCTAAAGCTCATGAGTTAAGTTATCAACAATCGCTGAATGAAACCCTAATCAATGCAAGCAAAGTCGCTGCGGCCAAAGCGCAACTGCAAGCGGTATTTTGTATCGATGTACGCTCTGAAGTCATGCGCCGTGCGCTTGAGTCGCAAAGTCAAACAATAGAAACCTACGGTTTTGCTGGCTTTTTTGGCTTACCTATAGAGTATCAAGCTAGTGAAAGCGCGCTAAAGCGCCCGCAATTACCCGGCTTATTAAAGCCAATAATTCAAGTTAACGAGCAACAAAGCAGCCGTAAAAAAACCACACGCAGCTTAACTGCCGCATGGCAAAATTGGTCTAAAGCAGCCCCTTCAGCATTTTCAATGGTTGAATCAACTGGCTGGCTCTATGCACTCAAGCTGTTAAAAAATACCTTTTTAGCAAATAATACGTCGAACCATCATTCAAATGACATTCAATGGCAACTGAGTAAAGACAGTATCCAGCTAAGTACTGAAGACAAAACCGAACTCGCTTACACTGTTCTTAATGCAATGGGACTTACTGACTATGCACAAAAAATACTACTAGTAGGGCATGGCAGCCACAGTACTAACAATTTGCATGCAGCTGGCCTTGATTGTGGTGCATGCGGCGGTCAAACAGGGGAAGTAAATGTGCGTGTTTTAGCATCCTTACTTAACGACCCTGAAGTACGCAAGCAACTACAAAGCCGCGACATGGCATTGCCAAATGATTGCCAATTTGTCGCCGCTTTACATAATACAACCACAGATGAAATAACTCTTTTTGATTCATCACTCAACCCGACTATGGCGCGATGGCTGCAAACAGCCACTAAACAAGCTCAACAAGAGCGTTTGCAGCACATCGATCCAAGTTTAGCGAATGCGTCACACAATCAAATTAATCAAGCCTATCAAAAACGTGCTAATGATTGGTCACAAGTGCGCCCTGAATGGGGGCTTGCAAATAATGCTGCATTTATTGTGGCACCGCGTAACTGGACCCGCGACGCTGACTTAAAAGGGCGCAGCTTTTTACATGATTACCAATGGCAACACGATACTGAGTTTGCTCTTTTAGAGTTAATTATGACAGCCCCGATGATTGTAACAAACTGGATCAACACCCAATACAATGCCTCCGTGACTGATAACTATAAGTACGGCAGTGGCAATAAAGTGCTTCATAATGCAGTGGGGGGTAACATAGGCGTATTTGAGGGCAATGGTGGCGACTTACGAATTGGCCTAGCCATGCAATCTCTGCACGATGGTAACCAATGGATGCATGAGCCTTTAAGACTAAGTGTTTATATTGCTGCACCGCGTGATGCAATCTTTGCCATTTATCAAAAACACAACATGATTAAAGACCTAGTAGATAATGATTGGTTAACACTACTGCGTTGGGGAGATAACAATGAGATTGAACGTTTGTGCAAAAGCACATGGTATAGCCAAATAGCCGCAGCCGAATAACACTGCGCCGGCTCATTATTGTAAGCGAGACAGACGCTTTTGCTTCTCGAAGCTTAAAAGTTGATGAGCAAACAACCACTAAAGTAGTGGCACAAACATGCGCAAAATTTGAAGGTCAGCACTGGATATTAACCTTGCCTAATGCTTTGGAAGAAGGGCTTAACCTAACTCAATTACAAGCGCGATAGATTTAGCAAGGCGGCTTAACGCTAAATACCCTGAGTGTGATACAGCAAACTTTGTAATCCTTAAAGTTATCCATTTACACTGATAATTTAGACTAAACGCTGGTTAAGTTAGGTATCTGCCAGCGCTTTTTCAATCAAAGGCACTAGAGGCGCTGGTAATGTAATATTGCCAGCCAAAACAAAGTCATGTGCCTTTGGTGACATTTTTTGCCATGTACGCTGTAAAATACCTATCCACTTTTGCTCATCATAATCTGGCTTTGTTTGGGCAAAGGCCAACATGTAATGCTCAATAAACACGAGGCTTGCGATATCTTCGACTAATTGGCTGTCAGGGTTGGCTTTTATCTGCTTTTTTGCCAAGCGTTATAAACTCGTTGGCATGCGTTGTCATCAAACCCAACTTGTTGCATTAGTCCAACAACTCGACCAGCATGAAAACCATACAGCGCCGTGCGCCATTTATAGTAGCCTTGTTTACCTAAGGCAAAGTCACTGCGTGGTGACTGCCAGCGTTCAATATGCTGCCCGCGAACGGCAATATACATCAACTCATCGGCGCTTGGCATAAACCGATCTAGCATGTTGGTCATACGCTCTGAATATAACCGCTCCTTTGGCCACACATCGTTTGCATGCTGCTCTTTATTTGGATCGTGACTATTTGCTTCATCAATTAACTGTATTACTTGTTTGAACATACTAACGATACCGCTCTCAATATTTATTTAACCTGATTACCAATGGGTATACCACATTATAGTGAGTTAAATTGACTCAGATCGCTGGCTAATGAGACCTTTGGCTTTTCAATCATGCGTGCAATCTCTTTACCATCCTCCAGCACAATCATTGTTGGGGTGTATTTTAAATTGTATTGCTGTGCAATTCCTTGTGGGTCACGCTTATCATATCCTACGCCAACTAAGGTTAAACTTTTAAGTGCCACCTCAGACTGCGCAATAAGCTTTAGCAATCGAGGTACTTCACGTTCGCTATCGTGGCACCAGGTTCCAAACAGAACCACAATATCTTTACCATCAAGCTTTTGAGTTTTTGTAAGTTCATCATTTGAAGGGGTAAACGCCGTGAACTCATTATTAAACTTTACATAATCAGCCAATAAACGTGTAGTTGAAATTTCGCCCACAAAAGGGCCTTTATCTGCCATGGCTAAAGGTGTAACGAACAGTGCAAGCACCAATAGAAATTGTTTAAACATGTTATGTTCCTTTATTATTGTTGTAGTAAGTTGTGCTTTGCACAATGTTGTTCTTTTTGTAGGTACATGCGTTTATCCGCCAAGGATAAACACTTCGAGGGCGTATTTTGCTCAGTACTATCACACAGACCATAGCTAATACCTGCTTGCGCCCATTTTTCGCGAATTTTTACAGGCAATATATCCAATAGCGCTTGCGTGCTCTCTAACTTACTCGTTAATTGCTCTAAATTGAGCAGAGGTAGTAACATAACAAATTCATCGCCGCCGGTTCTAAAAATACTGCCTTGAGCAGAAAATGCCTCTAATAAATACTTAGCCGCGAAAGTGATCAACTTATCGCCTTCACCATGACCTAGATTGTCATTTGTTTTTTTAAGGCCATCAATATCTAAATAAACCACTACATAATGAGGCCCTAATTTTGCAATCCCTTCGTTTAATGCATAGCGGTTACCTAACTTTGTAAGTGGGTCTAATCGTGATAAATAAAAGTTACGGTTATACTCCGACTGCTTTATTTTAAACCACTCGGTGAGGGAGAGCATGATACAAATGCAATCAATAGCCAGTGCAGATACTACCAACGACTCTGCATAGTGCAGCTCACCAAAAGCGTTACTATGAGATAGCATGTAGTAAAGAAGCGATAACCCATAAAGCACATTACCAAATAAGAAATACTTTGCTCTAAAGTCTTTTAGTTTGAGCATATAAACGCCAATAACAATCGTCACGCTTATCCATAACAAAGCCAATATATGTGAAACAGCAAAAGCAAATGAGAAAGAAGTAAACGCTATCAAGCCTGCGCCGACTGCACTGGCAATACTTAGCCAATATAAGAACTTAAACGTTTTACGATGATTGTCCTTACATTCAAATAAATCAGACACAAACTGAGCCGCAAAGGCGATAGCTAAAGGGAAAATGTACATTCCCAAATAAACAGTATTAATGGAGAGGTTAAACAAATCATCAATCAACCCTGAAGCCGCAGCCCATCCAATCCCATGAAAGCCTAGGTATCCGGCGCACGTTATAGCAATACGATTGCGGGTGCCAAAGTAAATAAATCCTGTTAATAGGGCTAACAATAACATGGCAAAAATAGCCGCAACCGACAGTACATTATTAACACTTTGAAAACGGTAAAATGCTTCGCTATTTAATAATTTAATAGACACTGGTGACGGGTATTTTTGCGCTGAAATTACAACCCAAAGCTCCCCTCTTTCACCTTTATCCATAGATAGGCTAAATGCTTGAAAGTGCAGTAACTGAGGCGTTTTATTATCCGCTAGCTGAGAAAACTCTTGCGCAGTTACGACAGCATCGCCAGAGTTAAAATAATAGGCGAGCCCTTGATCAATAAAGTTAGTTTTAGGCACTAAAAACCAGTGGTCTGTGCTGTTAGCAAGTACGGCTAACTTGGTAACAAAACGCCCCGATTCGCCAATAATTGAATCTACAGCTTGCTGTTTATCGTACCAATCAGCCAACACCTCAATGTTCTGTGAGTCAAATTTATTCGGCAGCCTTTTCCATAAATTATTATCATTAATAACCAGCTCAGTATCGCTGTTAAGAGTAATTGTTTCAGCGCATACTTGATGGGGAAAAATAACAACAAGTAAAAAAACTAAACTAAGAATAATGCTTATTGTAGTTCTCAAAATAACTCCATCCAGAAGGCTTGGTTTAATGTCGCGCATAGTAACTTATTCAGCATAAGCACTACTAATATAAATATAGTATTAAAATTATATAAGTCCCTAAATAAGTTGAAATATAGTACTTTGAATTGCGCGTAATCAAATAATGTTTCAAACGCTACCCATCACTAGATAAATTTAGTGTTATTGTTTTTTAAATAACCAATACAGGCCTTGAGTAGCAGTGGTTGGAAATGCTGTTTCATGGTTTGCACCTGAAATGATATTGAGCCTTACTTGTGTATGTGGCAATAGCGGAGCAGATAATTTCAATTGTAACTGTTTGGCGCCTAAAACCATGTCGTGATCTGGCGAGTCAAATTCAGGCGTTTCATACTCTCCAACACCAATATACACTTTATGAGGGTGCAAGCTTGGCGTAATTTTAACATTCAAAATATCGTTATTTTTGTACCAGATTGAAGGGCTGCCCAACACATAATTATCAAACATGGTTGGGTCAGTAAAAAGAATATACGCCCCAAATAACCCACCAAGTGAATTACCAACATATGTACGCGAGCCATTCACTCTGTAGTGGTTGTTGAGATAGCCAAAAACAGATTTTTTAATGAATTGAGCGTGCGCTTTGGCTTCACCCGTTTCTAGTTTCCAATTGGGGGCTACCTGGTGGGTAAAATCGCGCACCCGACTTGATGGACCTCGTGATCCTTTTGAGTATGAAATACCCACAATAATAGCTTCATCCATTTTGGCACTGTTCATCGCAAAACGGGTGGCACCAGAAACAACTTGAAAACTGTACATCGCGTCCGTTAAATAAATAACAGGGTAAGTTTTGTTACTGTTCGCTGCATAAGTACGCGGTAATTTAATGAAAAGAGGATAAGTGCGACCTGAAAGAGGGTCTTTAATTTGAACAATATTACTGCGGGGGATTTCAAATTTAGTCTCTGCACTAGTAGCAAACGCACATAATAAAAAAATAATGATAAAAAAGGGCTTCATAGGCAAATACTTATTCAATTATAAAAGGTCTGCTAGTCTATTGAGCCTGTTTTAAATAAACAATACCTATCACCAATACAGCAACAATATAAAACAAAAATTGTCTGCCAGCACGGTGGTGCTTTAATGCATTTTCACGCACCGTAGTATCGGTTACCTGTTTCAGCAATTGCTTGCCTTTAGCTGAAACAAACACCATAGGGATTTTAAGAAACCGAGGAGCACCTAGCTGTTGCCATATTTGCGGTTCACGAGTTTTGACTGATTGATAATAAGTATATTCAGCAATCACTGAGCGCAGCATGAGTAATGCCCAAACACTTACCAACGTAACTAAAATTACGACCTCCAAAGCCTGTACTCCTTAAGGTTACAACTAGATGAAAATGCTACATAACAATAATAAAGAAACGTAGCACAACCCAAAGAGTCACGCCATGCTAAACTCTAAAGGTCACTCGCGATCTCGCTTTACATACAAAAAAGAGCGACTTAATTGTCGCTCTAAGGTTTACTTAATCATAATCTGAAGAATATGTTTCTTCATAGGTATGAGAGTAAAGCTCAAATAAGTTGCCGAATGGGTCTTCTAGGTACACCATTTTAGCGGGTCTATTATCATCTTCAGGGTGATATCGCATGACATCCATTCTAACTTTGCCACCAAATTCCTCTGTCTTTTTCATCACACCTTCAAAGTCATCTGTTTGTAAGCAAAAATGAAAAATCCCTAACCGTGAAAAATCAACATGATGACGCTCATCACGCTCTTTCATTTCAAATAATTCAACGCCTATACCATCTGTAGTTACTAAGTGTGCAATGTTGAACCCTTTAAAACCTTCGCCAAAAACCGCAATACACATTCTGCCAATAGCGGTTTCACGCTCTTCTTGTACCTTAGTGTTATTCATTATAATACGTAAACCAAGCACTTTAGTATAAAATTCAACCGCCTTATCCATATCGCCAACCATTAGGCCTACATGATTCATCTTCATAATTTGCTCCTATAAAAGTTCACTTAACAATTAAACCAGTAACGCCAGTGTAGAGCAGAATGTTGATTAAATTAAATTATCAAATATAATCGTTTTAATAATTTAAAATTATGGATGAACATGCTAAATCCTATTTGGTTAAATACATTTGTAACCTTGATCAGCACAGGGCATTTTACTAAAACAGCCGACAAGCTATTTATGACTCAGCCGGGTGTTAGTCAGCATGTAAGTAAACTTGAACAAGCGTGCGGTTTTACGCTCATTAAAAGAGACAACAAAAGTTTCGAGTTAACAGAGCAAGGCCGCCTTGTTTATCGTTATGCTAAAACGCTTGCACAGAACGAACAAAAACTCCTTGAAACTTTAGCATTTGATAACCCGCATGCGGGTGACTGTACCATAGCGTGCTCAGGCGCAATGGCGCTTGTGCTGTATCCTGCCTTGTTGGACTTACAAATTAGCTACCCTTCTCTCGTTATCAAACTAACAGCGGCACCTAATCATCAAATATTAAATGATATTCAATCGGGCAACATTGATTTAGGTATTGTTACTGACGCACCTAATAAGCACGCGTTTGATATAAATAAGCTCGGCAATGAAGAATTGTGTTTAGTACTACCTAAAAATACCACACCAACTCATTCAATAGCAGATACACTTAAAAGCAAGGGTTTAGTCGATCATCCCGATGCTAAGCACTACTTGTCTCTGTACTTCGAACAATGCCAAGAGTCTAGCCTAAAAAAACTCAATCCCGCTGATATACCCGTTGTTAGCTACATTAACCAACTCAGTCAGATTCTGCATCCAGTCGCAAAGGGAGTGGGTTTCACTGTATTACCTAGAAGTGCCCTTGCAAACTTTACTCAACAGCAGTTACTCACTGTTTTTGAGCCAGTAACACCAGTGATAGAAACACTTTATACAGTAAAAAAGAAAAACAGAGAGTTACCCGAGCGCTATAAAGCACTCATGACCATTATTAATAAATTAATGATTAACTGAGAAAATATAAGCATAGAAAAAAGTGAGGCTAAAAAGTAAGAAGTTAAAGGTTTTTCCACTGTGTTTTTAAACCAACAAGGTGAACAACGCCAAAGGCCAAACAAATTAATGAGCTCCAAACCCAAAAGTCTGGCGTACGTCCCATAGGGTTTTGGATCAACAAAAATCCAGCTGCACCTCTTATTAAATAGATAAGCGTAATAAGTAAAAGTGCGGTTCGGGTAAGTGGCAATTTAAATATAAGCCCCGCGGCAGAAAGTGCATACAACGACCAGGTAACAAGCACTAACGCTATTGCAGAAGTGATAAGTACTGGCTCAATGCTGCCCTGCTCAGCCAGCATGACCATGTGCTCACCAGCACCAAAAAAGCGATACCATTGAGCACCAAAATAAATACACCCCAAGTGTAAAAGTGCTGCAATTGCATTTAATGCACCCGCAATAACCAACCAAATATTCATATACTTACCTTCTTCCATGACATTATTTAACTTATAAATTTCATTACACATAAATTAAAACATTAAATCAATAAAGTGATTTACCCCCTGCTAAAAAATCACCATACGGGCTGCTTTTGCTATACATATGGCAGCTTAGTTGCGATAAATTCATGCGCTTAACACAGTAAATGAGCAATGTTATTGAGCTATTTTTACTTATAGAACATAATGACTTATCTTTTTCACTAAAATAGTTTATCTTATTAAAAAGTAATATTAGGGAATAAATTACGTTGAAGACGATCATAAGAACAGTAATATGTTTTCTTACATTGAGCTCCTGCCTTCTATTTGCATCAACTAGCGAACTTAAAAGCGGTATCTGTAAGAAAAATTTATCACAGTGCATCATTGATCTATCAACAAATTTAGAACATACCCCTGAAGCTACTCACCTTTGGTTCCATCAAAAACTTACATTAATGGACCTGCTATTTAAAGCGCAGGAATATGAGCGTTTACATAAAGAAGTAGATAACTTACTCAATCGCCCTTCTTTGCCTAAACGGGTTGAAATACATAGTAATATGTACAAAGTTAAACTTGCAAGCCAAGATGAAAAAGCTGATTTAGGTGAGTATATTGAAAGTGTAGATGCCGCCTTTTCGGATATGGCACAATGGGATGCGCAAAGTATTATTGATTACGCCACTTTTCAACTTTATACCGGTGATTATAAAAAAGGAACATCGCTGCTATTAGCGTTAGAAGAAAAATTTAAAAACCACCCAAACAGCCATTTAAAAAAACAAATTTACACAATATTGGGCTACTTAGCTCATAAACAAAATGACTTAGACGCAACTCTGACTTATTTGCAAATTGCATTAGAAAATGCAAAAAAAGATGACGATATTCACTACTTAGTCATGGCGCACTATAACATTGCGCGCGCACTGCATTTTATGGGTCGTTTGGATGAAGCTTTGCCTTTATTCCAAGGTGTAGTCCTACAAGCTAAAAAGATAAATGAAGCTTCATACCAAAGCTTAACTAATTTACGTATTGCCCAAATCGCAGTTGAGCAAAAAAAGTTAAAACTCGCCAAGTCAGCAATAGCAAATATTGAGCCCAAGCATTTATTGACCCATGATCTCGCTCTATATAATAAACTCAAATTGCAGTATTAATCTGTTTTACAAAACGCTCCTGCTTAGCTTTTATAATCATGATTATCAGGAACCACACTTTTATGCCAAATCCGATACAGAGAAACTAAAAATACACACAGAAATAAAAGGCTAATTACTGTTAAGTTTTCAGCTCCAAAGGCATCAAACGTCGCACCAAAGATGTATCCCCCTCCCACTAGAATAATGACCCACAATAATGCTGAACAAGAATTTAATACACTAAAGCGTCGCCAAGTTATGTCAGTTAACCCAACAGGAAGCGCACCAATTGTTCTCAGCCCCTTAGGATAACGATACAAAAACATATACGCAGCGCCATGGCGGTTAGCAAGCTCACTCGCTTTTTTGAATAACAACCCCAACCGTGTCGGCTTTTCAAGCCAACGAACACCATATTTTTTAGCAATTGCAAAACGTAATTCGTCACCTAAATAGCCCCCCAAAAAAGTGGATAGCGCGACAATACTTATTTCGAGTGCACCGGTATGTGCAGCATACCCTGCAAACAGGGGTAACCAGCCACTTTTTAAGGCACAATAGGCAAAGAGCAACTATACCCAAACCACCTCAAGGTGCGAGCATCGTTGGAATTAAAAGCGATTTAGGCAAGGCATTTGATTGCAAATAATGGTTGTTCCCTTGTTAAAATCAATAACGCAGTATAAATCGCTTTTAAGCCAACCCGTTGGGCGTTTCACAGGCACTTACTCTCATCGTTGTTCCTTCTTAAAAGGGACTGCCATTGCTGCAAAGTAACGCCTTGATATTAAGCCCCTGTGAAACGCTGAATTCTGTACCTTGAGGTGGCTTGGGTATATACACTAATCTGCCATATTGCTGAAGTAGCGCCAAAAAACCTTCCATTCCCATCCCTTATAATCTAGCTATAAAGTAAAAATACTCACTTATCCACATTATCAAACGAATAAGATGTAGCGAAGGATCTAAGCTAGGGAATTTACCGCACACAACTCTTATTAAAAGCTAGCTGTTAGGTAATTCATTTGGTGATTCAGCAAACAATGGTCAATCCATGTAAACGCATGTTTTTGGGCCTAAAAAGAACCCTACAACATTGTCGCCGCCATAATCGACTGTTGTGACTTGCAAACATACACACACATCTGGACTGAACAAGCTGTTACGCACCTGAATTAATGAGTATGTAGGGTATTTTTCATCACATTGTATTCGTTTGATATGACTTATTCATAACTTCTGGCGATATATCATTATTTCGATGAAATCCTACTATCCGATTTACTTTCAAATTTTCACTTCTCACAAATTCTATAAATCGCTTACTATAACTTGGCAGTATTTTAGCGATGGTATTATCGAAAGCGACTTCCAAAAAGTCAGTTTGAAATATAATCCCCTCTTGCTCAAAAAAGGCAAAACTTTGACGTTTTGACCGCGTATTTTCTAAAACGTAAAAACGTACACCATCAATAACTTGTTCATTAGAAATAATTTCAAAGCTGAATTTATGTATTACCTTAGAAAAACGAGGAAAAGCCATAATGGCTTTAACAGTATAAGCATCCGCATAGATCGTCGCCCCCCGCTCCACATAAGGTAATAAACCTGAAATATGGTCGCTATAAGGGTGAGTAACAAAGACCGCTGTAATTTCTTGAGCTGGGAACCGCTGTTTAATAACGTCGATTACTTGTTGCGACGATTTAGTATTTGTTGAAACACCGAACACTGTAATATCGTTATTATTTATTTTTAATAGAGTATTTCTGGTTGCTGAGGCGTCGGTCACTAGGTAGAGATCATTTGCTATCGCTTTAACCACTAGGTCTAACTTTTTGCTTGAAGTAGCTTTATAGTAGCCATCGGGCAGCATTAACTTTTCTTTATCAATTTGGTCTATTTCTTCAAATTTTTCAATTCGGGTAATAAAACTAGGCATAGTGTTGCCATTATATTTCTTGATAAGCGAGTGAGCAAAATAGAAACCATTGTTATATCTGTAGTCGTCATAAAGATAAATGCGCTTTCTACTTTTATTGTTGATTGACACTAGACGCAAAGGCTCAATATTAAATACATATTCCATCGTGCTCTTTTCAGATGGACGATGAATTAACGTTACTGTATCTGCCTTATCATCCTGATGATATGCTATTTTTTCATCAATATTGACTTCGTTTATTAACGGTCTCACTGCCATAAAATCTAAATTCATTAATGTAAGGTTCTTATACCGTTTAAAGCTATTCAAGTTTTGTTCAATCACACTTTTACCCAAAGAGATCCCATTGCGTTCGTAACGCAAGCTTTCTTCGTCATTTTGAAAGTGAACTTCATCAAAATACTGGCCTCCGGTAAAATTATGAACAACATTTTGATAGTAACGCTGTTTTTTAGTATCGATCTCGGTGATTTTAAATGCTTTATAGCGTGTAGGCGCCTGAAAATCCCATGACTGATAAGGATCACTTCGTCCTAAATAACTATGAGTTAATGAAAAAGTTTCAATGGAAGATGTACTTTGATAGTGAGTCTTAATGAAGCTGATAAGTGATTTAGCCTCATTGGCATATGTGCTGAAAGTAAAGCTGCTAAGAGCCACTACAGACAGAAGTGCTTTAAAGTAATACCTCAAAATAAATTCCTTGTTATAGATTAAGTGAGATGCCCCACCAAACTTCCTGATAAAAATAGTAAATGCATTAAGCGGTTTATCCGCTAAATGCTTATATTTTAATTATGACTCTACTTAACAGTAGAGAGAATAAGGCTATCAATTTCGTTATTTACAGCACCAATGCTGCTGTTATTTAATATTACATAGCCAAAGTTTAAGTCAGTAACAGAGCGTGATAGCGAAACCCAACCCCGATTAAACCCAGCAAAGCCGAGACTATTGTTTTCTGCGTCCACGACGTAGCTCATACTCCAACGTCCATTAGTGTTCGGTGCTGGCTTTATCATCTGATCAATAAGTTTTTCTGATAACAATGTTAAACCGTTATAATGACCATCTTTGTTGCGTAATACAGCCATATTAAAGCGTGCTAAGTCTAGAGGCGTAGTTTGTAAACCTGCCGCAGCTTTTTCGTTGAAGTACACCATACCCGTTATTTTGCCAGTATCATCATAAGGTGTTGCCGACCTATTCATTACCTTTTCAGTAATATTAAAAGTAGAATCCTGCATATTTAGTGGGGCGAATACATATTTCTGCATGTAGCCATCAAATGTCATGCCGGATACATCTTCAATTAACAGCTGCACCACTGAATACCCACCACCAGAATAAGACCATTTTGTATCTGGCGAGTGGATAAGTTCAACGGGCCCAGCATTATTATTATCACCATTTAGTGAATCAACAATAGAGGATAACTTTTCACGAGAGTCCCATCCTGAATAGGGTCCCAGTGACAAACCCGAAGTGTGAGATAGGATATTTCTTAACGTTACTTTTTGTACGTCAAACTCAGAGTTAGGAATCTGCCAGCGTTTAAGATATTGATTAATTGGCGCATCTAAATCGACTTTACCTTGGGCTACTAGCTGCATTGCTCCCCACGCAGTCACCAACTTAGAAATAGAACCTACATTAAACATTGTACGTTGGGTTATTTGTGTTTTAGTTGCTACATCGGCAAAACCATAGGAGCGAAACCCAACGATTTTTTTACCATCAACGAGCGCAATTGCGACACCCGGTGCTTTGTGTTTATCTAAAATTTTGGGAACAGCATCGTCCAAACGCTTTGTAAGCTCAGACACATCCGTAATTTCTTCGGCATTAACAAAATTGGCGAAAACAAGCGCCGATATTACTAAAATAGATTTAATCATAACTTTCCTTGTGGTTATAAGGATCTGGTTTTGCTCTTTACCACTGTTTTGTTTACCATCGGATCATGTAATTTATACAACCGTCTATTTATCTAAGGGTATAGCCAACAAAGTGCAAGTCACTTATATAAAAAGTAAGATTTACCCCATTTATTTATTGACTTTGCCTAGCTAGCCATTTTAGATAAAAATATAAAAAGACCACCAATTAAAACTACAGCAACGATCACTACTACTGTAAGTGTTTTTGACTGTGACATTGATTCAATCAAACCTACTTCTGTTTGCATTTTTATTAATTCCTTTGAATTTACGCCACCTCTTTGCCTTGACTTATTTGTACCTGATTCCATTGGCAACTCCAAATGTGAAATATTTATTAGCTAACGAATTAACTCGCACTTACCACCCGTACTATGTTTATCTAGCCTTTTTTGGCATTGTGCAAGAGCTTCCTTTTTCGCTTTATGAGTTGAGCTATAACCTTCAGAGTAACCGTAGAACTCCCAGCCATCAGATGTTTGTCCAAGTGCAAAAGCTTTGTTAGATTTTCTGCTTTTAAACTCTTTTAGCGCTTTTTTTGTACTATATTGATAGGTTTTTTGATTACATAAATTTGAATCAGGCTCTTTTTCACAAAAATTAGGCGTAGACTTACACCCCGCCAATAGTATTATTGATAACAATCCTAGATATTTCATAGATACTCCTTTACAAATATAACGCTTAACATGGAGGGGTTTTAGCTGCGCTTTTTCAGCGAGTAAATTTTCCAGCATGCTATTTTTATTGTTTTAAGTTAACGAAACTATTTTGCGTAAACGCTTTTTAATTAACAGCTGTTCACAATAAAGAGAAACAAAGCTACCAACCAAGAAAGATGCTAGCAGTAACACCCAGTATAACGGCGACTGAATTCCTGAAGCCAAAAGAAACAAATTAAATGGTATAACGAAAAACAAAAACCCTAATACTTTTATAAACTCCCTGAACAGTTGACTATTAGATTTTGCTTCTATGATATATGAATGGACGATTTCCTCTGGAGTATCACACAAATTAGGAAATGTCTTTTTTAACCATTTTAAATAATTCAATTTTCTATCCTTAACCAATTAGTAAACCTAACGAACTTGTAGGTTAACTCATCTTAACTTTATTTCTATTGATGCATCAAAAATAACCGAGTTCCTATTTTGGGTCAACCACTTCAATTTTACGAAAAATATAACAAGAGGATTTGCTAATGTTTAGAGGGGATTTCTAGTGGTTGAGTGGCATATTGTTAGTTAAAAACTCTCTAGGGCAGCACACTGCTACAAAAGCTTACTATTGCAGCCTTGTAAGAAACCATTCCAGTTTTGGAACAGAAAAAACAAAAATTCATGTTTTGACCACTAAACTATGCCGATTTATTCAACAGTCATAATTCTGTAATCTAACTAAAGGATAATTTCTATTCAATTTAACTAATACCAATCCGCAATAATACTTAATCATTTTGCGGGGCTAAACGTGTCGCTACCTGCGTTAAAAAATTCTCATTTAGAACAACTAAATAGTGAGTTTTTTGCCTTGCTATCAACACGTTTTTCTACCCTCAAAATAGATCACTTAATTAAGCGAATTGGTATAACGACTAAAAGATGACAGAATTAAATGAACACCGCTCATGTGAGATTGAACTTCGCATTACAATCTCTTGAAGATCCATTGTCGGCTGCAATGGCCCACACATCTGAATTCGATAGCTTGCACCTAGTTGCTAACGATCAGCACGAGGTCAACCTCGTCTGCGCTTTACCAGACGATGCCCATGAGAATGATGTCATTTCGGTTAATGTTACACACTTGCTTGCTAGAAATGCGCGTTACACAGTGGCACACACAGTTACCCAACAAGATCTTGAAGCTGGTGAAGTCAATTTAGTGTTATCTAAAATAGATGTGCCAGATGGTAGCAATGAGTTTGTGATGCAGTTAATGCTGCATGGCTTACATGCAACCTTGAAAGATAGTGCCCAGTTTGATGTTGTGATCACCCCGCACGAAAAAGGCTATATTGAGCAGCTACCTACGACAGTCAACGCACCTAAAAACCTCTCGATTCGCCATTTTTTTGCTAGCTGTAGCAGTGCGTTATTATCTATTTTTTAGCACTGGTAAACTGGGACTAATCAGCAAAACTTACTTTGCCCATTGTTACATTAGGAATACCTTGTGCTGTATTACCAAAACGCATTTGCCCCCCGCTGAGGCATTCATTCGCTAAAATAGCAAACAAAACAGCTTCTTTTGCGTCAGGGTTAATACCCAATGCTTGCGTATTTTGAATCGCCGTTAACTGAGGGCATAAAGATAAAATATGTTCCATCAACAATGGGTTATGAACCCCTCCTCCACTGGCGTATACATTCACACTATCTAAAGCTGCACTACTATGATTAATTGCATCGGCAATTATCTGCGCTGAAAAGCGTGTTAATGTAGCCATTACATCGCTATGAGCAAGGTCAGTTGTATTTGATAAAGCTTGAGCACGTGCTAAGTATTGCAAGTTAAATACTTCAGGGCCGGTTGTCTTTGGAAAAGGTTGTTTAAAAAACGGGTCATCACACAACGCATCTAATAGAGCTTGGTTTATTTGTCCTTGATGCGCTATTTTACTGTCAACATCGTAGCTTAGTGGCTTAAAATATTGCTGAATATAGGCATCCATAATGGTATTGCCAGGGCCTATGTCTGAACTGAATACGGCGCTTGAATCTGCGGATTTAGGGAGGAAGGTTAGATTAGCGATGCCTCCCATATTAAGCAAAATTCGATTTTCGTCGCGGCTGGTAAAAAATAAATAATCACCATAAACAGCTAGTGGGGCACCTTCACCACCAGTAGCAATATGCTTTTGGCGAAAATCGCCAATAGTAGTGATACCAGTCACGACAGCAATATGATCGCTATCACCAATTTGTAATGTCCCGTTACCAAAATCAGGTCGCCCATGTTGATTTTTAGGGCAGTGATAAATTGTTTGCCCATGGCTTGCGATCACATCGATAGAATCAGCAGCGACTCCCCATTTTGCAAGGCATTGGTTCACCATGGTGCCATGTACCTGGCCTACCCAGGGGTGCAACAGAGTCACCTGCTCTAGGTCGCATTCACGTTTGGCAAATACCGTTTTAATTTTTTGTTTATAATTGTCATCATAGGCTATGGTATCAAACGCTAGCAACGCTATATTAGTGTTCATGCCATGGTTTGATATTTTGCACAGTGCTACATCAAGGCCATCTAACGAGGTGCCACTCATTAAGCCAATAATTAGCTTATGCGGTTTGTTCGCACTTTCATAAAGCTTAGCAATGTGTGGGTGCATGTAGGTTACCTTTTAAATACGCATCAATTAAATTTACCGAATGTCATACTAATGGTAAAAATAATTACTGCAATAAATAAAATTGGCTAAAAGAGGAGGTTTTTATTGTTATTTTAGTGTTTTCACCTAAGCTAGCATGTAGGTTGGATGTTTTATACACGACACCAAACTCAAAATTATTTGTAAGAAAATACACATGGATTCCCCTAAAGCGCACGCTGCCCTGTGCGCTTTTTAATGCCATTTACAACTTATCTAATTGATATCATTACTACTATAAACGCTTAATATTGGATAATCAGCCTCACCAAAAGATACTGTAAACGAGCGCTGCTCACCACCCACTAATTTAATACCTTCAGACATAGACAAAGGCGCTTTACGCTGACCATCTGCAAACAATGCCATAAGATGGGCACCTTCGAGTATACGAGAACCAGAAGCATCATTACGTACTGTAACAACCGCTACGCGATGGCCTTGCTCACTACTCATAAGTACGGTATTGAGCAGCGTAAAGTCACTGTTTTTTGGTTTTATATGCGCATCATTTTCAAATGCAAACTGCATTCCTTGCAACGCAACTTGGTCAACAGATAACACGTGATTATTTGCATTAACGCTGAACCCAGCACATAGCAAAACAACGCAAGGGAGTAATAAGTTTTTATTCATGCTATTCCTTATAAATAAGTAACTTTGGTATTTACCACTATGTATTACCCAATTCGATAAAACCTTGATTTTAAAGCAAACACTGTGATTACCTGTTAGTCTAAAGGCAGTAAACTCAACCATAGTGTCAGTACTTTGGTTACGTTAAGTAAGTTCCTAATAACGCCTAAACTCAACGACCTAACCCTAAACATTAATTTACATGTGCTCAAAATATAAATTAATTTTGGCTTCCTTAGCCAGCTCAATAATTTTTGTATGTTCATCTTCATGGCAAAGAAACAAGATTAATGCATCTGAATCATCGTTTATTGCCAGCATTTTAAGTCTAACTGAATCCAAGCAATCAAACAGCGTGGGTGAGTGCTCAATACTCCCTCCTCCTCCCACTAGAGAGCCAAAACCATAGTTCGTTTCCCTGTAAAAAGTCTCAAGATCTTTAAATAAACCTGATGCTTCAAAACGAATGGGCGTGAGCTTTTGCAGTAGTGGCAAAACACGTAAAGGCTCAGAGCGGTTATCTACACAAATAACAACACCTGTGCTACTCAGCGCTCTCACCAATGCATCAACAGGGGTTATATCATCTACAGATTCAATAAAACAATTGTCTTTCTCAAACTCACTAATATCCTCGAAATATGCATCAGGCGAAACACAATATAACTCGAGCGACTTAACTACCGCGTTATTGTTATTTGATAGTTTCTTCCCTAACACGATGAGTGGATGAGCCTTTTTAGCCAAACCGAGCTTAAGCAATAACGTGTTTATTAAATCCATGTTCTTCACTGAATACCAAATTTAAATAGCGTCATATTTTTATCGTGCATTATTAGGTACATTAAAACAACACCTATTTTGATGAATTACCAGCCATTGCGCTACGCCCTATGAGTAAGTAATTTAATCCACTCCTCTGCGTTTGACACGATAAACTGATAGTGACTGTTGTCTTTTAATACGACCTCAATCGCATCCTGTGTCAACGGGAAAATACCCGCGCCTGTGCCTAGGCATTTACTCACTTTTACAATTTCATGTCGTGCAAAAGTGTAGGGCCCAAGCCCAAATTGCATGTTAAATGGGGTAAAGGTTACATCGCTATCGGTTAACGTAAACTTACCATCGGCTTTAATCGCCCCTTTTTGAATCGTGGCGATTGTCGATTTGATTGTTATTGCTTGCATAATAATATTCCTTTATGTAGCTATTAATGTGTCAGTTTTGCTGTTTTTAAGTCATTACCAAGTGACGACATTTAAGCTGGCTGTATTACTTTTTTCTTGGTTTGCCTACCGTTAAGTAGTGCGCCCAACCATGTATTTTTAACTAATAATAAATAACTTATTTGACCTATCAGCAAGGTTACAAATACGCTGATAATAAATTTAACCAAAACAGGCAAATCAGTGTTAATCAATGGCATCTGGATATAAATCAACACCGGCACATGTATCAAGTAAACCCAATATGACGCATTTGAAATGCTGCGGCTTAGCTTACTTTGGTGATTTAAAAAACGATGCCCAAGTAAAAACACCATGGCGGTTAATAAGATGATACTTGCGACCTGAGTGAGCACATGCAGAACGTGTTGTTGGTCTGCTGCAAAATGCCCCGTGGTGGCAGCAGCTATCACTTCATCTAGGGTCGGCGCCGCTGGCAGCAAAGCAAAATAAGCAATAAGGGATAAAGCCGCACCAACGCTAATAGGCCATAAGTACTTATGATATGACCAAATGAGAGGTTGTTTTTTATAAAGCCCCACCCCTAACCAATAAAGGCTGCCGTAAAAACCATACGACCACAACTGAGGCGTGAGTTTATCAGGAGCAGGAAATGGAATAGATTGCCCCATTAACGAGAGCGTTAACACGATAGGAAGCACAATCCACATAAATAAAGGGTGAACGCTAAGCGCATCGAGTTTATTACCTAAAAAGCGACTTGTTTTCAACAGCCAGTGAATGAGACAAAACTGAAATAAGTTCCACAAAAACCATAAGTGCATAGTGCTAAGAACAGGCTCTTTAATGACTTTAAACACAGCAAATATCGGTGGTATTGGTTTAGCTATACCGGCCCCAAAACTTAATGCATGGTAATAAACAGCAAAACCTAAAGGTAAAAAAACAATAAAAGGCAGTAAAATATGTTTACTGCGATGACATAAAAAATGCTGGCTACTCGATTTAGCAATTAATAATACACTGCAAAACCCTGCAATAATAAAAAACAATGGCATACGAAATAAGTGCAGAGTATGCGTGATGTAGTCAAATAGGCGATGTGTGCTTGGATCAGCCGTAAACCAAATATTGCTAAAAAACGGACTATAGGCCAAAGCAGCATGAAATACGATGCCGAGTAATAGTGCGAGGCTTCGTAAATTATCAATGTAATGTAATCGACTGTCTTTATTCATTAATACACCCAACTAATATCCTGTATAAATAAAAGAATAAATGAATGGGGTGGCGCAGCACTAGTCACAAAACTCATAGCGAGCGCTATGACAGATGTCACTGTTTTTACAACGCGAGTTCTGTAATAATTGATAAAAAACATGGCCGTAGTAATGGAATCAACTATACGACATACAACCGATTGGCGTTTCTCAACATTGGCCTCATGGCTGGGTGTTACATCAGCATGTGCATATTATGCAAACTCTGAACTAGCACTGTATTTACAAATTTTGGTGAGTAGCTCTATATTAGCTATTTTGTTGTATGTGTTAAAACAACCCAATAAATATGTTTATGCTGTGGCGGTAAGTTATTTACTGCTCATTTTAGCAATGATGCAACTTAGCTCAACGTCCCTAGTTTTTATTCACTTGGTTATGTTTACCGCTGTTTTTAGCCCTCACTTTTCACTGCCTAAAATACTGGCTTGTGTTGTGGCCGCCATGCTGGTGTATGGTTTAACGCATTATGCGCGCTGGGAAAATGGCATTCCTTGGATCACCTTTACTATTTGGTTTTTCTTTTGCTTGATGAATTGGTTTGTTAGCCGGCGTATTGTCGAAAGTTTAAATACACATTATCAATCCCGTCAAAACTACAAAGAGTTAAAAGCCACCCAACATATGATGGGGGCAATGCATGCAGCGCAAGAGCGGCAAAATATATCACGCGAGCTACATGACTCACTCGGTCATAAGCTTACTGCGCTTAGCATTAACTTAGATTTTGCCAAAAGAGCAGCAAATGAAGCAACCGTTGAAACCCTATCTCTTTGCCACCAACTTAGCCAAGAAGTATTAGCAGAAGTACGCGAAATCGTTTCCACTCAGCGCAACGACAAAACGATACTTAAACAAGCACTTGAAGCCATTTGCGAACTGACACCTAATTTACGCTGCGATCTCCAGCTAAGTAAGGAGACAGAGCAACTCCCTCAAGACTTCGCCCTTTGTGTATTACGGTTTACCCAAGAGATGATCAGCAACACCCTTAAACACACCCAAGCAAACCATTTTACTTTGCAGGTGAATGTCACCCACGTTAACCAACACCCGCAGTTAATTGCAAAAGCGTATCACAATCAACCAGAGACCCACCTACCAAAACAAGGGAATGGGCTAGCAGGGTTAAATGAGCGAATGACACAATTTGGCGGTGAATTTTCACAACATCTTGAACAAGAAACTCTGATCAACACCATGACATTACCACTAAATTTAGAAGAACATAGCCATGATAAAGTGCCTACTAGTTGAAGATCAGACCTTAGTTCGTTTAGGCCTCGCTAATTTACTTAACCTTGATAGCGCCATTAACATCGAAGCCCAAGCTGAAGATGGCTTACAAGCGCTTGCCCAATTAGCAGAGCATAGCGTTGATATTGTTTTACTCGATATGAGAATGCCGAATTTAGATGGGCTCGGCGTGCTGCAAAAAATGCGCGAAAAGGGTGATAAAACCCCCGTGCTGATCATAACCACATTTGAAGATTGTGATGTATTAGTCAAAGCCCTTAACCTAGGTGCTCGTGGCTATGTGCTTAAAAACATTGAGCTTGAAGAACTCATTAGCGCTATCAAGCAGGTCGTCGCGGGTGAGCGAGTATTGCAAAGTGCGGTGACTGATTTTTTACTCAAAAAGCAATTAAGTCCTCAGCTCTGCTTAACGGACAAAGAACAAACCGTATTACAGTGTTTGTCTTTGGGGATGTCGAACAAAGTGATTGCCAAAAAATTAGATAATTCTGAGGGGACTATCCGCAATCATGTGTCACAAATCCTTGCTAAATTAGACGTAAAAGACCGCACTCAAGCCGTTATAAAAGCCATAAATCAAAATCTAATTTAATGCGCTAACAGCACTAAATTACTATTTTTGATTAGAGTATATTAATGAACACAGAACGCTTTTTATGTGCCACTATTTGTCATCAGGCTTAAGTGGTGCAATCAACATAAATAAAAGTAAACAAAACCAACTTATAAACAAACTGGCGACTATCCATGCGAGCTTTTCTTGACGTCCCACTTTTTGTGACCTAGCAATAAGTATAATTGGCATCACCCACATAATGAATAAAACAATCAGTAAGGGAAACCAAGATATAAATATTTGAGCAATGTTATCCATCATAAATTCCTTTATTAACCTTTGATGAGCCCATAAATTCAACCGTTTTTATGGCCTAACAATAGCTAAATTCCTAATCCTACTCAATGAATAACTTAATTTTCATGGCGGATAGTTTCACTTGCTTTTTTAGAAGTTTTACGATGTATTTTTTTCGCCAAGCCACCTTAATTTGGCCTCTTTCACAATGTCATTAAATTCAGCTTGCGTGATGTCTCCGCTGGCTAAATCATTTTCAGCTGACCAAACGATCTTCTGATAGTCAAACTCTATAGCGGCAAGAATATAACCGAGCTTTCTTTCAGTAATCGTATTTTTATGAAAGTGATACATCGCTAATTGTTTATTCCACGACTCACCTTCTGGCGGCGGCAGTGTAAAATCAAGCGTAAGCAGTCTTTCATCTGATACTTTGAAACCGTTTGCTATTGACCCTTTCGCACACTCATAAAGCATATAATCAATTGAGTCTTGTAAGCCATAAAAGTGCCAATCATAACCGGCATTACAGCCTACTACGATTTTTCCCTCTTTATCAGTAATATCAATTGCGCGTTCAGCACAACCTGAAAGGAAAATCAAAACAACAACCACTGTTAATACATTTCGATACATCAATGAACGCCTCTAAACACGCAACATGTGCAGCACATAGCTGGTTAAAATCATGGTCGCAGCCAACACTGTCAGCTGTGATATTTGTGTTTTATTCACGCTTTATTCTATTTCACGATACTCTGACTTAATTAACCCAAAACATGTGAGATCATGAAACTGATTTTTCCAATAACCACTTTGACGCCTTATGCCTTCCTCTTTAAAACCTACTTTTAAAAGCAGCGCTTCAGAAGCTGAGTTTCCAGGCACAGTATCGCCTTGGATACGATTAAGCTTACCACAAGGTAATTCACCTAAAAATGCTGCTTTCACTATTCGGTGTACTGCTTCAGTGCTAAAACCCATCCCCCAATATTTAGGGAGCAAATCATACCCAATAACAGCGCTCTGCATTTTAAGGTTCCAACTATTAAAGCCACACGTTCCGATAAATTCATTTGTTTCTTTTAAACGAATAGCCCAGCGTACCCCCGAATTTTCATTAAAGCGCGAGTTAAAGAACGCGATTAAATTACTTGCTTGCGACAACTCGGTAAAAGCTGCCAAATCATAATATTCGACAACTCGCTTATCCGAGAACAACTCAAATAAGCTCATTGAGTCTTCTTTTGATAAGTGATCTAACGTTAACCGATGCGTCTCTAATACTGGAAATAACAACCTGTCTTCTCCTTGAAATATAACGGCTTGTCAATTTAATCGATTTTAGTAATGGCTCAACTATATCTGAGTTCTTATGTTGGTTCAATCGGTGGTATCTATTTTGCTGACATTACAAAAAAAGGGGAGGTGTTTAATTGATATCTAAATGCTACTTTAAATAAGCGGCTTTATACGTACCTTACCCTTTCAGGGAAAAAGCCTATTACCGGCAACAAGAAGCCAAAGGAAAAACTCATAATGTCATCATCAGATCATTAGCATTTAAGTAGATACGAACCCAATTTAGGTGCTTGAGTACAGACTCACCCGAGTACGAATCAACTTACTTAACGGCATTGAAAATAAGGGATCACCGCTGTTAGAACTTGCGGTGAAAAGGGATCTTTAGTGCTTGCTAGCCACCCCAGGGCGTGTTGTTATGCTTATTTACAACTTACCTTTTTTAGAGAGCCATCTTTCACAGGGACGCTTTGATGAGATTTATGAGTTGCATTCCAATCATTAGTTTTACGAATATTAGCCCTTATTGCCGCAGCTTGGCATTCATTTACACTTTTATGGGTACTAATTGGAGTACCATTTGAATTTGCAAGAGTATATGTTTGAGATTGATTTGAATTAGTACTACAAGCCGAAAGTAAAATTATTGAACCAATTAAAATAATATTTTTCATAAGATATTCCTTTATTTATTAATTGTTAATAAGAGTCAATTTACGAGATAAAATATAACTCATTATTAGATGACTATGCAAAATAAAAGCATAACAGCTTTATCAAAGTACAGTTAACCTATTTAATCGCTTATACCTACCCCATATATTTTAAAGTTCTATCAGAAAACCCAATTAAGGAACGTTAGCACCTCTTCTTTAGGCTTTGCTGCATATGACTCTGCATTTCAGCCTTGTAAGAAACCATTCCAACTTTGGAACAGAAAATACAAATAGCCCGCTAAAACCGCGCCAGAAGGAGACTGTTGCAGCCTTGCAATAGTGATTACCCACACAGAGATAAACAAACAATTGAATTAATACTCTAAAACCCCACCTCTTTACTATTCAAGATTTATTAGTCCTTACAACGGATAGAGAGGTTTTATGCAGACCATTGAAAACAGGCAATTTACTTTAGCATCGCGCCCACATGGGGCACCTACAAACGATAACTTTTCATTGAAAACTGTGGCTGTTGATGCCTTAAAACAAGGCGAAGTATTATTGCGTACTATTTATTTATCGCTCGACCCCTATATGCGTGGACGTATGAGCGATGCAAAATCATATGCTGAACCTGTGGCAATTGGTGATGTGATGGTAGGCGCTACCGTGTGTCAAATAGAGCAGTCAAATAACGATAAATTTGCCGTGGGTGAATGGGTACTAGCTTATACAGGTTGGCAAGACTACGCTATTTCAAATGGTGAGGGTTTAATGCCTCTGGGGGAAAACCCAATTAACCCATCTTACGCACTGGGTATTATGGGCATGCCTGGTTTTACCGCTTATATGGGTTTACTTGATATTGGCGATCCTAAAGAAGGTGAAACCGTTGTTGTAGCAGCGGCTACAGGGCCAGTTGGGGCAACTGTTGGGCAAATAGCTAAACTCAAAGGCTGTAAAGTAGTTGGCATTACTGGCGGCAATGAAAAATGCCAATACGCAGTCGATACTTTAGGCTTTGATGCCTGTATTGACCACCGCAGTGATAATTTTAATGAGCAATTAGCCACAGCCTGTGGCGCTGGAATTGATGTTTATTATGAAAACGTAGGCGGAAAAGTATTTGATGCCGTATTACCTTTATTAAACACCGCTGCTCGCGTACCGCTGTGCGGATTAGTATCACAGTATAACGCGACTGAGTTACCCCAAGGGCCAGATAGAATGGGCGCTTTAATGGGTCAAATACTTACTAAGCGTATAAAAATGCAAGGCTTCATTATTTTTGATGACTACGGCCATCGTTATGATGAGTTTGCGACTGACATGCAAAAGTGGCTGAGTGAAGGAAAAATTCACTACCGTGAGCATCTAGTTACAGGGTTTGAAAACACAATATCAGCATTTAACGATATGATTGACGGCAAAAACTTCGGCAAAACAGTCGTGCAAGTCAATCAACCACTTTAAATTTACCATGCGCAGCAAAGGCTGCGCTTTTAAGGACAACCATGATTAAATTACACCACCTAAACAAGTCTCGTTCAAAACGGATTATTTGGTTACTAGAAGAGCTCGAAGTCGATTACGAAATTGTTGCATATCAGCGCAACAGTGAAACCTTTTTAGCACCTGATGAATTAAAAAACGTACATCAACTGGGTAAGTCACCTGTAATCGAAGACGACGGTTTAATTGTTACTGAATCAGGCGCTATTACTGATTATCTTATTACTAAATACGGTAATGGCAAGTTTGCTCCAAGCCGTGACAGTAAAGACTATGTTGATTATCAACAATGGCTACACTTCGCTGAAAGCTCAGCTATTTTACCGCTTTTACTAAAAATGTTTGTGCAAAAAGATGGCGCTAAAACACAGTTTCTAGAAGGTTACGCCGATGCTGAAACCGCTAAAGTAATTAGCTATTTTAACAGTCGCCTTGAAGGCAAAAAGTACCTAGTAGGCGACATGCTCACTGGCGCAGATTTTATGATGTCGTTTATTGTTGAAATTGTAAAAAACGCGGGTCAACTAGGTCATTTTAAAAATTTAGTGCGATACGATGAACAATTGCAAACTCATGAGAAGTTTCATACCGCCGAGGAACTCGAGCAGAAATATGATTAATGTTTTTTATAAACGTTTAATTAAAGGGGTGTAAAGCCCCTTTACGCTTCATATACTCAAACCACCTCAATCAACTAAACGGTAACCGACTGCAGGCTCTGTAAGTAAATGCTTTGGACTTGCTGGGTTCTGTTCGAGCTTTTGTCTTAACTGGGCCATATGTACGCGCACATATTCAGGGCGATTAATATATTGCTCCCCCCAGACATGGCTTAAAATTGTATTATGCGTGAGTACTTTATCTTTATTTTGAAACAGCAATAGCAATATAGCGTACTCTTTTTTAGTTAGTTTTATCTCACTCCCCGAGGCTGTTACTACATGTTTTTGAGGATCTACTTTTATATTTCCACAAGTAAATGCCGCACTCGGCTTATTTTGGGTGCGCAATAAAACCCTAATTCGCGCTAGTAACTCATTCGCGCTAAATGGTTTGGTTATATAATCATTTGCCCCGTTATCAAGTGCAGTGACTTTTTCAACTTCGCCATCACGTGCTGACAGTACCAATACGGGTAATTGACTCCACTGCCTCAGTTCGAGTAACCAATCTTGGCCATCCATATCTTGTAAGCCTAAATCCAATAATACTAAATCAAACTGTTGTTCACTTAAAAGCGCAAAACCATCCAGCCCTTTAGCCCTCATACTCACCTGATAACCGCTGGCAGCTAATAGGGTTTTTAGAAAGCTTTGTAACGGCGGCGAATCTTCTAAAGCTAAAATATTAATCATTTAACTTACTCCATGCTAAGCAAGCGCTGGCAGTTTGTTGTTGGCCATTTATATCTAACATAAAGCTACCATGGTGAAATTTAGCCACTACATCACAGATCACACTACCTAAACCAACACCTTGATCAGTGCTGGTTAGCACAGGGCTTGGCAATTGATTAGTAACGCAAAGTTGGTAGTCAATTTGTTGCCCATGTTGTTGATAACTAAAGGTGAGCTCTGCGTGACCATCACCATAACGACTGGCGTTTTCAAGCATATTCGCCAAGGCAATTTCAAGTAAGGTGATATCACCTTCGCAGTTGTCTTGTTCACCTATGTGGGTTGCTAGCTCAAAATCAAATAATAGCTGCTGGCGACGCGCTTGGGCTTCGCTGATCAAAGTTTGCAAGCTAATCGTTTGCCATTGCAAGTCTTCGCCCATCTTATTAACCCGACTAAGCTCCATCACTTTATCAAAATGTTCGTTAAGAATTTTACTCTGTTCATAAATATTACGTGCTTGCTCTGCGGCCATTGCCTCATTGAGCACAATGTTTTTATCCGCTAGCATGCTCGATGCCCCCATAATAGTCGCAAGCGGGGTTCGTAAATCATGTGACAGACTGCGTAATAAAGCATTTTTAGCACGCTCGAGCTCTGCTTGCACTGATATAGCAGCTGACTGCTTACGTAGCTGAGTGTTCTCATGTGCCTGATATAGAACTGAAATTGCAGTATTTAAAAATGCACTTTGCGCCTCATCAAGTGGTTCTGAGGCAATAAAACCGCCCCAACAACTATCGATATCACCGATCGCAAAGTAATGTGCTGATTGTGCTTTTTGAGTCATTCTAGCTTGTTGCCAATCAAGTTCTATGTGTAAGTGTTGCTCAACTACTGCTTGGAAATAGTCGCGCTGACTGCCTACTTCATCGAGTCCATTTAATCCTTTAGCAAGCTCGTATAGGCAACTGGTGTTACTCGCATGATGTTTAATATCACTAATTTTACTCGTAAGCTGGCCTGCTAATTGGCTTATCACCAACCCCACGATCAGCATTACTGCAAAGGTCACAACATATTCAATATTTTCAATGTGAAACGTGAAATACGGGCTAACAAAAAACCAATCAGTGCAGGCCACACTGACTAAGGTGGTCATAGCCGCTACGCGACGATTACTGCGCAGTGCCACTAAAGTAACCCATAACAGTTGCAGCATTACAATGTCAGTGGTGGTAAACCAATCACGCACCGGAAAAATAGCCAACACAATCAGTATTGGCATGAGCACACTCGCAGCAGTTGCACTGAGGTATTGTTGTATCTTCATTATATCGCTCGGTAAAGGTTTACACCTTAGCTTACTGCGATTACTGGGCGGGGACTATAAAGTTTTTATAAAGATTTTTATCCTGAGTATTAAATCTTTATAAAGCTTAGCGCTGAGCCACTGACTTTTAATTTGCACAGCTTACACTCTGCTGGTCTTTTAATTTTATTGAGTAATGAACATGGCGCAGTTTGCAGTTATTGGTTTAGGGCGATTTGGTGTAACCGCCTGTTTAGAGCTGGCTCATCATGGCCATAATGTTTGCGCTGCTGATATAAGTGACAGCACGGTGAATCATTATGCGAATCAACTTAACTATACCGTCGTGATTGACGCCAGCGATGAAGCACAATTAGCACGTCTTGATTTGGTCAGCTGCCAGGCAGTACTCGTTGCTATAGGTGAAAACATTGAAGCCAGTATTTTATGCGTTTTGCATCTTAAAAACTTAGGTGCTAAAGAAATTTGGGTAAAAGCCTGCACAAAAAGCCACCACCAAATTTTGAGTAAGTTGGGTGTCTCGCGAATTATTCACCCTGAGGAAGAAATGGGTGTACGCGTTGCACAAGCGCTTAATTATCCAATGGTGAATCAATATTTTGCGTTAACTCAAAGCACATTTATTGTAGAGCTGGCGATTGATTTACACTTATCAGGGCGCTCCATCGGCTGGTTATTAAAAGAACGTGGCAGCGATATTAAGCCACTGACTCTGCGCCGCGACGAAAACTTTAATACTGAATTAAACTTAGATACCGAGCTGCGCCATGGCGACAGTTTAGTGCTTTTAGGCTCAAAAACCTACCTAACCAAACTAGCCAAAAGGTTCAAAGCGCTATGATCAATTGGCAGGCAAATAGCTACCCCAAAACTTTTGTACAAGGTAGCCGCTATAAACAGCGCAAGTTAAATCCACCACTTATTCTAACCTGTGGCTTTATTGTTTTAATTATTATCGGCACCGGTTTATTACTGACTCCGCTTGCCAGCATACAGCCGCTAAGTTTAATGCAAGCTATGTTTACCGCCACTTCTGCGGTAACAGTTACAGGGCTGGTCATCATTGATACTGCAAATGCACTGACGGTATTTGGCCAAAGTGTGGTTATGGTACTTATTCAAATTGGCGGTATTGGCTTTATGACAGTCGCGGTCATTTCACTGTTGAGCTTAGGTAAAACTTTGGGCTTACAACAGCGGTTACTAGCAAGTACAGCGCTTGATACTAACGACTTATCAGGTGTGATCAAAGTGGCAAAGTATGTGGTGGTGTATTCATTAATTATCGAAAGCGTTGCTTTTTTACTCCTTTGGGTTAGTTGGTTTGATGACTACGGCTTTTGGCAGGGCGCTTATCAAAGCCTATTTTATACCATCTCAGCCTTTAACAATGCAGGCTTTGCATTAAGCTCTGATAGCCTTAGTCAGTTTCGTGGTGACTTGATGGTCAATTTTGTGATCACCGCGCTGTTTATAATCGGCGGATTAGGCTTTACTGTGCTAATTGATATTTACCAGCAGCGCCGTTGGCAGAAGCTAGCAACCAATACCCGTATTGTGCTACTTGCTACTTTAATCATTAATAGTTTGGCTTTTGTACTGATATTTTTATTTGAGTATGCCAACCCGCTAACACTGGCAAATTTACCTTTGAATGAGCAGCTTATCAGTGCATGGTTTCAAGCTGTAACCCCGCGTACCGCTGGGTTTAATACGTTACCAATTGAATCGCTGACTACCGACTCAACATTATTCACTATGTTACTAATGCTGATTGGTGGCGGATCGGTAAGTACAGCAAGCGGTATAAAATTGGGCACTTTTGTTATTTTATTATTAGCCATGTACAGCTACTTACGCCAACAAGCCACGGTGACTGTGTTTAATCGCCAGCTCAGTGACAAGCTAGTGATAAAAGCATTGAGTGTGATGATTTTATATATGTTTATCGCCTTCACCAGCATTATGATCATCGCACGTATTGAGCCACTCGCGGTCATGGATATTAGCTTTGAAGTAATTTCAGCTCTGAGTACGGTTGGTCTTTCAAGAGGCATCACGGGGGAGCTTGGGACTGCAAGCCAATGCTTGATTATATTATTAATGCTAATTGGCCGTGTTGGCCCACTAACGTTTGCGTATTGTTTTGCCAGACAAAAAAAGCAACCGCTAACTTACCCAGCCACATCAATACAAATTGGCTGACAACAATTAAATACTTAACAAAGGGACAAAATGATACGACAACTCATATTCCTGCGATTTCACGCTCTGTTATACACTCGTCTGATGCCATTTCAAACTCGCGGCATATAAGCGGGCGGTTTTCGTAGATTGAACACATTAAAGTATTACGATCTAAGGCTTGGCACCAGCCATCATCCGCACGTTTCATCACTTCACTGCCCCATTGGTCATAATCAATATAATGAAAAGGCACGCCTGTGTCTGTGAGTATTTGTACTTCTAATTGGCAACAACACGCTTGGCAGTTGCTGCATAAGACAGGTTCATTTTCATTACTGACAACAATTGGGATCTGATTAGGTATGACGGTATGGGGCATAGGTGCTTACTTTTAAGAATAAGCCCCTAGCATACCTGAGTGAGCCTATCGCGCCAGTAATTTTGCTTTTATTTCACTGTAACGCTGCTGCTCACATAAGCCAAAACCACTGAGCTGACGTACCTTATTGCGTGCAAAAAGAGGAACACTCATACCGGCTAAAAAGCGACATTGAGTTTCAATGCCAACCGTATCAATACCTTTACCAGCCAAGTGGCTAAGTAACTCATCTACTTTTTGATAAATCACCTCATCTGCTGCAAACTCATGCGCTAATGAATACTCAAGTGTTACAGCTTGGCCTCGGCAAACAGAGCAATGGCCGCACTGCTCTGGCGCTTGATGGTCGTCAAAATAACGCGCTAGGTTATAACTCAAGCAGTTTTTAAGCTCAAAAAAGCGAATTAATGCTGCAATACGTTTAATTTCAGCCTGCTCTTTATCTACAAAGTAATCATGTAACTGCTGTGCTAATTCAGGGTTATTAATAACATCGCTATGTACTTGGTACACTTGGGTAATGCGCTTTGTTTCAAGCGTAATTAGATTCTTTTCGGCTAAATAATCAAGCGCTGCAACAACACGTTTACGGTCTACTTGTGCTGCTTGTGTTAGGCTATCGAAATTGAGTGTGCCCCATATTTTTTTAAACTGAGTATGGCTAAATATTTGGTTTAAAAAAGCTTGCCTATCGGCATCAAACTGCGAAAGTAACTGTGACTTATCAACCAAAAATTTATATTTAAAATCAGCATAATAGGCATAGAGCGGAGTTATCGCACCTTGCATTTCTAATTGCACTAATAAGGTTTTAAGTGCTAACTGGCGAATATTACTGTCACTAGATAGGCTATATTCTTGCATTTCCCATTGCTGATTAGCACTAGTATGCTGGCGAATATCCTTTATTACATGCTCGATTCCACTAAGCTCTGGGGTATCGCCATAAACAAAATTTTCAACCGTATTTAAACCATCTAAATTAGCCAAGGTGTAGCAGTTTGAAGGGTTACCATCACGCCCTGCGCGGCCAATCTCTTGGCTGTAATTTTCAATCGACTTAGGTAAGTCATAATGAATAACAAAACGAATATCTGATTTATCAATACCCATACCAAAGGCAATCGTAGCCACGACGACATTGATTTTCCCTGCCATAAAATCATCTTGAATACCGTAGCGAAGAGTGTCTTCAAGCCCCGCATGATAAGCTACGGCACTTAAGCCTTGTTGGCTAAGTGTTTGAGCAACTTGCTCAGCGCTGTGCTGCAAGGTTACATACACAATCCCAGGGCCTTGTTGCTCGCGTACAATATTAGCAAGTGTTTCGCTCTTATCAGCACTTTTCACACTGAGCACCGACAAATCTAAATTACTACGATAAAACCCTGTTTGCACAATGCACTGGGGCTCAATCGCAAAGCGCTCGCTCATATCGCGTTTTACTTTTTTGGTTGCCGTGGCGGTTAATAACAACACTAAAGGAATGTTTAGCTCTTCACGGTAGCGCGGTAATTTTAAATAATCAGGCCTAAAGTTATGCCCCCACTCAGAGATACAGTGCGCTTCATCAACCACCAGCATGGAAATAGCCACTTGATTAATAAACTCACGAAACCGTTCGTTTTTAAAGCGCTCCACCGACACCATTAAAATTTTCACTTTACCAGCGCGTACATCGCCCATCACGGTGTGACTTTGCTCACTACTTTGGCTTGAGTCTAAACTAGCGGCATAGATGCCTTTGTTATTTAAAAAGCTGATTTGATCTTTCATCAAGGCCAACAAAGGCGATACAACCAAAGTTAAATTAGGTAAATGCAAAGCGGTTAATTGATAGCACAATGATTTACCCGACCCCGTTGGAAAGATAGCCAGCGATGATTGATTATTTAACAACTGCTCTATGGTTTGCTGCTGGCCTTGGCGAAATTGATTAAAACCAAAATACTGCTCAAGTGATGAAAGTAACTGTTCACTCATAATATTCCCTTGCATTAAATTCCCTAATAAAGGAAATAGTAGTCGTAAATTTAATTACCTGCCATGTTACCTTTTTTGTCGATTAAATTCTCTGATACTGATGTTTTACTTACGCTTACAGCTAAAAAATTACATAGCCAAGAGTAAGCTTTTAGATTAAGTTTTGCTCCATAATCTGTAGTAATTTGCCTATAAAAGGCGCACAATTAACACGTTGCCAAGGTATTGCCCTAATGGGCGCTATACCTAAGTAGTTTCCCCAGACTATTTAGGTATTCTACTTTTTGAGGGCAACGTAATGATAACAACACATCCTAAAATCGTGATAATCGGTGGTGGCGCTGGGGGTTTAGAGCTAGCAACACAATTAGGACACAAACTAGGAAAGAAAAAACACGCAGATATATTACTTATAGATAAAAACCGCACCCATATTTGGAAGCCGTTACTACACGAAGTAGCCACGGGCTCTATTGATGCGGATTTAGATGGTGTTGTTTACTCAGCCCATGCAGCAAAACACCATTACCAATTTCAACTAGGCAGTTTTTGCGGCCTAAATAATGCCACAAAAACCCTCACTTTAAGCCCACTACATGATGAACTTGGTCATCAAATACTGCCACAGCGAACAGTACATTACGATTACTTAGTGATTGCTATTGGTAGTGTTAGTAACGACTTCAACACCCCAGGCATTAAAGAACATTGCTTTTACCTTGATTCAAACCAGCAAGCTGAACGCTTTCAGCACGCCTTACTAGATAACTTTACGCGCTTGCACCAAGATGACGACCCTCAACATGCGTTAAACATTGCAATAGTCGGTGGCGGCGCAACAGGAGTCGAACTTTCCGCGGAGCTTTATCATGTATCAGATTTATTAAAAATATATGGCCTCACCAATATGACAGCCAAACGGCTACACATTCACTTAATTGAAGCGGGACCCCGCATACTGCCAGCACTCTCTGAACGTATTGCAAGTTCAGCAAAACGAGAGCTATTAAAACTCGGTGTGACTGTACGCGAGAACACTCAAGTTAAACAAGCAAATGAGCAAGGTTTTATCACCCAAGACGGCCAGCAAATTAATGCTGATATCATGCTCTGGGCGGCCGGTGTTAAAGCACCTGACTTTATTAAAGAACTCGGTATATTTGAGCTGACTCGCAATAATCAAATCAAGGTAAATGATTACCTACAAAGTAACGCTGATGAGCATATTTATGTATTGGGCGATTGCTGCGCGTTTACTCAACAAAACGGACAACAAGTGCCACCGCGAGCCCAATCAGCTCACCAAATGGCACAATGTATTGAAAAAAACCTTATCGCAACGCTACGCCAGCAGCCATTAAAAAAATTTGAATACAACGACCATGGTTCATTAGTTAACCTGTCACGATACAGCACGGTAGGTAGCTTGATGGGCAACCTCACCAGCAACAGCTTTTTCATTGAAGGGCGTATTGCACGGTTTATGTATATTTCGCTTTATCGTATGCATCAACGTGCTATACACGGCAGTGCCAAAACGTTTGCTTTGTGGATCAGTGAAAAAGTATTGCGTGTTGTTAGGCCAAAAATGAAGCTGCACTGATGCTACGTTAACTTTTTTACCCCTTTCACCTTACTTACCGCAGCTAATCATGTGCGGTAAGTTAATCACAATAAAAGTTCGTTTTGCAATATTTTTGTTTCTAAATCAATACTGTAACTATCAACTTTAAATAGCAAATAACAAGCATGACAGCTGTGTTTTTGATAGAGTATATACTTTAACAAAAGTATATGTGTTTTTTGCATTTGAACACGCTTTTTATAAAGCCCTAAAACACATTGTTTAGCATTGATAATCAGTGCGTTAAATTAACTTAATTAAAAATAACGGTGTAGTAAAGAATCTACTTTTACCTTTTAAAAGTAAGCAACCTTGTCTACGCTTAAATTTGTGGTGTAACAAACACTTATTAATAGATTTAAATAAAATCACTTTAAGTGCATGAAATGCTATAGAAACAAAAGACTGTAATAAAAATACAATTTGAAGACTTTAAGGTGAGATAATGAGCTCTAAACCAGCTAACTGTGAAAAGTTAACTTGTAACCAATGCGCAGATGAAGACCAATTAGATTTTGATTTTACAATGGCTTTTCAACCGATTGTAGATTGCGACCGTCGCCGTGTATTTGGTTATGAAGCGCTGGTACGCGGCATGAACAACGAATCAGCTTACAGTGTTATTTCTCAAGTGAATGAGCACAATAGGTATACCTTTGACCAACAATGTCGTATTAGAGCCATCGCCTTAGCTGCCAAACTTAAGTTAGATTCTGTATTAAGTATAAACTTTTTGCCAAATGCGATTTATAAGCCTGAGCGCTGTATTCGAACAACATTGGAAGCGGCAAAAAAGTATAATTTCCCCACTGAAAAAATTATGTTTGAGTTCACTGAAGTCGAAAAAATTGACGACACGCAACATATAAAACGCGTTGTTGAATACTATCAATCTCTGGGCTTTACAACTGCCACTGATGACTTTGGCTCAGGGTATTCAGGCTTAAATTTATTAGCTGACTTTCAAACTGACATTGTTAAATTTGACATGGAACTAGTTCGTAATATTCACCTAAACAAAGCACGCCAATTGATAGTAAAACACAATGTTGCCATGTTAAAAGAAATGAATATTACACCGCTTGCTGAAGGTATTGAAACTGTAGAAGAGTATCAATGGCTGCATAATGCGGGCATTAGCTTAATGCAAGGGTACTTATTTGCAAAACCGGGATTTGAGTCCTTGCCTGAAGTAGATTTTTCACCGCTGGATACTCTATACCCCTAACTCTCACTTTTACAGTGACTAAAAAGTGAATCGTTTTTTTAATAAAATTAGTAATCACATTGATCGATTCGTTTTTAACCCGCGTAATGGTATGTGAAGGGTATGGAAGTGGGCACCGCGGTGTCGCACAATTTAGTCACCTTCACCATAATTGTATTTTTAGCACAGATATAAAAGCGTATTGTTAAGCCCAATACGCTTTTTCTTTTTCCCTTTCCTTACATCCTTACGATTAAGTAGTTGTTCAGGTTAATTTCGTTATTGTATCGACTCACTCCTGTTGATACCCCTAACGACATATTTGTTGTTTAAGCAGTTTAACCAGCTCACTTTTGAGCTGGTTTTTTTTTGCCTAGTTACTCATAAGCAGTCATGTTAAAGTTCGCATAATTTGCTGGGTATTTATGTTGTGCCCATTCTTGGTTTGAATTTAATTACTAGGCAGCACTATGCGTCAACACTTTATACTGATCACACTTCTTTTAGCGTTTGTTTGCTCACTGCATATAAATGCAGAAGAGTCTCGTCCTGCACCAACAGAACAGCAGCAAGAACAAGCGTTGGCAAACGTACAAAAACCAATGTTTCAGCCACTAATGGAGCGCTACATTCTTGATGAGCTAAAAGCCGTCCGTCAAGACCAGCAAAAATTACGAGAAGATGTCACAAAACAAGTGACTCACGCGCAACTGGATACCGCAGATAGAGCGCTTACATACACAACTGATACAATTAACAACGTGTTTTTTATTATCACCGCAACTGCATCTATCTTAGTACTAGTGGGTTGGAACTCATTACGTGATGTGAAAAACAAAGTAGAAGATATCGTTAATACACGTGTAAGCGTTATAACCAACGAGTATGAAGCGCGCTTAAACACCTTTGAAGAAAAACTGCGTGAACGTTCTGAAGAAATTCTGAAAAACCAAGAGAAAATATCGGTTACTAACGAGGTTCATTCATTATGGATGCGTGCAAATTTAGAAAGCGACGTATCAAATAAAATCGAAATATTTGATGAGATCCTTAATCGTAAACCAGAAGATGTTGAGGCAATCGCATACAAAGCAGATGCTTTATTAGAACTAAACGAAACCAAGCAAGCGATTGAGCTGTGCAATCAAGCCATTGATATAGACAGTGACTATGGCTATGCCTATTGGCAACGTGCATGTGCGTATGCACTTACTCACAAACATGCAGATGCATTAGCCGATATAAAAATGGCACTGGATTATTCACCAAACCTACGTAACGAACTGTTACACGAAAGTGCATTTGCCAGCTTGCATGACAATACAAGCTTTAATATTATTTTATCAGGTGAAAACGTTTAACGGTTTAGAAATCGTTCAATAGCTTCAGTGAGCAGTTCATCGAGCTGCTCTTCAAAATCATTAATACTTGTTTTAAAGTGACCTAGATACGCTTGAGCTTGCTGCTCTGAAAGTGATCTTTGATTAATACTGTACTGGCGTTCTGGCTTTGTTTTGTCAAAACGTGGCACAAAATGATAGCCGGCAAAATAGGGAGGAGCAATTTGCTCGTTTGCGTATTCACAAAAACGCTCAATAGTGTCTGCACCCGTAGGACCTAAACAACCCGGCTCAACACGATAAAGTAAATGCAGTTTTTTATCATCTGCTAATTCCATGCCCTTCCTCCTATATTTATTAATTATGTGGTAAAGCCAAGTCTAAAAATCACTAATTTAGTTATAAAGCATTTAACTCATACATTTAAGCAAACGCGTAAATTGAATTAGCGCAATGATGTAACGGCCACTAATTCAACATGCTTTATTTGGTTGGTATTATCTAAAAAATAATACTTTGGTTACTTTGCCATTTTCAACTTTGTAACTTGATACAAACTCAGAGCGCTTATCAACAATGTTTGGATCCGTTGTGCAGGTCTCTGAGAGTTCATGATCAATAACAATATTACCAGTCACGATACGTTTAATTGGTGACGACTTAACACACTTTAACTTTTTAAACATAATGCCATAACGTGCAATGAGCTTTTCTTTACCTTTAAATAGCAGCTCATTTGGAAACACATAAAACTCAACATCCTCTGAGTACATATTGACAAATGCATCAATGTTACGGGCGTTATATGCCTTAATTAACTTTTCAACAACCGCTAATGCTTCTCGAGATTGCTTGGCTTTTTCTTGCTGCTTTTGAGTGAGGGTCTCTTTAGCATTTTCAACAACTTGTGCTGCTTTAGCAATGGCTTGTTCTTTTTCTTGCTCAGTTTTTGGTGCATCAACTGGCTTAACTTTTTGCGTTCCTAACACCTTACTGCTATCAACAACATCAACCATATTCGCCGTACTTGGGTCGCTTACAATAGGCTGCGTAGGTTCAATATCAGCTTCGGCTTCTACTGCTTTTTTCTCTGGCGTCAAGGTAATAACAGCAGAACTATCATCTAACGATTTTTGCTGTTCAACGGCGTCGCTCTTTTTAATCTCAGTCTTTTTTTGAGGCGCTTTAGTAGGCTCTGTACTTTGCTCTGCCTCAACCGCTAATAGTGACCCTGAAGAGAATAAACTGATTGCAAAAAATAACGATTTCATACTGTTCCTGAATAATTGAAGAAACAATAAAATAGCAAAAATTGTGCCTTCAAGATAGTGGTTATCATTGTACGGCTCATTTACCAATATTGTTCAACTGTTATATTTCCTGGTTCTTTGCGGCGGTTTCGGCTGTAGCCTTGCTCAATCAGCAGCGCTGAAGTGTCTTTCACCATGTTAGGATTGCCGCAAATCATAAACTGCGCGGTGTCTGGTGTAGGTGTTAAATCAACATGCGAAAACAATGACTGTGCCTTAATATGATCAGTGATCCGCCCGTGTAATCCCATATCGGGGTGTTCACGGCTCACCACTGGCACATACTTTAATCCTGAGTATTTTTGCAATAAGGCAGCAATGCTGTTTTGATAGCTTAAATCAGTATTTAAACGCACACCATGCACTAAGATTACTTGCTCAAACTGCTGCCATACCTCGCCTTGCTCGAGCATAGATAAAAACGGCCCTATAGCCGTACCTGTACTGAGCATCCATAACTGTTCGCTTTGCGGGACTTCATCTAAGGTGAAGAACCCACTTGCGCGGCGCTCTATCATTACTGTATCGCCAGGTTGCAGCTTGGCTAATTGTTGCGATAGTAAACCATCTTGCACGTTAATTAAGTAAAACTCTAAATCAGCTGAGCTTGGTGCGTTTACATAAGAATAAGCGCGGGCAATGCGTTTATCACCCTGCATCATCGACAACTTAGTAAATTGGCCTGCCTTAAAAGGCTCAACGTCGGCATTAACAATTAAGCTAAATAATGTATCACTGTACCAAACAATATCTTTGACGCATGCATCAACCCAGTTAGACATAACAAACCCCTTCGGCATAGAATTTAAAGTGTTTTGCGTTATGTAATAACAGTGGCAAGGGAATAGAATGGTGTCAATTTTAACCAACCAGAACTTAAAATAAATAGACTCACCCTCATCATTAATAACCCACCTATGAACCTAACGGCGTCATCAACTCTCAGATCACTATTTTACTAAGTTATAAAAAACGTCTAATTTAGGCTTTTAAGCGTTTTGAACACACAAAGTAACACAAATGCGAATCACTCACTTTTACGTACCTTAATAATGTAGTATCCTCTGCCTCCATTCTTTCACTCGGGTCAAAGGATTACCTATGTATGCCCAACCAGTAAATAAAGTGCCAACTCGTAACCCATTAATTAAGCTTAAAATGGCCTGCAAAACCAATGTTTATGCACTGTGTGTAGTTTCTCGCTTTAACGCAGCCATTGTTGGTGGCTATATTTTCACTGCTGTATTTACTTCATTATTGAGCCTTATTTTACCGCTTAAAAAGTCAGATGCCGTTCTGTTAAGTATCAGTCTGACAATTTTTGTTTATAGCTGTGTGTTTATTTGGGCGTTTGCAGTTAAGTCTTTAAAGACTATTTGGATCACTATTTTACTAACATCATCAGCATGCGGATTGAGCATTGCCTTATTAAAGGATTGGTTATGAAAGAGAGTTTTTTTCGTTCCATGACATGGATGCATACTTGGGTTGGCTTGCTGGTATGCTGGTTACTGTATTTAGTCTTCTTTGCTGGCACTATCAGCTTTTTTCGTGACGAAGTTACCTTATGGAATCAACCTGCACTGCACAGCCTACAAGCGCCACAGGAGCGTATTGCACTACAACGAGAGCAAATTATTGCAGGTGTTGATTATTTAAAAGCAACCGCACCAGAATCAGGCCGTTGGGGAATTTATTTACCTACAGAGCGTGAGCCACAACTTAATTATGCCTTCGAAAAACCTCGCCCAGAAGGAAAGCGTTTTGGTGGTTGGCAAGACTATTATATTAATCCAAAAACTGGTGAATCATTACAACAACCCAGAGAAACCAAAGGCGGTAACTTTTTTTATCGGCTGCATTTTGACCTACATTATATCGATGTACGAACAGCACGGTGGATAGTCTGCTTTGCGAGCTTATTTATGTTGGTAGCGCTTGTTTCAGGTGTTGTTATTCATAAGCGTATTTTTAAAGATATGTTTAGCTTTAGAAAAAACAAAGGCAGCCGAAGTTGGCTTGATGGTCACAATGTGTCGTCAGTATTAGCGTTGCCTTTTCATATTATGATAACGTATACAGGCCTGATAACATTAATATTTATGTTATTTCCATACCCTGCTATGACCGCTTACGATGACGGTGTTAGGGGCTTATTTAACGACGTTACTCCAACCAACGTCCGTACTAAATCAAGTGATGTGCCAGCCCCGTTAACGGCGGTTGATAATGTATTGGATCAAATTTATACCAACTGGCCAAATGCAGACCTCACCCGATTTTCAATTAAAGACCCAAATAAAGCGTCTGCAACAATTACTGTACGTGCCTCAACAGGCACACTTGTTCGCGACCAAACCCCGACTATGCTTTTTAATGGTGTTGATGGCAGCTTAATTGCTAAAAGCGTTGATGAATATAGTAGTACAGAAGTGTTTTATGATTCACTCACGGCTTTGCATACTGGGCGTTTAGCAAACCCATTACTACGTTGGCTATACTTTTTATGCGGCGTTGCAGGCTGCATAATGATAGCCACAGGCTGCATTATGTGGGCAAAACGTATTCGCGAACGAATGAAAAAAGACCAAAAAGCATCGTTTGGGCTCAAGCTTGTTGAAGGCTTAAACCTTGCCACTCTCATGGGTTTACCGCTGGCAACTTGTGCCTTCTTTATTGCTAACCGATTGCTACCAATTGGTATAACTCAACGAGCTGACAAAGAAATACTGGCGTTCTTTATTACGTGGCTAGCTGTTGCTTTGTTTAGCCTTTTTAAACGAGCAAAAATGCAGTGGTATTTATTAGCATGGGTAAATGCAGTGGCTTGTGTTAGCGTGCCGCTGATCAACGCACTTACCACCAAAGGTAGCATTGTTAGTTATTTACTTAACTCACAATGGGCATTGTTTAGTTTTGATTTAGTGTGCTTAGTGTGTGCCCTGCTATTTGTGCTTCAAGCCAAAAAATTACGTACTCAATTGAATAGCCCTGCGGCGAACACACGTTCAAATCGCGTAAATAAAAACAGCCTTGTGGAGCAAAAAGGATGATCGAACTTCTGCAATTTAGCCTATGTTTGCTGGCATTTAACTGTTTTGCGCTAGCAAAATTTAATCATTACCGCGATGTATTTAAAACGCGACCTAGCCAACAGCAAAGTCAGTGGTTTTTAATCTCAGCATGGATCAGTATTTTACTAAGTTTATTGCTTTGCATAGTTGAACATCAGGGCTATGGCGGCCTACTCTTTTGCGGGTATATGGCTTTAAGTGTTTTATTATTAATGATTTTTTATAGTTTTAAAGCAACATGGGTAAAATATATGAGTGCAGTAAACGTTGTATTACTGGTAATAAGTGGGAGCTATATTGCCATTTATTAGCTTTAGTTAGTAAAAATTTGATCTGAATAAAATAGAGGTATTTATTACCGCCAATCAGGCAAAAAAAAAAGGCAAGCTATAAAAGCTTGCCTTTATACCCAAACCACCTCAAGATGCGAGCCTCAGTTGGAATTAAAAGCGATTTAGGCAAGGCATTGATTGCAAGTAATAGTGGTTCTATTGTTAAAATCAATAACGCAGTATAAATCGCTTTTAAACCAACCCTTCGGGCGCTTCACAGGAACTTACTCTCATCGTTGTTACTTCTTAAAAGGGATGGCCATTCTTGCAAAGTAACGCCTTGATATTAAGCCCCTGTGAAACGCTGAATTCTGCATCTTGAGGTGGCTTGGGTATATCAAATAAAGGGGGATACGCATGTCAACATCAAGGTCATTAGGCCTTACTTGCTATGGTTGAAATGATAAATCTTAATCATTGCATATTTATGACAAACCATAAGTAAATGACGTAAAACCCTTTTTAACGTTTTGGAGTTGGTGTATGCGTAACCCAAATAAGTGAGTTGGTATCAAAACCATGCTTTTTTGCCGTTGCAATAAAGTCATCTTTAATTGCTTGGCTTACGGTAGGCGTACGCGATAACAACCATAAATAATCAGTGTTAAAGCCAGATACAAACGCATACTGATAATCTTGCTGATCCATTTTAAACACCACATAGGAGCTATAAAACGGGCCAAAGAATGATACTTCTAAGTGCCCCACATCACTGGAGCCAACAAATTTAGCTTTACCCTCAGCTTCGCTCCACTGGCCTTCTTCGTCATTAAAGCCTTTATTTATAACTTTAACAGAGCCATCGTCATTTAGGCTGTAAGTAGCCGTTACATTTGATAAGCCACGTTCAAAAGAGTGATCTAGTCTGGCGACTTCGTACCAGGTGCCTTGGTAACGCGTGAGAGAAAAATCATCAACAGGCTTTACGCCTTCAGGCAAGCCGCTGCAACCAACAAAAAGCACACTACATAGAATGGTAAGCGCGGTAAACAGGTATTTATTCATTAAGCTATATCCTTATTATTGAAAGAGGCACCATCATCTTAACGGCAATATAGCAAAGTTTAACGCATTTTAATGGTAAAAAAATCAGTAAACACTGGTTGTTGATGAACGGGTAGGTTAGGATCAATTTTTTACTAACAAGATGTATAAATAAATGAAGATTTGGGTTGATGCTGACGCCTGTCCTGTGGTGATCAAAGACATTTTATTTCGTGCTGCCGATCGTACACACACCGATACTATTTTAGTCGCTAACCACGCTATGCGCATTCCCCCTTCTAAATACATTAGCCGCGTGCAAGTATCATCAGGTTTTGATGTAGCCGACGATGAAATAGTAAAACGTGTATCAGCCAACGATTTAGTTATCACCGGTGACATTCCACTGGCGGCAGAAGTAATTGAAAAAGGCGCGCAAGCACTGAATCCAAGAGGTGAGCTATACACGACAGAAAACATACGCTCACTCCTTAATGTGCGTGATTTTATGGATACTATGCGTTCAAGTGGCGTGGAGATGAACGGCGGTCCACCGCCACTTAGCCAAACTGACCGACAAAACTTTGCTAACAACTTAGACCGTATCTTAGCGCAAAATAAATGATAAACGCTGTGACTAACCACGGCATAGGCGATCCACATTTTAACGTAGCGGTGTATATTGCTAAAGCGCCGCCTATGCCTCAGTATCAAAATTTAACAAACCTCAGCCCATTAAAAAAAGGCCAAATAGACACCATAAACCAAGCCTGTGGTAATGGCTGGCGCAAAGTATTTAATGTGTACGCCAAAGTATTATTTGCACTGCCCAGCGAACATTTCAGCTTTGCCAAGCAAGTAGTTACATGGCAAACCTATCGCGATGAATTGCTATTGCAAGCAAACAGTCAAACCGCTCTATTATTTAGCCCACCCCAATTAAACGATGATAACACTTTGCATATAATTGCAGGGCGCACTCATGCTAAAAGCCTTATAAACCAAGGTTTGCTCGATATAACTTTAGATTGGCTCGATGACGAGTTTGCTATTAATGAGCAACACAAGCTAATTGTATGCCCGTACTTTGATTACCGACAATTAAGTAATATAAAAATAGCGCGATTAAGCCAATTAGTAGCTAATTGTTCAAAGAGTAGCTAATCTTAGAACTAACTAATTTTTATACTGCGTATACTATGAAAGTACTTGTTGTTGATGATATGCCTCTTATGCGCCATGTTTTAATTAATATGTTACGCAAACTCAATTTTGACAAAATTACTGAGGCCACGGATGGAAAACAAGCTCTAGCATTAATGCAAAAGCAAGAATTTGATTTAGTGATAACCGACCTACACATGCCTAAAATGGATGGTAAAACGCTATTAACGCAAATTCGCGAAGATCTTATTTTAAGCGATACTCCAGTATTAATGGTCACCTGCGAAGACAACAAACAATCGATAAAAGAAATAATCGCCGCCAAAGTCAACGGCTTTATTATTAAACCGTTCAATTTAAACACCCTTGAAAACCAATTAAAAAAAATAAATACAGTGCCTGCTGTAAAGCCTAATTGATCATATAACCAACAACAAAAACAGCTCATCTTCTTAACATCGGTATATAACGCAAAAAAAATCAGGTATTCTATTTTTATAAAGACGATAAGGGAATATATTACTGTTGGTTAAATTACGACATTACCTAGCTAATTTAAGCACTATAATGCTGCTTTGTTTAAGCTATAGTAGTCACGCAGTGCCTTCATTTGCAGCAAGCAAAGTAAACACAATTGAAATCTGCGCAGGCGAATGGCCTCCTTTTTTAAGCGAATCACTGCCTGAACAAGGCGTTATTGCTCACCTTATTCGTGATGTATTTGCACAAGCCAATATTAAAGTAAACTTTACCTTTTTACCCTGGGGGCGGGCCTTCCACGACACAAAAAAACAAAAATATGCAGCTACCGCCGTGTGGATGTTTGAACAAGAACGCGCAAATAGTTTTTTGTACAGCGAAGCAGTCCTTAATGAACGGTTCGTGTTTTTTCACCTACAAAGCCGCCCTTTCGATTGGCGGTCGGTCAATGATTTAAAAGGCCTAATACTCGGTGGCGGCCTTGCTTATAGCTACGGGGCTGAATTTGATAAGGCACTCGAAGCAGGAATATTTGAAATATCACGAGTAAACAGTAGCGTGCAAAATTTTAAACGCCTTACCATGAATAGGATCGACGTATTCGCAGAAGAGCAAAGCGTTGGTTATCATGTTTTAAACAACGAACTCGCTGATATCGCAAATACAATAACGCATCACCCAAAGCCACTATTAATCAATCAAAGTTTTTTACTGTTCCCTAAAGAAGCGGAAAAAAGCCAACTGCTTTTAAATATTTTTAACCAGAATTTAGCAGAGTTTAAAAAAGATGGTCGCTACCAAAGCTACTTCAATGGCCTAGATAGAGGTGATTATCGACCAGCTAAAAACCCACACGATTAGTAACTTAAAAGCATGTGATAACTTACAAAATAGGCACAAACTCATGCTCTGTGTTTAAGTGAGTTTTACTCCAATTATTAAAAGCTTCTTCGTATCGTGGGTAATAATCTATTAGCGTATGGATAACCTGTTCAGCGCTCAACTTAATACACGCATTAGTCGCTTCGTGTTGCAGTAATGCTTTTAACACCTGTTTACCCCGGCTGCTTTGCATTAAAAACCCAACCCACAAGGCCGAATTTTTATACATAAGTAACGTATCTGCGCCCTGCCAACTACCTTCTGAATCAATTAACACCGACAACATAAACAAACGTTCTTTAAAATACCTACTGGGTACATTAATGACCTTATCGCTATCAAAACGAAGCGTATTTTCAAATACTTCAGCTAATCCTTCATCTAGCCATTTTGGCATATCGCCAACCAGTCGATAATTAAATACATGTAATGCCTCATGCACGGCGGTGGTTAAGCTTTGCTCAGGGTAACTGCTGTTATATTTAACAAAAGCCGTGTTACTTGCGCCAAAATAAACACCAATATTGGTGGATGAAGAGGAACCAAACTGCGATATGTAATCCCGATAATAACGCGGTGGCAATACCACTAAGTTAATTTTATAGGGCACAGGAGCACTCACTTGAAAAAACCGCCGATATTGAGTGTAAGCAGTACTTAAACGCGTTTTTAAAGTTTGATGATAATCATCGCTCAATTTGGGGGTAATTAAATTAACCGTCGCATAATTACTTAGCCTAAATTGTGACTTTTCAAACTCGAGGTTGTCATCCAACAACGCTAAACGCTCTTTGGAATCGGCCACAGCCGCTTCGTTGTGCCAATTCAATTGGCATTGGTCTTCTACTTCAGGCTCTGTGGGTTTTGCTTTTCTATATGTGGGGGCTGCACGTACTTGCCGTTCGGGCGTGCGCTGCTCTTTTACACGTTTAATTGGTTGTTCGGCAGGTTTTTCGGCTACTTGCTGTGAGGTTTGTGCAGGGTTAAGCCACTGTATTACAGCATCAACCCAGCCCAAGCGAAAAGCAATAAAGCCTAACAACACAACTAAAATAATACGGGTTGGAAACGACGATGGCTTTTGCTCCATTACTCACCTCAAAAAGTAAAAAATCAGTGTAGCGACTTTAGCCACAATAAAGAACAATTAAGAGGTCTAAACAGTTTATAAGATATAAAAAATAAGCAAAAGCCAGCCTAACTATGGCCGGCTAAATTTGCAGCTTAACGTGCCACTAAAGTGGATTTTATCTCGTCAAAAATACTGGCATCGTCAATTGTTGAGGGCACGTTGAGTTCTTCGCCATCCACCAGCTGGCGTAAGTTTTTACGTAATATTTTGCCCGAGCGTGTTTTTGGTAAACGCGCAACATGTACGATGGTTTTTAAGCAGGCAATCGCCCCTATTTGCTCTCTTACCAGCGTAACGAGCTGCTGTTCAACAAGGCTGGCTTCATCGGTGTAATCGTCTTTTAAAACGATCATCGCCATGGGTAGCTGGCCTTTAAGTGAATCGTTTACACCAAATACCGCGCATTCAGCAACGGCATCGTGAGAGGCTACAATTTCTTCCATTTCACCCGTTGATAAACGATGCCCAGCCACATTAATCACATCGTCTGTGCGGCCCATAATAAACAAGTAGCCATCGTCGTCGATATAACCGCCATCGCCTGACAAATAGTAACCGGGGTATTCATTTAAGTAACCCGTTTTAAAACGTTCGTCATTTTGCCAAATAGTAGGTAAGCAACCCGGCGGCAATGGCAGTTTAATCACCACGGCTCCACTTTCATTGGGGGCACATTGCTGACCTTCCATATTTAATATTTGCACATCAAACCCTGGTGTTGGCACCGTTGCGCTGCCGGGTTTTGTATCAAGGGTTTCTATACCAATAGGGTTACACGCAATGGCCCAGCCGGTTTCGGTTTGCCACCAATGATCAAGCACGGGCAAATTTGTATGCTCTTTTAGCCAATTGTAAGTGGGGGGATCTAACCGCTCACCTGCTAAAAATAACCGCTTTAGTGATGACGTGTCGTATTGTTTAAAGCCCTGTGCTTTTGGGTCTTCTTTTTTGATGGCTCTAAATGCGGTGGGCGCACTAAATAAGGCGTTTACTTTATGCTCAGCTACTACCCGCCAAAATGCACTGGCATCAGGCGTGCGAACAGGTTTACCTTCATACAGCACCGTCGTGCATCGGTAAATCAGCGGGGCATACACAATATACGAATGCCCAACAACCCAGCCAATATCTGACGCTGCCCAAAACACTTCACCGGGCTTCATACCATATACGGTTTCCATGCTGTAATGCATAGCCACTGCATGGCCTGCATTTTCTCTTACCACCCCTTTTGGCGTGCCTGTTGTGCCCGACGTATACAAAATATACAACGGGTGATCACCTTGCAAGGCAACAGGCGCAACGGGCTGGGCTGTTTGCATAGCCTCTGCCCAATTAATATCACGCCCAGGCATTAGGTTTGCCGTAACGTATTCACGCTGATAAATAACACAGTGGTCTATTTTATGACTGGCAAGCTCAAGCGCATTATCAATCAGCGACTTGTATTCAATAACCGTATTTACCTCAACCCCGCATGATGCACTGAGCACTAACTTAGGTTTTGCATCATCAATTCTGACCGCTAATTCATGAGCTGCAAAACCACCAAACACCACAGAATGAACAGCACCAATACGCGCACAGGCTAACATGCCAATTACCGCCTCTGGGATCATGGGCATATAAATCACCACACAATCGCCTTGCTCAACCCCTAAATCGCGCATAACACCTGCAAATTTAGCCACTTCGTGTTGTAGTTCAGCATAGGTGTATTGTTTTTTAGTATTGGTTACAGGCGAGTCATAAATAAGCGCCGTTTGTTCACCAAACCCCGCCTCAACATGTTGATCAAGCGCTAAGTAACAAGTATTAAGTTGCCCATCAGCAAACCAGTGGTAAAAATTATTTTCATCTTGGGTGTATGCTGTTGAAGGAGGCGTAAACCAAGGGATTCGCTTACTTTGAGCTAACCAAAATTGAGCAGGATCATTTTTAAAATGTTCATATTGTTGTTGGTATTGGCCTGACATAAAGGGCTCCAAAACTATAATTGTGTGAGAGACCTTATAAAATGTAGGTTTTTTATTGATTAATTAATATGCGACCTTGGTCGGCACACTGTGGCAAAAAACGCGATAATGCCCTAACGTTTGGCCTGTGGCTGTGTGCGGGCAATAAAAAAGCCGAGCAATTGCTCAGCTTTTTCAATACAGACCTCACTTAGCGTGGGTTAACTACTTTAAACTACGGTAAAATAAGGTGGTTACTTTTTCTTTTGGTAACCAATTAGCGTATTTAAGGCCCAGCTCTGATAGTGGATCTGCCTTAAGTACTTGCTCAAGCGAAGCATTATTTTGCATGGCTGTGAGCATTAAATCTTTCGCTTTTTGCACCAGTTCACGATATTTCATCAAGCCTGCGCGGTCACTCATTGGGCCGTGACCTGGAATAACTTGGGTATTGGCATCACTCTTTTTAATAACATCGTCAACGGCTGCTAGTACCCCATCAACACTGCCACCACTGTCTACATCAACAAAGGGTAAACTACCAAAATTAAAGTAAATATCGCCCATATGCACAATATTGTCGTTGCTGAAAAAGATCACTGAATCACCATCGGTATGCGCGTGTGCGTAATGCACCACATGAGCGTGTTCATCATTAAAATGCAACTTTAAATCATGACCAAAACTAATTCGCGGTAAATAATCAGACCCTTCACCGTGTTTTTCTTTTAAGCGTTTATGCACGTTGTCGTGGGCAATCACATGTGCGCCCGCTTTAGCAAAGTTTTCGTTCCCGCCCGTATGATCCCCATGATGATGCGTGTTAATTACAAACTCAGCACTGCCAGGTTTTAAATCGCTAATCGTTTTTTTAATGTCATCGGAGAGCTTGGCAAACTGATCGTCAATAATATAAATACCATCATTACCCACGCTTGCAGCAATGTTGCCACCTTGACCATACAACACATACACACTGTCGCTCAGTTTAGTGGCCGTTACCGGGCTTTTATCCGCCATTGCATGATTGCTTAAAAACAAAGTAGTGATGATTGCGGGTAATATTTTTTTCATTATTGTTATCGCTCTTATAAATAAATTATGATTATTGAACGTGATGACTCATATTTTAGTTCACTCTTTATATAAAGCTAATTAACCCGAACGCACGGTTTAGTTTTTAAACCAGCGATACAGGCCAAATACAAGCAAAAAAGCAAAACAGGCCACAGCCATTAAATGCCAAGCACTGTAACTTTGCTCTTCTTTGTTCGGCGCAATAGCAACTAACCGAGTGTCTGCTTTTGATACGGGAGTTAACGTCATCGAGTTTGCTTTGCTTGGTGTTTCTGGCGGTAGTGTTGCGGATGGTGTTTTATATTGTAGCTTTTGCGCTCTTATAGCCGCAGATCTATTAGCCCTATTATTTAATCCGATTTTTGTTTGCCATTGTGCTTCAAACGTTGCTCTTTGCTCCGCCCTATTTTCACTGCACCAAACAAAATCAGTTTGTTCCATTTGTTTAGCACGACAACGCCCTGGAAGCTGATAAAAACGACCCCATTCAAGTCGTTTATCATCACTGTTATAGGTTTTACCAAACACTGTTGAGTCATGAACTTTTTTATTTAATAACTCATTAGCAGGAGGAGGCACGTAGGTATCTGCATATACACGTCGGCTGTAGCCCTCAGTTGGGCGTTTGCAATGATTACCTAGCATTTTAAATAACTCAGTAGAGCGCTGGCGTAACCGCTCTCCTTGCTGTGACGTATAGCTGGAACGCATTCTGTCTCTAATTCTTTCTCGCTCTGCTTCTATTTGATTGCATTGTGTTTGGGAGTATTGCTCTGCAGCCACCATGTCAGCACTAAAAACTAAGCACGCAGCTAATAAAGTCCTTTTAATCATATTTACACCACTTTCGTTAAATTAGTATTAGCGTATCATTTTTTACACTCACAGTAAGGCGTTCTATTAGAGATTTTCGAGGCTTATTATTCGCCTCATTGAGGTATGTTAAATTTGGAAAATGAGTTTACGAGTTAAAACAAAAAACGTAGCAGCGATTTTATATCGCGTTAGATTTTATATCGCGCTTAAAAAACAGCTCCATTTGTGATTATTGCAACCAACCTTACCACCGAGCTCACTGAGGCGCTGCGCTACACCGAGAAAGCATTAACAAAACATGTTTGCACAAAGAGAAGACAATGAGGGTAAATGAGAAGACAAAAGCAGCGGCTACGAGTCGCGGGCTTCGGCATAACCCTAGCACCTAGGCACTTCCCTAGAGCCTAGCGCCTTTACCACCGTAGGCGTTAAGCTTGCTGACGCGTTTTACTTCGACCGACAGGCTACGGATTAAACATAGCGCCTAGTCACTTGCCTAAAACCTAGCGCCTTTTACTTACAACGAAGAAACTTAAATAAACGCTTTCATACTTGGTAACAGCTCAACCTGCTCACTCAGTTCGCCAGCTGCTTTATTAATAATTTTAATACATAAACCAATGTGTTTTAGTTCACTATTAGACAAGTTATTTGCAATAGCAGTCGCTTTGGCCATATTTATCGCCCCTAATACTGACTGAATTGTTTGACTCATCAGTAGCTGCATACGCGCAAGAGAAATATCAAATTCATCAGCAAAATCAGCTAACATATAAGCCGTTATTTCATTACTAAAATTACCCGCGCCTGGAGAGTTATAGTCACCTAGCGACATTGCATAACTCCTTGAAATAGCTGGCTGTGAACCACCTTTTGCATAATCAATGCTCGTCTGTTCAATAATCGCCTCTATATTCACCAAGTCATAAAACGGTGTGAGCTCTAAGCCATTTTTACCAACAAAAAAACTAATATTTTTGCCGTGAGCATCATAATTACGCACTAAAATATTAAATGTCATCCAACGAATAAGTTGCGCCTGATACGCTTGCACATTTGCTGTTTCAATATTAAACAGCTTAGGAAAAGAAACACCATCTCGAATGTAAATACCATCACCTTCGTCACCGTGTTGGCGCTCGTATTTGTAAGAAGGCGGTAAATTAGTCGCTTGGCACCCATCAATAACATGACGACGTAACACTCGGTTTTGCTCTTTAACAACACGCCTATCAAAACGATCGATAACAAAGGCCCGCATTTCACCATAGCTACGTAATTCAACATCAGGTACATCAAGTCCTGCGCCTCTTGCCAGTAACATTGTAAATAACTCATTTACGGCAATGAAAGGGGCTGCACCCGTTTCAAACTTAAAGATTTTATTAGAGCATAACAGGCCTTCACCAAACCCGAGTTTGCCGTCGATTTCGAGTAGATTAAGCTTATCTTGAACCCCAGCAACAGAGAGCCTCGTTCGCCCATCCCACAGTGTAATGGCCTCGCCAGCTTGCTTGAAACGGCGCAACTTTTCACTTAACTGATCATTCGTTACTTCGCGAAAAGATGTTTGCTTTACTGCACGATTACTTGCCTTAAACGACAAAGCACCTGACGTCTCTTCCCCAATTACCTTTATTAAACCAAAAGTATTATTCTTCGAAATGGTCGTGCTACTGATGATCTCTTCAAGGCCTTTGCCTTCCGGCAATAAATTTTGTAGGTAATTGCGCACCGCACGAGAGTCAAAATCGCCATTGAGTGGCAAGTATGGTGAAACAGCAAAACCCTCATTGATCCAATTAGCCTCATAAGTAAATGAAATTTCACTTTCAGAGCCTACTGCTAATGTAATCTCAGCCACCTTTTGCGATTGACCGATAAACACATCTAAGCGGTTGGTGTTAGTACCACTGTTCATCGCTCACCTCTTCATTGCTGTGAGCCATATCATCGCTAACAAGGCTAAACGACAACCCTAAGTACTCCATTACTTTAAGTACATTATGCAGTTGCACAGTTACATCGCCTTTTTCTATTTTTATCAGTGTAGGCTTAGAAATAGCAAGCGCTTGTGATACATCCATTAATGTCAGCTTCATCCCTGTTCGTTTTGAAGTAATGGCTTTAGCCAGCTGCACGGGCGAAAATGGCTTAGAAAGCTCAGGCATTTCAGTACGCTTAACAACTCTTCCGAGTGTTTTTTTGCCAAGGGTATCACTCATATTTGGTCAACTATAATTTACTTATACAACCGATTTTAGGACACCTAAAGCAAAAGTCAACAATACTTTACTTTTAGATTAAAGCATAAATAACCAGACCATAAGAAAATTATATTTTACTTATGGGGAGTTGAAAATAAAATAAACCCCATAAGTAAATTTAAATTGACTAGATAAAAATAAAGCTGACAAGTATAAAAGAGTGAAGTTAGTGAGTTGAAATAGCAACGGGCTGCGTACTGCGATCCTATAGCGCCTCGTTCCTTTTGTATTACCTCTACAGCGCAGCACCTCTTAGCCTCTGTGTTAAATAAATCACTTAAAATCAATATGCACAAAGAGAAGATAGTCACGGTAAATGAGATGATAAAAGCAGCGGGCTACGAATCGCAGGCTTCAGCAATAACCCTAGAACCTAGGCACTTCCCTAGAGCCTAGCGCCTTTAACCTAGAACCTTTTCCCACCACAGGCGTTAAGCTTACTGACGCGAAAAGCGCAGTATTTAAATTACTTTCATGCCATTATTCGCCTCATACGGTGAGGCAAATAACCAATTTAATTGCCTCATTGAGGTATGTTAAATTTGGAAAGTGAGTTTATGAGTAGGGACAACAAACGTAGCAGCGATTTTATATCGCGTTAGATTTTATACCTCGTTGAATAAACAGCTTCATTTGTGATTATTGCAACTAATTTTACCACCGAGCTTAGCGAAGCGCTGCGCTACACCGATAAAGCAGTGATAAAACATGTTTACACAAAGAGAAGACAATGAGGGTAAATGAGAAGGCAAAAGCGACGGGCTGCGAGTCGCGGGCTTTGGTAATAACCCTAGCACCTAGTCACTTCCCTAAAACCTAGCAACTTTATACACCGTAGGCGTTAAGCTTGCTGACGCGTTTTACTTGATCACACCTGTAGGTCGTCATTTATGGCGACAATGTCTAATGTTGAAAGTTGACGCGCTAAAGCACGGCCTACATTAGAGCCTTTGTATTTTTCCTCTAAAGCGCAGCGCCTCATAACCTCTTTGTGAATAAATAACTTAAAAACATATTTGCACAAAGAGGAAAAAATGAGGGTAAATGTGATGACAAAAGCAGCGGGCTGCGAGTCACGGGCTTCGGCAATAACCCTATCACCTAGTCACTTCCCTAGCTCCTAATACCTAAAACCTAGCGCCTTTACCACCATAGGCGTTAAGCTTGCTGACGCGAAAAGCGATGCTTTTAAATTACTTTCATGCCATTATTCACCTCACATAATGAGGCAAATAATCAACTTAATTGCCTCACCTTGGTCTCATCGTGTTTGAACAAATAGCAGGGCTTGTGAGTTACAGCAACACTCGATACACGTTTTAGCTTTGATTGTTTTAAACGCCAATTGCTCTGCTTAGAATGACAAGCTGCGAACACAATACAGCCAATGCCCTGCAACCTTAGCCCTTTTAAAGTCATTTAGCTATTTTGTAACGAGTACTGCGTCCACCAGCTGAAGTTTTCTTTATATAATCCAGTGTTTGTAAATCTGATAAATGGCGAGTTGCCGTTGCACGGCTTACTTTAGCCACTTTTTGATACTGACTCGCACTAATACCCTGCTCAAATTGGCCATCAAGTAATTTATTTAGTACTTTAACTTGTTGCTCATTTAGTTTTGTTTGATCTTTTGTAAACCAATAATTAGTTTTAGAGACTGTTTGCTCTATATTTTTTAGGCTCTGTTCAACTGCTTTATTAAGTGTATTTATAAACCAGATAACCCACTGGGTAATGCACAAGTCACCACGCTGAGTAGCTTCTAATACCTCGTAATACCCTTTTCTATCCTCTAAAATAGCCACCGACATTGCATAAAACCGTATCGACTCTTTGTGCTCTTGAGCAAGTGCTAAATCTGTAATAAGACGCGTAATACGCCCATTACCATCTTCAAGCGGGTGCAAAGTCACAAACCATAAATGGGCGATAGCGGCGCGAATAAAAGGATCTATCTGCGGATCGTTATAACTAGTATTAAACCAATTAAAAAAAACAGTGATTTCATTTTCAATCACTTCCCTCGGTGGCGCAGTAAAATGTAAGAGTGGTTTATCTAATCGTCCTGATACAACCTGCATTGGCTCGTTGCCACGTAATTGGCCACCAGCTATTTGAGTAAATAGCCCTTGTTCACCTGCAAACAATAAACGATGCCAATTCAGCACACGATCTAAATCAAGTGGTGTATTTATATTATTAATTGCATCCATCATGATTTCTGCAAGATTATCGCTTTGCACTGTGGTTGGATAAGGGTGCTCATCAATGTGGAGTTTTTTAGCAAGTGACGAACGCACAGAAAACGCATTAAGTTTTTCACCCTCAATTGCGCTTGAATGAATAATATTAGCCAATAGAGTATCAAGCGCTTGCTGTTTTTGCTGCCCACTTTGCGCTCCCATGCGACCAACCAACACACCTTGGTTAAAACAAAGCTCTCTCAACAACGGAGCAAGCTTTTTTTCATCCCAAGTAAAATTCGGCCAATTATTTTGCTGCCATATCCACATAAGCGTTAACCCTGAAATTAATTAATGATAGTCTACGCCAAACATTTGCCTCACACAATGAGGCAATTAATAAGCTTAATTGCCTCATTGTGTGAGTTTGCAAGTTTGAAAGGGTAAAATTAGCGAGTTAAAACAAAAAACGTAGCAGCGATTTTATATCGCGTTAGATTTTATATCGCGTTAAATAAACAGCTCCATATGTGATTACTGCAACCAATTTTACCATCGAGCTCACCGAGGCGCTGCGCTACACCGATAAAGCAGTAATAAAACATGTTTGCACAAAGAGAAGACAATAAGGGTAAATGAGATGACAAAAGCAGCGGGCTACGAGTCGCGGGCTTTGGTAATAACCCTATCACCTAGTCACTTCCCTAAAACCTAACGCCTTTAACCTAGAACCTAGAACCATTACCACCACAGGCGTTAAGCTTGCTGACGCGAAAAGCGCAGCTTTTAAATTGTAGGCAGGAGTTTATATTCGGCCTTGGTTTTTAACTGCAAGTTTGAGTTATGCCGCGTTGGCGACGGCAACCAAGGGGCGCATAGCGCCGTACGCCCCTTGGAACCCCACGGCGCCCCGAGGATCACACTGCTTCCTCAATTTAAATTAATGATATGAACGTAACCAGCGTAGATAGGCACAACTTTCACATCCCTGTACGCTCCCCAGTTCGGGTATCCTTACCCTCTCGTTCAAAACTGCGTTTTTCACCCATGGCGAAGCTACGCTTTTTAACAGCATCCATGCTGTAAATTACTCATCATTAATTCAATTTTGGGTGTGATCACGGGGAACTGTCTTAGCGACGGCGTTTATGCAAAGTTTGTCGATATACAAAGAGTTATGTATATTAAATTTATACTTAGTTTGAGTGACTTAAATGGCAAATCAAGATCAAAAAGGTAAATGGCTTTCGAGTAAAGAAGCGATGGCGCATCTAAAAATAACGGGCTGTGAGCTTATGCACCGTCGCGAACGTGGTGATCTTAAGTTTGAAAAGCGCGGACGCACTTATTTTTATTATATTAAAAACCTCAAAAGCATAGCCAAATGAATTTCCCGGAGTATCGTGATTTAGTAAAAAAGCTCAAACATGGTAAATCATTACCAACAGCCATTTATTTACATAAAAGCTCATTAGAAGAAGCCCTGCCACCTGAACTATTCAGCTTCATAGAAAGCACCATTAAAAAGCTTGAAGTAAAACAGCCCTGGAACTTAATAAAGCTTTATAAACGAGACTTAAAATTTACCTTACTCAATTATCCTGACTTTGATGAATATGCATACCCAGCGCTTCACACCAGCTATACGATTGATATTGATGAGCTAACTATAAAAACAACTAACTACAGTAACTCAACTAACCCGCCTATCTTGCACCGTAAAGAAACCTTTGTTTTGCCTAATTACCCTCACTACCCATTATTTAAAGATATTACCAAGGAAGGAGAGCAAATTGGTCTGTACCAAAACACCAAAAGCATTGGCTTTAAACAGCAATGGCAAAACTTAATTAAACGCAAAGGCTACGAGCTTGATGAACAAGGTAGGTTAAACAAAATAGCTGAGCTACCAGAACCTATAATTGAACATACACCACAAGCTATACAGCGCCATTTAACCGCAATAAACCGCGATAGACTTTCAGCGCCTTTTCAAAAGCTCGCAAAATACGGTTATTTAAATGGGGATTACTCAATACTAGATTACGGCTGCGGCCTAGCAGATGACGCGACAGAGCTAGAAGCCCACGGACTCAATATTAACGCATGGGATCCAGTACACAGGCCAAACGGAAATAAACAAACGAGTGATATTGTTAATTTAGGTTTTGTACTCAATGTTATTGAAGAGCAACAAGAGCGAAAAGACACTTTAACAGCAGCTTACCAGCATACTAAAAAATTGCTTTTAGTATCAGTAATGCTCGCCAATGAAGCCAAACAAGAACACTTTAAACAATACAAAGATGGCGTAATTACAAAATGGAATACGTTTCAAAAATACTATAGCCAAGCCCAAATAAGGGCTTACATAGAGCAAACCCTAAACGTTAAAACAATGGCATTTGGGCAAGGCATAATTGCTATTTTTAAATGCCCACAATTAGAAGAAGCCCATCACCTAGAGCTACAATTTCAAAATTATAATTGGCAACATATAACACAAAGGCCACAGCCAAAAGCATTACCCAAAGCCCAACAAAAAACCTTGTTTGAAAAGCACCAAACACTGCTTGATGATTTTTGGCAACACTGCCTACACTTTGGCCGCTTACCTGCAAATGACGAGTTTGAGCAAAGTACAACACTGCGCAAATACTTCGCCAGCCATAACAAAGCATTTAGCTTGCTACAAAATTACTACGAGCAAAATGAGTTTGAACAAGCGCAACAAAAACGTAAACACGATTTACTCGTTTACTTTGCACTTAGCTTATTTGGTAAACGCCAAGCTAAAAGCCACATGCCAGCAAGATTAACGCGAGATTTAAAAGTACATTTTGATGATTACAACCAAGCATTAGAGCAAGCAAAAAAACTGCTATTCTCAATTGCAGAGCCTGCCAATATTGGTAATGCCTGTTACCAAGCTTACGAGCAAATTCAGCTCGGTGAATTGCACGACAACCACTCATATATTTTGCCCACTCGTTATCTAAACCAACTCCCCGCAATATTGCGAGTTTATATAGGCTGTGCCGTGCAGTTGTATGGCGATATTGACGACGTAGATTTAGTAAAAATACACATGCGATCAGGCAAAGTGACATTTTTAAAATACGATGACTTTAATAAAAAGCTGCCATTACTTACTGAGCGAATAAAAGTAAAAATGCTAGAGCAAGATATCGACTATTTTTACTACGGAGATATTTACCCCTACCAGCCCTTTTATAACAAAATAGATTATCTACAAAAAGGCAGTAATGAATACAAAAGCCAACAACGGTTTGATAAAAGACTAGCTGGCATGCTCAAAGGCGTAGCCAAAGCAGAGTGGCCCAACTGGCCTATTTTGCTCAAGGTGTTTGACTATTGGCGTGTTGAATTGAAGGGAGATAAGTTTTTTAAAAAATAAATTCTTTCATAACAAGGAACTAGTAGAAAGTTGCATTTAACAAAACAATAAAAACTGTATTTATCACGTAAGGTACGTAATAATATTACATACCTTACGTAATGAGATTAAATTATGAGTGACCTTGAAAGCAATTATTGTTACAGCTTCCCCGCTGTTCGTGGCCAACAGGCAGGCAAACCTTTTTATATAGCAACTTGCCCTTTAAGGCTCATACCTAAAATATTCATGTACGATGAAGAAGAAGTCCCCGTAGAATTAAGAGCTCAACGTACTCTAAATAAAAATCGTATCCCTGAAATGGCCCGTTATTTAGTTGACTCACCAAATGACTATGTTTTTTCTGCGATTACAGCTTCTGTTGGCTCTGAAGTCGACTTTATAGGTTCTGGTGATGGTATCAACCTTGGTACTTTAAAAGTCCCTATGGATGCCCAAATACTTATAAATGATGGCCAACATAGACGTGCCGCCATTGAGGAAGCCATTAAAGAACGACCTGAGCTTTGCCAAGATAACATCGCTGTACTTTTCTTTGTTGACGAAGGCCTGCAACGCAGTCAGCAAATGTTTGCCGATTTAAATAAGTACGCAGTAAGGCCGAGCGCATCGCTATCAACACTTTACGATCACAGGGATCAAGCTGCTGAGTTAGCTCGTTACCTTGCACTTGAATGTGAGCCATTTTTAGGTTTCACAGAGTTTGAACGCTCTTCTATTGCAGCTAAAAGTAGCAAGCTTTTTACACTTAGCGGCATAAAGCAAGCTAATAAAGCCTTGTTTGGCAAAGGCTTAAAAGAAGGGTATAGCGATGAAGAAAGAAAGGTAGCGGTTGCATTTTGGCGTAACCTGAATCAATTTATGCCTGAATGGCAACAGGTGAGAGATAAACAGCTTTCAGCTGCTGAGTTTCGTCAAGAGTATATCAGTGCGCATGGAATAGGCCTCCAAGCTTTAGCTATAGTTGGCTACGAGCTACTAAAACTCAGTGAGTCTGAGCAAAGTAAATGTTACACTCAACTGCAGAAAATTGACTGGCGAAAAGCAAACCCTGCTTGGAAAAACCGTGCAATGAACCATGGTCGACTCTCTAAAGCCGTTTCAAATATATTTTTAACAGCCATAGAAATAAAAAAACAAATTGGCTTAAAGCCCTCTGTTGAAGAGCTAGCTAAAGAAAAAGAATTGTTAAATACATGACATTATTAAACCAGTACGATCTAGAAGACTACATCGAATTTATCGAAAACGAATCGTTTGCAGGTAGCCAACTACATAACTTTGTAGCCGACACCCAACGAGTCTACATGGCTGATAAACGCCCATGGGTATTAGGCTACAGTGGCGGTAAAGATTCATCTGCCGTAATGACCCTAATTTACTTTGCATTACTAGGCTTAAAGCCAGAAGACCGCCATAAGCCCGTTTTTGTAGTTGCGTCGGATACTTTAGTAGAAACCCCAATGGTGGTTGATCACGTTGAAAAATCACTAAAGCTGATTGAAGAAGGTGCAAAGCGCGAAGGTCTACCAATTACTTCACATAAAGTAGTGCCAAAATCAAACAATACGTTTTGGGCTAACTTACTGGGTAAAGGTTACCCTGCACCAACGCGTAACTTTCGCTGGTGTACAGAGCGAATGAAAATCGACCCTGTAAGTACTTTTATTAAAGAGCGCGTAAGTGAATACGACGAGGTAATTGTTGTATTGGGCTCTCGCTCGCAAGAAAGCGCATCGCGTGCGCAAGTAATTAAAAAGCACAAAATTGATGGTTCAGACTTAGCCGTACATACCACCTTAAGCAACGCCTTTATTTACACGCCAATTGATACATGGAGTGTTGACGATGTGTGGAAAATCCTACGTCTTTGTCACTTAAAAACCGAAGAAACACCATACGGCACTAAAAACAAATGGTTTGATAAGTACGACCTAGAATGGGAAAACCCATGGGGTGGTAAAAACCTTGTGTTATGGAACCTATACAAAGATTCATCAGGCCAAGGCGAATGCCCAATGGTTATTGACGAAACCACGCCATCGTGTGGTAACTCACGTTTTGGTTGTTGGACATGTACCGTAGTCACGCGCGACCGCGCAATGGAAAGCCTAATTCAAAACGGCGAGCAGTGGATGACCCCACTACTTAAATACCGCAATATTTTATCGCGCAGTACATCGCCTAAGCTTAAAAAGAAATACCGTAACCACATTCGTCGCGATGGCCGTTTAGCGTTTAAAACTCTAAAAGAAGATAAAGAGCGCGTATTAACAGACGACTACACAACAGGCCCTTACAAGTTAAAATATCGCCAGCATGCAATGCGTTTATTGCTTAACATACAAAAGCAATTTAACGACCAAGGCCGTGATGTAGAGCTAATTACCGTTGATGAATTACACGCCGTAAGGCACGAATGGTTAAACGATCCCAACGAGCCAGATTGGGACGATACCCTACCCGGTATTGTATTTGATGCGCTAGGCATAAAGCTCGACTGGACAATAGACGACTCAAACCAATTTAGCTTAACCGAAGGCCAGTTGCTTAACGACATTGCACCTAAGCATGGCGTATCGCCGCAAATGGTTAAAAAGCTAATAGACGTTGAAACTCAAATGAGCGGCCTTGCTCGCCGTACGGGTATTTTTAATCGTATTGGCCGATTAATTCAGCAAGATTGGGAAAGCGCCGACGTTATTATTGCCTCTAATTTAGATATTCGTCAGAGCCAAATGCGCCAAAGTAACGAAGTAAAAGCGCTAGAAGACGACCTAAAACAAATTACTGCATTGCTCAAAGCTGAGGGCATAGAATGATTTTTAAAACACTGACCCTAAATAACTTTCGAGTTTTTAACGGCCAAACCACTATAGACTTAGACCCGCGTAAAGAAGGCATGTTTGAGCGCCCTATTATTTTATTTGGTGGTTTAAACGGTGCAGGTAAAACCTCTATTCTTACCGCTATTCGTTTAGCCTTGTTAGGTAAACGCGCTTTGGGTGCTGTAATCACTAAAAAAGATTACCTAACCTACTTAAACGAGCAAACTAATAAAACGGCTACCAAAGCCCAGCAAGATGCCGAAGGTAGTATAACGCTTAGCTTTTCGCATACTCATCAGGGCAAACATAACCTTTACGAAGTAACCCGTAAATGGCAATTTGAAGGTGACGAGCAAGTCTCTTTGACTATTAATGGCGAGCAAGATACCTCATTAAACTCAGAGCAAGTACAAGCGTTTTTACACGAAATAGTTCCGCCAGGTATCGGTGATTTATTCTTTTTTGATGGCGAAAAAATAGCAGAGCTAGCAGAGGATGATACCGGCTCTTACTTAAAAGAGGCCGTACAAAAACTGCTAGGTATCGATATTATAAACCGCCTAAGCAACGACCTTGATATTTACTTAAAAGGCCTCGGCGCAGTAACTGCCGATAAAGACACACTTAAAAAAATAAAAGCCGCTGAAGATCAAAAAAAGCAAATTACCCAACAAGTAAATGCTACTTGGGATAAAGCCGACAGTATTGGCGCGCAGTTAATAGAGCTTAAAAATAAAATAGCTATTAAAGAGCACGAAATACAAGCCCAAGGTGGCGCATGGGCTAAAACCAAAGTTCAAGAGCAAGCAAAAGCCTCTGAGCTTATTGAACTTGAAAAAGAGCTAACCGCTAAAATACGCCAAGAGCTAAGTGGCAGCCTACCAATGGCACTTGCGCCAACGGCAATGCAAAACTTAATTGAGCAGCTAACCAGCGATCAGCAAATTAAACAAGCCAAAGCATTTGGTAACGAGCTGGTACAAGCATTACCAAACCTTGAGAATGCGCTTAATCAAAAGTTTGATGCCCAAAGCAGCGATATAATGGCAACGGTAAATAGTTACTTTGGTCAGCTGGTAAACCAAACTGCCCTTGCCGAGCCAAAACTTGATATTTCAGACTCTGAATTTGCACTTATAAACGCACAAGTAACAGAGGCTTCGCAGTCGCAAGCGCTAATAAAAGAGCTATCAACAGCACTTACACAAACGCAAAATAAATTAAGCTCACTGTCAATTAATATTGAACGAGCGCCCGATGCTGCCGACTTACATGAGTTATATACATCACTGCGTGAACTTGAAAAACAACGCGATACAACAAGCAAAGAGTACATAAGCGAACTATTAAAAGCTAAAGAGTTTAAAGCTAAAGAGCTAGAGCTGGCTAAACGCCTTGAAAAAGACTACGCCAAGCTTAAAAACAACCACTCAGCCGATAAAGCCGTTGAGCGTGTAGAGCTTAGCCAATATGTATTGCAAGACTTTAAACACGCACTTACAGAGCTGCGAGTAACCCAGCTAGAAGAGCTATTTGTAAAAGCATACCGTAAGCTCGCCCGTAAAGAAGACTTAAAGCTTTCAGCTAAAATAGACCCAACCAGCTTTGACGTAAACCTAGTCGATGCCGAAGGCGTTATTATTAACCGTAAATCAATGTCGGCAGGCGAAAAACAAATATTTGCCTTTGCGATATTAGAGGCACTAGGCAAGCTTTCGGGTAAAGTATTGCCAGTGGTAGTTGATACGCCACTTGGCCGTTTAGATTCAAAGCACCGCGATAAGCTAATTAGGCACTACTTCCCAGAGGCTAGCGAGCAAGTAATACTGCTTTCAACTGATACCGAAGTAGACGAAGACTTTTACAAAGCCATTGAGCATAAAGTATCTCACGCGTTCGAGATTGAGTTTAACCAACATACTAATTGTTCAACCCTGCGAGAAGGTTACTTTTGGGCAGAGCTTGCACAGGAGGCCATATAACATGCTCCCACAAACTATGTGGCTTAACAAAACCGTTGAAGAACAGCTCCAAACCCTTAAAGGCAAAACAGGCGTTACACCAAACGTAGCCGCCCGTATCGCATTCTTTCGTTCTATCGAAAAGGGGTTTATTTTTAATAAAGAAAAAGACTATAAGCTTTCAGGTAGCCTTAAACTCGATAAATTTACGTGGTTAGGTAAAACCCAAATGGTGACTGAGTTATTACTTAAACAGCGCTACCCTGAGTATTCTGATAAAGAATTACAAATAGCATGGGCAGCACATGTTGAGGATGGAGTTTCTGCTATTAGAAATCATAAATCTCTACTACCTTTGGTAGGTGATTTATGAAGACCATGTTACAGATTTAGTGTAATTACTAGGTTTAAATAACATCTTTTAAATGGTCACAACTTACAAATAGAGCAGTAGTAAATTATTAGATTAGCCATTTAAATTAACTAGGCCAGTAGCTATTTTCACTGGCCTACATATCCTTTAACTTCAGCTAAAATTTAAGTCTTCGTATTGAGGTATATTCTCTTTAAATATACTTGGAGCAATAAGTTCAAAAGGAGGCTCATAAGAATCAATTGTCCAACGTTTAACTGCAAACTTAACTAAATCTAATTCTCTTTGTAAAATATTCTTTTCTCGCCATTCTGAACCATCTGTATACTTCTTTATATAACGTTCAGAGTTCGTTGATTTAGTATCGTGAGAATAGTAGTAGTCAGAGTCTTCATCAAATAACTTTTTATCAATAAATTTTCTCCCTAGCCTTGGGTTATCTAGGGTTAATACTAAGTTGCCAATTCTATGCACCCACCTTTCTGCTTTTAACCCATCACGCCAATGGCTTTGCCATTTGTCATTATCTCTATGTGACTGCGGTAAGATATGCTCGATACTTTCCTTTTTATCTAAGTAATCAATAGGCCTAGATGTAGAAGGGGTAAGACTTAATTCATATTCATAAAGAAAATAATAAATATAGTTCCAATTCTTATAATTCAATTCACCTGAAATTAATTTTACAAAAACTTCACCAGCTGGATCATCCTTTAACATCAATTCTGAAAGTCTTTTACGAATATCTGTTGCAGTTTTAGTAGACAACAAGACCTGGTTTGCCAACTCTAGAATGGCAGCTGAATTTTTATCCACACGATATTTGCTAAGCGCATGCATTCTAAAAGTATACTTTTCACAAGTATTGACGATGCTCTCAAACTCATCTTCCTCCGCGGTACAATTCAAATATGCAGCTGTTAATATTTTTTTGGTTATTGTTTGTAATCCTAAATGATCAAGAGCATCTAACCATTTACCGCATGTATGCGAACACAAGTTCCCATAATATCTAGCCTTATTATTGCTATTAATAAATCCAAATGCATTAGCATAAGTTTCCCAATAAGTAATAAAGCTAATTAGCCTAGCCTCTTTTCCTCCATTACTACCTTCAAGCAATACCCTATACTCTTTTACAAATTGGTTATGAACATCTGTTGCCCCGACATTAACTCCATGAAATACAGAGTAAAGCTCTGATATAAATCCATTTTCATTACTTCTATTACCAACTCCAAACTTTTCTAAGCTTTCAATTGCTTTGAACCAAAGGTTTTCTGGTTTTACATTTAATGATCTTCTCTCAGCAACTAAAATACAAAAGTTCTTAATTTTCTCAAACTCGGTTAAAGGTAATCCTCTAGAGTTAATAGCATCAAAAGTTAAATAACGGTCAATTTGCATTTCTCCTAAATCAACTTGTATTAACATTACTTGATGATTAACCTTATTACGTAAGCTTAAAACATCCTCTCGTGTTTTATATTTTTCTAATTTTTTACTTATATGTTTTACAGCACCTTCCATAAGCCTCATAGGAGGTGTTTTTTCATGTGGAGCATAAGATGGGTTTGTTCTTACTAGATGGCTTAAGCAGTCATTTAAAATTTTATTTTCATTTTCAATACGTAAGCGTTTATCACCCTCTTTGAAAGCAATTAGTTTCCCTAAAATCTCAGACTCTGGCGTTACTTTTCCGTCAATTTCTATTAACCTCTCTCTGACTGCATTCAGCAGTAAAAGAAGTGTTGTTAACCTTTGCTGACCATCTTCTAATATATATCTAACAGTAGGTGTTCTGTCATCATCAGTTTGAAATTGCTCTTTTTTAGTTACTATTACAGTACCTAAATAATGAGACTTATCTCCCATAAGCTCCATATCGACAAATAAGTCATCGATTTCTTTATTTGTCCAACTATAACCACGCTGATTTTTTGGAATGACATAAACACCGTCGGACAAAAGTTTATTTAAATTATTCACTAAGTAACTCCCAAAATGCTTTATCTTTAATGCGTTTAATTTGTTTTTCACCATCGATATAAAGGCTGGTGTGTTTTTCAAGTTCGCGAATGTTTTTCATCAGCAGCTCTTGCTCTGACTTATCATCTTTGTTGAATATACCTTTAATATCTTGCGTTTTGATTTGCGCTACGCGGTGCACAATCCAGCTTAATATATATGCTGAATAGTCGTTTTCACTGGTTTTAAAATGAGTGATATCTTGCGTTGATAAAATAACGCCCACGCCATATTCACGGCCTTCTTTTAGTATTTTTCGAAGGCTTGGGAAGTTTTGCGACATGAAATTATCGGCTTCATCAACTAGCACTAGTTTAGTAACTTGCCTAAAGTCACCTTGCACTTCTGGCTTACCTTGCTTTTGCATTTGCGAGTAAAACAAATCGAGCGTAAGCGCCACAACAAGGTTTTGTATTTCGCCTGGGTAGCCTGCCAGCTCAACGACGGTAATGCCATCAACAAGATCGTAAAGCGACATGCACTTGCTGGTGTCGTCTTCAAATATCTCAAGCTCACAGATGCTCTCAAGCGCTGCGTATAATGAATCTTCCGCTGGCTCGCTATCTAAAAACAATGACCACAAATCAGCCATAGTCGGTGCAGCTTTACTCCATGTAGACTTATTCGCTTTATGAATACCAGCCAAGTCGTAAGCATCACCAATTAATTTACGTAACTTAAGCTGCTGCTTAGTGCCTAAGTTAAATGCTTTGCCCATAGTCTCTGAAAAACCACGCGCTGTGTGCACAGGCAGCATGGGTGTATCACCAAATAAACTAAGCGGGTTGTATGGCAGTTTATGTAAGTTAAACTTTTTACCATTAGTGGCATTTATAAACTTATCGTCTACATAATCCGATTTGTAATCGAAAATAAGTATGCCTATCGGTTTGCCATCAACATTATTATGCTGATTACGATAAAGCTGCGTCACTACCGATTTAGTACACTGTGTTTTACCTGTACCCATAGTGCCTATGATGCCTGAATTGGTATTCATGAATTTAGCGGTATTTGTTGGCTCCCAGTAAACAGGCTCATTATTTTGCATAACATGCCCAACAAGCACTTTTAATGAGTCTGTTGAGGTTGGCTTTGCCACAATGCTCGGCGCAGCTTCTTCGGCAACTTTAGGTAAGACCTCATCTGCAGGTTTTGGTTTATCTGGGTCTATTTTTTCAATGGTCTTTATTGGTGTAACACTACTTTTATTTACCACTTCGCCTTCAAGAATGTATTGCTCGGGTATATAACAAAGCTCACTACTTTGAATGTTAGAAAGTAATGTTTGTAGTGGGGTGCTTATAAAGCGATTTAAGTTAGCGCTTGGTAGTATTATTTGTAGAATATCGTCTTCAACGGTGTATTCTTCTTTGGCAAAATCGGCGTTTTCAAAAAATGCCATCATAAAACCTTGCGGGTAGTCGGCTAAATCGGCTACTTGGTAATCACCTTGTAACCACCACTCACGATTGTTCTGTAGCTCGTTAAAGTAGTCATTCTCGTATACTTTGTATAATTCAAACTTATCAACTTGCATTAATACTTGGCGAATAAACAGGCCTCGATATAAATGCCCCGCGAGGTCGTCACGGCCAAATAAGTTTTCAACTAAGTAACGCTTAAGCTCTTTAGCTTGTTGAATGCCTTTGCCGTGTGTGCGCTTTTTACCAATTTTAACTTCAAGCGGTAGCAAGTACATGTTGCGGCCTTTAAAGCCAACAAATAAAACGTCGTCAGATATAGCGCCACTTTTAATATTTTGTGAATAACGCGAGAAGTCGCTATCACTCATTTTTAAGCCAATATTACCTGCTACACGCAGCATTTCGGCCACACTCATTGGAACCCAAGTAATATCGCTTTGATGTAGCAAACAGTTTACGTATTTATACGCTCCAATTATGCTTTTTTTCTCTTTGCGATCGTTGTCGTTACTGGTGATCATTTTAAGTAACCACTCACCATTAAACGCATTAAACTCGTCTATTAAGCCTTTAATTCCCTGCGAAAGTACTTGGTCGTATAAGTCACGGCGCTTGGTAACAGTTATAGCATCGTAATTTGCAGAATTAGTAAAGTTGTCTGAGTAGTGAATCAGTACGGCATCTTTTTGGCCTTTAAAAAACTCAAGTGTTACTTTAGGGTCAATAATCACCGTCCATACTGAGCTTTCGTACACCCCATCAAGTAGCTCTGATAGTTGCCCCGCTACTTTTAAACCTAAACCATTACTGGTTTCATACTTTTGCCCGCACCACGCAGCTTTAGCTAAACTGTTAAACTGACTACTCAGTTTTAAAGTTGCGGTACTATCAACATCGAGTTTATTTAAACCGAAGGTTGTAAAGTAGGTGTTTTGCTCTTGATACGCGGTTTCGCCTGCTAATAAGCCATGGCAAGCAACGCCTGTTTTTTCGGTAAGCACATCAACAGGGACTGGCTCTACTGTTGTATCGTTACGTACAAAGCTAATGTGTGCATAGTTAAATGATGGCTCTTGTGCATTTAATTTAAACTTACTGTACGTTATGCGATTTTTAAGCATATCGGCAATAGCGTCAGCTTTGTCTTTTTCGCTACTAAGCTCTGCTATGTCTTTTAGTTGGTCGTAACTTGGCGCATCTGCAAAATCATCAAAATAAGTACGTTGTAGTGCTTTATCGTAAATATTTACGTGAATACGGTTTGCTTCGTCGGGTGATTTCTTTTTTAGGTAATCAACCAAGCCTAAAAATAGCGCGGTGTTGTTGCCATTATTGATAGAGTTAATATAAACAGTTTCTTTACCGCCTTTATCAAAAAGAACATCAAACGCTTTTGTAAACTCACTTGTTTTTTGCCTAACTAGCGGTCGTACATATTCTAGCGCCGCTTTTTTATTAGAAACTAGTTTGCACCACATACGGTTATCAGCTACAGCTTGGTTGTATGCAAAACCGTCTGTTGCATGCCATACAAAAGGTAATAAACCTTCTGCATTTAAACGTTTAATAGTGGCTTTAGGTAAGGTATTAAAACTACTGTCGTTGTCGTCACAAGCACGTGTAACCAACTGCGCAAAATAAGCGAGTGTTAATGGGTGAAGCGGAGTTATGTATTCTTGCTCTTCAAATTCAGCAATACCTATATTTACCAGCATATTAGATTGCGGTGATAATAATGATTTGGTTTCTAACTTAGCAATGTGAGCTAAATAGCTTTCAACCACTTTATTTGCCAAGCTCAAGAAGTCAGCGCCCCAAGAGCAAGTGCTTATAAGCGCTTTTCGTTCATCTAGATAATCAAATAGTGATTTGTAAGCTGCATATAAATCTGGGAATACGCTTTCAAGATTATCTAAAGTAACCTCAGGCCTATTTGCAACTTGTGTAGCTAAGATTCGCTCATCTTGAAGTTTTGCTTCCCAATTTAATAGATTTTTACGCATACCTGTGGGGTTTAAGTCTTTTCCGTCAATAACCACCTTTTCTTTAACGCGGTTATATAAGCCATTAAAGTTATCATTATATAAACGGTTGAACAGGTTAGTATCAAGTACTAATGGCAGGCTTAATGTATCTGATGAAACAGCGCCATCCACTTCAAAATTAAGTACATGCGCACCACTTTGAACTGCAAAAGTTAATGTGTCTGTTTCATTGGCAAACTGTGCGAAGTCGACAGTCTGTGTTTGATTAACTTGGAAGGTTTGATTTGATTGCGTAACTTTAGCCGGAGTCCCGTGCTCTGCAATCTGTAAAACCCCTGCGTTTGTCTGCAAAGTTATAAGCTGCTTACGTGGTACGAGCAGAAAGCTATCGGCTAAATCATCAAGATAAAAAGCACCTTGCGGTATAACTAACACTCTGTACTTAAAGCGCTCTTGTGGTTTTTCTCGTTTAAAATCAACACTAAAATAAAGTGGCTGATTATTAAAGGTGCCTGAAATCTCAGCGATGCTGCGCTTTTGCGAGCGGTTGTTTACATCAAGGGTAACTTCTTCTTTAGTGTGCTGTAGTTTTAATTCATTTTTTTGAATTTTACCGCCAACAAAACTAGCCTCAATTTTAAAGTCAGTTTTATCTGCTGGCATTTGAATTATTAAATGGCGCTCTTTTTTATTCTCGCGTGCTATAAAATCAATCTCTAAAATTGTTTCACTTTCAAACGCAAGTAGGTTGTCTTTATTATCACGGCGTTCTTTTATAATTGCACCAAAGTCGAGCTCTTCCCAATTTTGATCGTCACCAAAATTCGTATTCACAAACTTTTCGCTAAGATCTAAATCACCTAGTTTTTCTACAAGCTCTTGTGGGTACTTTTCGACTATCTCACTAATATTGCCATATAACTGGTGATTTTGTGACAAACGTTTATCTATTTGATCTGTATCGTCCCAGCTCACAATAGTGTTGTCGTTAAAGAGGCCTAATTCATTAAACTGAATAACACCGTCTTCCAAAGCATCATAAAGTTCAGTAAAACCAAACATAGTGGCACCGTCTTCAATAATTAGTTTGAAACGGTGATCAAGCAGGCACTGAGACACTTTGTCAGTGCCGCTAATTGACGAAATAAGCTCACTGAGTGATTTTTTTATTGTTGAGGGATGCCACACTTCACCCGCTTTTCCTAAATCACGTGCTGAGTTAATTAGTGTATCTAAATAAGAGTTGTGAATAACGAGTAATGCACAGTCTTTTAAAAGGCCATCTTGCGCTGATACTAAATCGCGTAAATGCGAGATAAAGTTTTCACTTAGGCCTTGTGCGCTTTCGCTATGTACAACAGGTATTAATGTAGTATTACCAAAAGTAATAGCTGGCAGTGTTTGATCTATGTCGTTAGTTTTCAATTCAACACTTGTATCTGCCTTATCAAGCATTGCCTGATAAAGCTTTAAACTATTATCGCTATCTGGCGAGCGAAATTGAAAGCGACTTTCACCTTCAAAACCTTTAGTTGCCCAGTGGCAAAAGTGCTCAACTAAAAAGTCTTCATATAGTTTTTTTGACATAAACTGCATCTCCACTGTCACTCATTCTTTCTACGTTACCCATTCTTTCAAACAAATCGATTAAGCACTCTTCACTGCTTTTATCGAAAAATACACCGCGTTTTTGAAACTCAATTAATAATTCATGGAGCCTTAACTTTTCGTTTTCAGCAATACACAAATTCGTAAGCAACAATAGGTAGTCTTGGTTTAATACTAAGAATGAGCCTGCTCGGCGTCGGTTTTGTTCAAAAGGCTTAATTAAGGTTTCGCGAGTGGCTTTTACAAAGTTGTTAAAAGCAGTTTCACGCGTGGCACCTTTTTTAAATTGCTCAATAAAAAGTTTGGCTAAATTGCTAATTGCTTCACTTGGCGTCGCCGCTAGGGATTGTTGGCTAGTTAAGTTTCTATCAATATGAAATTCGGCAGCATAATTGTTTAAAGCGTCGATATCACTATCAGTGAGCTCTTCAAATAATTGCCATAAAGGACTTACCGTTGTTTTTGTATCTTGTAGGCTTTCGTTTAGAGCCAAGTATGGAAATAACGAATAACTAGATTCAATAACTTGCTTGTGCCCGTGTAATTGCAATTTAGTGCGCTCTTTACTCGCTTTTTCGCTATCTAAAATAAAGTAACATGGCTTTATTTCAGGCCTTTGAGCCCACCCTTTTATATTGAGTGATAGTTGCGCAGTATATAAAAAACCATATAGCTTTAAAAAGGCCTTAATATTTTGTAAAAAATGCTCGGGGTAACTAACTAAAAATGTTAAATCTTGCTGAAATTGCTCTGACAAGAAAGGGAGATAAGCAATATGTTGTTTACGTATCTTTTGATTTTTATTAGTAACAAGTGGCGAGTCAAAAACCTTTTTTACTTCTTGCTCTAAAAAATTAAGCTGAGCTTTTGGTGCATTAGTGACTTCAACATCCCCCATTAAACTATTAAATAATGACGTTAGACGTTCGTCACCTGAGTTACTTGTATCAGGGTTTAGCACTTTTAAGGCTTGCATCTCAGGGGCTATATTTAATACTTGCTCATTATCAAAATACATTTTTTCGATAACATGCCAAAACGGTTCACCGTCTAACTTATCAGTAAAATGCGTTTTACATAGTTTTTTAAAGTCGTCGAGTGATTCTATGTTTTTTTCAAGTTTAAGGCTGTGTAAAGATTTAATGAAAAAGCCAACTACAGTTTCCCAGTCATACTTATTGTTAGCGCTATTCGCTGAAACAGGGAAATAACTAGCAGCACTATTATTTTTTGGCTTTAATTGTTCTAATAATGGCATTTACTAACCCTCACTAACCATAATGTCTTCATCATCAAGTTCTAGGTGGTACTTACCATCAACACCTGTAATGACTATTTCTGTGGCAACTTTTGCTTGCTGAACTATTTCTGAAGCTAACTCATCTAGTAGTATCACTGAGTTTTTATCATGCTTATTTGGGCGATAACCATTGTTTATATTGATGAGTAGAGACAATAGATTAATATTTATTGGCAGAGTAAATTTCTTATCTTGCAGCTTTAAATGTGCATTAAAAAATGCACTACTATTGGTTGTTGATGCAGAAATAGATTTAGCATCCATTGTTAAATCAGCTGGCGCTGCAATTTGGTAATCACCAAAATCTGAAAGTAAAAAGAACTTCTTCCCTAGCTTCGGTGCGTTTCGGTTTATATAAGCGCGAATAGCTGAAATTAGCGTATCTCTGTAGAACTCTTTTAAACTATTTTTTTGTATGCTGTCACCGCTGTAAGACTTATGCAGCTGATAAACAGAAATATAGGATTTGGTCAGTGATTCGTTGAAGTCATCAGTAAACTTATGATGATAGCTATTAGCAAATTCATCATATTTCAGTAAATAAAATAAACGTAAGTACTGTGCACCACTTTCAATATTCGTGATACCCAATTTATTCAATGCACCTTTAAATGCTTCAAAATCTACATCAGGTAAACCTAAATCATATGCAAGTATAAAACGGTCTATTTCTTTAGTGCGAAGGTGAGCAGGGTCAAAATCTTCAATTTTATTAGCAAGTTCGTTATCGCCACCCGCAAATAAATTATCGAACAAATACCCTTCGCCAAATAAAAGTTCATGGACGAAATCAAGAAGTGCGCGGGCAGTTAAAAATTGATCTCGCATTAAGCGTGCTTTAAATAACAGATCTATAATAACTTTTTGTACAGAAGGTAGGCTGAGTAATTCAAAGTTTGCTATTAAGCGTAAAGTTAGTGGATCGTTTTGTTGCAACTTCTCTTTTTCAAGTAGTTGACGAATAATATTGTTATCTTGCTGAGTGATTCGCTCAAACAGTTTCTTTGCAAAATCACATTTATAGCCATCATCGCCTATTTCAAACTTTGGATAATCTTCAAAGTTTATAAAGATAACATTGCTATCCTGTACGGCCCTATTTTGAAGGTATGCACTAATTTTGCTACGTATAAATTGATTTTGACCTTCTTCAGCGTAATTGCCTAACATACCGGCATTAATACCAACAACTAAAGGTGTGTTTGCAAATTCAAATTCGTTAAATACTTTATCTAATGTCTGAATAGCACTGCCATGTGGATCAAAACTATGTGTGGCATCTAAATGAAACTTAATCCGTGAGGCAAAATTGACTTTAGCTTTTGTTAAAAGTTCTGATTTACCATCGCCACTACTACCACATAAAAAAAGTACTTTTTTGTCGTTTGCCCCAAAACTCGAAATAGTTTTATTGACCACCTCTTCGATAGGCATTTGAATGTACAAATATGACTTTATATCATCAAGTAATGACTGGTTTTGTTGACTTCTTTCAGTCGAAACAGCGTAAGGTGAAGACTTTGATAAGACGCTGAGGGCTTCTTTCAACCGCATAAATAAGTCCCGTTACTGCGGTTTAAAAGTAAACCGCTCCGTGGTTAATTAATAATACTTAACTACTAGCTTGTTAAGCTCTTATTAAGTTTAATCCTAACCTAACATAAAAATGTATTAAAAACATAGGGTTTTCCGATGGGTAGCAAGTACATAGCTTAGAAACAGTGAAAATTAAGAATTTAGTCTGGGTGATATTTAGGTACTAGGAGTTAGAGAAGTGAATAGGTTCTAGCGCAACTTTATTGCTCTTCTCATTTACCCTCATTGTCTTCTCTTTGTGCAAATGATTTTAAGTGATTTACTCACAAAGAGGTCAAGAGGCGCTGCGCTTTAGAGGAATAATATGAAAACCGCGTCAGCAAGCTTAACGCCTGCATTGAAGAGAAGGTACTAGGTTCTAGGGAAGTGACTAGGTTCTAGAATGATTACCGAAGCCCGCAGCTTTGTTTTCTCATTTACCCTCATTGTCTTCTCTTTGTGCAAATGATTTTAAGTGATTTACTCACAAAGAGGTCAAGAGGCGCTGCGCTTTAGAGGAAAAATATGAAAACCGCGTCAGCAATCTTAACGCCTGCATTGAAGAGAAGGTGCTAGGTTCTAAGGAAGTGACTAAGCGCTAGGGTTAATTCGTCGCTAGTGGCTTTGTTTTCTCCTTACCCTCACTTCTCTTTGTGCAAATGATTTTAAGTGATTTACTCACAAAGAGGTCAAGAGGCGCTGTGCTTTAGAGGAATCATATTAAAACCGTGTCAGCAAGCTTAACGCCTACGCTGTATAAAAGGTGCTAGGTTCTAGGATTAGCCCGCATCTCGGCGCTGATTTTTTTAAATCACCTTGTAAAAAAATTAAATACCGCTAAACTAATCATTAACACCTTATTGACTGACTTAGCATTCATTTATGAGATCTGAACAAGCATTAAAACTGGCACAGCGGTTGGGTGATCTAATTCGCCAACACCGCACTTTGCACTACACTCAGAGCACTTTTGCCAAGATGATTGGAGTGTCGCGCTCTACTGTACAAAAGCTTGAACAAGGTGAAGTTGTTAAAAGCGATATATTGTTTGAAGCGTTAGTGGTGTTGCAATTACAGGGGGCGCTGCTGGACGAAATTAACGAGCTGGCCGCTGATGTGGGTGGGTACAATGCACGGCAACGTAAAACTCATAAAGCGCAGGTGATTAACGATGACTTCTGAGTGTTATGTATTTATAGATGGGCTAGAAAGCACACCTGTGATCTGTGGCTATTTTAAGTTAGATACTAAAACTGGTCGTGGTGAGTTTAACTATGGTAAAAGTTATCTTGCTCGCACTGATGCCTTTGCACTTGACCCAATTCATCTGCCTTTACAGCCAGGTATAGTCAGCTATAGTGCAAACAAAGGTGTATTTGGAGTGCTAAGTGATGCTGGTGCTGATTCGTGGGGCCGTAAGCTCATTTTATCGTTGCATAATACAAAACCACAAAACGAGTTGGAGTTTCTACTGGCAGGCTCTGGCTATGGTGTTGGTGCACTGGTATTTAGCTTATCGCGTAGTGCATCGAAGCATAAAACCAATAAAAACACCTTGGCAGACTTAGCTTTACTGGATCAAGCAAAAGATGATCTTTTAGCTAATAAAGCTATTTCAAATGAGGCTAAAAATGCCTTTGAGTTTGGCCAAAGTATGGGCGGCGCACGGCCCAAAACCTCTGTGCAAATTGGCAGCAAACTTTATTTAGCAAAGTTTAATCGTCATGATGATTTATTCAATTTAGTACGAGCTGAACACGCAGCTATGTGTATGGCTAAAGAATTAGGCATTCGTTGTGCGAATAATCAAATTCATGAAACAGAAAACGGTGATGTACTCCTTGTGGAGCGCTTTGATGTAAGCGCGGGCTTACCTACTCATCACTTTTTAAGCGCAAATAGCTTACTACAAAAACCTAAAGTGGCTATGAGTGATTTAGCGACTTATTATAGTTACGCTGAATTGGCTGAATTTATTCGTCACCATACTGGTGAATTTGCCAATGATGCAACTGAGCTTTACAAACGAATGGTGTTTAATGTGATGATTGGCAATACTGACGATCACAGTCGTAATCATGCGTTTTTGTACCAATTTGCAGATAAAACATGGCGCTTGAGCCCAGCTTACGACATCACCCCAATCAATAACTCAAAACAACATGGCATTGGGCTTGGAGATGATGGCCGATACGCCAGTATCGATAATTTGTTATCACAAGCAAAACGCTTTGGTTTAACGAGAGCAAAAGCGACAGAAACAATCAGCCAAATAAAAGACTACACGCGGCAATGGCCGAGCCACTTTAAGCACTTTGCTGATATTAGCGATATAGATATAAAACGCTTAGAAAGTGTTATACCAGATATAGAATAGAAATGTGCTAGGCTTTAGGGAAGTGGCTAGGTGTGTAAAGGTACTAGGAGCTAGCGAAGTGACTAGGAGCTAGGATTGTTCGAAGCCCACAGCTTTTGTCTTCTCATTTACCCTCATTGTCTTCTCTTTGTGAAAATGCCTTTAAGTGATTTACTCACAAAGAGGTCAAGAGACACTGCGCTTTAGAGGAAATGACGAAAAGGTTTTAGGAAAGTGACTAGGAGCTAGGTATGCTCGCAGCCCGAAACCCGAGTTATTTTTACCTTCTCTGTATAGCGCAGCGCCTCGGTGATCTCTGTGGTGAAAATTGTTTTTAAACAATCACAGCTAAAGCTGGTTCCTACGGTATTAAAAGGTACTAGGCGCTAGGTGTATTCGTAGCTCGACCCCCGCAGCATCTTATCATTTCAATTGGCTAATTCTGCAATGGCCCGTAGGCTAAATTCATGCATAGTCACATAATGTTGTTTTTTGATAATCGTTTTCACAATATCTTGATCTATATTCAAATAATCATGTACAAGGGCGTTGCGTAAGCCAATTATTTTACGCCATGAAAGTAACTCTGTATCTGTTAAAGCTCCGAGTTGAGCTAACTCACTAAATGTTTGATATGCGTTACTGCTGGTGCTGCTTTTATGCCTTTTAAGCCAATGTTTTGCCAAACCAATACTGACTTCGGTCATCAACTGTAACAAACGCTCTGCGGCACGATAGTCTCTATTATTAAGTTGTTCTATTTGGCTTAATTCATTGAGTTCTAGTATATATTCGTCGGTATGCCGTGTTACTTCACTAATGTCATGCTTACTCGCTATCGTCTCAAACTCAAATTGGCTATAAATACGCTGCTGCTCTTTCATTGCTCTCAAACTATTTTTGCCTAAAATGGCATGCCCGTATTCTACTACATTGAATGCAAGGTAACTTGGGATCAAATTTATATCAACAATTGAAATAAGTTGTTCGTTCAAGCTAAGTGCATTGCTGATTTCAAGCTCGAGCTCTTTTGGCCTGAGTCGTTTATCAAATGAGCTTAACTCAAAATTTTTAAAGGCGATGGCAAGATCTATATCGCTATGGGGCTGCGCCGTGCCTTTGGCGTGGGAGCCATATAACCAGACAACATCAATATCGCTATTTTGTTGCAAATATTTGATTATTTTTTGAAAAACATTATTTCCCACAATACAAAACCATTAATAAAACGCAGGGATAATCATAACCTATCAGTTTTACAGTGAACACAAAAACTGATAATTCACTTTTATTTGTGCAAATGATTTTAAGTGATTTACTCACAAAGAGGTCAAGAGACGCTGCGCTTTAGAGAAAAAATATGAAAACCGCGTCAGCAAGCTTAACGCCTACGGTGTATAAAAGGTGCTATGCGCTAGGAAAGTGACTAGGTTCTAGAATGATTACCGAAGCCCGCAGCTTTGTTTTCTCATTTACCCTCATTGTCTTCTCTTTGTGCAAATGATTTTAAATGATTTACTCACAAAGAGGTCAAGAGGCGCTGCGCTGTAGAGGAATAATATTAAAACCGCGTCAGCAAGCTTAACGCCTACGGTGTATAAAAGGTGCTAGGCTGAATTATGGCCTGCTGCTCGAAGCCTGTGACTCGTAGCGTATGGTTTATTCCGCTACCCTGTCATCAGATTTTTAATGCATCACTTTGCACATTTAACGCACTTTTAGGTTGTATATTTAATTGGTGATACTTACTCAAGTGAATAAAGGTTAGCCCTGGTGATGGGTTGCTATTGTTTCAGTACCATTGTTCTTTAAAGGGCATACAATTTAATTATTCATCACAGTGTTTAAAAAATGTCTTTAAAGCTTAATAAAAAGGCTATATTTTGTATCAAACCACTTAAGGATTGATGCTATGACGGTTAAAACGCTGATTTTCAATTTTGATGGCACAGGGAACGAACCCCGTGATGCGGAGCAATTTAGTTCTGAACACTTTAAAGAAGATGCCAGTATTTCTAATATCCTCAAGCTGCATTTACTACTAGGTGGCACACTTAATAACGAACCCACAACTCAATTAGATAACCAACTTAGCTTTTACTACCAAGGTATTGGCACACAAGGCAGTCGTTTAAAGCGCTTATTAAATCAAACATTAGCGCCGCGTGATGATGACGTTGCCAGTATTTTAAACCACGCCATGAGTGACTTTAAATCGTATTATCAGCCAGGTGATAGTGTTTTATTAACTGGCTTTAGCCGTGGTGCGGCGCTGGCTCGCCGGTTTGCCAAATGCCTTGAACCCTTTATAACCGACCAAGTTTACCTGTGTGTGTTTGACACTGTGGCCTCGATTGGCCTGTCTAAAGTCACCAAGGCAACCCGTGGTGCTGAACATGTTATTTTTGAAAACCATACTCTTGCTAACAATGTAAATGCTGCCTTGCATTGCGTGTCACTTGATGAAAAACGCCGCGCATTTGAGCCAACTTTAATTAATCATCAAGCTAATGTTGATGAAGTGTGGTTTGCCGGGGCACACTCAGATGTAGGTGGCGGGTATTATCGTGATGGCCTTGCCGATATTTGTTTGCGTTTTGCTATTGAGTGGCTGCTTGAAAAACCCTTGCCTGTGGGCTTTAATACCAGCCATGACATTGATTATGAACTGCTCTTTCCAAGCGTTAAAAATGCACTGATCGCTCAAGACGATATGACCGTGACGCCAGATCCATTAGCGCTTAGCCACCAGCAAAATTACTTTTGGTTTAACCCATTTTTTAAACTTGTTGATCGGGAGTGCTGTGTATTGGTAAATGAACGAGAAAGCGATTTACCGCCTTTAGTTCATCACAGTGTGGCAAAACGGATTCATCATTTAACCAGCTATCGGCCAGAATCATTAAAAAGCTTAAGCTACCAACTTTTATACAGCGATAACACGACACTTAAATTTACTGGGTTAAGTGCCCATATTGGACTGATGAATCAAAATATGGCGGTGTTAAAAATAGACCAGAGTCACGATGTGTTGGTGTTTGCGTCTGAGCAATATAATGCTACGGGCTTAATGCTGGAGCAAGGCGCAACTTATCGCTTTACTCCCTACCCTGATCAACATTGGTTTGATGATGGCGTAAAATGTACAGCTGCTGGCTGGCACCGTAATAACGTTAAACTAGGGGTGAAAGAAATCCCTATGGCGCTACTCGAACCCTTTAGACGTTTGCCACAATCGCCTTGGTTTGCTCTAGTTGGTGCAATTGATTTCACCGATAACGACGCTTTTGAGGTTGCGGTTGGTGGCGAGTTTAAAATGCTGCATTCAGGAGAGTTTACGCCTTTTGCCAATGACTTAATGCGTTTTTATGGTGCAAATGCCGGAAAAATAAAAGTAAAAGTAACGCGTTTAGGGTAAGCCTTTACTGCGTATAGTTATCAATAATCTCTGTAATAGGTGTTTCGAGCTGCTTAATTGCATCATCAATTTTTTGGCTTTGTGCAGTGTTAACCGTTTTATTGCTAAACATAAAGTGAATGGGGTTGTCGTTTACAATATAGGGGTGCAGTGAAATCCCCGTAATGTTTTTTTGCGCCATTAAGTATAAGCCTGAGACTTCGTCGTCTATCATAAAGTCGACTCGTTTTGCTTTAAGCATTAAGAGCCGTTGGTTAATCATTTTTACTGGCACGATGAGGTTTTTATAGTTTGCTTGCTGGCTTAACTGTGCAAACTCCTCGCCATAATATCCTCCACTGTTAATCACAAAGGTTTTGCTGCTGTGCATTAAGTGTTGCAGATCATGTTTTATAAAAGCGCTATTTTCATACCAAAACAGGCGCATTCGTTCTCGCCTGTAGGGCAGTGAAAAGTGGCTGTACTTTGCTCTATCGTCGCTATAACTGGCTGCGGGTAACACATCAACTGTGCCTTTTTTAAGTTCGACTAATCCTCTAATTGATGAAGGTAAAAGTACAAACTGACTACAAAAACCCGCCTTTTCCAACACTAACCGGGTTATGTCGATATCAATGCCACTGAGTGTCCTCTCCCCTTTGAATACATAAGGAGGCCACGGTTGCCCTATACCCACTTTGAGTGTTTGTTCACACGCAAAGCTTGCATTGGCAATTAACATAACAATAAGGCATAGGTATTTAATAACGAACTCTCTACATTGCGTCGTCTATTGTATAAGTATGCAGCAATCTGAGCTAAACACAAAAAAAGCAGCTAAAAAGCTGCTTTGACTGAGTGAGTCACTTTATTTGCCACCTGAGAGTAGGTCAGGTGGCGTTTGTTTAAATTAAAGTAACTTCCATACGTCAGCTGAGCCTGGCTCGTTTCCTTGAGTCCACCACTTAGCTTGGTATTTGTTGCCGTTGTGAGACACTTCATCACCGCTGTTATACACAGCTGATGACTGCCAAACAACACTGCCAGAACCGTCTACAGGTTGTGATGTTGCTTCCCATACGCCGCCTAAATCAGGACGATTACCTTGAGTCCACCATTTTGCTTTGTATTCAACGCCGTTATAAGTCACTAAATCGCCACCTACGTAAATCGCAGCCGCATCCCAGTTACCCTTTGGTGGTACTGTTATATCAGTGTTTGTTACCTTAACAGTAAAGCTTTGTGTTGTGCTTAGCTCACCATCGCTCACAGCTACCGATACAGTTAGATTAGTATCAGCATCAACATTGCCTGCCTCTAAACTAACGTTTGCGCCGCTACCTACAAGGGTTAAACCTGCAGGCACTGTCCATGTATATGAAAGTGCATCGTTTTGCGCATCGGTTGCAACAACTGATACGTTAGCAGATGCGCCTTCTTCTACACTTAAATTGGCAATTGCGTCAACACTTGGCGCGGTGTTATCACCACCACCTGTGGTAGGTGCAATCACGTTTACGGTTACGTCGCGGCTTACTGTTGCTTCGCCATCAGATACACTAACCGTCACTACGTATTGCGTGTCAACCGTAACAGCAGGTGCGGTAATCGCAAGAGATGCACTGTTGTCACCCGATACAGCTAATGCGCTGTCTGCCGTCCAGCTAAAGCTTAGTGGATCGTTATCAGCATCGGTTGCAGATGCCACGACAGTTACACTTTCACCTGCATTTACAGACACGGTTGAAGACACTGAAAGCACTGGCTTTTTGTTACTTGGTGGGTTAACCACACCGCCTAAACCATCGTGCATGGCGTTAAGGATATCACCATTATCGGCATCGATTTCCCATGCAAATAAACCACCTAGGTTGTATTGCTTAACATACGCACCTTTAGCAAGTACCGAGCGGCGGTTATCATATGTGATCAACTTACCATTACTACGATTCCATACATAAGCGGCTTCTGCCATCTCGTCGTAACCCGCTTCAAAACCATTAACGCCTTGCTCATCAGCACCTAGCATATAGGTTTTAATGCCTTTATAGTCTATTACGCCGTCTTCCCATACACCCTGAGCAGTAGAGCCTTTTAGCTTACCATTACCTGGTGCGGTCATTGGGTTACCATCAATAGTGGTATTTTGTGGGTAAACACCTTCCCAACCACGGCCGTACATGGCTGCGCCTACGACAATTTTTTTCGAGTCTACGTTCTGTGCAAGTAACAACTGAACAGCGTTATCTGTTGTATAAGCTGGGCCTTTACGTGGCTCGCCATTTTCATCTAAGCCAGTGCCGTTACATTGGCCTACACTCATGTGTTCACCACAGTAAAGTGCCGTTTGGTGTCCTGTTACGCCACTCCATGCACCGTAAAAATCGTAAGTCATGGCAAAAATGTAATCCATATATTGACTTGCTGCTTGGTAGTCAACGTCTTCAATTTTGTCATAACCAGCTCCAATTGCCGAACTGAGTTCGTAAGTACGCCCTGTTTCAGCTTCAAGTTTATCAAGCATGGCACGTAGCTCTTGCATTAGCGCTACATACGCTGGGCCATCGTTCACTGGGTCGCCAATGTCTGGGTTAGGACCATCGCCACCAGGAAATTCCCAATCGATATCCACACCGTCGTAGAATTTCCATGTTCTTAAAAACTCTTCCATTGAGGCTACAAACGTATCGCGGTTAGCTTTGTTGGTAAAACCACCGAATGGGTCTGATAATGTCCAGCCACCTACTGATGGTAAAATTTTAATATCTGGGTAGCGCTGTTTAAGTGCCATTAATTGTGAGTAAGTACCGCGAATAGGGTCTTTTGCATCAACGCCTGGCAATGCTTTTTGTACTGCTGCCCATGGGTCGTGAATTACCACTTCGTAATCAGCAGAGCCGGCACACGCTGTATCAAGTGCACGCTTAGGGCCACCAGTTAATGATGCGTTTTCACCACAAATTGGAATAAAACCATATAAAATGTGGCTTAAGTTTTGGGCTGGCATATTCGTTACATCGTAATCACGGCCATAAATACCCCACTCGACAAAGTAAGCGCCTGTTACAAGGCCTTCTTTAGTGCCAATGTCGCGGTTATTAGGATCATAATCCATTGGTAGTGGCGCTAAGTGGCCGCCGTCCGTATCTGCAATAACAATGGGTTTGCCTGCACTACGCGCACACGTTGTGCCGCCTTCACATAGCTCAACATACATTGTATGACGGCCTGCTTTATCATATGGGAATGAAATAGTGCCTTTTTTGCTACCTGCTGCAAGTGCGCCTTCATTTACTAGCATGTCATCAAAGTATACTTTGTAGCTGTCGCCACCGTCACCACTCCAGGCACTCCACTCAATGTTGATGGTTACTTCATCAACGCGTGAAACAAGTTGCTTATATGAACCCGTGCCCTCTAAATCCACTTGTACAAATGAATACTGTTGTGGTTCCCAATTAATGCTTGGTGTAGAGGGTGCTGCTGCTGCGGTACTTGCAAATAAAGCAACACCAATGGCTGCGCTTAGTTGTTTGATATTCATAAGTCTCTCTTATCCATTATTTATGTAATTATTTAATAAGTTTGAACTGCAAAACTTAGGCTTTATTAAAGTTTGCTCCATACATTGGCTTGCCCTGGCGTATCACCCTGGGTCCACCATTTAGCGCGGTAGCGCTGTCCTTGATACGTTACTTCTGCGCCACCTTGGTAGGCTTTGCTGGTATTCCAAGTGGCCGTTGTGTCAGCTTGCGAGGCTGACTCCCATGCCGCTGAGCTATCTGGTTGTTGGCCTTTATTCCACCATTTAGCGGTGTAAATTACGTTAGCAAAACGTGCTTTGTCGTTTGCTTGATAGGTCTGAGTGCTGTCCCATTCAGGGATTGTTGGATCAACAGGATCTATTGGATCTACAACAGATACATCGTTAACCGTGACACTAAAGCTCGTTTGGGTACTTAATTGGCCATCCGACACTGATACTGCAATGGTGTAATCGGTATTTGCTGAAACTTCTGCTGTGGTTAAATTGATATTGGCACCAGAGCCTGTAAAGCTAAGAGGTGCAGGTACTGTCCAGCTGTAAGTTAATTCAGTTTGCTCATCATCAAAGGCATGCAGATGAATCGCTGTTGTGGTGTTTTCATCCACCACTAGGTTATCTGGGGTGTGTACAATGGGTGCGGTGTTTGTTGGCGCATTTTGCACACTTAAGGCGTAAGTGTAATTTGCATCGCTGCTGTACACTTGGTTAATCAGTACGTCGGTTGCATCAAAAGCAATGTCGCCTGCTTGGTTTTGCACCCCAACTTGCACTAAATGCGCGTAATCAAGGTTAAGCTGCTCTGCCAATGCTTGTTGCCAATTTGCTTGATTGTCGGCATTGATTTTAAGCTGTTGATTGATCACCTCTTGACCTGTTTCGTCAAATAAACGTGCCCATACAGTGTCGCCTGCAATAGCGTTTTGCCCTTGGCGAACAAAGTAACCCACGCTAGTCCATGAATTTGGATCAGTCGGGCCTGCGTCATTTACTATGTTGATATCACTACAGTTATAAAAACCTTCACCTACCACATCATTACGTTGCCAACGGCTATATAAAATGGCTTCGCCGCTGCGACCTTGCGGTATGGCTACATTCATTTCGTAATAACGTTTACCGTCGGGGTCTTTAACAACCTCAATATTGTCGTGCTCTTGCACTAGCTGTAGGTCTTGCCAAGTGAGTACATCAGTTGCGCTGTTGAAGCTTGGCTTGGTGATGTAAAACTGCCAAAAGCTTGGGTTGTGCGGGGTTGATGCAAGGTAACGTATTTGAATATCACCATTGGCATTGGGCACAACATCGCTGCGCTGAAAGTGTGGTGAAGGTAAATCCATACCGCGTTTTGCGTTATCGCCACCGGCACATAACAGCCCGTTCGGTACTTTTGCCTCAACGGCGGCTTGGTTTAAGTAATCAGGAGTATTAACTGAAAACTCAATTTCTTGTACAAACTGTACGGTGCCTGATTCTAAGTACGCAGCACGACATGCTAAGTTTGGAATACTACTGCCATCTTTAGGCCACCAATAACCGCCATCGGCTTGGCAAAATGCTTGGCGGGCTTTAGGGCTGTCCATGTAACCATGCGCATTAACATGTGCTGGCGCTATACTTAAAAGTACTGTACTTGCAATTGCAGATAGCGACAGTGTATTTAATTTGATTGATGTCATTGTGTTGTCCTTTTAAAAGACTCTGTACGAGGGTGAGTAAATGCTCACCCTCTTTTATTGTTATTATTTACAGGCTACAGCTTTTGCTCCAATCGGCAGTGCCAGGCTCTGAGCTGGTCCACCATTTGGCTTTATACACAGCATTGTTGTGCACCATTAGGTCTCCGCCAGCAGCATGGCTTGGGTTGCCTGCCCAGTCGGTTTGAGGGAAGTTTGGATAAACCGCAATATCAGCAATGGCTACACCTTCACATGTACCTGACGTGTCACCACCTCCTGTACCGCCGCCAGTGTCACCACCGCCATTACCTGGTGTTGCATCTGGTAGCATTGGGTATTCAGCTTTGAATGCGTAAGTTTTGCCATCTTTTTCAATGGTGAAGTTGCTAGGTCCTGTAATTGGCATGTAGTACATAACTTGCGCATTAACAGTTGTTCCAGCACTAAAGTCTTTAGGTTGACCGCCCCATTCATTGTTCAATGTGATTGAGAAACGGTGGAATTCGTTCTCAAAACCACCAATATTATTACCGGCTGCGTTCGACCCATTCACCTCTACTGCCATGCCCAATTTTTCTTGCGCATTCCAGTTAGATTTAAAAATAGCTGAGGTTGATACCGGCACATCAAATGAAATTTTTGCACCACTTAAATCAAGGCTAGAGTTATTAGTAAATGCAAACGTTGGGCTGATTGGGTAGTTATCATCGCCAATTGGGAAGTCTTTTGCTGCAAATGTTACATCTACTGCTTCAGCAGGCACTGTAAAGTTTGGATTTCCGCCATGCACATCATATGCAACACCGCTTTGATTAAACTTATCGTAAGCAAGTGAGGTTAATGTAGAACCCATGAAGTACTCACCTTTGGCTGAGTCATAGTCAAAGTCACCTGCCAGCTCCCAGAACATAATACCGCCTAGTCCATTGTTGATAACGTAGTCAACTTTTGTAGCCATCGACTCTTCATCTTCAATTGATAAAAATACTTTTTTATCTGCGTTCCATAACCACGGTGCAACGGCAACGCTGTCATAGTGACGAGTGTAAGTACCCGTTAAGCGATCATCTGCGTCGGTATCTGGTGTTAAGCCATACACGCCTAAATACGAACCAACAATGCCATTTTCAAGATTTTTAACATGCCATAATGGGTTTGAACCGGCTGGCATTTCTTGACCTGCATCGTTCTTATCATGCCAAAGGTTATCAATGCCTAGTGCACCATTACCGCATTTGTTTTTCTCACCTACGCCAGTACCTTTAGCGCAATCAGCTTGGTTTGGTAACGCCGCTTGGCCCCATAAACCGTTTGTTCCGCCTGATACATCTTTGAAGCCACGGGTGTAATACGGTAAACCAATATTGATACGACCTGCTGACATCGCACCACGGAAGTAACGCACTGCCCAATCAGTATTTAAATAACCAATACCTTCAAACTCTTTGGTGCCGTATACATTCCATTGCGTAAGCTCTGAGTCTAACCCGGTATCAAATAATGCCGCGTTATGGCCTACGTGTGAGTTCCATGCGCCATGTAAGTCGTACGACATAATGTTAACGTAATCGAGGTATTTAACAGTTTGGAATGTTTCCATACCGCGAAGTAAATAGCCTGATGACGGAGAAGCAATTGTCAATAAGTAGTGCTTGCCTGCAGCTTCACCTGCACGGTCTAAAGCCTCACGTACTTTTTTCATTAGCACTTGATATGAGGCATTTAAACCACCACGACGTGCGTTTGAAATTGGGAAATCATCAGGATGGCCTGAGTCGTTCATTGATGATGGATATTCGTAATCGATATCAACCCCATCAAAGCCATACTTTTCAATAAATTCAACAGCACTTTGCGCGAATGCGTTAATACCTGCATGGTTAACTGAACCATCAGCATTGGTGGTCATAGTGTAAAAACCACCGCTGGCAACACGGCCTGTTTCATCGAAGTAACCGCCGGTTTCAGCCCAACCGCCTACAGATATGAGTGTTTTTACATCTGGGTGTTGTTTTTTGTATTTGTTTAACAGGTTAAAGTGACCTTTGTAGTTAAACTCTGGGTCCATTTCAGCACCGACTACGCCTGGCCATTCCATATTAGTGGCAGGGTTATTTGCTGACGCAGGATCGCCAATTGATACTTTATTGTTTGCATCAACATGGGCAAATGCATAGTTGATATGGGTGATTTTATCCCACGGAATATCGTTAACTAAATAGCTAGGTTGACCATTTGCGCCATTACGCCAGCTAGTAAAGTATCCAATCACACGGCGTGGGTGATCTGGGCCCATGATCTCACGACCATCTGCATCATAAATCGTACAGTAAGGCGTGTTTACGCCAGGTGTTTGATACAAACCTTGTGGACGACAATCGCTGCCCGTAACTGGACCGGTATTTTCGTCAACAACCGTTAATACTTTTGTTACTTGCGCTGTTGCACCGTCGTTATCTGTTACTGTTAGAGTAAAAGTTGCCTGACCGAGCGCCGTTGCTTGCCATGCAAAACTACTTGCAGCTGAGCTTGATTGATGAACATCCACCCCGTTTGCAGCAAAGCTTAGGGCGGTTACTTGGCCATCACTATCTGTACCAGAAAGTGAGAACACAACCTGCGAACCAACAATAAGTTGCTCCGGTAGCGTACTAAACGAAATAGCGGCTACAGGCGCCTGATTTACAGGGTCAACTACAACGGCATCGCTCACACTAATTGTTTGTGTAATTTGTGGCGATTTTGCACCTTGGTCATCTGTTGCAACCGCACTTATCTGGTGTGAACCAGGGGTAGCCTGCCAATTTGCACTAAACGGTGCAGTGGTATCAACGAGCACTGAAGTGCCATCAACAAAAAATTCTACATTTGTGACCGTGCCGTCTGGATCTGTCGCTGAAGCCGATATGACAACGCTGTCTTTATCAGCAAATTGAGATCCATCAGCAGGGCTTAAGCTTGAAATCGATGGGCTTTCATTTTCAGTGACAGCGCTGTCACATCGACCCAATAATTTCCACTCTTGCCAGTCACCTGCATTCTCCACAGGGTTTGATTGCGTCCACCACTTGGCTTCATACGCGCTTCCTTGTGACTGCACTTGGCTTCCGCCAGTATGTATTTGACCTGATTGCCATGAAGTTAGCGCACTACAGTCAACTGCTGCATGCGCACTTAGGCCAATAACGCTAAGTGATAGAGCACTTAACTTAAAGGCATTTATTAATATATTACGTGAGCTCATCTGCTCCTCCGCCCAGGGGTTAAAATAACATTTATTTTACAACTGCATTCAAAATTAACACAGTTTACACATACGTCAACTAAATATTCGAAAATAAAGGTACAAATACAGGCTAAAAACAAATAAAAAAGGACTTTTAATTTTAAATTTTATAGTTACAAAGTATTAAGTTAGCAGGTAATTAGCTTATATTTGAGATAATGTGACATACCTTAACTGAACATTAAGTTAACATTAAATTAACTTTACTTTATGAGTATTTGCGCGGGCTTGAGCTGAGGTTTACGCTAACGTAAAAAGCACATTCTGGGGATAAATTGTGCTTTATATAACCAAAAAGCCCCACATTAGAAAAAAGTTATCTAAGCGGGGCTTAATTTTATTATTATTTGGCAAAAAGCCTTATTTGATTACTGCTTTTTTAAGCAGCCATTAAATAAGACTCTCGTCCTACGTGTTTGTTGTTGCGGCTGTAAGAACCTTTGCCTTTTTTAGCTTTAACAACTTGTGGCTTAAACACTTTTGATGTAACTAATGCGGCTAACGCGTTGTCACGAATAACCCCACGACCGGTGTCTAATTTGCTGTTTGATTTGGTTTTTTTACTCATACTGTTCCTTTAAATATTAGGGCTATTAATCCAGGGGATTTAGATGGCGATTGTAGGCTTAATTTTCAACTGCGCAAGTGTTTTAAATACGTTTTAGCGCTTTATTTTACGAAAAAAGCGCAGTAAATACTGCGCTTAAAATTATGTGGTGAATGATTAAAACTTAGTTATTAAAAACTAAAGCTCACTTTTGCGTAATAGGTCATGCCATCAAAGCCGTAAGGTAATGCTCTAACAGGATATTTAAACGCTTGGTTGGTAATAAAATCAAGCGCTTCGTCTTGACCTAACTCATCTGGCGTTACATCAAATAAGTTATCTACACCCATGTTTAACGTCAGCGATTCATTTAACTCATAGCCAACATTAACATCAACTAACACCGCCGATTCCACAACACTGGTCGCTTTAAATTCACCTGTAGGTGATAACTCATTAGGTAAACCAATATGATCATTACCAAAGTATTTAACATCTGTTTCACCAAAGTAGTTAAAGCGCAGCATGGTGCTGATTGCATCTCGTTGATAATCAAATGTTAAAGTACCCCGCTCGCCCGGTTGTCCATTGGTTAAAAAACTGCGTTGAATGTCATCCAAGGCAATACTTTGTGGTATTCCCGCAGGCGCATTTACATTATCTATTTCAGTTGTGTTTAAGTTACCTGCGAACGTTGCGGAAAAATTACCGTCATATAAATCAGTTCGATATGAGGCAATAATATCCACACCTTTGGTCGTTGAATCCACTGAGTTTGAGAAGTAAGCAGCTTGATCAGCACCGGTTTTTGCTAAAGCAGCCACGGCATCAGGGCTAAAGGCTACGTCACTTGCCGATAAGAAGCTCCCCAGAGTAATGCGGTCTTCTATGGCGGTATGATAAAAATCAACGGTTAATGACAGCTCACTACTTACATCATAAACAAAACCAAAGCCGATATTTTCAGAGCTTTCTAACGCTAAACTCTCTACCCCGAGTGCTGCTGGAAACTCAGAGCCTGCTGTGGCAATAAATGATTGCTCAAGTACACCGCCAGCACCTAAGTTAGTGGTGTAAGCAGTGTATGCACTTTGTTGCAATGACGGCGCTCTAAAGCCAGTCGAAAGCGCACCGCGTACTGCAAAGTCATCTGAAAATTCATAGCGTGAGGCTATTTTACCAATTAAGTCATCACCCGCATCTGAAAAGTCTTCATAGCGCAACGCTGCACTAATATTCCACTCATCCGTTACCATGGTTTCTGCATCAATATAAATGGCATAACTTTCACGCCCTTGTTTATTTGATGCTTCTGGGCGAAGCCCGTTGTAAGCTTGGAAGCCACATTCTGCAAATTGGCTTACATCGTTTACCGCAGGATAAGAGGTGTCCGTGTTTGCTAATCCACAGGCATAAGATGCTTCATCGCCTGGCACTATTTGATAGTTTTCTTTACGGTATTCTGCGCCTACAGCTAAATATATCGGCTCGCTTGTACCAATATCAATAATACCATTAAGGTCTGCATTAACTGTGGTTTGATCAAACCTAAACCCACCTGAATAACCCCCATTTGGGCCTGAATTTGCAGCGATATCTGCATCGCTCGCATTAGGATTATTAAATAGGTATTCAGCCGCGTACGAAGCATTTAATGTATTGCGTGAGGTAAAATCGTATTGGTTTTCACCATAGACCGCCGACACATCGTAACTCCAATCTGTGTTTAGGTCGCCTTTGAGGCCTAACGCAACTGAAATATCCTGCGCTTCATTATAAATGCGCGGTAGAAAACCATCGCTGTAGACTTGAGTTACGTTTTTAGCAGCAGCATCAAAGTTACGATAAAAACCATTACCTAAAGCAGAGCGCTCGGAGTAACCACCAAATGAATAGAGTTCAACATCGCCCATTGGCAGCGCCATGTTGTAAAACAATGATGTGAATTCACTATCAGCATTACCTTGCCCCCAGCGTACATCATCGGATAAGGTTCCGTATGGCACATCTGATGAACCGCCAATGTCACGTTGCGCGCGGTTAGTACCGTCAGCATCACGATACTCTGCAGAGAAGTTGATGAAACCGCCTGCATCTGAAATATCAAAACCACGGTTCAAACCAATAGATAACGTATCACCATCACCTTCTTTGGTGCTGCCCATTTGGACATAACCTTTGGTAATACCTGTTGAATCATTTAATGATAGGTTTATTACCCCTGCAATGGCGTCAGAGCCATACTGAGCTGCGGCCCCATCACGTAAAACCTCAACTCCTTTTAGTGCGGATAATGGAATCGCGTTCATGTCTGTTCCGGCTGCACCTGCTCCCACGGTGCCAACCAATCCAAATATTGATTGGTTATGGCGACGTTTTCCATTAACTAAAACAAGGGTTTGATCAGGCTGCAAGCCGCGAAGTGTTGCAGGACGAAATAGATCCGAGCCATCCGATACCTGCGTACGTGAAAAATTAAACGAAGGCGCCGTTGCTTGTAAGCTTTGACCCAGCTCTGTGAATCCTCCTTTATTTAGAGTATCCGCATCAATTAAATCAATTGGCGAAGAAGACTCGGTAACCGTACGGTTTGATACACGAGATCCTAATACGGAGATTTGTTCTATATTTTTATCAGCCTGAACTGGCTGTTCTTGGGCTACTAAAGGAGAAGCGCTAATGGCGAAACCAACTGCCATTGCGATGGTACTAATACGAAGTGTTGTCATTGTGTATTCGACCCTGTTACTGATCTTGCTTGTGGATTGCAGCACACTCAAGTAAATTTATAATTATTGGTTTAGGCCACTATTTAACGGATCTGATGTTTAAAAAGTAAATAATGCCTTGCCAAGCATCCTAGCAATATCTTTCTCTAAAAAGAAACACATTTAGCTAAGACAATGGTCGAAATATGCAATTTTTATCTATATTTTATTATTAAAAACTCATTTGATTGAATTTCACACAAAAAAAAGCATGATTATTCAAATCATGCTTTTAGAAGATTTATAGAAATGTGTTTAACCTTCTTCCTCTAACAATGCGAGTTTTTCATCTTCTAGCATTAAGGCCATTGAGGCAATTGAGACTAAGCTTTCATCTAAACCTGTAAAAAGAGTCGTAAACCCGGCACTGAGTGTTGTTGGATCTGTGTGCTCTGCTAATGCTTTATCCCACATTGCAAAAGTGGCGAGTAAATTTAGGCTTGCTTGAAAGTTATCAACAAACAGCTGGCCATCTTCTTTTGGCTTGTCTTGCTGTTTATCTACATTGAGTAAAAAATTAAAGTCTTGCTGCCATACTTCTTGGTTTAGCATGTAAGCAGCTAAATAGCCCGTGCACCAATTTTGTAATGCAACACTGGGAGCCTGTGTATTCTCTGCTGGCCCATAGAGTGTGTTTAAAATATGTTTTTGAGCAATTTGCGCTTCAGTTAAGCCGTCTAGCAGACTATGCATAGCGTCGCGCTCTTTTGAATCGTTCATCAATGTATTGAACACAGCTTCATTATCACCTGCAATGTAACTGGCTATTTCTGATTCACCATAAAACTCTGAACACGCAAGTAATCCACTGATAAAACCCAGTACATGATCAGTACTTAATTTATTTGACTCAGAATGTTGTTGCAATAAACTTGCAAGCAGGTTCAAGCTGTCTTCGTTGATCATAATTTTCCCTAAAATTTTACGGCACTCAATACTATTTATAAATACAGTAGAGGGTTAAACTAATTTATTCAAATATTTTAACAAATTAACAGAGGTTAGATTTTATATAATCGCCCTAGGGTCTGTTTACCTTTCAAGGTTAAATTTGCAGCAGTCTGTTTGGTATTTAGGCAAGGCAGCGCCTATGTGGTGTGGTATTCCCCATAAATAGGCGATAACGCAGCATCAATGCCAAACAGGCGCTGCCCTTCGGGTTCTACCTAGGGGCGATTTGCTCTTTGTTGCCTACATGGATGTAGGTAAGGGGCGTGAGCAGGACGCGCAAGCTTTGCTCGATTTTGACTTAGCCCACTAGGTTACAAACCTCGCGCCGCGACCAAACCGCCCCTAATTTGAACGAATTTTAATCTGCAAAGGTCAACAGACCCTAGAGGTTCACTACTGGGAAGAAACAACTCACTTTTGTACCTTGATTCTCTGTACTGTCTATGTCAATTGTTCCTAAGTGATCCGTCACCATGGTATACACTAATGACATACCCATTCCAGTTCCTGTTCCAACTGCTTTTGTGGTGAAAAAAGGATTAAAAATTTGCGCCTTTACATCATCGCTCATTCCACAGCCATTATCAGTCACTGATATAACTATTTTTTCATTCTCAAAACCAGTATGTACATGAATATGCCCATCTCGTTCGCCCACTGCATCACACGCATGCTTGGCGTTAATCAATAAGTTAACCACAACTTGGTTAATGGTTGATAAGTTGCACATGCTCAGTGGTAACGTACTAATACTCGTGGTGATGTTGTAATTATTAAGCTGATTTTTTAATAACTTTAAAGCGTTTTTGACACCATCAGACATATCAGAAAGTTCTTTTTCATTATTTGATGGCCGTGAAAAGTCCAGCAAATTGCTGACAATCGTGTTGATTCGTCTGAGACCTTCGTCACTGTCTTCAATGAGTTCTTTGATCTCTGCGCCTATCTCAATAAACGACTGTGATGTTCGTAATTTTTTTAATGCGCTTTTGAGTTTCTCTTGCTCCAGTTTTCCAGATACGAACTGTTCATTTAATAGAAGTATTTTATCTATTGTTAAGCGTGTTTGCAGTAGGTACTCATTATTACTCATTACATAGGCAAGTGGGTTATTTATTTCATGTGCTATGCCCGCCGCTAAGGTGCCAAGCGTAGACATTTTTTCTGCTTGAATAAATAACTGCTGCTGAACCTCGAGATCAGCGACTTTTTTTACTAACTCTTGATTAAGCGCATACAATACTTGGCTTTTGTCTTCAATTAATTGCTCGGCTCTAAGTCGAGCTGCGCGCTCTTGGTGGTAAGCTTGCTCAAAATCGGTACTTTTAGCCGTCATCTTCTAACCGTGTGTAATAAACATTTAAAATGCATGATTCAGCACCTCGGTGTTGGCATTGTGGATGTGTTATTTTAACTGCCATATCAAAATGTTCGCCAGCTCCATAAATCAAGCCTTCAGCTAGTATGCACAACTTTCGCGGTGAGTTGTAATGTATTTCAATATGCCCTGATCTAATCATCATACAGCGCATTGTCGGTAAGTTAGCACCATGATCCAGCTTATTTACTTCTTTGTGGATCACGTTATTAATGTTCAAAATCAGTGCTTCAAAATGAGCAAAGCGGCTAACCACAACTTCATAATGGTGCATTAAGTGCGCAAATAGATGACGGCCAAATAAAGCTAACACTTCATCAAGCGTTAATTGAAGCTCTTCACAAATGTCAGTAACCATGGCATAGAGCTCTGCGTCGGGGTAGTCATTAACTACCACATAACAACGGCCTGTGGGAGTATGTTTATTTAGTAGGCTATCCCAGTATGAAGCATCTCGGTGTTGCAACACCATGGTCTCTAAAGCACGAAAAATACTTCCCTTCATTGTGATGTAATTCCAAAAAGTTGTACATCTATTATTAATATTTCAGGGCTTGCGTGACTTATCTGTACTGCAAAAAATATAATATCAGTGATAGTGAATCATCTCCGATCAGTTAAGTATAATAGGGTCTCAGATATTATATTTGTGACACAATACATTTTTATGATTTAAAGCACTTCTAATAAAATTAGCACAATTTATTTTTTTAACACGTTTATAAACCGGGTTTCACGCGCTATGTTTAAACTGTATAAAAATAAAGGGGTTGTTTGTGGCAAAGTCAGCGATTCAAATTATGTGTATAGACGATGATGAAATAGTACTTCGTTCTTTATCGAGGCTGCTGAAAAGTCAGCACAATGATGTATTAACTTTCACAAACCCACTACTAGCATTAGAACAAATTAAACAGCACGAGTTTGCAGTGATCATTAGTGACATGCGTATGCCGCAGATGAATGGCGCTGAACTGTTTAATCAGGCGCAGGCTATTTCGCCGGATTCGCAAAGAATTTTAGTCACGGGCTTTACCGATATAGATACCACCCTAGATGCTGTAAACAAGGGCAAAATACATGGTTATATTCAAAAGCCTTGGCAAAACAATTTGCTAATGAGCACAGTGACTGACAGCATTGAAAAGTATAAATTAAAAAAACAAAACCAACGACTGCAACAACAAATAACAAAGCAAAACAAACAACTCAAAGAGCTCAATAATTCATTAGAGCAGCGAGTTGAAAAGCGCACCAAACAAATAAAGTTGGTATTAAAGCAATTAGAAGTCGCAAATGCCCACGAGGTAAACGAGCATCAAAGCACTGTTGAGGTTTTGTATAACTTTATTAACGCCAACCCATACATAGATGGCACTAAAGCACAAAATATTGCTAATACTTGTACACAAATAGCCAAACAATTAAAACTGCCACAAAAAAAAGTTGAGATGGCATCAATGGCCGGCTACCTTGCACAAATAGGGCTACTTGCTATGGACCCTGATCTTTACAAAAAACCAGTTAATGAATTAACAGAGCAACAGCGGAAAAACTTTTATACCCACCCCAGTACAGCCCAATTAATGCTTATGCCTGCAACTCATTTACATGAAGTTTCAGAAGCTATTTATCATCAATATGAGTACTACAATGGTAATGGCATCCCCAAAGGTATAAAAGGAAATGAAATTCCCCTTAGTGCAATGATTTTGGCAGTCGCACGAGATTATTGGAATACCTATGAAAATGGCAATTTAACACCCGAAATGCGCCACCAAAATGCAGTAGATAGCATTACGCGTTACAGTGGCAATTTTTATCATCCTAAAATTGTATCTGCGCTTGAGCAATGCCAGCTAACATGTATAAAACAGCAGTCTCAAGTAGGCTCAATGCTAATAATTAATGCTCAAGAACTAAAGGTAGGTATGGTTTTAGGCCGTACGTTACATAGCCATGCTGGAATTATGCTTTTACCAAAAGGTCATGCCTTTAGCGCTAAATCAATTGAAAAGTTGCAGCAACTTGAAGCTAAAAAACCTTCGCCATTTAGGATCATGATCAAGACATCGTGATTAAGTGATCTTTATTAGCCTTTCATTCGTTACAATAGCATAATAATATACCCAGACTACCTTAAGGTGCGCAATTGTGCGTTTCACAGAAACAAGCATCTTCGTGTAGCTTGGCGTATATATATGAATTTTATCTAATTACTGTCTATTTTAGGAGCAGTGTGTGTCGCGATTTTCAGCCGTTACCGATAACCCTCATGATCAGCGTTTTAATCAAAAAACCGGAATTTTACTTACCAATCTAGGTAGCCCAGATGCACCCACCGCGAAAGCTTTACGTATTTATTTAAGAGAGTTTTTGTCTGATCCTCGTATCGTCGAAATACCTCGGCTGATATGGATGATGATACTGCACGGTATTATTTTACGTATTAGACCTAAGCGCTCTGCAAAGCTATACGAAAGTATTTGGACAGAAAATGGCTCACCATTAACGCACATTACTCGCCAGCAACGCGATAAACTTGATGCTTTCATTAAAGCCCAAGGGTTTACAAATACAGAAGTTGTGATGGCAATGCGTTACGGTAATCCATCAATTGAAGCAGGCCTTGAGCAACTTAGAGACAAAGGCTTAACACGAATTGTTGTATTACCTTTGTACCCTCAGTATTCAAGCCCAACCACTGGATCAACCTTTGATGCAGTTGCTAAAGTTTTGCAAAAATGGCGTTGGGTACCTGAGCTTCATTTTATCAATGGCTATCATAAAAATGAACTATACATAGATTCCCTTGCTAATAGTGTAAGTGAAGACTTACAAGCTAACGGTACACCACAAAAACTGGTTTTTTCATATCATGGAATGCCGAAGCAGTTTTTAGATAATGGCGATCCGTATCATTGCTTGTGTTTGCAAACCACGCGTCTTGTTGTGGAAAAACTAGGCCTAGATAAAGACATGGTAATAAGCACATTTCAAAGTCGATTTGGTAAAGCTGAATGGTTAAAGCCATACACTGACGCCACGCTTGAGTCGTTACCGGGTGAAGGTATTAAAGATATTGCTATTATCAGCCCTGCATTTAGTGCTGATTGCCTTGAGACGCTGGAAGAATTAGAAGGCGAAAACCGTGAAATATTTGAGCATGCAGGCGGAGAAAAATACCGCTATATTGCAGCGTTAAACGACCGCGACGACCATATCAGTGCGTTATTTAATGTACTAAAACCCATGCTTTAACTAAAGCTGTTATTTTCGAGGCTGTCTCACCACTATTTTCATTTTTAAGTAAAGCAGAGCCTAGAATCTGGGTGCTCCCCATAAATAGGCTCTAAAGCTTTACATTGCCTCGCAGCGCTTTGGTTTGTCCATGTTTGGTTTTTTTATCCATACGCTTGCGCTGCGAACTTCTGCTTGGTTTTGTTGCACGGCGAGCGCGTTGTAGCTTCGTGGCTGATACAATCAAGTCTTTTAAACGCTTTAATGCATCTTCCCTATTGAGTTCTTGTGTTCGATGGCTCTGCGCCTTCAAAACAATAACGCCTTCTTTTGTAATTCGACTATCATTAAGTTGCAGTAGGCGCTGTTTGTAAAAGTCAGGTAATTTTGAGCGATTAATATCAAAACGCAGGTGAATAGCGCTAGCCACTTTATTAACGTTTTGCCCACCAGCTCCTTGCGCCCGTATCGCGGTGAGTTCTACTTCCCACTCATCGATTGTTACTGTATTTGAGATAATTAACATTAGGTTCAGATAGTTTTGTCAAAATAGCATTGTAACATTTGTTAGTAGTTGAGCCCACATATTGGCGCTTTACTCACAGATATACTTTAATCAAGCAGACTATTTATAAGGAATTTAACATGAAAAAACTAGTGATGGCGCTGAGTTTAATGGCAATGAGTTTTTCAAGCTTTGCTAAAGATATAACTGAAAACGAGCTAAAAAGTTACATTCAAGCCCTTCCCGCAGTTGTTGATTGGTCAAATGATCAAGATGCACTTAAAAGTGCTAATTTAAAAAGCTTACTTGGCAGTTCAGATAGCAATAACAATGCGTTAGCATTAAGCGCACTGGGTATGATTAAAGATAATGATTTATATAAAGAATTTGCAACACTTACCAACCAGTATGGTTTTACACCAGAGCAGTTGCTTAGCGTAGGATCTGAAGTATCAATGGCCTATTTTGAGACTATAAAAAGCGACTTATCACCCGAGAATAAAGAAAAAGTAAATCAGCTAATGGGTGGACTACAAAGTATGAATGCGACTAAAGATAAAGGCGCGAGTTCAATGATGGGTATGGTAGGCAACTCTGCAAGTGCAAAGAGTAACGAGGCACCTTTAGTAAGTGCTCATAACCTTGAGCTTGTTCAAGAATATATGCCGCAATTAAAACGATTATATGCTGCTTTGCAATAATCATTATATAAAATAAACGAGCGACCCTAGGGTCGCTTTTTTATTGCTTGTTATAATTGCATCTTTATACTTAAGCTATTGTGGTACTAACTTTAGCCGTTTTATGTCATTAAATACCCTGCCAAGCGTACAAACTCTAGATCAACAAAAACACCTCTGCGCTTTACTTGCGCACCTGTTAAGCGCCTCGTCGTATGGTTTTCAACATTCAGTTCAGCAAATCACTCAGCGGCTATTTCGTCAAATAAAACCCGGCTATTCGTTTTCTAAAACTGAGCTAGACACACTAACAACTCAGTTGGTAGAACAAAATTTACTGTGGAAGCTTCCTTTTGGCCCGCATTATAAAGTAACCACAGATGCAGTCCCCTTTATAGTCATTAATCTACAGCAACACCAAACAAGCTTAATTGCGCCATTATTGACTGAAATCAGCCATGTGTATCATCAGCAAGACAAAGCACTAAACTTTATTACCTTATTATTACTGCATTTTGATAACCCAAAAAAACACTTTGTTGTTAATGCTGAATTTGATCTAGGCGAGCAGTTTGTACATTTACTTGGCCAATCTCAATTTGCTAATCAGCTTTGGGAAATACTACCCAAACAATGGCAGCAAGAATGCCTGATTCACTTCGCTCACGCGCAATTTTTTAATTTAATGGCACCAAACCCTTGGCCTAAATTAGTTAACTCGTGTGATGGGATGAGTGAGTACACGCGTTACTATTTTAATGAAAACCTTGCGGTATTATTACGAGACAATCAATACGATGAGTTACTCGATAGCCAAGCAGATTGGCAACACGCATTATTTTTAGAAGCAAATACCCTTGCAATCAAAGGTGATGCTCCTGAAACAGCAATAACTCACTACAAAAGTGCACTCACCCGTTTTAGAAAGATATTTGGCAAAGGCTATTATCCCGCTGAAATTACAGGGCTGCTTTACACGCTCAGCTTGCTTATTAATGGCAGTGCTGCTGATATAAAACAATTAACCACGTGTAAAAAGTGGTATTACAAACACTTTGGTGAAGACGCTTACACCAGTATGGCCGTTGATTATTTGCTTGATAATGATCCTATTTCACACTTTCCTAGTTATCGGCTCATCAACAGATTGAACAACTTGATGATTAACCCTAACGCAGTTGCGGCATTATTTTGTTTTTTAATTGCATTGGTTAAATATGCTAATGATGAACAAATAGATGAATTACGGGGTGAATCGGCGCTACTTAAACAATTATTAAATACGCTAGAAAATTACTCACATTGGTTAGGCGAGCAGTGTTTACACTTAGCCAAGTGGCTCAGCAATGATACAGCACTGCCTGACGAAGGTATTTTGCAACACTTTTCGCGAGTACCACAATGGCAACGATGGCTCGATGAAGTGAGCCAAATCAACGAGCAAAAAGTCACTATGCGTGTAATTTGGCAACTTGATCTTACACATCTTGATTTGCCGCTTGTACAAGCGAGAGTACAGCAACTTAATGCAAAAAGTGAGTGGACTAAAGGCAGAAAAGTAGCCATTCACGATCTTGAAAATGAGCAATATCAGCCAGCCTTAACTGAAGCCGATATCAATTTAATACATATTATTTATAATCATGCCGGCTTTGGTTATCAAGAAGTACAAGCAACTGCGAAAGTGCTGCAAGCCTTGATTGACTTTAATAGCTTAGAAGATCATCGTGGCGATCCACTTACCTTAATAAAAGGTGAGTTTATTATTGAAATAGCCAAAGATAAAAACGACTGTTATAAACTGGTATTACAGCCAACAATCGATGACTATGATGGCGATTTTTTACTCACCCACAGCCATGGCAATAGCTACCAAGTATTCGCAGTAGGTGAAAAACAACAAAAATTACAGCAGTTATTTGAGCAACAACCCAATAACCTAACCGAAGAGCGCCTGCCGCAACTTAACGCAGCACTTAAAGCCTTAGCCAGTGATCATCATATTAGTAGCCAACGCAGTGAGTTTGCCGAGGTAAATAATGTGCGCCTAGGTGATTGCCAGTTCAGTGCCGTCATTAAGCTCACGCATATGGGTATAGACGTCAACTTTTATGTTATGCCTTATACTGTTGATGGGCCGTGGTTAGAACCCGGTGAAGGAGCAACCAGTATAGTTTATAACGACGATACTGATAGCAATAGTGTTGTAGTTAAGCGCGACTTAAAAGCAGAAAAACGCACATTCAAAAAATTGCTAAAAAATCTTAACGGTGTGTTTATAGATAAGAATCATCAGCTCAACTCATCGCTGCAACAATTTTTTATCCCAGAAGATATAAGCCAAGCAATTGAAACCCTCGAACAGGCCAACAAAAGTAAAGCCCTAGTACTTAGTTGGGACGAAAGCAGCCAAGGTATGAAGCTGGCGAGCAGTAAACACCTTTCGCTAAACCTCAATGACGATAGCGATTGGCTAAGTGTTAGTGGTGATGTTTCACTACCTAGTGGCGATATTTACACACTACAAACACTACTCAAAGCGCCGCGCCGTGGCAGTATTATCAATTTAGATGATGAGCAATCGCTGATCCTAGATCAGCGTTTGACTAACTTACTCAATCGTCTAGAAGGCATGCAACACGATAACGAAGATATTGAACAATTGCGTATCGCTAACGCCCGCGCGTTGCCATTGCATCAAACACTGGCTGATTTAGGGGATGTTACATTTGGTGAAAACTGGAAGACACGATTAGCTCAGTTTAATCAAACAGTCGAGCCAGTTTTACCTGCTCATTTGGTTAACGTGTTACGTGATTATCAAATTATAGGCGTTAAATGGTTAATGCAACTTGCTAACTGGGGACTCAATGCCTGTTTAGCCGATGACATGGGCTTAGGTAAAACACTACAAACACTCAGTGTATTACAAATGCGTAGCCATCTTGGAGCAAGCTTAGTGGTTGCACCTAAATCGGTGTGCCATAACTGGCAAGCAGAAGCCGAACGCTTTGCCCCTGCATTAAATATAAAAACCATTGCTAACGCCACTATCTGTGAGGAAGTATTAAGCACTGCAAGCGCGAATGATTTAGTTGTTATCAGTTATGGGCTATTACCATTAATTGGGGAACAACTTAGTGAGTTTGAATTTTCTAATATTGTGTTTGATGAAGCACAAGCAATCAAAAATCCATTAAGCTTGCGTGCAAAAGCCGCATTCGCCCTCAACGGACACTTTAAAGTTGCCCTTTCCGGCACGCCTATAGAAAACCACTTAGGAGAGCTTTGGAGCTTATTTAACTTTTTAATGCCAGGTTTTTTACACACATTACCGATGTTTAAAAAGCGTTTTGGTAATGCCGATAAAAACCAACAGCAAGCCGATACCCTTAAAACCTTAATCGCTCCGTTTATACTGCGCCGTACTAAACAAACAGTGCTGACTGAACTACCAGAAAAAACCGAAATAAACTTAACCTTTGCATTATCTGATAAGGAACAAGCACTTTACGAAGCAACGCGTTTAAATGCTCTAGAACAAGCCAATCAAGAAGACAGTCAGTACATTACCATTTTAGCCTCATTAACTAAGCTGCGCCGCGCATGTATAGCACCACAGTTATTGCTTGAAAACACTAAGATGCCCTCGAGTAAACTCGATACCGCCGAAGCTATTATTACCGAGCTACTTGAGAATAACCATCAAGCGCTCATTTTTAGTCAATTTGTTGATGTATTAAAACTAGTAGAGCAACGATTACAAAAACGAGGCATTGATTACTGCTATCTCGATGGAAGTATGAGCACCAACAAACGTAAGCAACAAGTTGAAAAGTTTCAAGCAGGTAAGGCCCCGCTGTTTTTGATAAGTCTAAAAGCCGGCGGAACAGGGCTTAATTTAACCGCCGCAGATTATGTATTGCACCTTGACCCATGGTGGAATCCTGCTGTTGAACAACAAGCATCAGATAGAGCTCATCGGCTTGGCCAAACTCGCCCTGTTACTGTATATCGCTTGATAGCTAAAAATACAATTGAAGAAAAAATACTTCAATTACATGAGCATAAACAAGCATTAGCTGACAAATTGCTGGCTGGAAGCGCAGATGTGGGGCAGCTTTCAAAAGACCAATTATTGGCTCTTTTAGCTCATCAGGCAGAGTAAAAGCTATTGATGTGCCAGTGTGACTGCAAAGGGGCTGGCATCTTCTAACTCGTTAAGCATTTCAGGGCTAGGTAGGCAAATATCCTGAACAAAATGCAGTACATCTGGCTGTGGTTCACCAAATAGTATATCTAGCGCTAAACGATCTTTTCCGTAAAGGCCACGGTGAATCATGTTGGCTGAAAAGATAAGTAAATCACCGGCCTGCATTTCTATTGTGTGGCCTGTGGTCAGGTCATCGTGCGTATTGCTATGGTCTGTGGCTAAACGTGTTGCTAACTCTTGGGGTGTATCCCAGCGTCGATGTGTGCCAGGAACAAGCTCAATACCCGGCTCATCTTCCAAAGCGACACGACAATGAATCACTTCTGGGCCAGCTAACGCTGCTTGCTGTTCTTTTATATCTAAGTGATATTGCATATCTCGGTGCCAATAATTTTCCTGTTCTGGGTTTACCGGGTTAAAAAACAGTTGTGTATTCATAAAAGCAGCGCGCGTTAAAATAGAGTCAACCTGCGCCATCAATTTATAACTGGCAATGAATTTAAACAGCACCATTCGCTGCGCGTCATTAAGATAAGTGTTTGCGGTTAAGTAGGCACTATTAACCGCCTTGCTTTTATAAAAGTAGTGATTGTCAGGTATCCACTGCTGGTGAAAACACTTTACAACATCACGCACTTCGCAAAGCTCAGCTTCAGTATAGAAACCGGGCACATGAAAAAAGCCAGTGCTACTAAATTGTGTATTGATCATTTATCACCTTGGGACTTTAAAATAGTGCCAACTTGCTTTTGAAGAGTGGGTAATACATCCGCTTCAAACCAGCGATTCTTACTCAACCAACTATTATTTCGTGGGCTTGGGTGTGGCAATACTATTTTACTAGGCCAATGCTCACGCCATGATTTTACTAACTCAGTTAACGGTGTTTTTTTATACTCTGGCAAATGATATGCCTGTGCGTACTTACCCAAAACAATCGTTAACTTTATATCAGGTAATGCATCTAATAACGCCTCACGCCACGCAGGAGCACACTCCTTTCGTGGAGGTAAATCACCAGACTTGCCTTTGCCTGGGTAACAAAAGCCCATTGGCAATATCGCTATTTTATTTGCATCATAAAACGCTTGTTTATTTATACCCAACCATTGACGTAATCGTTCTCCGCTCGCGTCATCAAACGGTTTACCTGTTTGATGCACTTTAAGCCCAGGTGCTTGACCGGCAATTAAAATGCGCGCTTTTGCATTAAATTGAATCACTGGGCGCACGCCTAATGGCAATTTAGACTCACAGATCATGCAATTACTAACTTGTTCGACTAAATTACCTTGCCTCACTGGATCACCCTATTTACTAATGCACAGTTAATAAGCAAACTCCACTAACAGCCCTATTACAAAGCGATGCTGCAATCTGGGCTTTATACATAGTGGCTGAGTTAAATACTTTACTGCGTGCTTTTGTCATAAAAATTGCTCGAGTTAGTAAAAAAATGATCTATCGAATATCGTTATACTTTTTCAGACCACACAGCAAACTCATTGCCACACGGGTCTGAAAAATGAAATCGGCAGCCACCAGGAAAGTCAAAAACAGGTTTGGTTATTTCTCCCCCATGATGTTGAACTTTAGCCTGTGTTGCCGTTATATCATTACTGTAAAACACCAACAGTGGCGCACCATTTAACGCGTTCGCAGACAAAGGAGCTTGGTAAAAACCGCCATCAAGCCCTGCATGCTCTTTACTAAAAGCAGTATACTCAGGACCATAGTCTGTAAACTGCCAATTAAACACTGCACTGAAGAACGCTTTTGTTAGTTCTAAATCTTTTGCTGCAAACTCAACATAATTGAGTTGTTCATGATTTGCCAAAATCTAATCCTTAATAACTAGTTAGCACCAATTGACCTGCGCTTTTTTCTGTTTTAAGAATACAAGCAGTTAAAAAAAATAGCGAATTATTCGATAAGATCATTCTGGTTAAAAACTTAAGTTGCGTAAATAAACATGTATAACTGTGTATAAGAATTCAACAAAATAGTATAGCGAAGCTATGCTCATCACGTTAAGATGGGTTAAATATAACAACAATAAGAAACAACAAATGTTTAATAAAACTAACGCATTAATTTACTTTTTAGCCTTTAGTAGTGGCTTTAGTATTATGGGAATCGAGTTGCTAGGCGGGCGAATATTAGCGCCATTTTTTGGTAGCAGCGTGCATATTTGGGGCAGCATTATTACCGTATTTATGCTGAGCTTATCATTTGGTTATTTACTTGGCGGTAAAATGTCGATTCGCCAACCCTCTTTGACAAAATATGGGCTGATCTTTTTATTAGCAAGTATTATGGTGCTGCCCATCGCACTTTTCGCACAACCTATAATGGAATTTATTTTCAGCCATATCGAAGATAGCCGTTATGGCTCTTTGCTTGCTTCTACCGCATTATTTTTCATTCCAACCATTATCCTAGGCATGATTTCGCCCTACTCTGTTAGATTACTCGTGACAGACCGTGAAAGAAGCGGCCAAGTTGCTGGCGGCTTATACTTTGTTAGCACCCTAGGCAGCGCTTTAGGCACAATTATTACGTCTTTTTATATGGTGCTCGCATTTGATGTTAATAGCATCATCATTGGGTTTGCTACTTTGATAGGGAGTTTAGGGCTGCTTGCAATTGCCGTTGACTCTCTGGCAAAAAAGGAGGTGGTTTATGCGTAAGCTCGCTGCATTATATTTAGCTGCAACAGCCTTATTAACCACCCAAGTAAACGCAGAAGTCATCCATAGTGAGCGCTCTTTATATAGGAATATATTAGTAGAAGAAAACGGCGATTTACGGTGTTTAAAGTTTGACGAAAAAACTCGTATGAGTAGTCAAAGCTGTATGTATATAAGTAAACCTAAGCAACTTGTTTTTAACTATACAAAGCTTACTTTTGCTAGTTTATTAATGATTGAAGACCCTAAGAATGTGCTAATTATTGGTTTAGGTGGAGGTACACTGTCTAACGTAATACACGAACTCTACCCTGATGCCATAATAGAAAACGTAGAAATTGACCCTGCCGTTATTAAGGTAGCCAGAGATTACTTTGCGTTTGTAGAAAATGATAAAGTTACTTCAAAGGTACAAGATGGTCGTATTTTTATAAAGCGTGCTGCGATAAAAAAGCAACAATATGATTGGGTTATTCTGGATGCTTTCAATGGCGATTACATCCCTGAACACCTACTCACCAAAGAGTTTTTTGAAGAAATTAAAAGTGTACTTTCACCTAACGGGATTGTCGCTGCAAATACATTTTCATCAAGTAAACTATATCAACATGAATCGGCGACTTACCACGCAGTGTTTGGTGATTTTATAAATGTATCTACTGCTAAAAATAGTAATCGCATCATCCTAGCCGGCTATGAGCATATGCCTACTGAGCAGCAACTAGCTAGCCGAATAGCGAAACTAAGCCCACTATTGTCACCTTACGGTATCGACTTGCATACTATCAGTAAAGGAATGGCCTCGACCAAAGACAACCAAGATTGGCCAGCAGATACCAAGGTATTAACCGACCAATATTCGCCTGCAAACCTACTTAACTTTTAGCTCCTCATCGCCGGCGAAAGTCGGCGACAGCACAACACCTTCCCCTTACTAATGAGTAGATATTTGATTGACGCTTTTCACTATTATTTAGCGAAAGTGGTGATTATCTACGCTTTGAACAATCAAGATAAAATTAAACCTTTGATAGTTATAAGTTTTAAAAACGGCCCAATCATTGCTGAATAAATGAACTTCATAATAAGAGACATTCAAAAATGTTAGATATTCAATCATTGAGTCATCAATATAAAAAAACTAAAGATAACCAATGGGCTATAAATGATCTGTCGTTACAGGTTAAACCAGGCATTTTAGCGTTGCTTGGCCCTAATGGGGCGGGTAAATCGAGTTTAATGAGAATTTTAGCCACTATCACAAAACCAACACAGGGCACTATTTTATATAAAGGCCACGATATTGTTAAAGCGCCCCAGTTGTTACGCAAAGAGTTGGGATATTTACCGCAGTATTTTGGTGTCTACGATCAGCTGTCTGGCATTGAGTTTTTGCAATATATGGCAGGATTAAAAGGACTCAAAAACGCCCAAAGTAAAAATATCATTGACGACTTACTTAATAAGCTAAATTTAACCCATGCGGCAAACCAACCTTTAAAAGGGTATTCCGGCGGTATGAAACAGCGAATTGGTATTGCTCAGGCACTATTAAACGACCCCCAAGTACTTATAATTGACGAACCAACTGTGGGCCTTGATCCGCATGAGCGTTCAAATTTCAGGCAATTATTAACTGAGCTTTCGACAAACCGCTGTATCATATTCTCAACGCATATTGTGTCTGATGTTGAATCAATTGCTGATCATGTTGCGATTATGCAAAACAGTCGCCTTATCCGCTCAACCACCCCAGCGATATTACAACAAGAAGTAGCCGACAAATGTTGGACGCTAAATGTTGAACATAACGAACTTAAACGCATTCAGGATGAATTTATTGTTAGTCATAGCGTAAAAAGAGCAAACAAGCTGGCGCTTAATATTGTTTCCCCGTCTAGCCCTAGTGAAAAAGCAACACTCAGAGAAACCACGTTAGAAGATGCGTATTTGTATTTTACCCGCGATCACGTTGCGCCCACGTGTAAACACAGGGCAAGCTAATGAAACAAATATGGCAATGTATTATCGCTGACTTTAAGCAGCGGACACGGCAACAGCGCTTTATTGTAACTTTGCTATTAATGTCGGTATTAACGTTATTGTACTTTCCACCACCTGATGCGCAATATCAAACGCTGGTCATTAATGGCTATCGCGGTGTTTACAATAGCGCCTGGATTGGGCTTTGTCTTGCTATGCTCAATGTGATGTTTTTACCTATTATTTGTTTTTATTTAGTTAAAAATGCGCTTGAATTAGACCGACAATCAAACACCTGTGAGTTAATTGCTGCCACCCCCATCAACACACACGCATTTGTATTTGCTAAGTGGACGGTCAATCTATTTATTTTGCTGATTATCGTTTTGGTTATGTTACTCACGAGTCTATTTATTCAAATGTATTACGGTGAGAGCTATCAATTGAATATATGGCCTTTTGTATGGCCGCAGCTGGTGTTTGTGCTCCCTTTATTGTTAGCTATTTCATCCATCGCTATTTTGTTCGAATCAATAAAATGGCTGCGAGGCGGTTTAGGTAATGTTGTTTATTTTTTCTTATGGATTGGCTTCATAACTCAAAATATCGAAGGGATGTCGGGGATCGGCGCAATACTTGAAAACCTAGAAACTGAAGTAGCAACCCGTTTTCCTGCTCAACAAGGTATGTCTAACATCGGCATCACAACCAGCAATTCTGTAAACACCTTTTTATGGGATGGATTTACGCCAAGCTCACATTACCTTGTTGGAATGCTGCCTTTATTGGGTATCAGTTTGGTAGGGTTGATACTGGCTTTTTGGTGCTTTGACCGTTTTAGCAATACTTCAACAACACCAATAAAAGAAAGTTCCGTCCTTGCAAGCTACATTGAAAAAGTAGCAACCATGCTTGATACCTTATTTATAGCCGCAACAAAGTCATTTTCGTTCACGCGTTTTTTTAGACTAGAGCTTAAACTAATGCTCAAGGGACAAACTAATAGTTGGTTTATTGGTTTGCTTGTTTTCAATATGTGTCAGCTATTTGTAAGCCAGCAGTTACTAATGAGTGCTTTTATACCACTTTCATTGTTGTGGTGTGTGCTCGTAATTTCGCCGTTGGGACAACTGGAAAAGCAAACCAATACCCTTGAAATAATGACCTACAGTAAACGCGCCCCTTTATTGCAAAATACAGCCAGCTTAAGCGCAGGATGCGCCGTGCTGGTACTAGCTTGCTTTGGTGCTTTTACCCGGCTGATTATAATGACAGAATGGTTAATGCTGATCCAATTGTGTATTGCCATTATATTTATAACGTCGCTTGCTTATTTTTGTGGTGCATTTGCCCAAACAAAACGCATGTTTGAAGTGCTGTTTCCAGCTATTTGGTACTTGGGCCCAATTCAAACTGGGTTATACCTTGATTTTATAGGTGTTAATAGCCAAGCCAGTTGGCATGCTGGAATGCCTTACTACTTTTTAGCCTGTGCGGCCACCATGGTTACACTAACAATGAGTGTAAAACAAACACGCTAGTTAGCAAATTAATCTACCTATACTCCTCCTAAATAAGTGTAGGTAGATACATACTCGCCTGCACCACTATGCAAAAACCATTGCTCTGACTACACGCTAGCCAATCATACACTTAGGTAAGTTTATTTTCTTGAGAATTATTCTTATTGTTGTCCCAAAACAAAAACTGTTATAACATAACAAATGTTACGATATAACAAAATAAAGGATTCTCATGATTGAAATAAGTCACCTGAGTAAATCGTTTGGTGATAACAATGCCTTAAACGATTTATGCTTATCTATTCCTGCAGGCCAAGTAACTTGCTTACTTGGCGCTAATGGCGCGGGTAAAAGCACCACGTTAAATCTGCTACTAAACTTTATTACACCTGATTCAGGACGGATAACCATTGATAATATTGATGTGCAAATGGAGTCAGAAAAAAGTAAACAAAAACTTGTGTACCTCCCAGAGCAAGTAAATTTATTTGAAGAATTCAACGCGATTGAAAACCTGCAATACTTAGCCTCACTTACAAAACAAGTTATTAGTAACGAACAAGTTGAAGATGCACTGATTCAAACAGGTCTGCAAAAAAGTGCGTGGTTAAAGCCTTTGAGCAGCTACTCAAAAGGTATGCGACAAAAGGTAGGCATTGCCTTTGCTATTTTGCGACAAGCAAAAGTGCTGTTACTTGATGAGCCAACATCAGGGCTTGATCCAAGTGCGACCCGTGAATTTATCAAAATTATAGAGTTGCTAGCGCACCGTGGTGCTGCAATTTTAATGGTGACACATGATCTTTATTGCGCACACAGCCTTGCAAAGCAAATAGGCATTATGAAACAAGGAAAATTGTGTACCTTACTCGTTAATAACACCCTGACTCTTGATGAACTTGAAGCACATTACCATCACATCATCTCAGGTGATCCATTACCTAAACCCGCTTCGCTTAACAATACAAACTCTCTCAACCCTGAACTAGTATAATTAGTAGGAAAATGAACATGTGTAGTACCCGCCTTTCACCAATTAGCCTTGCGATATTAACTAGTTTGAGCATTTCAACAGCCGTGTACGCTGACGATGAGCAAAACAAAGATTCAACCTTATTTATTGGTGAAGTGATTGAAGTTATCAACCAAAATAATGCTGCAAAAGAGGCACAATTAGTCGGCTCAGTCGACATAATTAACCGCGACCAATTACAAAATGAACATGTAAATGTCACTGTGGATTTATTAAAAAAGGTTCCTGGGGTTTATTTTTCACGTTTTAACCAAGGTATCATCTCCACTGATGTGGCTATTCGTGGCTTTAATGCTGAAGGCTCAATGCCACACACCAAGTTACTGATTGATGGCATCCCTAGTAACTTACACGTAGGCTTAGGCGAAATGGATGCGCTATTTCCTATGGAAGTAGAATCAATTGAAGTTGTAAAAGGCAATCATGATGCGCGCTACGGTTTGCACAACTTAGCGGGCAATCTCAATCTGCGCAGTCGCCGTGATGATGCTAAAGAAGTAGAAGTACTTGTAGGTAGTTTTGATACTTATGAGGCACAAGGTTACTTTGGTGATGTGAAGGACACTTTTTCACAGCATTACTTTATCGGTGTACGTGAAACCCAAGGGTATCGTGACCATAGTAACTTAGAAAAGCATGTATTATCTGGCAAATGGTTCTATCAACCAACCAATCAAACCGAAGTAGGCGTAGTTGCACGATATTTTGATTATGAAGCCGATGCACCTGGGTACCTTACAGAGGAAGCTGCAAAACGCGATGCAACCCAATCAGCTGATTACGCTAAACATGACAGTGGTGATAAACAAACTCAGCACCTTAGTGTTCATGTTGATCATGCGTTGGATAAGCAGTGGCATCTAAGTGTCAAAACCTATATTCAACAATTTGATCGCCATCGCTACATTCAATACACCGCCTCTTCTGCTCAACAAGAACGACTAGAGAAGGATCGCCAATACGGTGCTATTGCAACGTTAAGCGCTGTGCTGAATTCATCTTGGTTATTAACCATGGGCCTTGATTATCAAGCGCAAGACAATACCAATGAGCGTTTTAGAACCATTGAGAAAACCCGCCAATTGCAATTTCGTGACTGGGACTTTGATTACAATAATGTCGGTGGATTTACGCAACTTCAGTACCGAGGTGAGCGACTATTGTTAGGCGGTGGCCTTCGCCTCGATAGCTTTTCGGGCGACTTAGTTGATGGTATCAACCAACAAACCAAAGCAATCAACGATGATGGGGTGATTTTACAACCCAAATTAAATGCCTTGTATGAACTCACCGATTCACTGAATATTTTTGCGAACTATGGCGTTAGTTTTCAAGCACCCACAGGCAGTAAAGCCTACCTTAGTGAAAACAACCCTGGCTTTGAGTTTTCTAAAAACTATGGTTATGAAACCGGCGCAAAGTGGCAGTTATTTGAGTGGTTGAATACGCGAGTGTCTATCTGGCAGCAAGATGCTAAAGATGAATTAACGCCAAAAACAGATGGCTCGGGCGGCTTTGATAATATTGGTGAAACTAAACGACGAGGTTGGGACCTCGCCTTTAGTGCAGATATAAACTCAAAATGGTCCAGCTTTGCATCATATACCCGTCAGGAAGCCAAACTGGTTGAACCTGGTGAAACTAAAATAGCGCAAAAAGGTAACTGGTTGTTAGGCGTGCCGGAGTTTACAGCTACGGCCGGTGTTATTTATCGCCCAAGTGAGAAGCTAAAAACGGCAGTCTACGGGCATTTTCAAGGTGATTATTACGTAAGTAACGTCGTACAAAACAAGCAATACGGCGATTATAAGCTCGTTGATTTAGCCATTAATTATGATTTAGGTTGGGGTAATGCAGGCTTTAGAGTCAACAACCTATTTGACAGTTACTCTGACTATGTTTACTTGGTTGGCGATGAAACAATCCATTCTCCTAGCGATGGTCGTTCAGTCAATTTAAGTCTGTCATATCGATTTTAAAAGGAATGCTACATGTCTAATGGAATAAGTTGGCACGTGTGTAAACACGAGCTAAAACAAAAAACAAAAAATAACACGCTTTGGTTGTTGTTTGCCTTGATGCAACTGTTACTCGCCGTTGCTTTATTTACCAGTTGGCAGCAGTACCAACAAAGCCGCGCGTTGCAAATTAGTTCACAACAGTTAGTTGAGCAACAGTGGCTAGCACAGCCCGACAGACACCCACACAGGGTGGCTCACTTTGGTCACTTTGCTTTTCGCCCTCCCAGTGCGTTGAGTTATTTTGATATTGGTGTGAATAACTGGGTAGGTAACAGCGTATTTTTAGAGGCCCACAAACAAAACAGTGCAAACTTTGCCAAAGATGATCAAGCTGCAACCTTACTTAGGTTTTCTGAATTATCCGTGGCTAATTTGCTTTTATTTGTTTGGCCTTTAGTGTTAATTGGATTGGGGTTTTCTACAATAAGTGGCGACCAAGAGCGCGGTACGCTTAAACAAATGTTGGCTGTGGGTGTTAAGTTTTCGCATTTATTATGCGGAAAAGGCTTAGCTTATACACTATTAAGCGGTGCATTTTTATTACCTGTTTTTATCGTATCTATTGTGTTGTCATTGGCCAGCGATGCTGTGTTTACTAGTGATGTGTTTTATAGAATTGGGCTGTTATTTGTTCTGTACTTGGCCTATTGCGTATTTTGGATAAGTGTTGTGCTTTTAGTATCAAGCCTCACTCGATTGCCAAAGCACAGTTTAACGGCATTAGTAACGTTATGGTTTGTATTGCTCGTGCTGACCCCTCGCACGTTGGCTGATATAGCACAGCAATTACACCCCCATAAAAGCCGTAATATGCTGTCTCTTGCTGTACAGAGCGACATTCGTAAAGTGGGGAATAGCCACAACCCGAACGATCCCCATTTTAATGAATTCAAACAACAAATTCTGAAGAAATATGCGGTAGAAACAGTAGAAGATTTGCCAGTTAACTATCGGGGTCTCATCATGCAAGAAGGTGAGCGTATTAGTGCTGAAATTTATCAACGCCATTACCAACATCAGCTAGATCAGTTTAATGCTCAACAGGCATTTATTAGCAAATTTTACTGGCTTAACCCTTACTTAGCGGTTAGAGACTTATCGATGGCAATTAGTGGCGTAGACAGCAGGCACTTTTTTAATTTTGAGCAACAAGCCGAACAGCATCGGTTTGAACGAACTCAAGGCTTAAATAAGATACATACCCACGAGATTGATCACCACAACGACCGCGAACAACGCGTATCGTCATCGATGTGGCAGAACTTTCCTAAGTTTGATTATCAGCCTGCTTCACTTAGTTGGTCTTTAAAGCACAGTTTTGTGGCGGTTAGCTCATTTGGACTTATCACTTTAATACTGCTGGCTGTGTTGATCACACCACGCATCCAACGTAAGGCGTTTATTCATGCTTAAATTTGAACTTAAACGATTACTTTCGCCGCGCGCCAACCAAATTAGTTTATTGGTGTTTGTACTTAGTGCGTTGCTGGCGATTTTTTTAGGGGCCAACGCCTATAAAAATATACGTAAAGACCAAGTCATTGCGAATATTGTGTTTGACAAAGAACGCGCTCATTTAAAAGAAAGGGGCAACCTGCCCGAGATGGGATCGCTCGCTTACTATGCTAAAGCACCTACACAATGGCAATTGTCGCCTTGGGCTGCGCTGTTTACTGGGCAGAGTCAAAATAACTTAGCGGCAATGAAAATAAACGCACTGGCCTTACAGGGTCAAATTTATAACAAGGAGGTGATCAACCCCAGTAAACATCGTGCTGGAGGGTTTGATTTAGGCTTTGTACTTGCTTATATACTTCCCATTCTAATTGGTGTGTTGTGCGTTAACTTGCTTAGTGATGAGCGTCAATCAGGGCGGTTTAGATTGCTGAGTGCGTTTGCTGGCAATGCAGCAAAAAAAATCCTTATACGCGCACTATTGTTACGCTTTTATATGGTATCAGGGCTAATTGTTATTTTATTTATCGTGGCTGCAGTGTTGCTTTCTTTACCGCTAAACGGGATGTTTCTATCGGTGGTTGGACTGAGCATTGCGTATTGTGCTCTGTGGTTTCTAATTGCTGGCGTTATTGTGAGTTTAAACCTAACAGGGTTATTCAATAGCCTTGCATTTATTAGCGTTTGGCTTGTTTTTGCAGTATTGATCCCCGGAGCCATCCATTTAGTTTTAAACCAGCAATACACGCAACAACCGGCTTTACAAGCCAGTGTTGAACAACGTTTAATCTTAAATGATGGCTGGGATCAAGACATGCAAGCTGCGCTGACGCGCTTTAGTAAACAATACCCTCAGTTTAGTGAAAAACTTAGCTTTGAAGGGCGATTCCATTGGAAATGGTATTATGCCATGCATCAACTTAGTGATTTAGCTGTTGATGAACATTGGCAGGCGCATCTTGCTTTGCAACAAGCGCGTGATGACAGCTTGTCACGCATTAGTTGGTTATCACCAAACTTGGTTTATCAACAAGCCCTTAATACGTTTTCAGGAACAGATACGCTCGCTTATCAACAATACCTTTTAAACGTAAGCGAATATCATAAACAAGTCAGCGAATTTATTTACCCTTATTTATTCGATGATATCCCTGTGACGAATGCGGATCTTGATTTATTTCCAATGTTTAAACCAAATGCGCAGCCAGTTCAAAGCAATGAGTTATATTATGGCATGGGTTTATTTGTGATTCTGTGTGGCATGTTCACGGCCATTATACGCGTACGCTTTAGACATCTCACGGTCACTTAAACTGACAATCTCGCAGTGATAGCGTGATTAAGGGTCACGTTATCACTGGCATGCTAAGCTTATTTTCTAGGTATTAACCACAGTGTTAACGCTCCTGCTAAAATCCCCCAAAATGCAGAGCCGATAGAGTACAAACTTAAATCTGAGGCTGTAACTAAAAAAGTGATCATGGCCGCTTCAGTGTAATAACTATCGGATAGAGCTTGCTGTAAACTAGATGCTATAGTGGTAAATAACGCAATGCCCGCTAAAGCAAGAATAAGTGCTTGTGGCAAACTGGCTACCAACCCCACTAACGTAGCTGCACCTATTGCCATTAAAATATAAAAGCCACCGCCTGCAATACTCGCCCAATAGCGTTTATTGGGGTCTTTATCTGCATCTTCACTCATGCATATTGCTGCAGTAATGGCCGCAAGGTTTATTGCATAACCGCCAAATGGGGCAATCAATATATTCGTAAAACCCGTCACGTTAAGTGATGCAGAGATCGGCGCGGGGTAGTTATGTGCTTTTAATATTGCAATACCGGGTAGGTTTTGCGATGTCATAGTGACAATATACAATGGGATACCTACGCTGATCATGGCTTGTAAGTTGAATTCTGGTGCAATAAAAGTAAATTCACTCATTTTCCATTGCCAGCTACTGGTATCAATCTGCCCTGTAGCTCCTGCCATAACAAAGCCTGCAACAAGCACCATCAACATAGTAAATCTAGGCATTAGTCGTTTACACAGTAAATACGTTAAAACCATTGCACCAATTATAAGCGGCTTATCGCCCATAAAATTAAATACATCAATACCAAACGTGACTAACACACCGGCTAACATGGCACAGGCTATTTGGCTTGGGATCCGTTGCATTACTTTTTCAAACCAACCCGTAACCCCTGAAATAAAAACCAATAGAGCGCTCAACATAAACGCTCCCACCGCCTGATTTAGGCTGTAACCTTGTGCGCTGGTTATCAACAATGCCGCCCCGGTTGTCGACCAAGCAATAAGAATGGGCAGTTTATAATAATACGACAAAGCAATGGAGGTGCCGCCCATTGCAAGACCGAGCATCAGCACCCAGCTAGCCACTAGATCAGGCGTGCCTCCGAGTACAATGACGACTTGATAAATCAATGCTATCGAACTGGTGAAACCGATTATCACCGCGACTAACCCTGCCGTTATTCGGTTTAATAATTGATCTGATAGCACCATAAAGCACCTTAGGTTAAGGAGTATTTAACGCTTATTTATACACAGATTAACCTAAGGTGCTAGGAACAAAGTTTAAACTATGACTAAGGTCTATACCCAAGCCACCTCAAGATGCAGAATTCAGCGTTTCACAGGGGCTTAATATTGAGGCGTTACTTTGCAGTAATGACAGTCACTTAAAAGTAACAACGATGAGAGGAAGTGCCGGTGAAACACCCTGCGAGTTGGTATAAACGTGTAATATTTATTTTTCAACCAAAGCGGGGAGCAGCGTTTTTCCGTCACTGTCTATTTCGTTGAGTACTTTTAGTCCTAGCACGTTTGCAATAAGCGGATAAATATCAAGATTGCTAACCTCTTTAAGAACTAGGTTTTGCTTAAATGCAGGCCCTTGCGCTACAAATGTTGCCGCCATATCCTCACTATAAGCATAACCATGGGTGCCTAAATAATTAATATGTTCTTTGTTTGCGAATGCCTTAGGTGCAACAGTTTGTAAAATTATATCGCCCGTTCGGCCATTATTTTTGTAGTGATAAGCCTCTCGCTGAGTATCGGTTAACACGATATAGCGCCCTTTTGCAGCTTTGACTAACCGTTGCTTATAAGCTGATATTTGTGCTCGTGTAGTACCTTGATTGGCATAAATCAGTACCCGAGGGCCGGTATTTTTAACCATAAACGCATCATCTTTTGGTAAGGTATCTAACGCAATACTTTGTTCAGGATCAACTTGGCTCATACCATGATCTGATACCAATACTAAATTGGCATTAATCGATAATTCATTGATTCGATTATGTAACTGCCCCATTAAATTATCTAGCTGCTGAACTGCGTCTTGGGTTTGCATTGCATCAGGGCCAAACTCGTGCCCAGCACTGTCTACTAAAGAGAAGTAACTGATCACTAAACGTGGCCGTTGTTCTTTTGGCAGTGTTAGCCATTGCACGATTTGATCAACTCTTTTTTGATAATCACTGTGTTTTGAGTAATGGTAATAATAATCGGGTAGCATGCCGTTAAAGCGGGCGTCAGATTCAGGCCAAAAATAGGTTGCCGATTTAAGCCCTTGCATAGACGCTAAATTCCAAAGTGGAATGCCACTTAACCACGTGCTGTCATCTTTTCCTTTACCCATGCTGTAACAGTCGCTTCGTTTTGTATCGCAAAAACGATTTTCAACAACACCATGATTTATTGGTAATAAACCCGTAACCATCGATATATGGTTTGGAAATGTTTTTGTTGGGTAGACCGGCCGCATTTTGTGGCCTCTTACCCCTTGCTTCGCAATATTAGCTATATTTTTAGCGCCGTGCTTTTCGATGTAATCCCAACGAAAACCATCAAGAGAAATAAGTACGACGGTTTGCTCTTCACTGCCCTTGGTTGGCAGGCTCAGTAATAAAAGGACAATAATATTTAAATTTAAAAGTAGCTGGCGCATTAAAGTGCTCCTAAAAGTTTGGCGTTGCCATCATAGAAAAATTTACGCAGGAATAAAATAGCTTTACCTATTATTTCAAGCTGTTAGATTTAAGGCATAGACCACATATGAATGGATTTATTATGATCGACTTTCAAAAGAAAATAACACCCGCCAGAGCCGAGCGCAGCACAGCTAATCTAAACATGGCATTGGAAAGCGATCGTGGTCGAATAATAAACAGTGCGGCCATTAGGCGCTTACAACAAAAAACGCAAGTATTCCCATTGGAGCGCAACGCAGCGGTCCGCTCAAGGCTTACACACTCACTAGAAGTTCAGCAAGTCGGTCGATTCATCGTGCAACGTATTTTTCATTTTTTAACGCAAGAGCAAATTATTAACTATGGCTTAAAAGATTTAGAGCGACCATTAGAAAGCTTAGTTGAAATGGCCTGCCTAATGCACGATATTGGCAACCCACCGTTTGGTCATTTTGGTGAGGCGGCTATTAATAAGTGGTTTCGCTCTCATTTAACCAGTGTCGCACCTGAGCGCTGCCAAACCCCAAATACCGGTATTAATGTTATTTTTAAGCACTTAATTGAAGACATTCAAAACTTTGAGGGCAATGCACAAGGAGTTCGCATTGTGCATTCACTACTCAGCTTAAATTTAACCTACAGTCAAACGGCAGGGATTCTAAAATATACCCGCCCAGCCAGTATGGCAAAACAAGACAGTCCAAAAGATAAAAGCTACCTGATGAAAAAAGTAGGGTACTACTTCAGCGAGAAGCCATTTATTGAAGCACTGCAAAATGAGCTTGAAATCAATCAATACTGTCGTCACCCAGCAAGCTATATTATGGAAGCTGCGGATGATATTTCCTATTGCTTAGCAGATATAGAAGACGCGGTAGAAAAAGGCATTATCAGTGTTGAACTATTATGCGATAAATTAAAACACCAATATAAACGCACTCTTATTAATTTAACGATTGATGATACTGAACATTTAAATTTTGTTGAGAAAGCAATTGATTACGCACTCAACAAAGCCGCTGCGCAACCTTATAACTTTAATAGTGAGTTTTTTATTTATTTGAGGGTGTCGTTACTGCACCCACTTGTAAACCATGCGGCAAATCGTTTTATTGAACATATTGAGGCTATTTATCACGGCGATTTTAACCATGCTCTTCTTGAAGACAATAGCCACTTACATGCAGTCACTAAAACATTAAAGCAAGTGGCACTTGAACATGTATTTAACCACCAAGAAGTAGGTAAATTAGAGTTACAAGGTTATCGTATTATTACCGGGTTGCTTGACTGCTATAAACCCTTATTAGCACTTAACTGCGATGAATTTAAACGAGTAATAAAAGGAGATACAACATTTTTAATTGAGTCTAGGTTAATAAAAAAGCTTTCTAATAAACACCTCAATAGCTATCAAAAAGCAATTAATGATTTAACGCACGAACCCGACCACTTTGCCGCCTATGAGTTTTACTATCGTTGTCGCCTTATTCAAGATTACATAAGTGGTATGACGGATCAATTTGCCTATGATGAATACCGCTCATTAATGGCTATAGAATGAACATAGATCTGTTAAATAAAAAGGTGACAAGCAATACCTTCACCCGTTTGTATAAGTTTTGCTTGTATGATTAACATTCGCACACATGCGTTCCTAATTGCTGGCTAGATAATTTGCCAGAGTAATATTAAACTAAGATTATTGTTTATTTATCATTAAATGTGCGCCAATGACTTTATTTTTACGCCTTTTCTTTTTGACGTTGCTTACCTGTAGTTTTAACACCACAGCAAAATACAACGAAGCGATGTGTATTTTGTATAAACAACAGATGCAACAATTTAGTGATGATAAAAGCAGTCGCAGTTATCGAAACGCAAGGAGAGACTTTAATAAAAACTGCAGCAATCCACCTCCTGTTGAAAATAAACCTCAGCAAACTATTACAGAGCCAGCGCCAGTTATAAACAGTCAAAGTGCAGAACAAGATAAAGATACGCGCAATGACCTTAATAACGTTAACGAACAAAGTACTGTAGAAGATACATCACCAATAAACGAAAGTGTAAACCCCCTTGACGCAAATGACACGTCAGAACAATCTGAGGTTGAATTATCTGAATCAGATTTAGAAAAAACAAATACAGAGGTTGATCAAAACCCACTTACTGGGGCCCAGAGCAAGCAAAAAATAGAGTCAAACGCTCAGGATACTCCCGCTGAGTCGCAACCGAAACCAGCTATAAATGCAGCTAAAGTTCAAACCAGCACAGCCGCTGCTCCAGCTATTACATCACCTGTCATAGCCGCAAGTGGACAGTCAACATCATTGACCACGCCGATTCTTATTATCGTGTTAGTGTTACTGATTGCTGGATTAGTGATTTATAAACTTCGCATTAAAAAGCAATCAGCCGATTCATCCACAACGCTTACCAGTAATGCAGTGGTAACGCCTGCCACAATGCCGACCCAGCAAGACTCGCAGCCAACGCCACTATCGGATTCAAAAGCAGACATGGGTACATTAAACACAGATGCAGCAGCATCTGAAAAGGAACTGCCCATTGAGCAAGAAATAGATGAGCTCAACGCACGCACAGTTAAACCTGAGGTTGTAAATACGCCCTCTTTAGACTCAACAGAACAACTCGAAGCCGACACAGCAGATGATGAGCTGAATGAACATAGCGAGCGCGAGATAGAGCCTACTGCACCAGTAGCGCACGACGAACCAAACTATGAACCTGCCAATGAGTCACCAACGTCACGTATTAATAACGAACATGACTTTAAAGAGCCTGAAGTACGTACATTTGACCCTGATGCACCATTGCCTGGGCAGAAAAAAGAATCGCCACCACAAGCTCAAGTTAAAGAGACTCCTATTGATACTCTAAAGGAAGACTCTCCCGCTGACTTAGCTGATGCTACGACAGTACATTCAAGTGTGCATAGTAGCCATCAAGATGCTTTAGATCAGCAGGTGCCTGAGCAAACAATTAACCCTGCAGATAAAAGTGAACAACCACAAAACATCAGCACTGAAGAACATGAGATTGAACAAGCACTCAATACATTAAATACACAGATTGCTGAGCAAGACAGCTCTTCAGAAAGTGCAGATGAAACATCTGATAAACAAGTTAAAGCCAATCCGTTTGCAAATCTTTCGTTAGACCCAACATGGGATCCAAATACAAAGGAAAAGCCAACCATAGAACCAAAAAAATCAGTTCCAAAGTCAGCTGAACTCATTGCAGCAGAAGAGCGCGCTAAGCAGTTGAAGACCGATGAGTAATACCAATCCGCAATAACACTTAATCATTTTACTGGGCTAAACGTGCCGCTACCTGCGTTAAAAAATTCGCTACTTAGAACAACTAAATAGCGAATTTTTTGCCTTGCTATCAACACGTTTTTCTACCCTCAAAATAGATCACTTAATTAAGCGAATTGGTATAAAACGAGGTTAGCCTTTTTTGCTCTGACACAGGTATAAAAAAAGCCGCATAAATGCGGCTTTGGGAGGTTAGTCTCACTGTGTTTGGGCGTGTCTCCAAACGAGTGAATACGTTACCAAGGAACTTTGCTGATTACGCTTTTACTGATTCAAGCGCAATTTTAACCATTTCATTAAATGTACTTTGACGCTCATCGCTCGGCGTAGCTTCACCGGTAATTACGTGGTCGCTAACAGTGAACAACGCCATGGCTTTTGCACCGTATTCGGCTGCAACGCCATACATACCTGCTGTTTCCATATCGACAGCTAACATGCCTAACTTATCAAGCTCTTGATAAAAAGTATTGTCCGCTTGATAGAAAGTGTCAGTGGTAAAAACGTTACCTACTTTTGCTTTGATACCTAACTCTTTAGCAGCATTAACACCGTTTAGAAGTAAGTCAAAATCTGCAATAGCAGAGAAATCATAGCCACGAACGCGAGCACGGTTTACGTTTGAATCTGTGCTGGCACCTTGTGCAAAGATAACATCACGAATTTTAATATCGCTACCAATACCGCCGCATGTGCCGATACGAATAAGGTTTTCAACGCCGTAACTAACTATCAATTCACGGGCATAAATTGACATAGATGGAATACCCATCCCTGAGCCCATAATACTTACTGGCTTACCTTTGTAGGTACCGGTAAAGCCATACATATTACGAACGCCTGTTACTTTAACTGCGTTATCAAGAAAGTTTTCTGCAATATATTGCGCGCGTAGTGGATCGCCTGGCATTAAAACCGTTTTTGCGAAATCACCGTTGTTCGCTTCGATATGCGGAGTACTCATTATTCGTTTCCTTTTACAATTGGCGCTTTTAGCTTGTCTATAAAGCCTTCACCATAGTCAAGTGCAGGTAAGTTAAACCACTGGGCAAGGGTTTGACCTATGTCTGCAAAACTAGCACGTTCACCAAGGGCCGTATTTTCAAGACCTGGTTGGTACGCAATTACAGGTACATATTCACGGGTGTGCTCACTGCCCGGGAATGTTGGGTCACAACCGTGATCCGCTGTAATTATTAAAATATCATCATCATTTAGCTGCTTAAGTATAGTCGGTAAAAAGTCATCGAACTCTTTAAGCGCTTTAGCATACCCAACAGGGTTGCGGCGATGGCCAAACTTTTCGTCAAAATCAACGAGGTTTGTAAAAATCAGACTATGATCTGGCGCAGTTGCCATTACCTCAGTCGTTTTTTCGAGTAAGTTTTGTAAGCCTGGGGCTTTGTGTTTTTGGGTAATGCCTTGGTGTGCATAAATGTCTGCAATTTTACCAATACTAATTACTTCGCCGCCGTCCTCTGCTAACTTATCTAGCAATGTTGGTGCTGGCGGTAATACTGAATAATCACGACGATTGCCCGTTCTAGCAAAGTCTTGACTATTTGAACCCAAAAATGGCCGCGCAATCACTCGTCCTATGTTCATTTCATCAAGCAGCGCCCGTGTGATTTCGCAGACCTGATAAAGTTTTTCTAGACCGAAAGTTTGTTCATGCGCGGCTATTTGAAACACGCTATCAGCTGAGGTGTAACAAATCGGCATACCAGTTTTGATATGCTCTTCACCTAGCTGTTCTAAAATAGTGGTCCCTGAGGCATGGCAGTTACCTAAAATGCCAGGAATACCGGTGCGAGTAATTAACTCGTCAATAAATTCTTGTGGAAAACAAGGCTGTGTATTCGGGAAATAACCCCAATCGAATAACACAGGTACACCCGCCATTTCCCAGTGACCTGATGGTGTATCTTTACCGCTTGAGAGTTCTTTAGCATAACCCCATGCTGCGATTGGTGTTTGGCGGTCGCTAACTAAGCAAGGCTCTTTGCCTGCCGCTTCACATGCATCAATCAACCCTAATAGCGATAAATTCGGTAGCGAAAGTTGTTCGCCCGTTTCCTCTGAGTAAGCTTTCAACAGATGTGCAAATGTGTTTGCGCCTAAATCACCAAATTTATCAGCGTCAGGAGCAGCACCTATGCCTAAGCTATCTGCCATCAATATAATTGCTCTTGCCATACTCACCTCGTTAATCCAATGTGGCTACTTTATCTGCTGTTGCTTTTTACCGTACAGGACATAAGTCCTGTTTCATAAAACCTAAACATTATAAATTTCACATCTTAGAGCGAAGCAAGAGAGATTAATCGTGTCTTTTTTGCTATTGTGATCTACCAACAATGTATCCTTATGTGTGGATGAGAACTTTAGTGACACGAACAATAATAGCTATTGCTGGCGCTTCTGCGTCGGGCAAATCTCTTTTTAGCCAAACTATTTACAATGAGTTGGTTAATGAGCTTGAACCAGGCGCTATCGCCGTGATCGAAGAAGATGCGTATTACAACGATCAATCGCATTTACCGTTTGACCATCGAACGCAAACGAACTACGACCACCCTGATGCGTTTGAACATGAGTTAATGTGTAAACACCTGACTCAATTACGCAATGGAGAAGCAGTAGAAGTTCCGACTTATGATTATGCCCAGCACACGCGTAGCGACAAAACTCGCACCGTGATGCCAGCAGAGATTATTATAGTTGAAGGGATTTTATTGCTTAGCGATAAAGCGCTAAATAAAGAATTTGATATCAAAGTGTTTATCGATACACCCCTTGATATTTGCCTAATGCGCCGTATGCAACGTGATATGGAGCAACGAGGCAGAACATTACAGTCCGTTGTTGAACAATATCAAGCGACGGTGAGACCGATGTTTTATCAGTTCATTGAGCCCTCAAAGCACAAGGCTGATTTAGTGGTCACACGTGGCGGCATGAATCGTGTTGCGATTGATATAATTAAAAGTAAAATAAAATATTTACTGCAAAAATAACAACGGGAAATAACTAAACATGACAACATTTATGAGCTTAGTCGGCATGTGTGTGCTGCTAGGCATTGCTTTTGCGGCGTCAACCAACCGCAAAGCAATTAGTTTAAGAACGGTAGGTATTGCGTTTGCCATGCAGTTCATTATTGGTGGGTTTGTGCTGTTTTTCGAAGCAGGTAAAAACGCCTTAGTAAGCATGTCAAAAGCCGTATCATCGGTAATTGGATTTGCCAATGACGGAATATCATTTTTATTCGGTCCTCTTGCAAGTCAAGATACCTTAGGGTTTATTTTTGCGGTACAAGTTTTGCCCGTTATTGTGTTTTTCTCTGCGCTTGTTGCAGTGCTTTATCACATTGGCATTATGGATTGGATTATTAAAATCCTCGGCGGTGGTTTACAAAAACTGTTAAAAACATCGCGTACTGAATCGCTTTCAGCGACCGCTAACATTTTTGTTGGTCAAACTGAAGCACCGTTAATAGTAAAGCCATTTATTGCAACTATGACCAAATCGGAGTTGTTTGCAGTTATGGTGGGTGGCCTAGCCACTGTAGCAGGCTCTGTAATGGCCGGTTACGTTATTATTGGCGTAGAGCTTAAGTATTTAATTGCTGCCAGCTTTATGGCCGCACCGGGTGGTTTTTTAATGGCCAAGATGATTGTGCCAGAGACCGAAACCCCAAAAGACACATTGGCCGATCTTGATGACAATGAAGATAAGCCTGTAAATGTAATAGATGCAGCCGCATCTGGCGCCGCAAACGGTATGCATTTAGCACTCAATGTAGGTGCTATGTTATTAGCATTTGTTGCTTTAATCGCGCTTTTAAACGGTTTATTAGGTGGTATTGGTGGTTGGTTTGATTACCCGACACTGACACTACAAGAAATTTTAGGTTATATATTTGCCCCAGTCGCTTGGTTACTTGGCGTACCGTGGAGTGAAGCAATTATAGCCGGCAGTTTTATTGGTCAAAAGTTAGTAGTGAATGAATTTGTTGCTTACTTAGACTTTATTAATTATCGCGATACGTTAAGCGCACACACACAAGCGATTGTCACATTCGCGTTATGTGGGTTTGCTAACTTATCATCGATAGCCATTTTACTAGGTGGATTAGGCGGTATGGCGCCTAGTCGGCGAAAGGATATCGCACGCTTAGGGCTCAGAGCAGTGTTAGCAGGATCTATGGCTAACCTTATGAGCGCCGCAATTGCAGGTTTTTTCCTCTCGCTAGCTTAGAAACTTTGAGATGAGCCTTAGTTGCAAAACAATAGGATAGCCCTTTAAGGGGTTAAAGAGCTATCTGACTTGAACGATACTTCACCAAGGGCCGCAAGGCCCTTTTATCGTTTTAGACCCTTTCTTTTTCATATTCTTGTCTTTTTACTATACTGAATTAATCGAGTTAAATTTAGGTAAGTAAATGCGAGCTCTTCTATATTTTTTACTAGTGCTGTTTCCAGTATTAAGCCTAGGCCAGCCCCAAATCCAAGTAGTGACTGAACTTTCACCGCCTAATCAAACTCGAATAAATGATGAAGTTGCAGGTATCAGCACTGAAGTAGTGAAAAAGATATTAGCTATTGCCGCTTTAGACGCTTCTTTCTCTATCTACCCGTGGGCACGTGCATACAAGCTGGCAAGCAAGTTCGATAATACCCTTATATACAGCATTGCTAGAACTCCGGAAAGAGAAAAGCTATTCCATTGGATTGGTCCAGTAGCGCAGTTTAAACTAGGTTTTGTGAAGCTCTCAGAGCGAAAGGATATTAAAATAACGAATCTAGAACTGGCAAGAAAATACAAAATTGCAGTTCAACGACATGACTTGGCTTTTCAGTTTTTATCAAAGAATGGCTTTGATTTACTGATAACTTCAGATATCAAGAAGTCTTACAACTTATTACTTGCTAACAAAGTAGACCTAATAATCGATGACGAAAATTTCATACCTGACATGGCAGATCAATTAGCTATTGATCATAATAAATTAAGCTTCACATACCCAATAGATGCGCTTCAAGTCAAAGGCTATCTAGCAGCAAATATAAATGTAGAGCATCAAATTATAGATGCATTAAAAAAAGCGTTTAGTGAAGTGAAAGAAACACCTGAATATAAAAAGCTAATTAATAAAAATTAGTCTGTTTTAATCATGCTTTTTTAAATAAGGCAGTCTAAATTGCTCAAGATCATCAGTCTCTTTTAATGCAGCTAACTCGTGATTAAATTTATCAACAATCTCTTTGGGCACAGATTTATTAAACGCAAGGTAGTTTCCTTTTAATTTACCAACGGGTAATTCAATTAACTTAACTACGTCAGCGCTATTGTGGCCATACTGTTGTAATTGATAATCAAGCAACGATTCTGAACCGAGAATAAGATCGATCTTATTTTTAAAAAATAAATTAATGTACTCGTAATGATGGGCAAAGTTTAAGAGGTTTTTATCTTTTACAAAACCAATGTCATGCACTAATTGCGCGTACACATCACCACGAGCTAACCCTAAGGTGTAGGTACTTAATTGACTCAGCTCAGTAGGGTTTATGTGGTCATTACTCGCGAGTCGGTAAAAAAAAGTACGTGAAGAAGCTAAAGGGCCGACCCATTGAAATAACGACTCCCGCTCTGACGACCGTGCTGTCGATACTAATCCTGAAGCTTTATTTTTTTGAGCCAGATGATACGCCCGTGTCCAAGGTAATAACTCAAACTGACAATCAACGTTAACTCGTTTGCATAAGGCACGAGTGATATCAAGGTTAATACCTTGCAACTGGCCTTTATTTGAAAAGTTGTACGGTGGGAAGTGCTCTGTATATATAGTAATTAAAGGCTTGGCATAGCCTATAGCCGAAAAATTTAAGCAACAAAGAAGTACAAAAATGTTACGGATAATTTTCTCCGACGACCACTGATAATCACCAATAATAGGCATTCAGCGTGATATCGTCAATTTTTAAGCACAAAAAAAGCGCTATATAAGCGCTTTTTGAATTCTACCTAAAAGGTAAAATTATACAGCAGTGATGTTTTCTGCTTGAGGACCTTTTTGACCTTGTGAAAGAGTGAACTCTACACGTTGGCCTTCAGCAAGAGTTTTAAAACCTTCGCTTTTGATTGCTGAGAAATGTGCGAAAACGTCTGGACCATTTTCTTGCTCGATGAAACCAAAACCTTTAGACTCGTTGAACCACTTAACTGTACCTGATACGATGTTAGACATAGTAATATCCTGATATAAAAAATAAAAAATTGCCCATATGGGCGGGTGTAGCAAAAAATGAGATGGTACTTAAAAAAACTTCAGGACGGTACTACAAGTATTACTTATACAACAACGAAATGGAGATTTATAAATTACATGCTTTCTTTCTAGCTGCGGCCCACTATATAGAGTTAGCAGTTTATGTCAAACCTTTTGTGATTTTATTTTTAATTTAACACTCCAAGCGCCTTGTCTATTTTACCTGCTTTAGTCATTAAACACGTCTACGCAATGAAGTTATTCTCAAAGTAGCGCTGATTTTATTTTCAGCGCTATTGCTTTTCCAACCCTATTAAGCTGTTACGGCTTGCTCTCGTATATTGTCACATAGCTCAATCCAATCTGCTGATTGCACTTTGCCTTCGCTTCTACGTCCAAACAAAGTCATGACTGTGCTGCCATGAGCATCAAAAAATTCGACCGAATGAACGAACGTATCACCATTGTCAGTTGGCTTTTTAACAACAAATGCGCGAGAGAACTGCTGACTTTTTACATGCAAGTTAAAATTGTTATCTAGGACGTTGTACCACGGTCCAACCTGTTTAAGATTGGTTAATGTTCCAGAATAAATTTGCACGGCTGCGTGGTTGTTCACAAAAATCATTAATTCGCTTTGTTGTTCGCGCACAGCTTCAAAAACATCGGTTAAACAATCAGGCGAGACTTCTTGTGCCCATTGCTCACCTGCAATTTCAAGCCCTTGAGTACGGCTAACTGCAAACTTAGTTAATAATCCAGGAAAATGGTGAACATCTTGTAAGCTCTTCCAGCCTTCTCTAAAACCTTGAATATCGATTTCAGCTAGTGCTTTTCTTTCATCAACAACAATTGCAGGTGCGGTTACACTGATCGGTCCGTCTTGTTGTTGCACCTTAAATCTTTCAACTAATTGTTCAAATGCAGTAAAGTCAGTTTGGGTAGTGGTAAATACCTTGTGTACAGCAACTCCGTATTTATCAAAAAATTGAATACTCCCCTGATTTTTTTTGTTATGTAGCGCAAATACGCTATGCCATTTTGATATAAATAGGCGTAAATCGATACCTCCAGGGTTAATTGCAATAGCCGTTTTAGTATCATTGCGATCTGAGCAGTAAATTTTTTCATAACAGCCTGAAATTTCACTCACCACATGCTCGTTACGCGTTAATGCCATAACATGATTCAACTTTTTAAAGGCTTTCAATATAGCTTCTATATTAGTGTTATCAAGCTTAGTTACACCTTCACCTACCTGAGCGGCAATAAGTTGCGCTTCTTTTATATTTAATTGCTGCGCAGCGTCTATGGCTCTTATGTTTGGTTGCTGTTCACATAACTGGCGATAACGTTGTAAAATAGTCATTCTTTCTTACCTTCATGTTTATCTATAGCTCGAGCCGACGTCGCAAGCTGAGCTTTAGACTCAACCACCTCAAGCAACTTCTACCTTGAGGTGGTTGAGTATTAAAATTTAAAGCTAACTTGAGTTTTAATATTACGGCCTACACCATAATCACCAATTGCACCGCCAGTACCGGCCATCACTTGGTATTTTTTATCAAACACGTTATCCACCGCAACACGTACATTCCAGTCATCACTAATAACCCAGTTGGCATTGAGCCCTACTAAGGTATAACTGTCTTGCTGTGTCTCTTTATATGATCGGGTTGCAACGTCATACGCTTGAACCGTTCGCGCAGCAATATCCTGAACGTTAATTCCTGTGCGTAAGCTTGAGTCGAAGAAAAATAAACCAGCCGTGAGCGCCAATTTATCTGCCGGTAAATACCATAAAGGTTCGCCGTCTTGGTCTTCTCCTGATATTTCGCTGTAAGCAAGGTTTGCATAGCCTATTGAGTGGGCGTAGTTCACTTCAAGTTCAAAACCATCGCGATCATTTTTCCCACGATTACTATAACGCGGTGCAGGAACTGGGTTTGTCACAGAGCTGGTGTTTGACTGTATTTCATCATCAATGTGGGTTTCAAAATAAATAATACGCCCAGTTAATGAATCTCTATCAGAGAACACATTATCTGTTTGATAGCTCATGCCTATTTCTTGGTTTTGGCTATTTTCGATTTCGAGCTCTAAATTAGGGTTACGATTGGCATATGAGTCATATAGTTCGTCGATTAATGGTGCTCTAAACCCTTCTTGGTAGCTGGCAAATAAAGCGAATTGCTCTGTAAATTGATAATTCACAGTAACAGCAGGCACTACTTTTGAATGCTTTACTGTTGTATCTAGTTGTGAATTTTTGCTATCAAATAAGGTTGTTGGTGTGCTGCTATATTTTTCATATCTTACACCTGCGGTTAATGTTAGTGCTTGCCATGTAAATTCATCTTGAATATACACACCAAAGCGTTTTTGCTCCCCTCCAGGTTGTGATGCCATTTCACTAAACAATATTTCTGAACCATATTTTATGCAGGCGTATGTCTGCATGTTGTACTCTAAGCATGAATAACTTTGCTTATCACCTACACGCTCTTTGTCTGAGTACTGTAAACCGTAAGTAAGTGCATGCATTCCCAATAAACTGGTATTCATAATATCGAGTGTATTGATATTATATTCATAATGAGATTCAACGCCGATATAGTCTTCTAACATACCTTTGCCATCGCTTTCTGTAATATGGCTTTGGCTATTTCCAAAACGTATCGCTAAATCAAGGTATTTGTTATTAATCGGGTTCAGCTCATAACTAAGGTTAGTAATAGATTGCTTTACTCTGCGGTAAACTGTGCCCCAAGCACCCGGATCTGTGGAATTAAATTCCGTTCTTTGGGCATCTTCACTTTGGCTATATGAAAGCCCAACTAATGAGTCATCCGTTATGTAATACTCGCCTTTAAGTAACAATGACTCGGCTTCAATTGCAGAGTTATCGAGTGTTTCATCATTCGATAATTCAAAATCATCACTTTGTCGTTTAATGTAAGCCGCTAAAATATCGAGCGAATCTGTCGGGCGGGCATACGCATAAACGCTGCCATTATTTTCATTATTATTGCCATGATGGCCAAGCTTAATTTTTGCACCTGCTGTTTGACCTACCGCTAAAAAGTCACTGGCATCTTTAAGCTCCATCTCAACGACACCACCAAGCGCACCACCACCATGTAATACGGTACTTGGACCACGTTTAATACTTACAGTACGGTATAAATCAGCGTCGCCAAAGAAGCTGCCCATTCGGTATTTTTCAAAAGTTTGTATAGCTCCGTCAACACTAACAAGTACATCTTCGGCATCACTAAAGCCGCGAACATTAAACTTTTGCCCCCCTGCTCTTGGTCCACCTGTGGCAGTTACATTCGGTACTGAAATTAAACTATCGAATACCGTTGTAGCGAGTACATTTTCAATATCTTCAGCGCTGATAACATTCACCGCTTGAGCAGAGTTCAATGCCGTTTTTTCTGTTCGGGTTGCAGTAACCGTTACGGCATCAAGGTGGGTCGTTAATTCAGTTTGATCTGATGGTGGGGTTTGTGCCATCACAGGAAGTGAAACACTGGCAATGCATAGAGCCAGTTTTGAAAGGCGCATGTTATCGCTCCATAAAGTTTATGTATTTTAATTTACGAATTGGCATGGCCCCTTAATTAGCCAATTCGAACCTTTTGTAAAACGGCATCACTATAACAAAACAAACTATAAATGATAATCGTTTTTATTCGCTTTTGGTTAGTATATTTGCAATTTTATGATCTTCTTTAGACAGTGCAGCTAAAAGCTTAACTAACTCGCCACTGGGTACCTGTTGATCAATTGCAAGGTATACACCTGATTGCTTTTTATGCCGCAAAGCAGCAATGACATCATCCAAAGAATCGTAAGATGTTTTAGCCAAGGCATAAATAAGGTGTTTGTCGGTATAGTTAACACTTAGTACAATCGCTTTTTGTTGCTCAAGCGGTGCGTGATTATCACTACCGACCTCAGGCAAAGTGACATCAAGCATGTCTAGTTTTACCGCAGCTGTGAGTAATAAAAACACGAGTAAAATAAACAGCACGTCAATTAATGCGGTTAAATCTGGCATTAAAGAACTATTGTTGGATTTATCTGGCAGCTCAAGCATGGGGCAGCTCATCAAAACAAAGTTGATAATTTAAGTGGTTAATAATGCGAGTCAAATCTGTTTGAAAGCGCTCTAAAAGCGCGTTAAAAACCCCACTTAATAACAAACAAGGAATGGCAATAACAAGCCCTGCCATGGTTGAATACATTGCCTCCCATAAGCCATCAGCTAGTAATGCCGGCGTTGCAGCTTGATGTGTTTGGGCTATTTTTTTAAACATCAGTACTAAGCCCCAAACCGTACCCAATAACCCCATCAAAGGGGATAAAGTGCCTAACAGGGATAATATGTTTAATCGTTTGCGCCAACCGCTTAAACAGTCTTGTAAGTATAATTGGCACCATTGCTGGCGTTGCTCTGGCTGAGACTTTTGTTTTAGCTGCTGGCTAAACTCACCATTTGGCTGTTTCAGTTTTTGCATTTTCAGCCAACTTTGTGCAAACGCCAAGCTGCGCTCTAATACTATTGCTAACGCAATAATTGAAACCATAAATAACGGCCAAGCCATAATACCAACAGCATAAAAAACATCGTGCATAATTACTTCTCTTAATTAAATGCGCTAAGAGCGCAAGGAAAATTTAATAGGTACACTAAAGCGCGCCTTTACTTTATGTTGTTCACGTATCACCGGGTGAAACTGCCATTGCGATACGTTATTTAAAGCCGCTTTATCAAGCTCACTAAAGCCACTGCTTTTTAATACTGAAAGCTGTGCAATACTGCCATCTTCGGCTAATTCTATTTGCACAATTGCAACCCCCTGATAGCCGCGGCGCTTAGCTTTTAGCGGATAATTTAAAGTAGGCCTAGGTGATTTAAAAAGAGGTAATGTGTTTAAGTCGATAACTTGATTTTTTAACGAGTGCTGCTTTGCTATTACAGGCGCACTTGAAGCGGGGGCTGCCTGACTGGGTTTTAACTCATTTATTGCAGGTTCACTAACGAGTTTCGCTTTGGCAATTGCAGTGTCAGGTTCAATGATGGTTTTTTTTATAGTTGGCTTTATTTTGTTCTGCTGCGCAGTTTTGGTGTTTTCTTTTACGGTTGCTTGTTTTGCTAAGCGCTTAACCTTTGAATAAAATTGCGTGCTTGGCGATTGTTTAGCAACAACCGCTGGTTTCTGTACTTGTTTTTTTTGTAACTTAACAGGCTCTGATGCAATGATTTTAATCGCAATTTTACTCGCTGGTTGAGCATCACTAAATTGCACCGTATTTAGCTTTGTTGGCTCAAAGTAAAGCCAACTAAAATGGCACCCTGCAGAAACAATTAGAAAAATAATAAATTTCATAACTTTTAAATACAAATGCAAACTGTTATTATTTGTATTAAATAATATCAACAATGGAATCGTTATGAAACCCCTACTCTCGTATTTAATTTTTATAACCCTTGCTGTAACCAGCCAAATTGTTTTTGCAAACCAATCAACAACTCCTCAAAGGGTTGTAGTCTCAGGCGGCTCAATTACAGAAGTTATTTACGCGCTTGATGAGCAACAGCGAATTATTGGAGTCGATAGCACAAGTGTTTTCCCTACACAGGCAAAAGAAAAACCACAAATTGGCTATGTTAGAAGGATCAGCGCAGAAGGTATTTTATCGCTAAACCCCGATTTAGTTATTGGTGAAGCAGATACAGGGCCCAAAAAAGTAGTCGAGCAACTCAAGCAAACCGGTATTAACTTAGTCATCCTTGATGAAAACGATAATTTAGGCGGGATAGAAAACAAGATTAAAAAAATTGCTAGTTTATTAAATGTTGCTCATAAGGGTGATGTTTTAGCTCAGTCTCTACAAGTGGACCGCGATGCACTGAGCTATATTTTACAACAAACGATGATTAAACCTCGGGTATTATTTGTGCTCAGTGTTCGTAATAGTCAGCCTATTGTAGCCGGTGCGGGGACCTCAGCTGATGAGCTGATCACAGCAGCTGGAGGCATTAATGTTGCTGCAAGTGCCATTAATAATTGGAAACCACTATCAACCGAAGCAGCACTTGCTATAAACCCAGATGTAATTATTACAATGGGTCGCCATGGTGATGAACCACTGGTTAAGTTAGAAAAACTAGCCCACTTTAAGTTTTCAAATGCTGTCAAAAATGGCCAAGTCCACAGCTTCGACGGCAGTTATTTACTTGGTATGGGCCCGCGTACTCCACAAGCTTTGGTTGAGCTTGCGCATACTTTCCACCCAGACACTCAATTACCATCAGATTACAAATATCGCTATGCATCTAGCGCCAGCAATGTGACTGCTCAACTAAGTGAGCACTGATCATGCTTGCATTGGGTAGTACAGTAATTTCACAAAATCAGCACCGTCGAATGGCGATCCCTGCATTATTTATTGCATGTGTCATTGTGTTTTTTATCGCCCTTAGCAATGGGGGTGTGGTAATCAGTATTAGTGAAATAATTTCGATTATAAATCAAACCGCCGACGATGAGCTCAAGCATGCCATTATTTGGCAAATACGTTTACCTCGCTTAATACTGGCTATGATTGTCGGTGCGGGGCTGGCAGCATGCGGCGCCGCGATGCAGGCTATATTTAGAAATCCATTAGCCGACCCTGGTTTAATTGGTGTATCAAGCGGTGCTGCATTAGGCGCCGTTGCAACTATCGTATTAGGCACTAGCTTATTTGCTAATTTTAGCGACAGTCTAGGTATTTACGCTGTGCCTGTTGGCGCATTTTTAGGTTGCATTGGTGTATGTGTATTTATTTACCGACTCAGCGCCCATAGTGGGCAATTTACTATTATTAGTTTGCTACTAGCAGGGATTGCAGTCAATGCGATTGTTGGTTCACTTATTGGGGTATTAACTTTAATCAGTAACGATCAACAACTACGGGATTTAACCTTTTGGAGTATGGGCTCACTGGCGGGTAATCATTTTGCAATGATGCTACCAACAATTGCACTGATTATTTTTAGCTGTGTGGCGTTACTTCGTTTAGGCAAACCACTTAATTTATATTTATTAGGTGAAGCACAAGCAAAACACTTGGGTATTAATGTTACTAAGCTTAAAAAACAAGTCTTTATATACACCGCTTTATGTACCGGTGCTGCTGTTGCGATCACAGGAATCATTGGTTTTGTCGGTTTCATCGTGCCGCATATCGTACGTTTAGTACTGGGTCCTGATCACCGTTATTTAATGCCCACAAGTATGCTTGGCGGTGCGCTATTGTTAAGTTTAGCCGACTTATTCGCCCGCACAGTGATGCTACCAGCAGAACTTCCTATTGGACTTATCACCAGTGCGATTGGCGGCCCATTCTTTTTAATCATGTTATTAAAAACTTATCAACGACGAGGGTAAAATGCTATTAGGAACTAATTTAACCGCTAAGATTGGGTGTAAAACTCTCTTAGATAACGTTAATTTTATGGTGAAGCCCCATGAAGTAGTCGTGATCATTGGGCCAAATGGTGCGGGTAAATCGTCTTTGTTAAAGGCTCTTTGTGGTGATATTGCTTTAACGGGTGGTGCAGTCAGTATTAATCAGCAAAATTTAGATGATTATAGTATTGCAGAGTTGGCACAATTAAGAGCGGTACTCACGCAAAACTATGAACTGGACTTTCCGTTTACCGTTAATGAAGTGGTTGATATGGCGCATGTTGCGCATCAAGAGCAGTTCAGTAATGCAGCGCTAAAACGATTTTCAAACAATGCGATGCAAGCTTTAGGTGTTTATCATTTAGCACAGCAATGCTTTACTCGGTTGTCAGGGGGAGAAAAGCAACGTACGCAGCTAGCACGTGTGCTCTGCCAATTGCAGCCGAGCTTAATCAATAAGCAAAGTGCGTATTTGCTGATTGATGAACCAACATCAAGTTTAGACCTTTATCATCAATATGAAGTTATGACTCAAGCACGAGACATTGCTAAGCAAGGTGCGGGTGTGGTCGCTGTGGTACACGACCTATCACTCGCGGCGAGTTTTGCTGATCGTCTTTATATGATGGATGAAGGAGAAGTAGTTGCCAGCGGCACTCCTGAAGAGGTTTTGAGTCAAACTAGGCTGAATGAGGTCTATAAAATTAATGCTAAATTGCAAATAGGCTTAAACGACACACTCCCGCATATTCTAATCAACAAAAAGGCGTGCTAAACAAAGTAAATGTGGCATAGCCGATGTACCACTATAAAGGCGATAGCTTTACTAATAGGTGGTCGCAGTGGCATCACCAAACTGTGGATCTAAAATACATCGGTTACGTCCTGTATTTTTAGCTTTATAAAGCGCTTGGTCGGCACATTTCAATATAGACTCGATTGATAATTCATCAATGGGCCAGCCAGCTATACCGATTGATATATTGATATAGCCTACTGGAGATACCTCAGTTTGTGCAACACTTAAACGAATGCGCTCACCTAACGCATAGGCTGTATTTGCATCAGCATTAGGTGAAATAACAATAAACTCTTCTCCACCTGTGCGCGCAACAAAATCACTACTGCGAGTTACATCAGAAATAATTCCTGCTAACGATTGGAGAACAATATCCCCAATGTCATGACCATATTGATCATTAACTCGTTTAAAATAATCAATATCGAGTGCCAATACTGCAAAAGGAGTATTTGTGTCTATTAAGTGCGCCAAAATAGTGTCTAGACTGCGTCGGTTATTGAGCCCAGTTAGAGGGTCGGTACGAGCCTCTTGGTGTAACGCACCAATTCGACTGTGTAGCACAGCAACACCTTTGAGCATCGCTTTACGTAACTCTGCACTTTCAAAGTACCATGATTTCACATTTTTAAGCGCTGAAGGTGCAGCGGGATCATCTAACATGTTTGCAGTGTGTGCTAAATCACGCAAAGGGTGTGCTATAAAACGGGCAAGCAGTAAAATAAAAACAAAAGTGGCTAATCCTATTGGGATAGTACGGTAAAGTACACTAACCATTAACCCATCAAGCGGCTCGAGTGTTTTTGCTAACGGGCGCTGAGTAATAATCCCCCAAGGAGCTTGTGCTAAAGGAGCATAACCGGCCAACACAGTTAAGCCTTGGCTATTTGTTAACTCTTGCGTGCCTTTTTCACCTTTTAGCACTGCTTCAATAACATTGTTATTGTACACACGCTCGCCAATACGCGACTTATCTGGGTGGTAGAGTAATCGTCTATTTTTATCAACCACATACAAATATGAACCATCTTCATGAAAATGAACTTGTAGCAAACTATGTAAAATGCTGGCTTCTTTTAAATAAATACTGCCACCAACATACCCCAAGTATTTATCATCTTTGTTAAAAAGAGGATGTGAAATGAAGATAATTAAATTATTAGCTGCGGAAATATAAGGTTCGCTGATCATTGGCTTTTTGACTAACCGCGCTTCTTTAGCTCCTTGGCTTTGCAGTTGCAGACCCTCTAAATGTAAACTCGCAGGCGATACGTCAAGCACTTTGCCTTTTGCTTCAACAATCACCGTGGAATTAAAACTGTTAGTTTGTAACCTTAAACGCTCGACTTCCTGCTGATAGGTAGCAACATTATCGAAGTCCTCAGCAATTACTTTGGCTGAGTAGGCAAGTTGTTGTTGTGCAGCCTGTAAAAATCGATCCGTTGCTAACCCCAATTTTGCGGCATAAGCACTTTGGCTCTTAAGGGTTTGTAACTGCAACTGTTGCTTTTGCACTTGATAGCTTGAATAAAAGCTATTCAAAAATGTAACAATAGTGGCGGAGATAGCTAAAAAAAGGATTAACTTTTTTAAGTCTAACTTAACTGTTAAATGTTTCTTGAAGCGATGCAAAATAATACTCAACTTTTACAGTAATTCGCCTTGAAACTCCTTGGCCATAAAGTAAACAAACTTTAGCAAAATGTATAAATAAAAGCTATTACAAGCGTACCAACTCTTGATTTAGAACAAAAACTCAAATTATTATTCCCACTTTGTTTAACATATCTTTTTTGATACTTTAAGCATACTCTACGCTATGATTCGTTAGTTTGTAAGCTAGGGTATAGAATAGAATCAATAAGGTATTGCCTGACTTTTTTATAGCTGATTATCAGAGCAGCTAAAGTTGTAGCAGCGTAAACCATTCAATTTTTAAAGTTCTTCAGTCACGCAACTTTAAACTAGATAGCTTTGGAGCTAACAGTGTTAACTAAGCTTGCCATTACATCAATTACCTTTGGATTAGGGTGCATTATTTCAATGAAATCAACCATCGCAGCAACAAACTTAACGCTTGAACAACAAATTGGTCAAAAGCTGATGCTTGATTTTCGTTATTACTGTGAAAAAAGTAGCAAAAAGAAATGTCGCAAACCAATGACTGAACTTCCTAAAGATTTAGCGCAAGCGATCGCCCAACATAATATAGGTGGCGTTATTCTCTTTGCTGAAAATATTGATAATGTTGCGCAGATTGTAAAGCTCAACAATCAAATGCAGCAAGCCGCGGCCAAATCAACTTTAGGTGCCCCATTATTTATATCAATAGATCAAGAAGGTGGACGTGTTGCAAGGATACCACGCCATATAGGCACTTCATTTACCGGTAACATGTCTATCGGCGCCACTTACCCTACGCACGGTACAAAGTTTGCGACACAATCAGCACATGTAATTGCTGATGAGCTAAAGGCAATTGGTGTCAACGTTAATTACGCGCCTACAATCGATGTAAATATTAATCCTGATAACCCTGTTATCAATGTGCGTTCATACAGCGAAAATCCAACTTTAGTTGGCATACTTGGCGGCGCACAAGTGGCTGCTTTTGAAGATAACACAGTGATCACGTCGCTAAAACATTTCCCAGGTCATGGTGATACAAATGTAGACAGTCATACAGGTCTGCCTAGAGTCGAGCACGACAAAAACACAATTTGGCAGCAAGATCTGCCACCGTTCAAGGATATTATTAAAAGCCAGAATCCTGGCATGATCATGACAGCACATATTCAATATCCTGCGCTTGATGACAGCACTTTTGTAAGTAAAGACGGTAAAACCATGATAAAGCCGGCCACAATGTCGCGTAAAATCATAACTGACCTTTTACGGGGGGAATTAAACTATCAAGGAGTCGTTATAACTGATGCGCTTGATATGGCAGGGATCAGCCACTTTTTTGAACCCGTTGAAGCCGTCGTGAATACATTTTCGGCAGGTGTTGATATCGCTTTAATGCCAATCGAAATTCGCCAACCTGATGACTTAATCGAGCTGAAAGAACTAATAGAACGCCTTGTTAAAGAGGTAGAGCAAGGAAACTTAAATGCGCAGGAAGTCGCGCTATCAGCCCAGAGAATTTTACGTCTAAAAGAAAAATTTAAACTAACCACAGTGCTAGATGAGCCCGCCGCCATTAAAGCAGCGCAACATACTTTAGGTAAACCAACGCATCGTGATGTTGAGGCTCAACTGGCCTTAGCTGCTATCACTGAGGTTAAAAATGATAACCAAACACTACCTTTAAAACTAGCTAACAACCTCAAAATACACCTTATTATGCCTGACACGCGAAAGTGTATGGCCCTTGAACAGGCTATAAAAGAGCATGCCGATTACAGTTATCAATTCTCTTGCACAAGCTTACAGGGCTTCGATCCTAAATCCACTCTTAAAGCAATCAATCAAGCAGATGTCATCATAGCTGCAAATGCATCGCCTGCGCAAAGTGCTGTTGAAATTGGCGGTATGGATGACTTAGCTGACGACCCTGAGTTTATGGTTGCTAAGTCAGAGCAAAGCGCTGTGCTCGAAAAGCTGTTACACCAATCACAACTGGCGAATAAAAAAACGGTGTTTGTCAGTCTAAGAGCGCCTTACGATATTGCAAAATTCAGCCAATATGCTGATGCAATTCTAGCAACTTATGCGTATAACATAGATGTAGATAATAATGTTAAAGTAGCAGGCCCTGCTTTTACGGCTCTTGCTAAAGTATTAGTTGGTAAACACATTGCAACAGGTATATTACCTGTCACGGTAAATGGCTTTAATCGTAATTAGAGGACTCTATGCAACATAACGCTTCACTAACCACCCCTTACGCTATCCGCAACATGATCCGTAATGAAGATTATACAGGCAGCACATCAGGCTTCGTTCCCGGCTTTGTGCAAGCAAATTTAGTGATTTTACCTAAGCGTTATGCATTTGATTTTCTACAGTTCTGCCAAGCCAATAAAAAGTCGTGCCCTATCATCGCGAGTAGCCAGCAACCTGGCGCCGTTAGTATCTCTAATGTTGCACATGATTTAGATATCAGAACTGATCTTCCTCGCTACCGAATTTATAAAAAAGGTCAGCTTGTTGATGAGGTGACAAATATCAAAGAGTACTGGCAAGATGACTTAGTCAGCTTTTTAATAGGCAGCTCATTTTCATTTGAAGACTCTTTAAAAGATGCTGGCATTGAAATACGTAATGTTACTGAACATAAAAGCGTGCCTATGTATATCACCAATATTCCGAACGAAAGTGCCGGTATTTTTCATGGTAATATGGTGGTTAGTATGCGACCAATGAAACCTGCCGATGCTATTCGTGCAATTCAAATTTGCAGCCGGTTTAGTGATGTTCATGGCGCCCCCATTCATTTTGGCGACCCTGCGGCTATTGGTATTAAAAATATAAATCGGCCGAACTATGGTGAGTCTGTTAGCATTAAAGAGGGTGAAGTACCTGTTTTTTGGGCATGTGGTGTGACTGCACAAGTAGCTATTGCACAGGCAGCACCCGATTTCTGCATTACACATAGCCCAGGACACATGTTAATTACCGATATTCAAAATGCACATATAGCATCCTTTTAGTGATACACAAATGAAGTGCCACACTGCTCTATGTGAGCATTAGCTATGTTTTATAAATTGATAGAGTTAAGCGAAAATTATGAAGCTCAATTGTGATTTAGGTGAAAGTTTTGGTGCATGGCAAATGGGGCTTGATGATCAAGTTATGCCACACATTGATATGGCAAATATAGCCTGTGGCTTTCATGCAGGTGATAGTGACGTGATTGCAAAAACATTAATACTTGCAAAACAGAACGCTGTAGAGATTGGTGCACACCCAAGCTACCCAGATAAACAAGGGTTTGGTAGGCGCTCAATGGTACTTTCAAAAGATGAGTTATCCAACTGCCTTCACTATCAAATCGCAGCCTTAGAAGGCATGGCAAAAGTACACGGCCTTACATTGGATTATGTTAAGCCTCATGGCGCACTTTATAATGATATGATGATTGATGACGCTATTTTGAACACAGTTATGGGGGCAATAGCTCGCTACTCGCCTTCTCTAAAGTTAATGATTTTAGCAACCAACGAAGCTAAACATCATAAACAGCTAGCAAAACAATATGGCATCACAGTTATTTTAGAAGCCTTTGCAGATAGGCAATACACAGATGAAGGCCGCCTAGTATCGCGCAAAATAGCGGGTAGCGTACATAATAAAGCAGCCATGCTGGCTCAAGTAAACCAGTTACTCAGTGAGGGAACTGTTACAACAAATAGCGGTAATAAAGTAGCTTTAAACGCAGATAGTTTATGTGTTCATGGCGATAATGCTGACGGCATTGCTTTAATACATGAAATTAAAACGCTTTGCATAAACGCGAAAGCTTAATCAGTTAACGGTTTTTGATACAGTCTGTTTAGCCTTTGGAAACCCCCTTTACAGTTTATATACCCAAACCACCTCAAGATGCGAGTTTCAGTTGGAATTAAAAGCGATTTAGGCAAGGCATTGATTGCAAATAATAGTGGTTCTATTGTTAAAATTAATAACGCAGTATAAATCGCTTTTAAACCAACCCGTTGGGCGTTTCACAGGAACTTACTCTCAGCGTTGTTACTTCTTAAAAGGGATGGCCATTCTTGCAAAGTAACGCCTTGATATTAAGCCCCTGTGAAACGCTGAATTCTGCATCTTGAGGTGGCTTGGGTATAATAACAAGCTAAAAGCAAAGTTATGGCACTAAAAAGATAATAAGCGCCACAACTTATATTTATTTTAACAATAGGTTATTAGTTTTTCTTACTTTGATAAGGCCATGTTTCAAGCATACCACTGCTGTTATGTGTGATGATGCGCTGACTGCCTTCATCAAATCCGACGGCTAAAATGGAGCTACGCTGGCCTTTCTCTGCCGCACCGTATTCAGCCAGTAAATTACCACTGGCAACCTGCCATAAATAAATTTTGCTTTTAGGGGAGCCTGTTAAAAACCATTTGTCATTATTAATAAATTGCGAGTCATTAAATTCAATGAAGTTAGCAAAAATATTTAGTTCTGATAGTTCTTCACCTGACTTCAAATCAAGAAAAATACGATCATCCACAGAATCAATTGCAAAGCCTAAGCTGCCTTGTTCATTCATACTTACATGATTAACCCGTGTCGCTAGTTTAAACTTCTGTAGAATTTCGCCGCTTGCAGTTGACCACACATAAGCATATTTATCACTTGAACCACTTAACGCTGTGCGGCCATCTGCCGATAATGCCACCGAATTAATATCAAGGCGATGGATTTTAAATAACGTATTGTGTTTAGTTTGTGTGTTGATCACATCCGCTTCGCCGGTGCGATAGCCAACGAGTAATAAATGCCCATCAGCAGATATAGCAATATCGCGCGCTATATTTTGCCCTGTAGACCAACTGCCAATTAATTGCCCTGTTTGCACTGAAAAGACATGTATTGCCATTCTGTTTGAGATATAAAACGTTGTTTTGTCTTCACTCAACCCGACTAACTCAACATAATTAGCGTCATCACCAGTAATACATTCAGATATAAGCGTATTGTTGGTATTGTCCCAAACGCACACTTTACCGTGTTCTGATACAACGCTTAGCTTCCCATCACTCGATACTGCTGCGGATTCTACGATTTTGTCTGTATATTGAAAATGTGATATCGGTGGAGATTCAAAAACAGTCTCGCCTGAGCAGGCCGTAAGTGTTAGTAAGCTGCCTGCGAAAATTAGTTTTGCAATACGTAACAGCACGCTGATCCTCTTTTATTATTGTTATTCATTTATTTAAAGCAATATTCTCATTTCATTGCCTTTTTTGCTATCTGCTTTAGCCACTTTTTACGTCGCTCAGGGGATGACTTTATAATCGGCCCAAGATATGTGGTTGAGATAACTTTAATGCCACAGAATTCTAAAATAGTGTGTTTGAGCTGCTTTTGAACCGGGTTTCCTTGGATAAAGCGATAATACCAAGCTGGCGTATCAAGCGTTAAAATGATCTCTGCTGTACGCCCTTTCAGTAGTTTGTCGGGAATAGTTTTATTTGGTTGATACTCAAAGGCAAATCCAGGTAAAAACGTACGATCAATCAAGCCTTTGAATTTTGCTGGCAAACCGCCCCACCAAACGGGAATAAACAACACAATATGTTCAGCCCATTGCAACTGCGCTTGAAAGTCAATTAAATCAGCTTCTAGCGGTTGCTCAATTTCATAGCCATTAGTTAAATCGGGGTCAAACCTCATCGCACTAAGAGAGAGCGTGTGTACTTCACTTCCACTATTGCAGCTTTGACTATGGCTCTTTGCTAATGCGTCGCAAAAGCTGGCTTGTTTTGGGTTTGCATCAATCACTAAAATACGTTTCTTCATACTAACTACTCCTTTAAAAGAAGTAGCATACACCCTACCCTATAGGGCAGAGTCAAGCATCGTTAGCTTAATACTTGGTTATCCAAACACACTTTTATATCGCGGTGATAAAAATCTAGCAGCTCTTTTTGTTGTTTAAGTGCAGTAATATCTATCAATATTTGCCGCTTCTTGTCCTCGACTAAAGCCATAACCGCAGGCCAATTCAAATCATGGCGAGCAACTTTAAGCTGCTTAAGTTGAGCTAAGCTTAGCCCTAGTGACTGCGCCCGTTTTATTAGCGTGACAAATTCTACATCAGCGTTTTCATAAATACGGTAACTTCCTTGACGCTTAATGCCACTTAGCAAACCAATTTCTTCATAATGGCGAATGGTTTTTACGGATACACCACAACGCCTTGCAATCTCGCCAATATACACGTTCACTCCTTTGTCTTTTTTTCCATAATATTGATATAAGAATCAACATAATACTTTTCTTTATTTGCAGCTAAGAAAGCTAATAACTGCGCGTGAGCCGTGACTGAAATACTTAAATGATCACCACCTACGCCGTGAAAAAGAAGATTGATTAACTTAACCTTTGGCGGTACTCTTTTTACATAATCAATAAGTTGCTGTCCACTCGCTCCTACAGGGGCCCATAATACAGAGTGTCCATTATCATTACCGACCCCTTTTATTGCTACAAAATGATCTCTAAGCGGCTCTAAAAACTCGTTACCAGCAGCTTGAGTATCAAAACAAGGCGGCGTGAAAGTACGCTGCGTTTTGCCATCAATTGCTTGTAAAAACACATTCGCAGTGAGTACTTCACGTATCGCGCGTGCAGCAGTGTAATTATCAAGGTTTTGCTCTTCGTTCACCCATTCACGGTTTGCTTTAGATGCGCTACATGGGTGAAATAAGCTATGATTCCCCAGTTCATGTCCTTGCTCAGCCAATGCTTTGTAATCATCAAGCTGAGCTTTCATCGACGCTGAAGTAGGAACAATATAAAACGACGCTTTAAATCCGTGCGAATTCAATGCCGGGACAGCATTTTCAAGCTGGCTTATTAATGCATCGTCATAGGACAAGCTGACTGCTGTTTTATCACCTAGAAATTTAAACTGTGCATTACTTTCAGGCGCAATAACACCTGCGGCGAGTAATATTAATATTGCACTGATTTTTATCATGCGACTTTATGCTTTAAGTTGTCTGTATGAAACAAAAAACATTGAGTTTATTGCCATCAAGATCACGAAAATAGCCCGCATAAAAGCCTGGCATCTCACGTGGTCCCGGCGCGCCTTCATCTGTAGCGCCAAGCTCTATAGCTTTAGTATAAAAGGCATCTACTTGAGCAGGAGTCTGGGCCGCAATCGCAATCATAGTGCCATTGCCTACCGTTGCAGCTTCACCATTATGCGGTAAGGTTACTGAAAAACCTGGCTGATCAGCCCCAGTACTCCATGCCACAAAGCGGTCATTTTCTAAAAAACGTTGCGCACCTAACTGAGCTAAAAGCTGATCATAAAAAGCCACTGCTTTTTCTATATTATTTGTTCCTAACATCGTATAGCCAATCATATGATTATTCCTTTTTAAATATGAATCATTAAATTATGCGTTCTACAGGACTTTGTCCACTTCTTATCGCATTAAGGTGTATTTTTCACTATTGTTACTTTATAACTTCAATAACACTGTTTAATAACAAGGAATAAAAATGAAATTACTCTCCCCTCTTGCGCTGCTGGCTACGGTGAGCTTTTGTGGTGTCGCGGCTCAAGCTGACAATACTTTAAAATTAGAAAACGTATTTGACCTTGAATATGCCAACCAAATTGAAATGACTGGTGATGGCGATATGGTTTATTTTGTTCGTAACCGCATGGATATTAAAAGTGACCGTAAAGTAAGTAACATTTGGTCGGTTAATAGCAGTTCTAAACAACTCCAACCGCTTACCTCTGGCGTGCATATGGACTATTCACCGGTATTATCACCCGATGAAACCCGCTTAGCATTTATTTCAACACGTGATGGCAGTAGCCAAATCTATGTAAAATGGTTGAAGACAGGAGCAGTTGCAAAAATAAGCAATTTAACCCAGAGCCCCGGTAATCTAACGTGGTCTGCGAATGGTCAAAAGCTAGTGTTTAGTCAGTTTGTACCTGCAGCTAGTGCTAGCCCCGTGTCTTTACCAGGAAAACCAAAGGGGGCTAATTGGGCCGAGCCGGCAAAATATATTGATGACGTATATTACCGAGCTGATGGTGGGGGTTACACTCAAAAAGGCTTTCGTCATCTGTTTGAAATTAGCGCTACTGGCGGGAATGCCAATCAGTTAACTACTGGGAACTTTGATCATGGCGGCCCTGTAAGTTTTAGCAACGACGGTGACAGCTTATATTTTTCAGCCAATCGCCATACTGATTACTTATTTATGCCGACTAACTCTGAGATCTACAAGTTGGATTTACAATCTTCTGAGATCATTCAAATAACCGATAGACTAGGCCCAGATGGCCAACCTAAGGTGTCACCCAACGGTCGTTATTTAGCGTATACCGGGTATGATGATAAAAAGACCAATTATGAAAATACGCGTTTGTATATTCGCGATCTAAAAACAGGAAAAACACGCAACTTAACAACTGATTTAGACCGCAGTGTAGAAAAGATAAAATGGGCTGATGATTCAAAAGGTGTTTATTTTGCTTATGACAGCGAAGGGCAAACTACCCTTGCTTATCAACCTCGCAGCGGTAAACGTAAAGTTTTAACTAAAGATGTAGGAAGCGTCGCTTTTGGCCGTCCCTACTCCGGTGGTGATTTTGACGTAAGTGAAGGTGGTGAAGTGGCATTTACGCTTGCAAATACTCAGCGCCCTGCTGATGTTGCCTTATTAAAACGAGGAAAAACACAGCATTTAACTAAGCTAAACGAGGATGCGCTAGCGAACAAAAACCTAGCCAAGGTTGAAGAAATTTGGGTTAAATCAAATCATGATGGTTTATCTGTTCAGGGTTGGGTTGCATACCCTCCAGGTTTTGATAAATCCAAAAAATACCCATTAGTGCTTGAGATCCATGGTGGACCGGTGGCTAATTACGGCCCTCACTTTAGTCCAGAAGTACAATTGTTTGCCGCCAAAGGCAATGTGGTGCTTTATATGAACCCTCGTGGTAGTGACTCATATGGGAAGGTGTTTGCACAAACAATTCATCACAATTACCCAAGCAATGACTTTGATGACTTAATGACAGGCGTAGATGCATTAATTGCAAAAGGCTTTATTGATGAGTCTAAATTATTTGTTACTGGAGGCTCTGGCGGTGGTACATTAACAGCATGGGTTGTAGGTCATACTGACCGCTTTGCGGCAGCTGTTGTGGCAAAACCGGTTATCAATTGGATCAGCTTTGTACTAACTGCTGATTACTACCCATTTTTTGCTGATTACTGGTTCCCTGGCAAACCATGGGATCACATTGAGCATTATATGAAACGTTCTCCGATAAGCTATGTGGGTAATGTTAAAACCCCGACTATGCTATTAACAGGTGAAGCCGATTACCGCACACCGATTTCTGAAACTGAGCAATACTACCAAGCTTTGAAACTACAAGGTGTGGACACGGCGATGGTGCGTATTCCAGGGGCATCGCATGGTATAACCAAACGCCCTTCAAATTTAATGACTAAAGTGGCTTACATTCAATGGTGGTTTGATAAGCACAGTAAATAAAAAAGCTTGGAGCTAGGTTTTAGGTAAACCTAGCTCCAACAAAGAAGCTTGCCCTTTTAATAACAGGCGCGGCTTACTTTTTGTAAACCCCCTTTACACCGATAATGTGAGTAACTCCTTACATACTTAAGCTAAATATCGGACTTTGTAAAAAATCGAGTTAGTAAAATTTCGGTTTATATCAATTTCACTCTCTGGAGTTAGTAAAAAATCGGTTTGAGTCACTGTTTATGGCGTTACAGTTAGTAAAAAAATGATTTGTACTAGATATGAGTTGGTAAAAAATCGGTTTATATTTTTAGTTTAAAGACTAATTCTAGGTATTTTGACTTTAAATTGCCCTTACTAACAGCCAAAAAATACGTTTAACCGTACTTTTTATTAAATAATAGCGCGTAAAAGCTAGGCTAATTAAATACTGATCCAAACTTTTAGGTAAAATTTAGCAGCTAGTTAAAATCTGATCCAAATCGGGATTTGGATATTATCACCTAGTTAAATAGTGATCTGAGTTAGCGAGGTTTTGTTCAACGGCAGGACTGAATATAACTTTTTTCATACACTAAAAAAGGGCCTTACGGCCCTTGTAACATTGTTGACTAGGAAATAAAGACTTTTAGAACTGGTTCATGGTGTTTGCTTCACCACCGGCTTTAAGTGCATTGTCACCTGAGAAATACTCTTTGTGCGTATCACCCATATTTGAGCCAGCTAAATCTTGGTGCTTAACAGACGCTTGCTCACGACGAATTTCTTGACGTTGAACATCACGTACATAAGCCAACATACCTAGGTCACCAAAGTAACCTTCAGACAGAATATCCGTGCTTAGCGCCGCAGTATGGTACGTAGGTAATGTAATTAGGTGATGGAAAATCCCCGCTTCTCTTGCGCCATCACGCTGGAAGTTTTGTACTAGCTCGTCTGCTGCTTGAGCAAGCTCTGTGCCATCCATTTCTGGAGCCATAAGCGCTTTATTGTCGTCAATACTTGGGTAAGCAGATAAGTCGCGACCCGCTTCTTGCCATTCTTGATACACTTGCTCACGGAATTTTAGTGTCCAGTTGAACGAAGGAGAATTGTTATAAACGAGTTTTGCATCAGGCACTTGCTCTTTAACTCGATTTACCAGCTCCGCAATCTGTTTAACATGTGGTTTTTCAGTTTCAATCCACAATAGGTCCGCACCTGATTGTAAGCTTGTTACACAGTCTAATACTACGCGGTCTTTTTCTGTGCCTTCACGGAATTGGTATAATCCATTTTCAAGTCGTGTTGGTTTACAAAGCTGACCGTTTAGCTTCATCGCAGTATCGCCTTCATTTAAGTCTTCAACTGTGTTAATTGGCGTAGTTTCTAAAAATGCATTGTACTGGCTCGCTAAATCACCCGGTGTTTGTGATACTGGCACTTTTTGAGTCAAACTTGCACCAAGTGAATCGGTACGAGCAACAATAACACCGTTATCAATACCCAATTCTAAAAAGGCATAACGAACAGCGTTAATTTTTGCTAAAAAGTCTTCATGTGGCACTGTTACTTTACCCGCTTGGTGACCGCATTGCTTTGCATCAGATACTTGGTTTTCGATTTGAATGGCACATGCACCCGCCTCAATCATCTTTTTAGCCAGTAAATATGTTGCTTCTTCATTACCAAAGCCTGCATCAATGTCTGCAATGATTGGTACTACATGGCTTTCAAAGTTATTAATTTTATCAAGTACAGCCTGAACATCACCACCATTTGCTTTTGCAGCATCAAGGTCTTTAAATAAATGGTCAAGTTCACGGGCATCGGCTTGTTTTAAGAAGGTATAGATCTCTTCAATCAACGCAGGAACTGACGTTTTTTCGTGCATACTTTGGTCTGGTAACGGGCCAAACTCAGAACGAAGAGCTGCAACCATCCAACCACTTAAGTATACGTAGCTACGCTTAGTCGTTTTTTGGTGACGTTTAATAGCCATCATCATTTGTTGTGCAGTAAAACCATGCCAACAACCAAGTGATTGAGTGTATTGGCTTGTGTCTGCATCATAAGCAGCCATGTCTTCACGCATGATGTCAGCAGTGAATTGTGCAATATCAAGCCCGGTACGAAAACGATTTTGTAAGCGCATGCGACTTGCATACTCAGGGTTAATAGCCTGCCATGTTTTGCCCTGTGTTTCGCAAAGTGTTGCTAGGGTGTCTGTGTGCTGTTGATATGTACTCATAATAAAAATCCTTTGAACGGGTTAAGCTAATATTTATTTTGTTGTGAGAGTGGCTAGGAGTGGTTTGCTCCTTAGCGGTTAACTAAACATTAGGCGGATTTTTATGATTTAGTAAATTTATAGTTGTTATGCTGAGTATATTTTTTGTGAATGGCTTAAGGGCACCTATATCGCTATTTTTACGTTATGGTTAGCACATAAGAAATTTATGCAGTTCGACCGTTTAAAGGATAGCAACTATGACAACCCACTCTCACAGTCAATTTGGCTTAACTGTAAATACTCAATTAGCCGACTTTATTAATAATCAACTGTTACCTGGTACTGACGTCAGCGAGCAACAGTTTTGGCAAGGCTTTGCAAATATAATTGACGAATTAACCCCAACTAACCGTGCATTGCTTGCTAAGCGCGATACTTTACAAGCAAAAATTGATGATTATCATCAACGCAACCCGCAATGGAACGCACAGCAATACCATACATTTTTGAGTGAAATTGGCTATTTAGTCCCTCAGCCAGAAGATTTTAAAATCGAAACCCAAAATGTAGAGCCTGAAATAGCACAATGCGCAGGCCCACAACTTGTTGTGCCTGTAAGTAATGCACGTTTTGCACTAAATGCGGCAAACGCTCGCTGGGGTTCTCTTTACGATGCACTTTACGGCACGGATGTACTTACAGAGGATGACGGCGCAGAAAAAGGGTCTACCTATAACCCTGTACGTGGCTTTAAAGTCATGGCCTATGCAAGACAATTTTTAGATAAGTCTCTGCCTTTAGAGTGTGGCTCGCATATTGAAAGCACCAATTACTCTATCGTCAATGGTCAGCTAATCATTACATTACGTGACAGTTCACAAACATGTTTAAAGCAGCCAGAACAGCTAGTTGGCTTTACCGGTGAAGCGCAAAATCCGAGTGCCATTTTGCTTAAAAATAACGGACTCCATATTGAACTGAAAATTGACCATCAGCACCCAATAGGCAAAGCAGATAAAGCGGGTTTAAAAGATGTTGTCTTAGAAGCTGCATTAACAACAATCATGGATTGTGAAGACTCTGTCGCAGCCGTTGATGCAGAAGATAAAGTACAGGTTTACCAGAATTGGCTTGGCTTAATGAATGGCAGTTTAGTTGAATCGTTTACAAAAGGCGGGCAAACGGTAGAACGTTCATTATCTAGCGATCGACACTTCACCGGGCTTAATGGTGAGCAGTTGACGCTAAAAGGTCGTAGTATGATGTTTGTACGTAATGTTGGCCACCTTATGACGAACCCTGCAATCAAAGATGGTAAAGGAGACGATGTATTTGAAGGCATCATGGATGCGATGATCACCGTAACCGCAGCACTGCACGACTTAAATGGTAAAAGTGCAGTTAAAAACTCATCTGCAGCGAGCATAAATATTGTAAAACCTAAAATGCATGGCCCTGAAGAAGTCGCATTTACTAATACTTTATTTTCACGCGTTGAAGAAGTATTAAACCTTCCCCAAAACACCATTAAAATGGGTATTATGGATGAAGAGCGCCGTACCTCAGTAAACTTAAAAGCGTGTATTGAAGCAGCGAAGAAGCGTGTTGTCTTCATTAATACCGGATTTTTAGACCGCACTGGTGATGAAATACATACCTCAATGCTAGCGGGTGTAGTCCTACCAAAAGCGGCCATCAAACAACAACCTTGGATCAGTGCGTATGAAGATAGAAATGTTGATATTGGTTTACAAACAGGGTTAAGTGGCCGAGCTCAAATAGGTAAAGGGATGTGGCCAATGCCTGATAAAATGGCATTAATGATGGAACAAAAAGTGGGCCACCCACAATCTGGTGCAAATACCGCCTGGGTGCCCTCCCCCACGGCTGCTACACTTCATGCAATGCATTATCATGATATCGATGTGTTTGCCTGTCAGAAGCGCATTGCGCAGCGTAAGGAAGCAAGCTTGAGTGATTTACTTACTCCGCCTTTGATGGACGACCCAAGTTCACTAAGTAAAGAAGACATCCAAGCAGAGCTTGATAACAATGCACAAGGGATTTTAGGATATGTTGTGCGCTGGATTGACCAAGGCATAGGCTGTTCAAAAGTGCCTGACATTAACCATATTGGATTAATGGAAGACCGCGCTACACTGAGAATTTCAAGCCAACATATGGCTAACTGGTTAGCTCATGGCGTTTGTACTCAAGCCCAAGTTGAAAGCACAATGGCAAAAATGGCAAAAGTGGTTGATGGCCAAAATGCGCATGACTCGGCATATAATAATATGGCTGATTCACCTCAAAGCCTAAGCAATAGCATTGCCTATCAAGCTGCTTTAGCCCTTGTTATTGAAGGTACTAAACAGCCTAGTGGATATACTGAACCTTTACTGCATTCTTTTCGTATTAAATATAAAGAAATGCAGAGATAACTCCCCCTTCGAGTTTATTTGTGTCATATAGCCAGCCTCTAGGTTGGCTTTTTTTTGCTCATCCATAACTACAATGAATGGCTAACATTCAGCAACCAACAAAAAAGCGCATTAAAAATAATGCGCCTTGATATTAACTACTGAGAATGCAGAGTTCGCACAGCTCATTTTCGCGAGGTAAACTCGCTGCTACCCTTCACTCACAACCGTTGCATTGTGATAAACGTTTTGTGAGGCAGGCGTTTGCGATAAATGAGGACCTACAGCTGCGCGACGGCATTACTTGTAGGCGAGTGGTTTACAAGCGCAAACGTCCTCATTTTCTCGAGGTAAACTCGCTGCTACCCTTCACTCACAACCGTTGCATTGTGATAAACGTTTTGTACATCGTCACAATCTTCAAGCATGTTAATAAACTTATCAAAGTTAGCAATATCATCTTCATCAGTGATATCTACGTGCACTTGCGGCACAAAGGTAATTTCGTCTACTTCAAAATTAATGCCTTCAAACGCTTCTTCTAATGCTGTTTTTGCTTTGTAGTATTCAGTATGAGGAGCAAATACAGAAACCTTTCCGTTTTCAACTTCAACATCAGTGACATCAACATCAGCCATCATTAGCGCTTCAAGTACGACTTCATCATCATCCCCACTAAACCCTAGTACGGCTAAATGATCAAACATATGCGCAACACAACCTGGCGTACCAATTTTAGAGTCCGTTTTTGTGAAAGGTAAACGCACATCTTTGATGGTACGATTTGGGTTGTCGGTCAAACAGTCAACAATAACCATGCAGTTACCAGGACCATATCCCTCATAACGAGCTGTAGAATAGTCTTCCCCTGCACCACCGGCTGCTTTTTTTATTGCATTGTCAATAACGTGGGCTGGAACTTGATCTCGTTTAGCACGGTCAATGATGCGTTTTAGCGCTTGATTAACCTCAGGGTCAGGCTCACCGTTTTTAGCGACAACGTAAATTTCTTTACCGTATTTAGAATTAACTTTTGTCTTTGCATTGGCTGTTTTAGCCATTGAACTTTTGCGGACTTCAAATGCTCTGCCCATCTTGTGCCTCTGATTTTATATCGTTATTAGTTATATTTTAACAACTCAGGTAGGGTTGAGCTAGTAGCTAAAATCACTATTATCAAAATTCCTCTCAAATAGGTGTGTTGGCTGACCAAACAAAAAAACAAAGCAATTTAACATAATGTGTAAATATTAAATAACCCTACAATAAAGTAGTTTTTATAAGTCTCCTGCTGGAGACTTATAGCGATAAAAAGAGGTGTTTACGCGTCGATATCGGGGAGTACTTCAACGCAGGTAGCTTTATAAATTACGGCTGGAGAAAAGTTTATTACCTCAAGTTCTGTTCAATTATGGCTTAAAGCTGATGTCGTTGACAAATCATCAACTAATTCAGCAAGCTCACTAAAGTGATGCAAGATATAGTCAGCTTGGTGAGCATAGTGAGGAATTTCCTCGGGTGCATAAAGGCAAGAACGCATTTTTGCATTTTTAGCAGCTTGTATGTCATACAAATAATCCCCAACGTAAATTAACTTGTGTTGCTCTAACTCCCATAGGGTAGCAATTGCATTTAATGCACTTGGATCTGGCTTAGGGGGCGCATCACTGCGTGTTAGTACTGTTTTGATGGGTAATGGATTGTTTTTAAGCTTAAGCGCTGCGGCGCGATCATAGTTTCGTGTCACAATAGCCATTGGAATGCCAATTTTGTTCAGGTAATCCACAGTTTGAGCTACACCAGGCAGTAAGGTCGCATGTTGTGCATCAATGAGCTCATGCTGATGCACAATATTCATCGCTTCTTCACGCATGTAAGGAGAGGGGAGTGCCGCAATAAAACTCAGAAGGTCGTGATCTGCAGGACAATTAAGCTGTGCCTTAATTAGCGTAAAGTCCAACTCGGAAGATACTAGAGTACCATCGAGATCAAAAATTACACCTTCAATACAGTGGTTATCAATATCCATACTAATCCTTGTATATGGTTTTTTTTTCATGGTATCTCTCACGTTACTTTAAGATAGTTTACGCTCTTAAATATGCAAACGATCATGCATATTTTTTTAGAGATTTAAAAACGCGCGCAAAACTACTGCGCGCGAAAGTTGGGATTCACTCAAGCATATATAGCTCTTTAGCTATGGTTTTAAGGGCAGCCCCTCTTTAGGTTCAAAACGAGCTTCAAGCCAGGTATCATTTTGCGTAAAGTGTAATGTTTTCACTTTGCCTCGCCCTTCAACATTAACCATATTAACTTGTGCAGGCCAAAGCTCTCTTAGTGCTCCATGACTCATTCTTATTCCTTTAATGTCTTTCGGAATTGGCGCCTCTTGATACACCCAGAAGAACTTGCCATCCACTTGCGCCCCAACTTCGCTTAACGTTAGAGGCTCACCACTGAGGGTTTGTAGAGCAACGTGCGATTCAATGTAGTCAACAAAGCGTTGTTGATCGGCTTTATTACTAATGATATCAGCGCCACCTGGAAACAAATGCTCCACAGCATGCTCTGTATCATGCAAATAAAACCGATGCATAAGCTCAATATTGCTAGTTCGTTTATTAAATAACACAGTAGTCACTGATGCTTTAAGTTGATGCGCCATGGTAGGCGCAGCAACAAGCAAAGCTAAAAAAATGAGCACAAAGCGCATTAATTTTGCTCCTTGGTATCATCGTTATCTTCGTCTTTTTTAAGCTCTGTTTTGATATCTTGCATGATATCGCGACGTACTTTAGCAGTGCTCTTTTTACGCTTATACACTTCGATACGCGAAGGAATAATTTGACGTGGGTAATGATTATTTTCAACATCAACATCAGCCGTTTCCCAGCGAGGGTCAACCGACACAGAGACAAGGTTCTTGTCTTTATCGGTGATAATTAGCTTTTGCACATGTTTATGGTTACGGCGCCAGATTTCAGCAGGAATATGTTGCATCTCTTTGCTGCCATCTTCATAGGTTAGTTCAAGCAAAATAGGCATAACTAAACCACCTACATTTGAAAACTCAAGAACATAATAGTTTTTATCTTCTTCTATGGCGCGATCAAACACTTTACGTTCCCAAGGCTTCAGGCCCTTCAAAAACTTGTTATACGCGTTACGCTCTTTGTTGGTCACAGTGAAACGATCATTGGCATCGTAGAAATCGGTCACATCTGGATTTTCATCAACCCATAGCTTTTTACCTTGGGCTTTATTGCGTTCAACAAAAAGCGGCATAGGCTTGTCTGCTTCAATATCACGTAAACGGCTAAAGTCTATATCAGGATTTTTAGTATCAAGCTGTAGTTTATAAACTTTATCTAAAGAGATATCGACATGGTCAGTGGTATAAAACCAACCACGCCAGAACCAATCTAAATCAACACCAGAGGCTTCTTCCATAGTGCGGAAAAAATCAGCTGGAGTAGGGCGCTTGTATTTCCAGCGCTGCGCGTACTCTTTAAATGCAAAATCAAACAACTCACGGCCCAGCACTACTTCGCGTAAAATATTAAGTGCAGCTGCCGGTTTAGTGTAAGCATTAGGTCCTAAACGCAATACGCTGTCAGACTGTGTCATTACAGGCACTTGGTTTTCTGATTTCATGTAGGCAACAATATCACGCGGCTCAACACCCCACGGAATAGTGTGATCCCACTCACGACCTGCCACGCCATCTAAGAAGCTATTTAAACCTTCATCCATCCATGTCCATTGGCGCTCGTCTGAGTTTACAATCATAGGGAAGTAGATGTGGCCCACTTCATGAATTACAACGCCGATTAAAAAGCGTTTCTCAGCTTGTGAGTAAGTACGAGTACCGTCATCTTGCAATTCCGTACGAGGACCATTGAAGGTAATCATAGGGTATTCCATGCCGCCCACAGGGCCATTTACTGATTGTGCGACAGGGTAAGGGTAGTCAAATGAAAAGCGTGAATACACTTCCATGGTATGAACCACAGACTCTGTAGAGTACTTTTTCCACAAGTCGCCCCCTTCTTTAGGGAAGAACGACATAGCCATAACCAATGGCTGCTCATCACCACCTTGTTGGTAGCCTTTAGCATCCCACATAAACTTACGCGATGACGCCCATGCAAAATCACGCACTTTTTCGGCTTTGAAGTGCCATGTTTTGGTTTTATCGGTGCCTTGTTTTTCATTTTCTAAGGCTTCTTCTTCTGTCACGATAAAAACAGGGCGCTTAGCATTTTCAGCGTCTTTTAAACGGTTACGCTGAGTACGTGTAAGTACTGAGCTTGCGTTATCAAGCTTACCTGTAGCTGATACAATGTGGTCAGCTGGGACAGTTAACTCAACGTCATAATCACCAAACTCTAGGGTAAATTCACCGCTGCCTAAAAAAGCTTTGTTCGTCCACGCTTCGTAATCAGTATAAGCAGCTAGGCGAGGGAACCACTGCGCAAGCAAGAAGATATCATTGCCATCTTCCTCAAAATGCTCATAACCAGAGCGTGCACCTACTGCATCTTCTTCGACAATGTTGAACGCAAAGTCCATGCTAAACTCAACGTCTTTACCAGGCTTTAATGGTTCATTTAAATCAATGCGCATTAAGGTATCTACAACCGTAACCTTAAGCTCATCACCGCTATCATCTTTAACATTAGCAATTGTGAAGCCAAGTTCATTGTCATTCATAAATTGCTGACGGCGTAATTGACCTAAGCTTAATTTTGCAGGTTTCGCATCAGGGCGGCCTTGTAACGCAGCTCCTTTAAATGTCGCTGTTCGTTCTGCAATTGAATCGCTTTTGAATATGTTTTGATCTAACTGTAACCAGAGATATTTTAATGTATGCGGCGAGTTATTTTTATATTCTATTGTTTGACTCGCACTAAGACGGCGTTGTTTTTCATCTAACTTAGCGTCAATCTCGTAGTTAACTTCTTGTTGCCAATATTTTTCGCCTGGCTCACCCGCAGCACTTCTATATACATTTGGGGTAGGCAACGCTTCATCTAATTGACGAAACTTATCAACAAACGACCCTTTTGTTTGCTCTACAGATGACGCAGACACTGTACTTGAGAACGCAAGAGGCGCAAGCAGTAAACCTAAAGTAACAACCGCCTTTTTCATAATTAATCCTGTTAAATATTCGTAAGCGTACTGTGTCAAATTAGTCAAAAAGATTCAATTTAATCGCGACCAAACACCACATTAATAGGGTAAACAATTTATTATTGCCAATAATGAAATGTAAAGGGGGTTTACATTTATAGTCAGGTCAACGCTAGGCTCTATTCTGAGTGTAGTTCAGCTTTAATTCAGATGATTACTCTAAGCTATAACTAAGTGAATGAGGTAGGAGTAAAGCATGAAATTTTATATCATTAAAAAAGAACAATGTGTTGCTGCCATTCCCGCTCAAGAATCTTTATTAAATGAGTACAAAAAGAAAGGTTTCAAATTTGTTGAAATTATTGCCGCAAGGGATGAAAATGACGCATTAAATCGTCATCCAAAAAGTGCAAAAAACTATAAAAAGTGGCGTGTTTTATGCACAGTTTCACTGCTTTTCATGATAATTTTGAGTATTTACACTTTTATCGGTAAATAGTTAAATTTTTAGTTGATCTTTACCCTCTTTTGTATTTAAAATCGCCCACTTTTTTGATTTGAGTGAACTATAAAACGCTTTAGTTTACTCAAATGCATTCAGAAACAAAGCAGCAAACACGGTGGCCATATGGATTTTTATATCCTAAAAAAACAACAAGAACTTATTGCAATCCCTGCAGACGAACAAAGTTGTAAGCAATACCTTGATTCTGGTTATTTTTATATTGATAAAGTAGCTGCTTGTAATGAAACCAATGCCATTAAGGCACTCCAAGCAAAGCAAACTAAAGCGATTAAAATCCCTTTAGCAATGGCTTTATTAGCACTGCCTATGATTATTTTTGCATGGTACAGTTTAAGCACTTAAAGATTTAAACTCGCCTCTTGCATCTTCATTTAGCTTGGGTATATTGGCGCTCTTAACCTACTATTAAGAGCGTGACATGAAAGTCTTACATACCTCTGATTGGCACCTTGGCCAACAATTCTATGAACACTCAAGATTCAATGAACATCAGCAGTTTTTTACTTGGCTAATTGACACGCTCGCCAATGAACACATTGATTTACTACTTGTAGCGGGTGATATTTATCACACAGCAACCCCTGCTGCGAGCGCTGAAAATCAGCTTTACCAATTTGTAAAAGATGCCAAACAACGATGCCCTGCATTACACATTGTTTTAATTGCAGGAAATCATGATTCTGCAAATCGCATTTTAGCAGCACAGCCGTTGCTCGCCCAATTTGATACACACGTAGTAGGGCGGTTTGATATACAAAACCCAGCTGATGTTGTAATAAAAATAAACACACCCACTATAGCTGCACATATTGTAGCAATGCCCTTTTTGCGCGCTAGTGATGTTAGCACGCTAAGTGGCACAAATGATGGTAATAGTTACGTTCAAGGCGTTGCACAGGCTTATAAGCTTAGCGCTGAGCTTGCATTGATTGATAAACCAGATACCACACCTCTTATTGTAATGGGCCACTTGCATGCCAAAGGCGGTGATATCTCAAGTGACTCTGAACGCAACTTAGTGATAGGTGGTGAAGAAGCGATAACAGCAAAGGTATTTAGCGAGCAGGCTGATTACGTGGCACTTGGTCATTTACACAAAGCACAAAAGGTCGCTAAATCAAGCACCATTCGTTATTGCGGCACACCTATGCCGATGTCATTTTCTGAACGAAACTATACCCATCAAGTGAACCTTGTAGAATTTAATAACGATGACAAACAGCAAATAGTGACCACTGTAAACCCCCTTTACATTCCTCGCTCTGCTGATGTATTGATATTACCCGAAGGGGAGTGTGTACCATTAGCCGCATTATGCGAGCAAATTAATGCGTTGAAAACAGATGAAAATGCCGTCGCACCATATTTAAGAGTTAAATTAAAATCCAGTGATACAGATACAACGTTCAGGGAACAAATTGAGCAAGCGTTAGATGGTAAGAACATTCGTTTTTGTGGTATCGAACGTGTACGTGAAAACAATCAAACTCAATCAGATAACACTGTATTTGAAGACTTAAACCAGGTTGAAATGCTTAATCCTATTAATTTACTTGAGCAAGCTTTTGCTAACGATAAAGACATGGCAGGGCAAGATGTGCCAGAGGAAATAAAAACGTTATTAAATACGGTAATAAATGAACTGGCGGAGCAAGAACAATTATGAAAATAACCGCTGTACGGATCCACAACTTAGCCTCGATTGTTGACGCCGAAATTGACTTCACCAAGACACCATTAAAAGAAGCAGGTCTGTTTGCTATAACCGGAGATACAGGTGCAGGAAAGAGCACATTTTTAGATGCTATTTGCCTAGCGTTGTATACTAAAACTGCACGCTTAAAAGGCGATAAAGGCAACCTTATTGACTTTAATGGCGACAGTATAAAACTCAATGATCCACGTAATTTATTACGTAAAGGAAAATGGCAAGGCTATGCTGAGGTTGAATTTGTTGGCCAAGATAAACAGCTTTACCGTGCGCGCTATTCAATTCAGAGAACACATAAGAAGGTAAGCGGTAAACTAAAAACAGCAGAACATACCCTATACACCTTACCTGACGAAACACTGATTGCAGACAAAAGCACAACAATAAAAGAAGTAGAACACAAAATAGGGCTAAGCTTTGAGCAGTTCTCACGTGCCGTGCTATTAGCGCAACATGAGTTTGCCGCTTTTTTAAAAGCCACCGGTGATGAGCGAGCCCAATTGTTAGAGTGCTTAACAGGCACCGATAAGTTTAGCTTAATTGGTAAGCGTATTTTTGAGCGTCATAAAGAACAAAAAGATAAGCTTGAGTTATTAAAAGCCAGTCTTGCTAGTTATACCTTGCTCAGTGACGAAGAACTAGCGGCACAAACTACGCAATTGGCAGAGTTAGATCAGCAAATAAAGCAAAACAAAAAAGACCTTACTTTAACAGAGCAAGGCGTTAACTGGTTTAAACAGGCTAATACTTTAGCGCAAAACGTTCAGCAAGGAGTGCAACAGCAACAGCAGGCCAGTGAGGCTGTTAACGCAATTGCTCAGCAGAGCGAACAAGCAAAACAAGCGCAAAGCACGTTAGAGATCAAAGACAACCGCAACCGGGTTGCAAGCATCAATAGCCAAAATGATGACTTAGCAAATAAAATCCGTGATTTGAACAATACAGATCACACAGCGATTATAACTGACCTAAGTCAGGCACTACAAAAGCATAGCGATGCTTTACAAAGCGCTAAGCAAAACAAGCAAGAAGCTGAACCGATTATTGCTAAAGCCCGCGAGCTCGATAATCAATTAGCTATGTTTAGCCAAAGTAAAACGAGTATCAGCCAACAAATTGCTAAAGAGCAAAGTCAATTAACCGATACACAGCAGCAGCTAAAACAAAGTCAAACCAGTTATAACGACGCTGAGAAGCTTAAAAAAGAACTGCAGAGCTGGTTAACACAGCACAACCAGCTACAGCCTCTAGCCAGTGATTGGGCTTACCACCAACACAATTTTAAGCAGTATATAAGCATTACCCAGCAAATGCATACAAGCACAGCGCAACAGAAAAAAATAGCCGCTGAACTGGCAAATTATACTGAGCAACTCGAAGTACAAACAGCTAAAGTGGCACAGAGCCAGAAGCTGCTGCAAAATGAGCATACAGCATTGACTCAGCTCAATGCACAGCAAGACCAATTTAATATGGCAGATTGTGACGCTCAAATTAAAAATATTGATTATTTAAAAGAACAACGTGAGCACTACAAACAATTTAACATTGAAATCAAACACAGTGCTCAGCAACAAACTCACATAGCTTTAAAGCTCAAAGAAAGCGAACAGAGCGAAGCGGCTCTAAAGCAGCAATTACTCAATTCACAGCAAACATTAAAACACACTGAAGATACCCTTAATAAAGCACGACTTCGCGCAAGTGAAAGTGTAGAGCACTTACGTAGCCAACTTGCCCCCAACGAGCCTTGTCTTGTTTGTGGTGCCACCGAGCACCCTTATGTTGCTGATCAAAACCCTCAGTTTAATAACTTAATAGCCGACTTTGAAAGCGATTATACAAACGCAAAAAAGCATTATGAATTAGCACAAACACAACTTCATGAACAGCAAACTCAGCATGCCGTTTTAGTCTCTGAGCATGCTCAGCTGGGGCAAGTTATAAAGAGTGCCAAAGCTAAACAGCAAGAAATAAAACACACTATGCAAGGAACACGTAGTGAGCTTAATGACTTAACGAGTGAGCAATTAGGCGCACGTTACCAACAATTAAGTGAGCAAAAAACCCAAAGTTTTGAACTGCAAAAACAGCAGCGCAATATGCAAGAAAAGCTAAAGCAGTTGCAAAATACGCTTCAAACAGAGCAACAAACCGAACTACAAATACGCAGCAAACATGCTGATTTAACATATCAACATGGGCAACTTAATCACAAACACAGTGAGCTAAGTGAGCAATTAGCTATGCTGACAGCAAGCTTAAACACGCAATTTGCTGACACTGAGTTTTGGCAGCAACTACAAAACCAGTCTCTTGACTTAGCTGATTTAAACAAACAGGTTGAGCTTTACCAGCAAACCCAGCAGCAGCTTGAACAAAATCAAAAGCACCTTGAGAGTGCAGAACAAAAAATACAGCATCTTACTCCGCTTATTAGTCATGCCCAAACCACGTTAGCTGCCTTGAATGATGAGTTAACTAAGCTAGAACAACAACACAATAGCGTGCAATCAGAGCGCCTTGCGCTATTTAATAATCAACAAATAAGCGCAGATCAATACCAAGCAAACCTGACCACGCAACTCGAACAATGCCAAGCGCAGCTTACTCAAGGCCAGCAAGCTTATGATAACGCTGTTAAGCAACGTGATGAGCAAGCAATAATAGTTAAAAACTACCAGCAACGCCTACTTGAGAATGATCAAGAACACGCGAGTCTAGATGAGCGTTATAACCATTGGTTTGCTGATTTTAAGCGCCAATATAGTGATGCGACTGAAGAGAAGATCACATTTTTACTAACTCTTAGTAATGATGAAATCAAAGCCCAGTTAAAACAATATGAACAATTAACCCAAGCTTTAGTGGATGCAAATGCTGTGCTTAAACAGTACCAAAACGCCGACAAGCAACATCAAACTAGCGATAAACCAGCACAAACAGAGCAGGCACTATTAACGCAATTAACTGACCTCACACAAGCGCAAACAGCACTGCATAAAACGCAGTTAGAAACAAATACCGTGCTTGAGCAACACCATCAAAATGCTAAAGCTCTGCACACCAAACAGAGCGAGTTGTGCACTTTACAACAACAAGTTGAACAGTGGCATTTATTAAATAAAGTCCTTGGCGATGCGACAGGTAAAACCATGCGTAACTTAGCACAAACGCAAACGCTAAAAATTCTCCTGCATTATGCTAATAGCCACTTAAAAACACTCAACAAACGCTATGAGCTAACAGCCATCGCACAAACTCTAGACATTGCTATTATCGACCGTGATATGGCCGACGAACAACGCTCTGTTAATACCCTCTCCGGTGGTGAATCATTTTTAGTGTCGTTGGCACTTGCATTAGGGCTTGCCTCACTTTCATCAAACAAAGTAAGTATTAACTCTTTGTTTATTGACGAAGGGTTTGGTACGTTAGACAGCGAAACCCTCAGTATTGCAATGGATGCACTTGACTCATTGCAAGCGCAAGGGCGAAAAGTAGGGGTGATATCTCATGTATCACAGCTAACCGAACGCGTTTCCACTGTGGTTCACGTAGCGAAGAAACCAGGTGGTTTTTCTACCATTTCTATCATTTAAAGGATTGAAACTGTGCCATCATTTACACAAGACGAAGCAACTGAGTATGATTCACGAATCACTCGCCTAGTACCAGGTTATGACCTGCTACATATCTGCACTGCAGCACAATTGAGCGCCACACTTGGCGATAATGCACATATTTTAGTTGTTGGCTCAGGTACCGGTAAAGACATTGCTCAACTAGCTGCAATAAACCCAACATGGCGCTTTACAGCACAAGATGTGTCTGTTGATATGTTAAATATAGGACAACAGCGCTTTTCAGATTTAGGAATTAGCGAGCGAGTCAAAGTGCATGTAGGCAGTATAGATGAGTTAAACGACCCAGCTGATGCTGCCGTTTGCTTACTCGTTATGCATTTTTTAGCTGATAACGGCGACAAGAAAGACATGTTCAAGGCCATCGCTAAACAGCTAAAGCCACAAGCTAATTTATACATAGCCGATTTAATGCGCCCTGAAACCACCTTTGAGCGCGATGCTCAGTTTACGCTTTGCCAACAGTTAGGTTTAACCGATGTTGGAGTAGAACGCATGAAACATAATTTTGAGCATGAGTTTTACCCGTTAGATCGTATCCGCTTAGCCGATCTGCTCGACGAAACTCGCTTTAGTATAGGTAAACTGTATTTTAAAGCTTTAGGCTTTAGCGGTTACGTTACACAAAAGCGCTAACTATCTAGCATATATACCTAAGCATTTGCTGAGCCTAAGTAAATGCTTTTTATTTTCTACCCCTCCAATTATTATTCTAACTCTGCCATGTGTTTTGCGTTACCTATATCAGGTGTAAATAGCGCCGCTTTAATGTATTGTAAATAAAGCTTATTGAAGAAATAAAAATAATTACAAGAGGGATCGACGATGAGAAAGCTCAAACGTATTGCTTTAAGCTTATTGGCATTTAGCTTACCTAGCTTTGCAGTAACACTTGAAGATGTAAATCACGCTCACAAAGCAATTCAAACGCAACTTTACAGTGTAGATCCTCTCAACAAATTAGACATAAGTGAGTTACAACTACACATAAATACCTTAGAGACAGCAACACGTGAAATGGAGTTTGACGCAGCTAATTTCGCTATTATTTTAAATGCCCAACTGAGTGCGGCTGAACTCATTAATAAAAAGCATCATTTTAACGACGAACCTATTGATGTATCGCAAGTGCAAGACTTTTTAGATGATTTAGATACGCTAAGTGAACTGTCAGACATCAAGTTAAATAACCTTCAATTTAACGCTGGCCATATCGCTGCTCACCAACTGCAAAACAAAGGGTTAGCACATCGCTACTGGTCTGAATGTGGAATAAATGGCCATGCAGGATGCATGAACATACTGGCAACTAGCTATGAATCAGGTGAATTTGTCGTAGAAAAAGATTTAGACAAAGCAGTAACATGGCATAAACGCGTAGTGGGCACAGGCACTCGTTGGAATTGTGCAGGAGTTTACTCATCGCTACGACTGGCTATTTTAAGTAGCAGTGGCGCAGAAACCCATAAGCCAACTGAACACTGGTTAGAGCAGGTTACTTTGCTCCGTGAGCAGCGAATAGAGGAAAAAGGCAATGCCGATGTATGTAACCCTGATATGGAGTACATTGCACACTATACAATGAATGGTTTTGATAACAAATGGCTTGATAAGCTAGCATCGATAAATATTAATGAAGACAATATAACGCGCAGTGGCAGGGCTAGCTGGATAGCTGATTTTGCCAAAGCACAAAGCCTAAACGTACTCATACCAACCTTGGACTTAATGTACGACGATGCACGGCGCTGCTCAGCAATTGAAGAGTTTGCTCTTAAAAATAAAGGCAACAAGTCAGAGCTAGATGTAATTCACAGCTATATCTCAAACCTTGATCCAGAGCACTGTGCCATGTACCAAGCAACGGTTACCCGTTTACATGATTTAGTTTCACAGTGACATTGTATAAATTCAGGCTACTGAAACAAAGGTAGCCTGATAAATTTATTCATAAGCCCATTCTAACCTAGTCGGTTATTCACACTGTAAACCCCCATTACAGTTTTAATGACGTAGTTAAATAGTTATCTTACATTTGCATAAAATGCCCTAATTGGCACAAACGATATGTGGCTAGGTGAATGATTAAAGTGAATAATATTTATAATGTCTTATGATAGTGAGCGTATTATGTATCACCAGCTACTAAGAAAAGTAAATTTTTAAGGATGTATAAGTAATGTTTAAAAGCAAACGCATCATTTTATTATACCTGTTGCTCATTATCAGCTTGTTCGAAAATACAACCTTAGAAGCAGCTGAAAACCTCACCCTTATTCAAGTACTGAACGACAATATAAACGGGGTTGATGGACTAGCTAACCCCAGAGATATCAAAATTAAAGCAGATAACAGCAGGGTCTTTATTTCCAGCGGCGACGATAATGCACTAGCTGTTTTCAACGCTGACAAGCATTTTAACCTTGCTTTTAGTCAACTATTTAAAAACACCCCACCTACTTTGAAAGGCTTAGAAGGCGCATCAGGATTAACTTACTTACCAAAGCACCGCCAAGTTACTGTGACAGGGTTTTATGACGGCGCATTAACGCTATTTAATGAAACAGATAAAACCATTACCTATAGTTATACCTTAAGTGATGACCTAAGTTATAAAAACGTATTTGCAGATAACGCTGTTTTAAAATCACCAGACACACTAGGCTTACTTGGCGCATGGGATGTAATTCACTCAGCAAATGAAAAGCAGCTTTTAGCTGCAAGCTATATGAGCAATGCCATATCAATTTTTGATGTAAAAGCAGATCATACAGTCATATTTAAGCAAAAAATAACATACGCAAAACCCTATGCAGATAGTTTGGGTAAACCTGTAAGCCTTGCGTTATCACCATCAAATGATGCGTTGTTCGTACTTGGTTATGAAAACCATCAATTAACTATTTTTGATAGGCACACTGATGGAACCTTAGCTGTTAAACAAGTCATTAAACACAGTGAGGATGGCGTAACTCATTGCCTCAACCCGCAAAAAATAGTGACTTCCCCAAATGGGCAATTTTTATATGTCGCATGCTCAGGCAGTCATTCAATTGGTGTATTACAAAAAGCACCGAATGGAAAATATCGTTTTATAAAGGCTATCACTAACGCTGAAATTGGAACTGATAGCTTAAAAGGGGCTAGCAGTTTAGCCATATCAAATAAGGGTGACACACTTTATGCCGCAGGTGAATTAGGTACTGGCTTGCATGTGTTTAATGTACAAGAAGACGCAACGCTAGCTTTGAAAGAGTCTCTGTATAATATTGGTGAGCAAAAGTTAAAGGGGATATCAGCACTGACACTCACTCCTGATAACCAACATTTATTAGTCGCAACAGGGAAGGGCAACTCGCTCATTGTTTTTAAGCGGCAATTGTAAACCAGCCATCGATTACTAGATACCAAGCAAGTTAAATTTTAACTTCTAATAAAAGGTGCTCTATGAGCAAAGGAAAACAGTAAACCCGCTAATTTAAACTGTGCGACATATTCAGTTTAAAATAATGAATTGCGAAAAGAGTCATTTGTATCAAAAGAATAAAAATAGCGAGCACATTAGGTCGACGGCAAGCTTTTTATTAAACAGTTTCAAACGGCGTAGTTTTATAGAGCTTACATTCCATAAAGTGAAAAACTGCAAACAGGCTATATTAAAAAGAGATCGTCGATATCCTCTAAAATAAATCACTCAAATACCCGCTAGCCCTTCTAAAAATCATCCAAATTAGCAAATTTTCTTTTATGTGAGATTAAAGTAAGCAATTGAACCAAATTAGGAACTCAGATAAGGTTGTTCCTATAAGTAAATAAATTTAAAACGAGTTAATCTGCAAGCTCGTAAGTATCAATATGAAATCAAACTTTATGCTCTTAGTCTTGTGTTTATTTAGTTTCGATTGCTTTTCAAAAGAAGACGTTAAATTCACAATATATGCGAATGATAGTGCTAATTCATTTATTGTCTCAGCAACAGGTCAGACCGATATAGGCAATGAGTTACTTGCTAGTTGGTTAAAAAAAGCTTACGAGCTATGTGGTGCTAGAAAAGTAACCATTGAGCCAAATAATGGTCAACCTATTGTTCGCGATACAAGTTGTAGTGATGCAATAAAAATTAAAAATGGCACTCAACAATGTGAACTTACCAAAGCAAGTGTTTTTGGTAAGGTGTTGTGTGAAACTAAATAACAACAGCATAACCAAAGGAACCAAAACAACAAGCTTGCGCTCCTTAGTTACTAATTTTAGCCTGCTATTTAGCGCCGACTAAACGAGCGCTTCAAGGAGTTATAGTTGAGTATTCGCATCATGAATTTTATTGAAAAATCTAATAAGATATTGCTATTTATCGCAGCAATAATTGTAATTATTGCTATTGGTAAAGATTTGATCAGTGGCTTTTTTAGAAAAGATTACTCTGAACCAAAAGTTCAAGTCATTGATCATAGAGGTGCTCATAAAGAAAAGCCTAAGCTAGAAAAAAACTACGTTGGTCAAATTAAAGATGTGCATATCTTAGAAGTAACCTCGGATAAAATAATAGAAGAGCAATCTTATAATTCAAATGCAGAAATGATGATTGTTTCATCCTCACTGAATTTAAGTAGTAATGCAGTCAATTTGATGTTTACTAAACCTGGTGAAAAGAATCACTTATTATTTGAAAATAATGCGCTAATTGTAGACTTTTCACCAATTCAATCAAAAGAAACTGACTATCGTCATATTTTAAGTAAGAATATTTATTCTGTTGCACGAAAAGATACGAACAAAGATGGTTTTTTAAACCAAAATGATATGAAAGAGTTGTTGGTTTCAGAATACGATGGCTCAAACTTAAAGTCTGTTATGAATAATATTGAAGGCTATCAAGTAATCAAAAATGAAATGCTTTTGATTTATACCAATACGAAAAGTGAAACGTTTTATTACACTTTTGATGTCTTATCCGGTGAGATAATCAAGCTTGATACAAGCTTAAAGCTATAAGGCATTTAAAGCTAAGCAGAGGAAACTTAGATCACGTCTTGTTTTTTGCGTTTTTCTATGGAAATTAGAGAAAGTGGGACGCGTCCTGCATTTACTGCTGCTTTTTGAATCGCTTCACATGGTATATTTTAACCTATAGACACTATTAAACCGCCTAATTAATTGCTGTCTAATTTAGTTTCACTGTACCCGACTTACTTTTTGTAACCCCAATATAACTTGCTTAAAAAACCACACTTGAAAGCAGTTTTTACGTAACTCTTTTAAGAAGCTCAACATTTAGGAATTAACAGCCTGTAATTATAATGTATAAAATGCATATTGGTTTGTGGTTTCATTTATATGAGGGTGTTTTTTCAACCTCTACATCTAATTAATAGATGGCTACAATCGCTTTAAAGCATTGCTTATAACCTAGTTTTCCAACGCAAATCAGCTATATTGAATATATTAAGTAACCGTCAGTTACAGTTTCCAATCAAATTGTATTTTCTTAGATAGGGACCAAAATGAGCAATTCTAATGCAGGTAAATGCCCAATAATGCATGGCAGCAACACACAAACGTCTAAATCCAACACCGATTGGTGGCCAAACGCATTAAACTTCGACATTCTTCACCAACACGATACAAAAACTAACCCGTACGGCGACGATTTTAACTACGCTGAAGAATTTAAAAAACTAGACCTTGAAGCGGTAAAAACCGATTTAAAAAACCTCATGACGTCGAGTCAAGATTGGTGGCCTGCTGACTGGGGTCATTATGGTGGCTTGATGATCCGCATGGCGTGGCACTCAGCAGGGTCTTACCGTTTAGCGGATGGACGTGGCGGCGGTGGCACCGCGAACCAACGCTTTGCGCCTTTAAACTCATGGCCCGATAATGCCAATCTTGATAAAGCCCGTCGTTTACTTTGGCCTATTAAGAAAAAATACGGCAATAAATTATCATGGGCAGACTTAATTATTTTAGCCGGTAATATGGCCTATGAGTCAATGGGCTTAAAAACCTTTGGTTTTGCCGGCGGCCGCGAAGATATCTGGCACCCTGAAAAAGACGTGTATTGGGGCGCTGAAAAAGAATGGCTAGCGCCAAGTGATGAGCGTTACGATAATGTCGCAAAACCTGACACCATGGAAAACCCATTAGCCGCCGTACAAATGGGCTTAATTTACGTTAACCCGGAAGGGGTCAATGGAGAGCCTAATCCATTAAAAACCGCAGCGCAAGTTCGCGAAACCTTTGCCCGTATGGCGATGGACGACGAAGAAACCGCAGCGCTAACAGTAGGCGGTCATACTGTGGGTAAAACTCATGGTAATGGCAGTGAAGAGAACGTAGGCCCAGAGCCTGAAGCCGCTGATGTATTTGAGCAAGGCCTTGGCTGGAACAACCATAAATCACGCGGTATCGGCCGTGACACCATGACATCAGGCATCGAAGGCGCGTGGACCACACATCCAACAAAGTGGGATAATGGCTACTGTGATTTACTTTTAAACCACGAATGGCAGCTCACTAAAAGCCCAGCAGGTGCGCACCAGTGGGAGCCTGTAAATATTAAAGAAGAAGATAAACCCGTTGATGTAGAGGACCCATCAATTCGTTTAAACCCGATTATGACCGATGCCGATATGGCAATGAAAATGGACCCTGAATACCGTAAAATCATTGAGCGTTTTTATAATGATTTTGAATACTTTAGCGACGTATTCGCTCGCGCTTGGTTTAAACTCACTCACCGTGACTTAGGCCCTAAAGCACGTTATTTAGGTGCAGATGTACCAAGTGAAGATCTGATCTGGCAAGATCCGATCCCAAGCGTCGATTACACCTTTTCGGATGCTGAAATTAGTGAGCTAAAAGCTAAGCTATTAAATTGTGATGTCAGTGCCAGTGACTTAATAAGTACAGCATGGGATAGCGCGCGAACTTACCGCAGCTCAGATCACCGTGGCGGTGCAAACGGCGCACGTATTCGTTTAGCTCCACAAAAAGATTGGCAAGGTAACGAGCCAGAGCGCTTGGCAAAAGTATTAGCTGCGCTTGAACAAGTTCAAGCTGGCTTAAGCAAACCTGTTAGTTTAGCGGATTTAATTGTTCTTGCTGGTACTGCCGCGGTTGAGCAAGCTGCAAAAGCAACAGGGGTTGATATTACCGTGCCATTTACGCCTGGCCGTGGTGATGCCACTGACGACATGACCGATGCTGAGTCGTTCGATGTACTTGAGCCAATTCATGATGGTTTTAGAAACTGGTTAAAACAAGATTATGTTGTATCACCAGAAGAGCTACTGTTAGAGCGCAGCCAACTAATGGGCTTAACCGCACCAGAGGTTACTGTACTATTTGGTGGCATGCGTATGCTTGGTACTAACCATAGCGGCACTCAGCACGGAGTGTTTACTGATAATGTGGGCACATTAACAAACGACTTTTTTGTCAATATTACGGACATGAGTAACCGCTGGGAGCCTGCAAGCAAAACAACTTTTAACATTGTCGATCGCAGCTCTGGTAACATAAAGTGGACAGCAACGCGCATTGATTTAGTGTTTGGTTCAAACTCGATTCTACGAGCGCTTGCGGAGTTTTACGCCCAAGACGACAACAAAGAGCGCTTTGTAAAAGACTTTGTTAAAGCATGGGTAAAAGTAATGAACGCCGACCGTTTTGATATTTAAATAAAAACCCTAGAAAACGCGAGCATGTTTTATGCTCGCGTTTTTATCTAGCTAATCCAACTGCAGAGCTGTTTAGCAGCTGTAAACCCCCATTACATAATACAAATTATTAATGCCTAAGTTATGGCGATACCGTACCCGCGGCACAGTTTTGCAACGACTTATTTTCTGACATATCAATAATCAAGCATTTATCAGGTAGCGCATGATTAAGGTTATCGTAAATACTAAATGCTTGAGTTAGGGCTGATTTTAGCTGACAAATGTTTTCACCTTTATGATTAGCGCTAACGGCGCACCTTGTATTGTTATTTAATAAGTTTGCCATGCTTTGATATGTTTGCTGAGTTGCTTGGCTAATATCAGCAAACGCAAGCGTTCCAGCGTTACGCACTAAGTAAAAGTCAGCGATAAAATCGAGCACAGTTTTAGCCTGTAAACTTTGTCGCTGTGCTTTAGATAACAAGCTCTCATCGTTAAACAAAACCATGACCTCTAATAACGACATAGCCAATACTTGCTCGCGAAAATCCTGTGGCCACTCACGAGGAATAAACCGCCATTGTGCTAAAGCTTGTAAGTGCATTTTACTATAACTTTGATAGTTACTCGCCGCTAAAATACGCTTATCCCACACTTGCTCAGGGTGATGTTTCAGTAAATAATCATGCTCTTTTTGGTAGGCACTAAATAACGAATCAAACTGAGCCACATCATCGATAGTCACAGTGTCTACTTTGGCCCACGGCTTATTCAAAGTAACGAGTTTATAAGCTGGTCTATAAGCCGCGATAGAAGGGGCCTGAATATTAAATAGAGTGTTCTGCTGTGTTTCGATGACAGAAGTATCATTCATATGCATATGGCCACCAATATGCAGCTTCAAACCGGTTTCAGCGAGTAGCTTACGAGTATCTCTCGTAGGCTCTCGAACTAACTGAAAAGCCGAATCACCAAACAGTGATTTAATCGACTGCGTTTGGCCATCGTAAAACTCTCCCATTGGAAAGTGGCTAAACGCTATCAATGTTTTATTTTGCTTTTTAGCACGCTCGACCACTTTGGTGATCCACTCTAATAAAAAGGGTTTCTCAGTGAGTACTTTGTTATAGCCGGCATTACCTGAACCTTGAAAAACCATAGAGCCATTTTTAAGCTCTGGAATATACACATTGGCATCAATGGCTAACAACCACAGCCCTGCAACTGGCTCCACTAAATAGCTGGTATCGGGTACTTGCTTGCAACTGGTTTTATCATTATGCGCGCATTGAGTATAACTGCGCTCAGTCAGCGACGGCTGTTTTCCAAACGGCGTTTCCCATAGCAAATCGCGGGTATCTGGTTGCAAACCAAATGGTGCCATTATATCTACAATCTCTTGATAACCTGCATGAGCTATTTTATCGCTGCATACTAACGCATTATTATCTTTAGCGTCGTTTTTACATCCTGGGTGATCGGTTGAATAAATACCCACTTGTTGCCCTAGCGGCCCCAAAAAATCAGCTTTGCCACCGGCGCTTTTGAATGGTTTAACAGGGTCATGATTACCAGGAATTGCGAAAAAGCGCATATCATGTTGCTTAGCATAATCCGCTAAAATAACTTTTAAACCATTTAAATGAACAGGCTGTCCATCATCAGTAAAATCTCCTGGAAGAGCGACCAGCTTTACTCCTCTAGCGGCAATATCATCTAGGGTGGCAATTAAGGCAAAGTAGTTTTCATTAAATAATCGAGTCGAGTGAATTTGCGCCTGCATGCTACGAATACTTACAGGTGCAGTGCCTTTACTTTGGGTAATACCATTAAACCCATCAGCAGAGTAATCTCCATATATATCGTGAAAGTGTATGTCGGGTACAAAGGCGATTTGCGTATTAGTGGCAGGTGCAGCATGTAACAATGTGCAGCTTAAAAAAATGAGCAGTGGCAGTAATAACTTCATATAAAATATCCTGAGGCTGAATAAAGCAAAAAACCGGAAGCACAATGCTTCCGGCTGTTATTGTTACCCAGCTTTAAAAAATCGCTCTAAAGCCTAGTGCAACACGTCGACCAGAGAACTCGTACATCGTTGGGAAAGCAGGATCAAGGGTGTAACCTGTAGTTTCTTCGTCAGTGATATTAATACCTTCGAGCGTTACTTTCATAGCGTCATTAATGTTGTAACCTAATGAAACATCTGTTTGACCATACGCGTCACGATAAACGGGATACATATCGCGCTCAATGTACTCTACGTATTTATCTTTGTAGTTATAAGAAATTCGCGCATCAAAGCTTTCATTCTCATAGTAAAAGGTCAGGTTATAAGTTTCATCTGCCAGTCCTTCTGGTGGTGTTGGGATACCTAAATCAGAAGCGCCCGTTAATGAGTTGTCTAATGTCGTGTAGTTAGCATTAATACCAAAGCCATCTAGCATATTATGAAAACGAACCAGCGGAATTTGCGCAATAAATTCAACACCGCTCACATCATACGAACCCTCGGCATTCACTTTTTGATAAACATCAAAGTCATACACGCCATCAACGGTGCCGTTATCATTATATTTAGTAACGCCATTAACCACACCTGTAAGCGACTCACGTACTACGCCTTCAATTTCTTTTTCAAAGTAAGAAACCGCTAATAAGCCACCTTCCTCTAAATACCATTCTAGGCCCACTTCCCATTGGTCCGCGTAAGTTGGTTTTAAGTCTGGGTTGCCGTCGCGGTACTTAAACTCACTTAAGCTCACTGTTCGTTTGTACGCAATATCCGTAAGTGCAGGTCGCATGAGTGTTTCTGAAGCCGCAGCTCGCAGTACTAAGTCATCATTAAGTTCAAGGGTAAAGTTTACGCTTGGCAGTAAGTCAGTGTAATTACCGCTTTTTGATATCGGTGCAGATGTATAATTTGTTGAACCATCATCGTTTTGTACTTGGTGATAACCTGATGAATTTACATCAGTATCAATATAACGCACACCAGTATTAAGCGTTGCAGGCATATCACCGATATCAAAGGTAAAATCAGCCATTGCATAAATAGCCGTGGTTTTTTCTTCTACCTGGTAATATTGGTCAGGTTCAAACTCAACCCCAAAGCCATCGTATCTAAGTTGATTACGAGCATAGCTGTTTGAGATTTGGCTCCAACCTTGCTTTGATGGCACCTCAGATAAATACTCGCCGCCATTGACCAAATCAGAAATGTTTGTCAGCTCACTGTCAGCTAAAGTACGCGTGCCAACCCACGATGAGTCCCCAGCAGATGGACCCGTTACACGGTTAGAGCCATAGTTACGCTGTTTTGATTTATCGGTATAACGCGCGCCAAATTGCACTTTAGTTAATGCAGGGAAGAATTCTAAATTTAAATGACGCGAAAAATCCAATTGCGCAGCATATTTATCATCAGAGATATCTTCAAGATTAACTTCATTATAATCAAACAAGTATGACTCTGGAGAGTTATACATGTCGAATGTATCGGCATTATCACTTGGTATTGTCTCTGCGCCAGTGCTGGTATAACGTGACCGCGTTGCGCGATAAGCGGTGTGCTTTAAATTGGTAGATTCTATTGATTTATCTGCGCCACTGTAGCCAATTAAACCATTGATATCCCACTCACCCACTAACCAATCCATTGCCAGGCTAAATTGTTGGTAGTCAGTTTCACTGCTGTGCTCTTTACTTAAAAACTCGTGCTGGGTCGCGGCGTAGTCAACATCAGTTAAAACGGTAATACCGTAGTCATTTAGTGTTGAACTGTCGTATTGATTAACACGCTCTAACGAACTAACACTCGATGCTGCATAGGCAGCAGCATCATACTCGTCTTCATGATCATCAAAATTCCCCAATAGCCCATCAAAAGTTAAACTAAATTCACTGCTCGGTTTATATTGTAATGAAAGCGTTGCACCCCATTTTTCTTGCTCTGTAAGATATGAACGATCGCCTACTTTATTTAAAAACACCACTCGACTCGTTTCGTCACTGTCAAAACGGTCGTTAATAGTAATACCCGTATCACGCTCTAACACATCAGCCGCTTGATCTGACTGCCACTGTGATGAGCCTGATTTTTCTAGCCAGCGTGAAAGCGGGCGAAAATCGATACCTGAGTTACTATCAGTACGGTTAGTTCGCTCGGAGTAAGCAACCGACGCAAGTGCGCCCCAGTCGCCAAACGTGTCGCTAGCTAAAAAAGCAAACTTAGGGTCTGTTTGTTCAGAGATTTCGTTGTATGCACCTTCAACCGATGCCACCAGTTTACGCCCTTCGTAGTCAAATGGACGTGCTGTTGTAATAGCAACAGAGCCTGCAATACCACCTTCTTCATCAGCAGCCGTTGGCGATTTTTTTACCGTAACACTTTGAATAATTTCAGACGCGAACATATCAAACTCTACGTCACGACCACCACTGCCCGATGCCGTTGCAAGATTATTAATAGACACAAAGGTAAACTCGCTCGGCAAACTACGTACGTTCACTTTTTGCCCTAACCCTTTATTTCGCTCAATGGTTACACCTGGCATACGCTGTAATGCTTCAGCTAGATTTTGCTCCGGGAAATCAGCAATATCAGAAGCGACGATTGAATCTGAAAAACCAATATTTGTCCGCTTTAGGTCAATCGCTTGTTCTAAACTTTTTATATAGCTGCCTGTAACGACGATCTGCTCCATCGCGTGATCTTCAGTCTCAGCTTCTTGTGCGTAGCTTGGTGCGACAAGTAAAGAGCTAAGTGCCAATGCTAACGGTGATAGGGTAAAGATTCGCTTAGTCATCATGTTGGTCCTGTTGTATGTATTACGACTTTAAATTGATTTCGCTTCTAATGACGCGGCAAAAAATTAATAGGGGACGTATTTATTCGATGAAGTTTTTATGTCGGTTTTGCGACACTACGCTCATAAAAATGTCATCAAATCATCATAAAAAGAGTGTCTCCTTTGCTCTAGTATGAGCGTCTATAAAATAACAAATGCTGTAAATAACGATTCAATGATGCCCCAAACTCAAACGCCGCAATCAATTTTAAGCAAACAAAAGCAATCAAATAGACCATTGGTTAAATGCTTTATTGCGAATCAAGATGCATTAAAAAGCTTCTTCCGTCGGGCTGTTGGCGAGCAAGCCGATGCCGATGACTTATTCCAAAAGCTGCTAATTAAAGCATTAAAAATTGAATCTACGGCCCATATAGATAACCCATTAGCTTATGGTTATCGGATGGCACATCATTTAGTGGTTGATCACCACAGAGAGCAAAACAAATCGCCAGAGAGCTTAGAGCATGAACCACAAAGCGAAGATCTTTCTTTAGATAGTTTGCTTGAACATGAGCAGCGGCTACGCTTGTATCAGCAAGTACTTACGCAAATGTCAGCACTGCGCCGTGATGTATTTATTCGTCGGCGTTTGCATGGTGAAAGCCGCCAACACATAGCGCAAAACTTAGGCTTGTCTGAAGAAGCGGTCAAAAAACATATCTCCCGTGCAATGGATATGCTCAAAGACGCCATAAGCGAATTTATTAGTGACTAAATGTCCCCTTAGTGAACGTTAAGTCGTTATATTAGTAATAGAGATAGATAGAGAAATTTAATGCATACCCCATTCAAACCTGATGATGAAAGTAATAAGCAGCTTGAAAAAGCAATTTGGCAAGACGCGGCACTCATTGAAGCATTACAAAAAGCAGATTCACAGCAAAAGTTGGATGAGCCCAGTGCAATAACGCCTCGCAGAAAGAATCCCTTATTAATGTGGGGCAGTGCGGTCGCAGCATCTTTCATTATGGCATTTATTGGCTTAACTCACTTAAGCAATTCAACTACACCTCAAGCATCAACACTAGTCGCGGCGCAGCAGTTTTTTGCAAAAAAAGCATCTGATATTACTTTATCGGACGGCACAGAGGTCGCATTAAATACGCAAACTAACTTACAATTTAATGAGAACGATAAAACCAGACAAGCCACTTTGAGTAAAGGTGAAGCATACTTCTCAGTAAAACGAGATGAGCAGCGTCCATTCACGATTAATACAGGCAACGCCACAATTAGTGTACTGGGTACTGCTTTTAATGTTGATAAAACCTTACGAGAAACGACGATTGATGTATTTCACGGCAAAGTTGCAGTTAATACTGCAAATAATTCAAAACAAGTAGAAATAGTTAAAGGCCAGCGTGCACGTGTCATTGATAATGATATTGTTGTTACTTCATTCAAAGCAACACAACCAGACTGGCAACTCGGCTGGCTAGATTTAGAGAATGTAACAATTAACAATGCAATTTTTCAGCTTAATCGTTATACCGATAAACCGTTAGTGTTAAATAACGTTGATACCCAACTGCGTGTTAGCGGCCGCTTTAAAACCACAGATGTTGTAGGCGCAGCGACACTAATAGCGCAATTAAATCAACTTGAAATCAATAGTTTTGACGACAGTGTTGTATTAAGCCCGATAGAGTAATGAGCGAGTTTATTTACCTTGAAATTATGGGCGCTGTCATAAATTGTTCATCTAAGTTCTTCACACTTAGAGTTTAATGAGATTGAAAGGCCGTTCAAAGATGTTACGTATAAGCTGTTTATTATGTGTAGCACTTGTGGGCCTTAGTTTTACAGTGAAGGCAACAACGGGCTCAAGTTTAATAGAGCAGCTTACCCATTTTTCTGAGCAATATAATACGGCATTAATTTACGACACCCAATTACTCAGAGGGTTAACGCAAGAACCAGCCCAAAATTCAACTCTCGAAAGTACACTAAATCAACTACTGAAACCTCACCAATTAAGCTGGAAAAAAACACCCGCTGGTATCGTTATTTTCAAAACACCAGTAGCAAATAAGGCACCTTCGTCAACAAAAAAAACTAGGTATCTAGAAGAAGTTACAGTGACCGAGCAATTACCCAAAGCTTCCTCTGCACAAGCCTACAATACTAATTACCAGCAGGCAGTGAGTTATGCGCAACAAGTAAAAAGTGATTATGCAGGGGAAAGTGAAGTTGCAATTGGCGCTATGCTGACACAATTACCCGCTGAAAACCTAGCCGAAGCATTACAAGCCGTACCGGGCTTAAGTATTACTCGTGATCGGGGTGAAGCACTTAACATCAATGCCATGGGGCTAGGCGCTGAGTACCAATTAACGCTTTTTAATGGTCGCCGTCTAGCTAATACAGAAAACGTGCGCAACTCAAATCAGTATGGACAGCAACATAGGTTTGATATTTTCAGCGCTGGATTATTCTCAAATATCACGGTATTTAAAACCACAGATCCAAGCTTACCAAGTGGTGCTATAGGGGCGACAGTAAACTTATTGAGCGATGATCCGCTGGCATATGAAGAAAATAACCTACAAATCATGTTAACTGCAGCAACTTTAGAAGGTGACCGTAATTTTCAACCGAGCTTCGGCTTAACCGCAAATGGCAAAAGCGACAACATAGGTGTTATTTTCAAAGTGAACTATGAAAACCGCTTACAACGCCAATATCAATTTGAAAGCTGGCACTGGGGTGACAACGGTGGTGCCCCGAGTGAGTATCAATGGCCTGGATTAGACGATAAAACTTTAGTCCCTACAGATGGTTTAGCTATTACCATCGAAAACGAAGATCGCACTCGCGCAACTTATTACAGCGCTTTAGCATGGCAAGCTTCAGATCATTTAACACTCAATACACTTTGGTTTAGGTCCGATACTGACTTTTCGTTTGATGAACATAGACTTGGGCTCAGTCCTCAGAGCCAAACTGCAATAGCACAGGTTTCAACACCACAAAATAGTATAGATAAGTTCTTCTTTAATAATGTAAATGCTAAAACTAGTCGTGAAGAGTCCAACTTATATTATGCTAATCAAACGGTGCAAATTGACGCACGCTGGCAACCAAATGAGTATATACCATTATCACTCTCTCCTTTTTATAGCCACAGTGAAGCAAAAAGCGATACGAAAGAGCCTATCACGAGAGTACATGCAGCACTTTCCACTATGGATGCCTATGTTGATTTACAAACTGACTCTTTAAATGATTACCGCTTTAGCCGTAATTTAGGCCTTGTTAATAGCTATTCGCATATCAATCAAATGAGTAAACGTACTATCAATGTACTAAATGAAGTGAATGAATGGGGAGTTGATGGCAGCTGGCATAGCTCAACTGATTTTGGTTTTCAGCATTTGCAATTTGGCTTTTTAAGTTCAAAACAACAGTATAGTTATACTCGCAGAGATATTAGTTTAGATCCTCAATCTTTAAACGATCTACCTAAATTAGATGGCCGCTGGCTTGAACCAATTCAGCACAGCTTTAGTACTAGTTTTATAAATTCTGAAGTACAGTCGTGGCTGATCCCAAAAAGCGATTTATTTCAACTCTATGATATTAATTTACCGTTTAATAATATTACTGATAACGACTACCTTAATAGCTATCAAGTCAGTTTTGAATCAAAGGAGGGATATTTATCTTCGAAGTGGCAATTAGCAAACGTTACTTTAAACGTAGGGCTGCGTTACAGTGATACATTAAATGAGACGCAAGGTGCCCAGCTTACAACTGATGGTGAATTAGCACTTTTAAATAACAATCATCATCATAATTTTTGGCTACCTTCAATTAATATTAAGTGGCAACCATCAGCAAATTGGCAATGGCGAACGAGTTATAGTCGTTCGATTAACCGGCCGAACTACTCGGATCTTAATCCTAAGCTACATGTGAACTCAGGTGGTTTACCTTATGCCGAGCTGGGTAACCCAAATTTAGAGCCTGTTATTGCTAATACCAGCACGCTCTCAGTTAATCGGTTGCAAGAAGATTTAAGCTTACAACTACTAGCCTTTAATCATCATATGGATAACTTTATTGTTGAACAAACTAAAACGATTAACTATAAAGGGCTAGATTATATTTCGCTACAACAAACTAACGACGGCAAAGCGACTATAAATGGTTTACAGGCTAGTTCGCAATGGCAACTCCCCCTATACAGCCCATGGTTTTTACAAAGCCAATTATCAGCAAACCTAACTCATATAACAAATGCTGACGTTATAACTGCAGATGCAAATAACTTTGATGTTGAAGGGATCTCGGATTGGACTGGTAACCTGCGCTTTTTGGTCAGTGATGATAAATGGCAAGCAGCAATTAATATAAACTATCGTAGTGACTTTTTAGAGCAGCGTGATATCAGTAATAACGCTGATACCTATGTTGAAGATTACACCAGCACCGACTTAAGTTTCAGCTGGTTTTACTCAGCCAGTGCAAGTCTTCGCTTAGATGTATTTAATGCCACCAATGAAACGCTTACTCGCAGCGCCAAAACGGACAACGCCAGCTCCTTAATGAAAATCGAAGAATTTGGCCGCCGTTTTGTAGTAAGCCTGTCATTAAAAATATAAATTTGCCACAAGTAAGCTCGCTTTTGTAAACCCCCGTTACACTTTGATTAAAAAAGCCGCACACTAATAATTAGTGTGCGGCTTTAGTATTTTATTTTTTTAAAGCGATTACTTGTTTAATAAGTGCTTTTCAAAAAACTCAGCCATCATAGTATGGTAATGCAAGGTGGTGCCTTTGCCTTCACGTAGGCTGTGTGAGCGGTTAGGGTATGAGAAAAACTCAAACTGTTTGTTGTACTTAACAAGTTCATCAATTAAACGCTCTGAGCCTTGGTAATGCACGTTGTCATCGCCAGTGCCGTGAATAAGCAGTAGCTTACCGGTTAGGTTTTTAGCAAAGGTAATTGGCGAGGTGTTATCGTAGCTCTCAGGGTCTGTATTTGGGTTACCCGCATAACGTTCTTGGTAAATAGTGTCGTATAAACGAATATCAGGCACGGGTGCTGAGGCTATACCCACTTTAAATTTATCACCATGGCGGAACAATAAGTTAAGGGTTGAGCTACCGCCCCCAGAGTGGCCCCACACGCCAACGCGGTCGGTGTCTATTACATCCCAACGTTTGGCCATGGCATCTAGCGCATCAACTTGGTCTTGCACGGTGACAGAGCCAATTTTTTTATAAATCGATTTGCGCCAATCGCGGCCTTTGGGTGCGCGTGTACCACGGTTATCAACCGATGCGACAATAAACCCTTTTTGCGTTAATAATGATTTATACAAGTAGCTATTGCCTTCATAGCGGTCTTGTACTGTTGAGCCCCACGGTTCGCCGTATACGTAAAAAACAATCGGGTATTTTTTACTTTTATCCATGTTCTCTGGGAACATAATGTAACCGTCAAGCTCGGTGCCATCCTGCGCATTCACTTTAAAAAACTCATGGTTTGGTAAGCTTAGCTCAGCCAGTTTTTCTTTCAGTTCATTATTTTCAACTAAGGTTTTAACATTACTGTGATCGTTCACGTTAATGATTTGCTTTGTAGGCGGCGTACCAAATTTAGAATAGCTGTGCATTGCCCATGAGGCATCTTTTGACATGTAATAGCTGTTTGAGCCTTCAAATTCTTCAGGGGTTACACGCACAGGTTTGCTGCTACCATCCAGTGGCGTGCTGTACAAATAACGCTGACCAGGATCGTTTGGTGAGGCAATAAAATACATAACATTTTCGTCTTCATTGATAGTGAGCATATCAACAATATCGTAATCACCAGGCGTTAGGTCAATAATGGTTTTGCCATCGCGCGATACACGGTAAAGATGACGCCAGCCGTCACGCTCGCTATGCCAAATAAAGAACTTGCCGTCTTTTGACCAATTGGCTTTATAAAACCATTCGATAAACGCATCGTCTTTGTCTTCTAAAATTTTAGTCAGTTGCTGCTTTTGCCAGTCAAACAACCATACCTTGTTGTGACTTTGCGGGCGGTTTAAGTCTTGAATCATTAACTCATCCCCAGTACCTGCCCAGCTGATGCGCGGAATGTAGCGATCGCGGTTGTCGCCTTCAAGTTTTGCCCAACGGGTTTGTTTATCGGCAAGGCTTACCACGCCAACACGAACAGCAGAGTTAGTTTCACCCGCTTTAGGGTAAGGGAATTCTTTAAGAGTAGGGTAGAGCTCATCGGTGTTGTTGATCATAGTGAAAAACTTCACATCACTGGTATCAAGCTGCCAATATGCGATTGATTTGTTATCGGGGCTCCAACGAAAGCCATCCGCAATAGTGAACTCTTCTTCGTACACCCAATCAAAATTACCGTTCACGATTGTGGCGCTGCCATCGGTTGTGAGTGCTGTTACGTCATTGCTGCCAACCGCTTGCATATAAATATTGTTGTCGCGCACATACGCCACTTTTGAGCTATCAGGCGAGAATTTAGCGAACATGAGCTTAGTTGGTTCAACGTCTGCGCCACCTAATTGTTGTAATTGGTTAGTCTCTAGGTTGAGTAACCAAAAGTCCCCGCGGCTGCGTGAGCGCCAAACTTGCTCGCTATTGGTAAATACCATCAGCCACTTACCATCTTTTGACCACTGGTAGCTTTCTATTGCCAACGGCTCTTCAGCGCCTTCTGGGTGTAGTTTTTCAAACTCAACTAATACCTTACGGCCCGTGCCATCGGCATTGTAAAATACGATATCGTTGCCTTTTACGCCGTGTTCTTTTTCATCATCAGCTTTGGCATTCTCAGTGTTTTCTTTTTTATCTTTTTCGCTTTCACGTTCTTCAAGCACTGTATAGCCAGTGCCATCATCAAGCCATTTAAAGTAAGTGCTACGTTGTGCTTTAAAGTATTTATCTTTATAGATTTGCTCAAGGGTGAGTGGGTTACTAACTTGGCTCACCGCAGTGTTTCCTGTGGTATTTTGTGTCATTGAACAGCCTGATAACGAAAGCCCAGCCAGTACTGAGAGTACTAACACTGAGGATTTGAATAGTTTCATGTGAGGTCCTAAAGTAAGGTAATGCTTTTGTTATTGTTAAATAATGTCTTGCGATAAGCTTACTTTAGCAAACTTTCTCAGTTAATAGTTTATAGCTTATCGCAGAGATCTACCCATCCGCCTCAAGTATTGCATGCAATATACAATAAAGCATCATTTTATTAGTCATACTGTTACCTTGGTTCCTTTATACGGGCAGAACGCTGTACAAGGCATTGTTAGTAAAATAATGATCTCTATAAAGGTCGGCGTGTTGAGAAATACTGGCCACTTGCGCAATTGACATTTCACTTTTTTAACCGTCAAATATGTGCTCTGCGCTTATATGTGCGACATACAATGAGGGAGACATTTCAGCTAAACTGGCTGTTTCTCCCACATGTAGCCACTATTAAGCCATCGAATAAATAAGTACCTGGATGATCAACATAACTGTAATGGGGGTTTACACGGGTAATTATTGGCGTCGCTTGCTCTTCAATTTTATCAACTACATAAAGACCAAAATCATTACGTGATTCTGTTGTTAGTTCACTTTATTTGCAGCAAACATTAATTTTAGCCACCTTAAATCTTTTGCTTCTAAATTTGCTTGCTTATGGAGTGAGGGATCATTGAAAACCTCTTTATAAACGTGGCAAATAGCCACTTCAGTTAGCTCACGCCAGTTTTCATCTTGAAACTCGGGTAAGTGCCCATCCGCTAAATTAAAACTGGAGAGCGGATCGTGTTCAGCCTCTGTTGTTCTTAGAGTAAGGTCAAGTTCTTGTAGAATTGGGTTGATGACCTGCACCGTGTTGGCCGCTTCAAATTCATCAATAATCGAGCTTTGCGCTGCGTTGATTTCTTTTTCGAGCTGATACCGAGACAGCTTATCTGCAGAAGCACGTAAGCCATACTTATTGAGTAGGCCTGTTATGCTAGGAAGCACTGCTTTAGCCGCGATACCGGCTCCTAACAATGGGTTAGCAATAGCGGCTAGGCCACCCACCAACAGCATGCCATAAGTGAGCTTTCGGTCTAATTCATCAATACTATTTGCCAACTCCTGCAATGTATTTGTTTGTCCAACAGCTTGTTCACGCATAATTTCATCGGTGCTATGCAACATATACTCACGAAGACCCACTTCAGCATGCTCATGAGCAAAGTGAAAAACGCGCCGTTTTGGTAGATTATTTACTTCAGGTACGCCTTTAGGTAAGCATCGCATGGTATGCAGTGCAAATTTATACTCAGATAATTCAAAAGGAATAACAAAGTAGTGTTTCTCATCATATGAAGTGGGGGTTTGCTTACCAAAATGCTCCAAAGACATAAAAATAGGCAGCCCGTTGAGCTTTTCAGTGACTAAAACCACCCCTTTGTTGAGCTCATCCATAAACTGACCCGACGTCGACTTTAACGCAGCAATTCCTTTGTTTATCAGGTTTTTCATATGAGTGTTAATCCAGCTCTAATTGCGCCCGCTCGAGGCTTTCTTTTGGTAATTCTTTTTGTACTGAAACACCAAGCTCTTTAAATTCTGCCGCTTTTTTAATTAAGTTACCCTTACCTCGGTATAACTGTGAAAACGCTTTATCGTAGCTTTCTTTGGCTTTATCTAACTGTTTACCTACGCCTTCCATACTGGTTAAAAACCCATTGAGCTTGTTGTAAAAACGCTCAGCTCGATTTGCCAGCTCTTTTGAGTATTTAGTTTGCTCTTCAAAACGCCATAACTGTTTTACAATATTTAAACTGGTTAGCAGGGTAGTGGGGGTTGCAACCAGTATATTTTGCTCTATCGCTTGTTGGTAAATATCACTTTGGTATTTGAGTGCTTCAACAAATGCAGATTCAATAGGCACAAACATAATCACCACTTCAGGTGAGTTAAGCCCAGGTAAGCGGTCGTATGACTTACTGGCAAGTTCGTTAATTCGTGCTTTAACGGCTTCAACATGCTCTTTAATAGCTTGTTGTGCTTGCAGGTCGTCATCGGCATTTACAAAGCGTGTGTAGGCATTCAACGATGTTTTGGCATCAATAACCAAGTGACGACCTTGTGGTAAGTAAACTACAACATCAGGGCGCAGGCGGCCGTCTTCAGTATTAAATGACACTTCACGCTCGTAATCCGTGCCTACACGCAAACCCGCGCTATCTAGCACGTTTTCAAGCATAAGTTCACCCCAATTGCCTTGAGTTTTCTTTTGTCCTTGTAGCGCATTACTGAGCTTATCTGCTTGCTCAGTAATAGCTTGGCTCTTAGCTTGTAAGTGTAGTAACTCAATTTTAAGCGCTTCACGTTGTTTTGAGTCTTCGACGTGGATAGATTCTAGTTTATCCCTAAAGCCTTTAAGCTCACCTTGTACAGGTTTAAGCAATTGCTCAATGCTTTCTTGATTAAGGGTCTTAAACTGTTTTGATTTATTTTCTAAAATTTGATTTGCTAGATTTTCGAATTCTTTTTTAAGCTGCTCTTTACTGTCATTAATGTGTTGCAGTTGCTGCTCAAAATGCATTTGTTTTTGCTCAAGCTCAGTACGAAGTGAATTAAGCTCAACATCACGGGCATTATATTCAAAGCGCAATGATGTTAAGTCAGCCTCTGCTTTTTGCCAATAATGGTTATATTGTTGACTCTGTTTTTCTTGCTCAGTAAGGCGAGTTTTAAAGTATTGAGCTTCATCGCGCTGACCTAGGTAGTCTTGCTCTAGCGACGTATGCTGATCAAGTAAAGTGGTATAATGGGATTGCTTGTCATTAAGCTGCGTTTGCAATAACGCCAGTTCTTGCTGTTGCGTGCCTAGTTGTTGTCGATAAGACTTACGACGCACAGCGCTTATAACACCAAAAAGCACAGCGCTCGCAGCAAAGCCAACCCCAACACTCAACCAATCAATATTTGTAAGTAACTGTATATACATAAATAAACTTAATTAACCATAAGACCATTTATCATAGCGAATTACCCGCGAGCAAGATAGTTGTTAAACAGCTTGGACATAACAATACAAAAAAATAAATACCTATTAAGCCTGTAAAACTGACGTAATTGTTTTTTCGAGGCATAAAAAAGCCAGCCTAATTAATGGGCTGGCTGATTATTACTAAATTTAGTAACAAATTTGGGAAATCAACATGATGCATACACGAACTGCAATTCAACTGCATGCCTAATAATAGACGTTAACAAAAGAGATTAGTTCCAAAAACTTTTAACTAATTTGATCTTATTGGGCATAAAAAAACCAGCTCAATTTGAGCTGGTCAAAATTACTATAAATAAGTAACTAAATAGGGAAATCAACATGATGCATGTGCAAACTGCAATTTAACTACATGCCTAATAATAGACATTACCGATGAAAGTTAGTTCAAATAAATGTGATCTTTTTAGGCATAAAAAAACCAGCTCAATTTGAGCTGGTCAAAATTACTATAAATAAGTAACTAAATAGGGAAATCAACATGATGCATGTGCAAACTGCAATTTAACTACATGCCTAATAATAGACATTGCCAATAAAAGTTAGTTCAAATAAATGTGATCTTTTTTAGGCATAAAAAAACCAGCTCAATTTGAGCTGGTCGAAATTACTATAAATAAGTAACTAAATAGGGAAATCAACATGATGCATGTGCAAACTGCAATTTAACTACACGCCTAATGATAGACATTACCGATGAAAGTTAGTTCAAATTGATTTGATCTTTTTAGACATAAAAAAACCAGCTCAATTTGAGCTGGTCAAAATTACTATAAATAAGTAACTAAATAGGGAAATCAACATGATGCATGTACTAACTGCAATTTAACTACATGCCTAATAATAGACATTACCGATGAAAGTTAGTTCAAATTTATTTGATCTTTTTAGGCATAAAAAAACCAGCTCAATTTGAGCTGGTCGAAATTACTAAAATAAGTAACAAATATGGGAAATCAACATGATGTATGTATAAACTGCAATTTAACTACATACATATTAATAGACCGCGGTTATTTTGATCAGTTCAATAAAATTGCACTATTTTATTAAACTCAACATTTGTTGCTCATCAAATAGGGTGAAACTCATTGATTTATCAGTAAAAAGAGCATCAACGAGCGCTTGTTTTTCTTGCTGCATTTTATATACTTTTTGTTCTATCGAATTAGCCATAATAAGTTTATAAACAAATACCGGATTAATTTGACCAATACGATAAGCACGATCAGTAGCTTGCTTTTCAACGGCTGGGTTCCACCAAGGATCAAAGTGAATTACGGTATCTGCTTGTGTTAAGTTAAGGCCGGTACCGCCAGCTTTCAAACTAATTAAAAAAACCGATGTTACGCCTTCGGTAAACTGCCCTATGACTTTATCACGATGTCGCGTTTGCCCAGTTAACAAGCTAAAAGGAATAGCCTGGCTTTGCAGTTGCTCGGCAATAATATCCAGCACAGAAGTGAATTGGCTGAATATAATGATTTTTCTACCTTGTTCTAGCATTGTAGGAATATGCTGGCTTAACCAATTTAGCTTAGCGCTCTTAGCTAAAGTATTATTGTCAATTAACTTAGGATGACAACATATCTGCCGCAATTTTAATAATGCGTCTAGAAATGCGAGTTTACTTTTTTGTACACCTTGAGCAGCAAATAGGTTAACCATTTTTTCTTCGAGCGTATCTGTAATTGATTGGTACAGTGCTTTTTGCTGTTCTTCAAATTCAAACTCTTTTATGAGTTCGGTTTTCGGCGGCAGCTCTTGGGCAACCTCTGCCTTAGTACGACGTAGAATAAATGGCATTATCAATGCTTTTAACTCATTTGCTCTTTGGGTATCTGAATCACGTTCTATGGGAAGCTGAAAATGACTCTTAAAATGTGCTTGCGAACCAAGTAACGAGCTCATTGCAAAATCAAGTAATGATTTAAGTTCAAATAAGTTATTTTCAATCGGTGTACCACTTAAGCACAATTTGAATGAGGCGTTTAAACGCTTTACTAATCGAGATATCTGCGCGCTGTCATTTTTGATATATTGGGCTTCATCAAGAACAATATTTTCAAAGTGAAGGGGCGTGTAATAGGCAATATCCCTTTTTAATAAAGGATAGGTTGTAAGAATACAATCAGCCTGACCCAAGTGCTGCAATTGTTCAACACGCGCTGAACCAAAGATTGTGGTTACTTTTATATTGCTAGCAAATTTGCTCATTTCATTTTGCCAATTACTAACAAGACTGGTTGGGCATACAATTAGAGTAGGACCTGATTGAAGGGTTTGTTTAGTACTGGCTAAAAACGCAATGACTTGAAGAGTTTTGCCTAATCCCATGTCATCCGCTAATATGCCGCCTAGCTGATGACGCTTTAAAAAGTGTAGCCAGTTAACTCCTTGCTGCTGATATTCACGCAGTTTCACTCCCTCATTTAAGTCTGGCTGCACGAGCATATAAGTTGAATCTTCTGCTTTTAAGTCGTTAAGATAATTGTCTAAATTACTATCATTAATAGTCACATTGATACAATTTAGCTCGACGAGTTCCGGCAAGTAAGAAAGCGGGATAAGTAGTTCATCTCGCGTTTTTATAAACTCAAAGCGCTTGATAAACTCACAAAGAAGTTTAAAAACTTGCTTCTCTATTACAGCAAAAGCTTTTCCTTGTTTAAAATAATAAAACAAGTCACTTTGACGATTTAATGATTGGTAATCGGGGTTATCATTAATTAGTAAACTAGCAGCTTTATATTTTGAGATCATTATTTTACTAACAATTTGATGTCCTTTGCCACGTGTGATCTCTAGATTGACGGGAACAAGTGATTTTTTTATACGTAAGTTTTTGTCACAAACCTGCCATCCACGTTTACGTAAATTAGGTAGCACTTCAAATTTAAACCAATGTTGAAATGCATCTATTTGTTTATTATATATAAACTTATTCTGTAAAGCCCCTTTACACACGTTAAAGCCAAGGTTGGTTAACTCGGTTAAAACCGTATTTTCAAGGGCTAAGTTGAGTAACTCTTTGGGAGCGGCATTAGGCGCAAAAGTAGCACCTTGATAATTAAAACCAAGTGTTAAAGTGAGTTCCTTATTATCATTATTAACTTCTATTTCTGCAAAAGTATCAGCATGACGCTTAACCTTTTTACCTTCCTTTTGTTGGTAATGAGGAATAACACCATCGCCAAAGTTTGCGCTAATTTGTTTAAACACACGTTCAAAATTTGCTGTATGTACACCAGGCATCGCTTTAATATGAGCAACCTCTTCGCCGCTTAAAGGTGTGCGAATACGACCAACCTTAAGCGTATCGGTATCTAAATATGTTGGCGGCGTTGTTTTTATTAATAACCAAGAAGGCTTATCATTAATAGTAGTGTTGAGTTGAATTAAATCGTTTGATTGGGTCCAACTAAAATTAAGATCAACAGCGCTGTCTGGGCAAATGGCTTTACGAGAACGACCAAAAAACAAACGCCCTGTAGCAATTAATTGTTGTAATGCTGCAAAACCCCATTGCCCTTTTAATTCAAGATTACCTAATGCATTTTGTGAACGAATCCAGCTGAACAGCCTAAAATCAGTTTCAAGCAAATCAGCTGGAGTAACAAAACTATTTAGTTGTTGATCAGTAAGACTTCGCCCTAAAGTGTACTGCTCATTATTTGAAAAAGACGCTATTTTTGGCGTTACTATTAATTTATTCGCTTCAACCTCAAGCACAAACAATAATACATTTTTAGCACTTCGGTCATCTGTTTGCTTAATGGTGCTAAGTTCATCAAACCAATCATTAATAATATAGTCTTGTCCGTATTCACCTGAATGATCAATTTTCAGTTTAAGTAATACGGCTGCTAAATGACGACAACTTGTTTTGGCTTTGCATGAGCAATGCCTTTCAACAGAAAAACCGCCATTTAATTTTTTTATCTCAATATGTTGAGTGAAAGTGCTACCTTCATTACCAAACATAGACGCATCAATGATTGAAAAATCTTTATTGTGTTCTAAAAAATTGATCTGTCCGTTGGCTAAGTACTCCTTAGCTTGATTAAGAACATGAGGCTTGAAGAGCTGTTTAATAAACCTTTCAGAAAGTGGAAATAAGGTTTCTTGTTCTTGTTTTATCTCTTCAAAAATAGCAAGAAGATCAGACTTTGATAAGTTAGCAGACATAACGCCCAAAGCAGTATGAATAAAAAGTAATTTTACCAGTATATGATTTATCGTCTTCCAGCTAAAGGCTTAATCGAATAAAACACACTGGTTGGAGTAGCTTAGTTGGTAAAAAATCGGTTTATCAACAAAAATTGGGCAGACAAAACAAAACACACACAACTAAGCCACAAGATATATACAACTTAATAACAAGTAGGGGGGCTTACAGATCAGTTTTTTACTAAGGGGATAGAGTTTTAAGATCAAATCGAATTTAAACACGTATATGTGGGTAAAAATCTGATCCAAACAAGGTGAATTGGAGGAAAAGAGGGTTTTTAGATCAAATTTTTACTAACATTGAAAGCTCTGAGATCATACTTTTACTAACTTAAGACAGACCTCAGATCAATATTATACTAACTAATTGAACGCTTTTAGCAGTTTGGTGAGCTGTTCTAAACGTTTGTCAGTCATCACTTTATTATCAATTTTTATAGATAAATCGCCGCTTTTAAAATTTCGCTGAACACTTACAAAATCGTTTTCTAAAACAGCTTCTTTACGACCAACAGTTTGTTCTTGGGCTGTTAATGCCTTGGTAATAGCCATCGCACGTTTGTCGTCTCCTTCAATTAGTAATAATTGAGGATCGTTAGCTACTTCTTGAACAAGTGCATCAAACGTTTCTGAATCTCTTTCTTTGGCTGCAATAAGCTTTTTAGCAACTTCACGACCTACATGATTAGCTGTAGGATAAAGTGCTAACACCGCTGCAGGCAGGTTCTCATAGGCTTTGATTGCATCAGCAACTGCAGTATGTGAAACCCCTTCGATTGCAGATATTTCCCTGTAAGAACCCTTTTTCCCCTGGCTGATCAACTCATCTCTGGTTTGTTGATAGGCTTGGCCTAACTCCCATAGACTAGGTGCAATATATTGATCAGACGAAACAGCCAGTATTTTTGCATCTGAATCAGTAAAATCAGCAGAGCTAAGGACAAGATAATCTGCATTACTTAAAATACATGCCATTCTACGTCGAGAGCCCGCCAGTACAAGCATTTCATCGCCTTTATCCCAACACAGTGCAGGATGCTGATTACGGCCGTCATGTGCAATTGCAGGTAATATGTCAGCGACTGACTTTTCATTAAGTAGCGCCTGCACTCGACGGTTTTTACCATACACTTTAGTATCGGGTTCAATCTGCGAGTGAGGGATAACTTTACAAGTTAATGTGATTGAACGAGAAGGATCGCTTGGCGCAGGCATTTTTATTACATCGCCAGCAGAAGCCTGTTCTAACAGCTCATCCAAATTACTGTTACCAATTGTTGTTGCAAATGGGTCTAAGCGGGTGTCGTTTTTGCGTTTTTTTGCCATTTTTATTAACTACCTTACTTAGGGTTTTTAAGTTGAGATTGGGTAGACTGCCAATTCGAGCGAATTAACATCTCAAGTTCATCAACAACATCTTTAATGTTTTCTTGTGCGCGAATCAATGATTCTCGACTTGCTAAACTATCAGACGTTTTTTGATCGAAAATAGTATTAAATGAGGATGAACTCGCAGTTATAGCTGAACTGTGATTAATAGGGTAGCTCATGACTTGTCGACCAAACGCACTGCGAACATCTTTTACAATATCACGCTGAGAGTGATTACCTTTTACATAATTGGTCACTAAGAACTGCATAAAATCCCAGCCTTCATGGCCTAAGGATGCAACAGTATGATAAATCTCACCTAAACGTTTGAGGTATTTATTATTTGCATCAAAATCAACGGCTTCTGGGTGAACCGGAATTAACATGGCTGTAGATGACATTAATGCATTATAAAACATAAAGTTAAGAGATGGTGCTGTATCAATTAGAATGATATCAAATTGGTCTTTTACTGGGTCAATAACCTTTTCTAATAACTTATGGTAATGGCGTGTTTTATCATAACTCGAACTATCTTTAAGCAAGGTTGCCGTTTCATGCTCAAAGTAAAAATCATCCATACCTGATGGCAACATTCTAATATTAGGAATGTGAGTTGGTAAAAAAGAGTTTGATACTAAATCTTCCCATGTCTCGCCTTTATCAAGCTCAATGCAATCACGCATTAAATCACCCACAGTAATTGGATCTGGCTCGCTGGGTGGAAAAAAGCTTGAAGAAGAACCTTGAGGGTCTAGATCGATTATACCGATTCTATAACGTTTAATATTTGTTGTAGCTAGTGCTGCAGCTATATTAACCATACTTGTAGTTTTACCACAGCCACCTTTTAAAGAGTTGATAACAATAACTTGTAGTTTATCTGACTCAGAGCGATGATCAGGCTTAATATCCATGATATCAGCCATAGCAAAAATATTAACTAACGTGTAAGCATAATGACCGTTCGCACCCCGTTTAATATTAAGTTCATCAAAATCACCGTTATCATGACGGCGTTTTAAAGTGCGATTATTACAACCTAAAAGATCAGCTGCTGCTTTTTGAGTGTAGGTTCTTAACTCTTTCTCTTCAGATTTCAAGTGGGCACGATAATGCTGGATACGTCCTTCTAAAGATTTTTCAGCAACTTCTGCGGTTGCTTTTAAAAGCCGGTAAGTGGCTAATGCATTATTATGAATTGACATGCTTTATTCCTCAAAGTTATGCTATAAGTATAATGTCCATTCAATTGACTGTAAACAACTATTTATGACGACATCACTTTTAATAAGTAGACATAAAAAATTAATTTATAGATATAAAGTTGCTTAGTATAAATAAAGAAGTTTAAATATGGTTAGAGTATAAGGTAATAAAGGCTAAGAGTTATAAAAGGTGGTATAAATATATGATATTAATCAATAAAAGGTAAAAAATTGGATCATGTTTATACTACGTTAAGATCAGATCTCTTATAACTGCCAGATCATGATAATACTAAGCTACTTTTTAACTTTGAAGTTATGCACATATTAAACACAATATTATGCACATTTTTAATGCCTAAGATCCGATTTTTACTAAGTAAAATAGAAAGTTATACACTTATAGCTATGTAAATGTAGTGAGTAAATTAGTATAGATCTGATCTGTAGTAAGTACAGATCAGATCTATGCTAACTCAGAACATGTTTATACACAGGGCTATTTAAATTATCTCTATTTTGTCGTGTAATTTTAACTGAAATAAAGTTTTTAAGTGACATACATACACTTGGAGTTAGTAAAAATTCGGTTTATAAGTGGTCGCTTAGTAAAAATATGATCTCAAACCAGTAAAATAAAACTAGCTTAGTAAAATAGTGATCTGAAAATTTATTTTAAACTCAGATCAAGTTTATACTAACTTAAACATTTAACTTTTAGCTTTATATGTGTTGTTATTAGCTGTCGCAATAAAATTTGGAAATAAGAACAATGAGCCGAAAGGTCAACATCTCGGTAGATAACTTACCCGATACATTACGGGGACAAATCCACGGGGTGGAAAGTGCAATCGATAATGAAAGTTTAGCTTTATTTACAGATAATAAAGATGTTCGTATTTCAATTGAAAATGCGGCCCACGGATTACGTGCTTATTCTAATACTTTTAATCATTATGATTTATGGGGACGATTTGTTCGTTCTGGCCATAAAAAATTGCCATTAGAAGAAGCACCGAAAAAAACCATTATTACTCGTAAGATATCTGAAAAAGTAGATGGCATTTTGTATGACGGTGAGATTAAAATAACTCCGGCAGTGGTAAGTTCTCGAAAAGATGGTGAAGATGTTGAGTATTTAGTTTGGCCATCTGATCGTGAAGAAAAAGTTGAACGTGCACTTATTCGTTTAGCCTCTAAAGGTAAGATTGTAAAAATCAATTTTAAGTCCGGTATTCAATACGCTGTTGTTTTTTCAATGAATGAATTGGCGCAAGAACTTAAAGCTGTTGGCCAGTCAATGCCATATCCACAAATCAAAGAAGCATTAGAAGCATTACAAGGTTCTAAACTATCATTTAAATATTCTGCGACGGATACAAAAAATACAGATATCGATGATTCATTTTACGAATCTAATATGAACTTTTTATCATCATTACATTTCAGTGGTAAAAAAGGGCAGGGCGGTAATGTTAAATGTGTTGCATGTCTTAACGCATTTGTTCATAACATGATTGATAATTTAGAGTACAAAGGTTATTACTTTAATAGTGCCCAAGAATTAAAGCGCGGTTTGTCGCGTTGGATGATGTTACGTTTATATCACCTTTGGCGATATGCTGCTCCAGGAAAAACCTACCATTTTAGATTGTTATCGATTATGGAAAAATATGGTTCGATTTATTCAACTGATGATATCACTGAAAATAAACTCAAAGCATTACGTCGTGATATGACGACCACCATGAAAGATTTAATCGAAAAAGGCGCTATTTCAGAATACAGTATTACTAATGTTAAAGATGATAAAACTGGTAATATTATTGATTACACCTATGAGATGCATCCTTCTGATCAATTCTGCGATGAAATTCTTACGCTTAATAAACAAAATAAACGTATTGAGATACAAGGCGGTAAGCGAATTGTTGAAAATGCAGTGTTGATAGATGAAGATAAAATAGAAGAAATAGTCGAAGATAATTAATTATTAAAGCCTTTAGTTATACTAAAGGCTTTTTTGTATTAGCAAAGGGAATCATTTTTTTCAGTAAACACTACTAGTTATATAAAATTAAAATAAAGCGCTATTTAACATAATGCAAAATGTGAAATAGCTATTGATCAATCCGTTACTTGCTCTAAATACAGCCTATCCACTAAAAAATCATACTCTTTTTTTCTTGGGTGACTTTGAGGTTTTATATAATTTGGCAAAGTGCCGAGTTTAACATCTGGTTCTGGGTTTATCAGAATAAAAGGCAACGCTGCACTAACATGATATCTATTTTGCGCAGTGTATCTTACATTTACCTGCGGACTTACTCTAGTTGGCCTGCGAATTCTCAGTTTTTCTTTATCCCCCAAACTTGCAACGCGAACTTGCTCTTGGGCAACAAGCGCTTGCCAACTATGTTGATCGATCATCCTTGGGTTAGAATAGCCAGCGGATTTTTCAAGCATTGCTAATGCCATTTTCTTTGTTAATGTTTTAGTTGCATGCTTGTGCATCCAAGTAAAGCGAACTGAGAAAGGGGACTCATGTTCAAAATGAACCTTTCTGTATGCCGCAAGTGTAATTAAGTTTGGAACAGCATTATGAACTGCTTCAAAACGAGCATCATTATTATCAATCGACAATATACACTCTTTAAAAGCCGCTTTTGCTTTATTTAGCTGCTGAATACGTGCAATAAGGTTTTCTTTATTCGTATTCTTTAATACTAACAATCCAGGATGTCGTTTAAGAACGCGGGAACTAAACCCTGACTTTTTATATATATCAGTAAAAGAATTTAAAATTGACCTGTGCGCAATTTCACCTGTTTGTTTGGTCACTTCAATAGTGTGTGGAACTATCTTTTCATCATTACTTTCCGTTTCGGGCAGCTGATAAAATTCAGCTTTTGAATATTCACATTCTTTCAAATCTTCTATAAATAAATTAGTTAGATCATTTAGCAAATCAAATTGACTGCGTATTTGTATTTTAGAGGCCATGAGAACACATCATACTAAATCGTTACCTGTAGCATATCACTTTGCAGAAATTTTTCTATCTTTTTTGTTAACCCGTTATTTAATCTGCTGTGATGCTGAGATTATATAAATGGTATTTATGTATGATGTGTTCTTTTATAGCATTAACATTATTTACTAGATGTTTTTAATATTAAATCTTTAGCTGTAAAACTCAGTTACTATATGAAGTTTGAAAGGTGATTTTATTACTTCCAGTAAGAAGTTCATTCTAAGCTTAGCAATGATGTATGCTTGTAGAACCTTCATCAGAAGTCATTAAAGTCATTTTCTAACCAGGAGGAGTGCATGCATATACTAAGCCTTGAATGCACAAAAAACTTTCGTAGATCTTGTTGCTAAGGTTAATATATGTGGCAACAGCTAAGGATATATTCTAAAAACGTACTTTTGATGCCTGTATTTCAATATCTTCCGAAGGCTGAGGTAATACAATTGTCCAAGGCGGTAGGGCTATATAGTTTGTACTTAGGTAAAGAATATAATCTTTACCTACGATGAGCCGTTCTTGAAGCACATTAATAACAATTAAAATGTGAATGATTAAGTGTAAAATATAATCGACAAGCTAACTCTGAGATATTCAATTTTATAGGAATATTCACAATCTAAAAATCCCAATTGCACTTAGGCGATTCTTCGCCTGCTATCTCAGAATAATATGCTTAATCTGAGGGTGACTAATATTAATGATGTAATTTGAAAACAGGTTTAAAAGAGAGTCTTAACGAAACTTTAAAACATTGCTTTTGTGCATTCATAAGTTTAATGACTGAACATTAGTTATTCATGGTAAATAGTGCAGGAATGCATAGTATTTTAATTGATGTAACCCTAGGATGTTTTACTCATCACACTATTGGTTCAATAGTTAATTACCTTTTTCATTGTATAACCCAAACCTGCTCCACTAGCACAATAATTAACACTTTTCCATTTTTTACTTAATTTGGTTAATTAATGATGTAAAGCTGAGAGTACATTTACTACATTGTGGTGTATGATGTGTTCTTTATTTTTAATCTATACAGTTATCTCTCTAACGAGAGTTGTAAATGGCCTATATTTATTCCTTAATATATTTATATCAATAACTTAATAGTTTTATTTTTGCTTTAAAATCGCAATACACATTTAAATTGATGTGCAAAACAGACTTTTAATTTATGTCATAACTAAATAATTGATAATACGCGAATATAGTCCTTGAACAGGGGGGCTGCATACGTTAATTTCTTTGTATCAGGTAATAGTAGGAATGAGGAAATATTATGCAGTCGTGGAATCCAAATAGCTGGAGGGAACACCCAATAGTCCAGCAACCACAGTATCCAGATCAAGATGCGCTTAAAGCCGTAGAGAGTCAGTTAAACAGTGCACCACCACTGGTATTTGCTGAAGAAACACGTAGTCTATTTAAACAACTTGAAGATGTGTGTGAAGGAAAGGCTTTTTTACTTCAAGGCGGAGATTGTGCAGAATCATTTAGTGATTTTAATGCAGCAAATATTCGCGATACATTTAAAACACTTCTTCAAATGGCCGTTGTACTTACTTATGGCGGAAAATGCCCAGTTGTAAAAATCGCTAGAATGGCTGGCCAATACGCAAAGCCTCGCTCTGCAGATTTAGAAACAATTGACGGCGTATCACTTCCTTCGTATCGCGGCGATATAATTAATAACTTCGAATTTACCGAAGAAGCACGTATACCCGATCCGCAACGTTTGATGACTGCATATCACCACAGTGCCGCTACTTTAAATTTACTAAGAGCATTTGCACAAGGTGGTTTAGCAGATTTACATCAGGTCAACCGCTGGAACATGGGGTTTGTCGCTGCCAATCCGCTAAGAGAAAAATACCAACAATTAGCAGATAGAATTCAAGATGCTCTTGAGTTTATGGAAGTCTGTGGCATTAACTCTTCAATAGCACCTAGTTTAAAAGAAACATCTTTATATACTTCACATGAAGCATTACTGCTTGGATATGAGGAAGCATTAACACGTCGCGACCATTTATCTGGTGACTGGTATGACTGCTCTGCTCACTTTGTCTGGATTGGTGAGCGCACACGTCAATTAGATCATGCTCATATTGAATTCTTCAAAGGCATTAAAAACCCAATAGGTGTAAAAGTGGGTCCTGGTATGGAGCCAGATGAACTTATTCGTTTAATTGATGCTGTTAACCCAGATAACATACCAGGCCGTCTAACCTTAATCACGCGTATGGGTGCTGATGTACTACCAGAAAAACTGCCTGCACTTGTTCGTAGAGTTCAACAAGAAGGCCGTAAGGTAATTTGGAGTTCAGACCCAATGCACGGTAATACCGAGAAGGCAACTTCAGGGTATAAGACTAGAAGTTTCGATAATATTTTACGTGAAATCAGCCAGTTTTTTGCTGTTCATAAATCAGAAGGTTCTTATGCCGGCGGTGTACATCTTGAAATGACAGGCCAACACGTCACTGAGTGTACTGGTGGTGCTTATGGTTTGTCTGATGACGACTTAGCACAACGTTACCGCACACAATGTGACCCGCGTTTAAATGCTGACCAAGTATTAGAGCTCGGCTTCTTAGTTGCTGACTTACTAAAAGACGCACGAAAATAAGAAATTTAATTTTAAGTATAAAGCCACTATCTAGTGGCTTTTTTTATATTTAAAATTAATTAAGTTAGTACTTACGTCGCTCAAGGTTAGTATCAGATATAATTTTTGCAGATATTTCTTCTACTGAGTGATTTGTTGAGTTTAAGTATGGTAACTTGTATTTTTTATAGAGCATCTCAACTTCACGAACCTCAATACGACACTGTTTAAGTGATGCGTATTTTGAGTTTGCCATTCTTCGTTGCCTGATATCAGCAAGCCTGACAGGATCAATAGTTAGGCCAAAAAGTTTATGCTTATAAGGCATTAAACATTCTGGAAGTTTACCCGTTTCTAAATCATCTTCAGTTAATGGGTAATTTGCGGCTTTGATACCGTATTGCAAAGCAAGATATAAACTAGTTGGGGTTTTACCACTTCGGCTAACCCCAACTAAAATGATGTCTGCCTCTGCATAATTCTTAATATTCGCGCCATCATCATTTGTTAAAGAGTAATTAACAGCGTCAATTCTAAAGTCATAGTTTTTTTCATGTATTGAATGAGTGCGATGTACTTTAGGAACAGGCGCTACTGCAAGCTCTTGTTCAATTTTGTCACTATAGGTTGATAAAAAATCGTAGCTAACGGCACAAGATGAATTAATAATTTCACTTAGCTCATGATTAACGAATGTATAAAATACAAAGGGCTGCTCACCATCTCGTTGCGCTGTTCTATTAATTAGCTCCTTTACTTCTTGTGCCTTAGTTTCAGTTTCAACAAAGGGAATTGTTTTATGATTAAATTCAACAGGGAAAAGCGACAATGTTGCATGACCAAAAACCTCAGAAGTAATGGCTGTGCCATCAGAAATATAAAATGCAGTTCTCATATTAACCTTTTTATTACCTATTCACGTAAATTGGGGCTTCATACGGTTTACGTATGGACTGTTGCCAGTGTAGAATGAAGGTGACCTTTTTAGAAGGTTTTCTTTCTTAACTCTCACAGTTAATACTACAATTTGTTTTTTGGAGAAAGATCCCGTGCAAGAATACGTTCTCTGGTATCAAGAGCTTGGTATGCAAGATGTTCCACGTGTTGGTGGTAAAAATGCCTCACTCGGTGAAATGATTTCAAACCTAGCAAACGCTGGTGTTCAAGTCCCAGGTGGCTTCGCAACAACAGCTGATGCATTTAATGAGTTTTTAGAGCAATCAGGACTCAATGCAAAAATTCATGACATCCTAGACACACTCGATGTAGATGATGTAAATACACTCGCCAAAGTTGGTGCTGATATCCGTCAATGGATAATCGACACACCATTCCAGCCTAATTTAGACCAAGCAATCCGCGAAGCATACAGCCAATTACATGGTGATGCCGCAGCCGACGTTTCATTTGCAGTTCGTTCATCTGCAACTGCCGAAGATATGCCAGACGCTTCTTTTGCAGGCCAGCAAGAAACTTTCCTTAATGTTCGTGGTATTGACTCGGTAATGGTCGCCATTAAGCATGTTTTTGCCTCATTATTTAATGACCGCGCAATTTCATACCGAGTTCACCAGGGCTATGATCACCGAGGCGTTGCGTTATCTGCTGGTATTCAACGTATGGTTCGTTCTGATAAATCATCGTCAGGCGTAATGTTTAGTATTGATACTGAGTCTGGTTTTGAAGATGTAGTATTTGTAACATCAAGCTACGGCTTAGGTGAAATGGTTGTACAGGGCGCTGTTAATCCAGACGAATTCTATGTACATAAACCAACTCTTGCAAAAGGTAAGCCTTCAGTTGTTCGCCGTAATATCGGCTCTAAAGCAATTCAAATGATCTATTCAGCTGACGAAGCCCATGGCAAACAAGTTGAAATTGTAGATGTTGATAACGCGCTTTCAAACAAATTCTCAATAACAGACGCTGAAGTAGAAGAACTTGCTAAGCAAGCAGTGATCATTGAAAAACACTATGGCCGCGCGATGGACATCGAGTGGGCTAAAGACGGTAACGACGGCAAACTTTATATTGTACAAGCACGCCCAGAAACAGTTCGTTCTAATGAAGATACAAACGTTATGGAGCGCTTTCAATTAAACGGCTCGAGCAACGTTGTCGTTGAAGGTCGCGCTATTGGTCACAAAATTGGTTCTGGTACTGTTCGCGTACTCAATTCAATTGCTGAAATGGACCAAGTACAGGTTGGCGATATCTTAGTTACTGATATGACAGACCCTGATTGGGAACCTATCATGAAACGTGCTGCAGCGATTGTTACTAATCGTGGTGGTCGTACATGCCATGCTGCGATTATTGCGCGTGAACTGGGTATTCCAGCTGTTGTCGGTTGTGGTAATGCAACCGACTTAATCACAGCGGGTCAAGAAGTCACTGTTTCTTGTGCTGAAGGCGATACTGGTTTTATCTACGAAGGTATTTTAGATTTCGAAATCCTCACCTCTCGTGTTGATAAAATGCCAGAATTACCAATGAAAATCATGATGAATGTAGGTAATCCTGATCGTGCATTTGATTTTGCACGTCTACCACACGCAGGTGTTGGTTTGGCCCGTGTTGAGTTTATTATTAATCGCATGATTGGGGTTCATCCTAAAGCACTATTAAACTTTGATGCTCAAACTGATGCATTAAAAGACGAAATCACTGATATGATTGCTGGCTATGATTCGCCGGTAGAGTTTTATATTTCGAAGTTAGTTGAAGGTATTTCAACACTAGGTTGTGCATTTGCACCAGAGCGCGTAATCGTTCGTATGTCTGATTTTAAATCAAACGAATATGCAAACTTAGTAGGTGGTCAGCAATACGAACCGGAAGAAGAAAACCCGATGATCGGATTCCGTGGAGCTGCTCGCTACATTTCGGAAGATTTCCGTGACTGTTTTGCTCTAGAATGTGAAGCTATTAAACGTGTTCGTAATCAGATGGATATGACCAACATTGAGATCATGATCCCATTTGTACGTACACTTGAAGAGGGTAAACGTGTAATTGAACTACTTGAAGAGCATGGCCTTAAACGTGGCGAAAATGGCTTAAAAGTAATCATGATGTGTGAGCTTCCTTCAAATGCTTTATTAGCTGAAGAGTTTTTAGAATACTTTGATGGCTTTTCAATCGGGTCGAATGACTTAACACAGCTAACATTAGGTCTTGACCGTGACTCTGGATTAATTGCTCATTTATTTGATGAACGCAACCCAGCTATTAAAAAGCTATTATCAATGGCTATTCAAACAGCAAAAGCAAAAGGCAAGTATGTAGGTATTTGTGGTCAAGGTCCTTCAGATCATGAAGACTTTGCAGCTTGGTTAGTTGAACAGGGCATAGACTCTGTTTCACTTAACCCGGATACAGTACTTGAAACTTGGTTATACCTTGCTAAAAAATTAGAAAGTAAATAATTACTTACTATTGAAAATGCCAGCGTTTACGCTGGCATTTTTATTCTTGGTATGTACATTATCTAGCAAATTTTTTGTCTAAAAAAGCGCAAGACTTAGATAACGCCTTTTGACATAGGCTCAAGTAATGACGGGCTTTAGGGTAGTAAAACGAAAAACAAAATAACCCAGCAATAAAAAATATCAAAGAAGGGCCTGGCACAACCGCAAAAATTAGTCCCAAAATCATAAAGAGACTACCAACAATTATTAACAAACACTTTTTCATCGTAACCTCCAAATTTGCATTATAACCAGTATAATAAACCACCGTCTAAATACGATAAAAAGAGTGTTACAAACTGTAAAATCTTCAACTTATTTTGAATGTTAGCGTGATATAATTAAACAAATGTCTTAATTTATCACCGTCATGATAGCAACTATAAGTCAACAAGATGCCGCGACTGATTTAGTCGCAACTTACCTAAAAACAATAACTAAACAAGGTTTTACTGGTGATACTGATGCCAGTTATGCTTCACGTTTAACTGCTGCTACAGATAACAGTATCTACCAACAAATACCGCAAGGTATTATTTTTCCTAAAACTGAAAAAGATATTCAAATAGCGCTGCAAACAGCATCACATGATCCCTATTTATCGTTAACTTTTGGTCCCCGCGGTGGTGGTACAGGCACAAACGGGCAGTCATTAACGCCTGGAATTGTTATCGATTTATCACGTTATATGCGTGAGATATTAGAAATAAATGCTGAAGAAGGTTGGGTACGCGTGCAAACCGGTGTTATAAAAGATCAATTAAATGATTTTTTACGGCCTTATGGTTTCTTTTTTGCACCAGACTTATCAACAAGTAATCGAGCAACAATTGGCGGCATGGTTAATACAGATGCTTCAGGCCAAGGTTCACTTGTATACGGTAAAACCAGCGATCATGTTTTAGGGTTAACAACGTATTTAGTTGATGGTACTAAAATGTCGACCACGCCAATTGATATTGATAAAGCTCAACTGATTGCTGAGCAAGACACTGTTATTGGTAATTTATACTCAACGGTAATTGATGTAGCTTTAAATAATCGCGACGCAATATTAGATAAGTTTCCTCGCCTTAATCGATTTTTAACTGGCTATGACCTAGAACATGTCCTAAGTGATGACTTACTTACATTTGACATGAGCCGTTTAATAACAGGTTCAGAAGGCTCTCTTGGCATAGTTACTGAAGCTAAATTAAACATTACACCTATTGCTGAATATAAAACGCTAATCAATATAAAATACGATAGTTTTGATTCAGCACTTCGCCATTCACCTTTTTTAGTTGATGCGCGCGCTACATCAGTTGAAACTGTAGATAGCAAAGTACTTAACTTAGCCCGTCAAGATATAGTATGGCATTCAGTATCGGACTTAATAACCGATGTTGAAAATAAAGATATGCAAGGGCTCAATATGGTTGAGTTTAATGCCGTCTCACCTGAAGATATCAAAGATAAAGTAGACACCTTGTGTCGTTTACTGGATGAATGTGTTCTACATCAAAAAAATGGTGTTATTGGATATCAACTTACCAGTGATAAGTCCGATATTTTAAAAATTTACGGCATGCGTAAAAAATCAGTTGGTTTGCTTGGTAATGTTAAAGGTTCGCAAAAACCATTAGCCTTTGCTGAAGATACAGCGGTACCACCAGAGAACTTAGCTGATTTTATAGTTGAGTTTAGGGCTTTGCTTGATAGCCATAATTTACAATATGGTATGTTTGGTCACGTTGATGCGGGGGTTCTACACGTTAGGCCCGCACTTGATATGTGTGATCCACAGCAAGAAAAACTTTTACGTGTGGTCTCCGATGAGGTTGTAAAGCTTACAGCTAAATACGGTGGCCTAATGTGGGGAGAGCATGGTAAAGGCTATCGAAGTGAATACGGCCCTGAGTTTTTTGGCGAACACTTATTTAATCAATTGCGTATTATAAAATCTGCTTTTGACCCACGAAACAGAATAAACCCCGGTAAAATATGCACTCCTATAGAAAGTGAAGACTCACTTGTAAGTGTTGATGGTCAAAAAAGATCTTGGTTTGATAAGCAAATATCTATTGACGTTAAAACCAGTTTTAACAATGCAATGACCTGTAACGGTAACGGTATTTGCTTTAATTATGATCAAAACTCACCAATGTGTCCTTCATATAAAGTAACGGGTGATCGCCGTTACTCACCAAAAGGCCGTGCGGGTTTAATGCGTGAATGGTTACGTTTGCAAGAATCTAAAAATATTGATTTACTTGAAGTCGAAAAGCAGCTTAACCAAGGAGAAGTTATTACTTGGTGGGAACGCTATCAACACAGCCGAGATAAAACCAAAGGTGTGTATGACTTTTCTCATGAAGTAAAAGAGTCAATGGATGAATGCCTAGCCTGTAAAGCATGTACAACAGCTTGCCCGATAAAAGTAGATGTGCCCACTTTTAGATCGCGTTTTTTAAATTATTATCATAGTTATTACGCCCGTCCATTAAAAGATTATTTAGTTGGAAATATTGAAAATAGCGCACCTGTTATGGCTAAGTTTTCAAGTGTAATAAATCCGATTGTGAATACTAAAATTGTATCAAAGTTAATTGAAAAAACTGTCGGGTATGTTGATACACCCACTTTAAGCTCACCTCGTTTAGACAAACGCATTAACAAAGAACATAGATTTAATTTTGATAAATTATCAACGCTTAGTGCAGAACAACAAAATGAGTATGTATTAATTGTACAAGATCCATTCACGAGTTTTTACGAAGCTGAGCTAGTCGAAAGCTTTATAAAAGTGATTACTGCGCTTGGTAAAAAACCTATTTTATTACCGTTTAAACCAAATGGAAAACCACAACACGTTAAAGGTTTTTTAAATGAGTTTAAAACAACTGCAAAAAATGCAGCACAATTTTTAAATTCACTTTCAGAAATAAATGCGCCTCTTGTCGGTTTAGATGCATCATTAGTAATGTGTTACCGAGATGAGTATAACTCTATTTTGGGTGATGATAGAGGTGACTTTGAGGTAGCACTTGCTCATGAATGGCTGGCTAAAGAATCATTCAAACCATTTGCTGATCAAATAAAAAATGAAACTAACTTTACACTGTTAAGTCATTGTACTGAAACAACGGCAATGCCAAGTGCAGCAACTGTATGGCAAACCATTTTTTCTGATCTAGGTTTACAATTAAATACAACGGCAACGGGTTGTTGCGGAATGGCCGGCACGTATGGTCACGAAGTACAAAATCAAGAAAACTCACGTGCTCTATATAATATGAGTTGGCAGGGTGTTGTAAGTAAACATAAGCCAGAGCAATTACTCGCAACTGGTTTTTCATGTCGTAGTCAGGTAAAGCGCTACGAAAAATTTAAACCCAAGCACCCCATTGAGTTACTTGCCAAAATACTTTAAATATTTTTAATTTTAAAAGGCGATAAGGTTTACTTAGCGCCTTTTAATTTCATTTATTAGAATAGCTGTCAGCAATTGGTTTAGTACTCATACCATGAATAAACACACTCAATAAAATAGTTGTCATCGCAATAGTAGCAACCTGAAACTTATTTTCAATTTGTGTATCAATCACCATCATTGTAAAAACGATCGACGCTAAACCTCGCGGGCCAAACCAAGCAAAAGTAAACCGCTCTTTTATTTTTAACTTGGTAAATTGTAAACTTAACATCACCGGTATAATTCGTAAAATGGTTACACTCAACATTGCAAAAAGGGCAACTTGCCAATTTAAATTTGGAAGAACTATATAACTACACACAAAACCAAATAAGCACCAAATTAACAAACCGATGAAGTCCGCAATATGTTCGCTGTCTTCAACAAGCTTTTCTCTTAAGCCTTGCTCTGTAAATCTATCAAAAATTAAACCCGCCACAAATACAGCAATAAACCCGCTACTGTGAACACTTTGCGCAATTGAGAAAATTGTTATTACCATACCTATAACTAAAAATGGACTGGTATTATTTGAAAAATAATGACGTTGCATCGCAAACTTTATCATAGGTATAAAAACGCCCATGGCAGTTATAGCAATAACTATTGCTAAACCAAGTTCACGCGCAAAAACTTCCGCTACCGATGAAATTGAAATCGATGTTGTAGGCTCTTGTGCCAGCAACATTAAAAGTAAAAAAACTGGAACACATAAACCATCATTTAATCCACTTTCAGTATTTATCCCTTCACGTATTTTTTCTGGTACATGCTTACTATTTAGAATACCTTTGCTTAATGCCGCATCTGTGGGGGTTAAAATAATTGCAATCAACGCAGCTTGCACTAATGTTAGCTCTGTAAACATAAAGCTCGCAACCGCAATTCCTGAAAACAATGTGAGTGGCAATGCTAAAAATAATAATAGGCTAGGGTATTGAAAACTATGCTTTAAAACTGAAAGCTTGGTTTTTGCAGCGTCAGTAAATAAAAATATGCTCAAGGTTAATTCTATTAAGGGTAATAGCTTATTCAGATCAGCACTAAAGTATTTTGCATCTCCAGAAGTGTCAGGGATAAAAAAAGCAATCAGCATCCCTATTAAAACAAAAAACATCGGGCCGGTTACTTCAACTACTTCCAGCTGTCTGATAGAAATTGAATAGACCAAAAAAGCTAAGCCAACACTTGCTAATACAAAGTATTCCATCAAATTTTCCTTTTAATTCCAGATTTTGCGCGCTCTTTTATATTCGTTTGAATATATATTTGATCTGTCGTCGCTATTTTCGCATGACCCAAATCTTCAGATAAATGTTTTAACGGTCTCGTTTGTGCATCATGGGTAGCGCCAGTATGACGTAACCAATGTGCAGTTGCCGATTCTAATTGTTCTGCATCATCCGTAAAACCATCATCTAATAACGATTGCTTTGCAAGATCAAAACTTTGTTGAACGAGTCTTCTAATTTGGCGAACAGTCATGCCACCTTGACCGCGAATTTTATGAACAAGTGGATCTGATTCATCAACACGGGGCAGGGCAGTTAACCCTCTGTATAACCTATATCGTTTTAAGTATTCTATAAAATCTTCACTTAAAGTAACGTCTCTCAATTTATTACCTTTGCCCATTATTCGCAAAAACCAAAAGCCGTCGTTGTCTTGCCAAAAGTGTGACATTACCGGTGACCACTGTGGGCGCTCTGATAATTCTGAAATACGTAGATATAAACCTTTTAAACAGGCTAAAGTAAAAAGATTTCTTTCAAAGTTAGGTTGTTGTTCACATTTATCGCGGGTAACACCAAAAACATACTCCCATTGTATATCACTTAATGTGTCTGGTATTTTAATCTGCGATTGAACAACCAAATATGGACTATTCTTTTTAACAACAGGAACAAAGTTTGCGAATGTTTTTTCTTCTAAAATTGCAAATTTATAAAATACGTTCAGTGCAGTAAACATAGCAGCTAATGTTTGTTGGCTCGCAATTGATTCTTTGCGCATAAAAGGGCGCCAATTTTCATTCAGCCTTCGTATTCCTTGCTCATCTTTATAGCGCCATTGTACAGAGGTAGTTGCCCAGGCTGAGTCGGGCTCAACCATAAAATCCACATAACCTTCAATATCTTCACGCTTTAATTCGAAAACTGACTTCTCGGCCACAAGCCAAGACCATAAATAAAATCGCTCAAGCTCATTACGAAAACGATTATAGGTCGCTTCAGATTTTCGGCCGTATACATATAAAAATTGATATAAAAATACCAGATCATCTTTTGATTCAGCCACAGTCAAGCCAATCTGCTGTATAAAGGTGTTAAGTTCTGGGTATTCTGATTGCAACGTATCATCTTCAAGATGAGCAATTTGATACCGTAATTGTTTTAATGTATCGACCAAAGCAACAAGCATATTGAGCTAATTTCTATTAAAATAAATTAGTTACAGTTTAATATTTAAGTCCGATACTGTCTAGTATTGGACATTAAACTAATGCAAACTGTTGTTTAGTTATTGCTATTGTCCGGTGTTCAAGGAAAGCATATGAAAAATTTGATTGTTTTAAGTTTAGTTACACTAACTTTAGTTTTATCTGGGTGTGCTACAACAGGTAGCGCTTCGCCAAATGAAAAACGTAATTTAGTACAAAACATGCGTGCAGATACGTTAGCTAAATTATATACACAAAAGCCCGATGTGAAACAGCAAATTGCAGGTTCTGCTGGTTATGCTGTATTTGATAACGCCAATGTAAATGTTGTACTTGCCAGTTTTGGTGGTGGTTACGGTGTGGTAAAAAATAACCTTACTGGAAAATCGACTTATATGAATATGGGTGAGGCCGGTTTAGGACTTGGCTTAGGTGTTAAAGACTTTAATGTTGTTATGGTTTTTCATAATCAAGACGCAATTAATCGGTTTATTGAAAATGGCTGGGCATTCGGTGGAAATGCAGATGCAGCCGCAAAATACCAAAATCAAGGTGGAGCTATAGCTGCTGAAGCCATTGCAGATCAAGTTACAGTGTATTCTTTAACCGAAAATGGCCTTGCATTACAAGCTGTATTAAAAGGCACTAAATTTTGGCTAGATTCTGAGCTAAATTAAGCCTTTAAAACCCTTCTAAAAGTGGGCTAGTTCGTATGATTACGCCCACTTTAATTTAATTAAACCAATTTAACATAACGTAATTTATGGGTTGTTATTCATAACTTAGATTTCATCTTCAAAAATCAAACTTATTAACTTCACGTTATCCAAATATCCCATGCAACTTTGTTTTACAACTCTTATGCTATATACAATATGGATTTATTCCGACCAGACTCTTTTGCTAAATAAAGTGCTTTATCAGCATTTGTCAAAACAGTATCAATACTTTCGTTTTGTTCAGCTTTTGCAATACCTATCGATGTTGTAACTTGGCCATAAATTTCAGTGTATCCAGGGATATCTGTTCTCTCTATAGCTGCTCTTATTTTCTCAGCTGCTTTTTCTACACCACCTTGATCCGTATTTGGCATTAGAGCAGCGAACTCTTCACCACCCAACCTGCAGACAGAGTCTATCTCTCTTACATTGTTTTTTAATGTATTGGCGATGGCAATTAAAACTTTGTCACCAATTGTATGGCCTGCTTTATCATTCACAGATTTAAAGTGATCAATATCCATCATTAATATATAAGTTTCAGCTGTAGTCTTTACATTCTGCTGAAATTCTTTATGGGCTAAATTCATAAAGTAACGTCTGTTAGCTATCCCCGTTAAACTGTCATGTGTTGCCGCTTGTAGTAATGCCAATTCTGCAGCGCGCCTTTTCTCATCAATTTTTTCCTGAAATATTGCACTCGTAATAATCAATAAAATTATAAACCATGAAATCACAACAACGTATAAACCAAACAAATCTTCTAGTTTTACTGAAACCAATGACTGAATAAATAAATAGCCAATTGTTATTGGAACAAAGTACCCTATTAGTACTTGAAATCGTGCGATCCGCCCACCAATATGCGGTGATAATAATGCATGTACAGCACCATATTTTGCATGAATAAACAAAACACTTAGGCCAAGAAAAATACCATAGGTCGTTTTTAGTATTGACATATTCCCAAAGAAACTTTCAATACCATAGGCATATCCAATGATTGACAGCATTGGCACAGCTAAACCGACAAAAGCTGTAAATTGCGCAATCATTACTTTATTCAAACTACCAAATAACAATGCGCAGGATAAACAAACCATCATGATCGCTGTATTTATGCCCATTGAATTAGACAAGCCAGCACTCACTTCTGAACGTATAGTTTCTGAAAAGGGTGTAATTTTACTAGTAAGAGTAGTATTAAAAGTAATATCACAGATCACCATGAGTGACGTAATTAATGCAGCGATTGCCAACAAGGGATTTAAAATTGTAAAGTTTTTTTTATGTTCTAAAAAGACACTGAAACCAATGAGTATAATTGTAATTGCAGTAAGTGGGTGCGTTGCTGAGCCCCCGACTATCGGCCTATATAATTGTGGTGCGGAAAAAATGTAACCTGAGACAGATAAAAAGGAAAGTAAAATACAGCCAAGCGCTAATGCTTTTGCGACAATTTCCACATAGCGCGTACGTTTTTCATAAGCTATGCTTTGCTTTTCGTTTTCAAGTAAATCTATTGTGCTAAAAGCCATAACATGATGTTTCTTCATTCGAAATCAACTAGTTCAATGATAGTTGAATCATAAAAATAAGCAATTGCAATTACCCTATCAATAATACCTAAGGATATGGAATGAGTTTTAACGTGTTGTTTAACTGTTTATCCAATGCTTCTGCTAATTTTTCGGTTTCGCTGAATACTGTGCGCCAGTATTTAATTCGTGTGTCGGCATCGAGATCTGTAAAGTCGGTTCTGTCTGGAATTTTTCCGTAAGGTAAGCCCGCGACAAATTCTTGTGATGGTGAAATCATGACTACGTTATCGTAATTTCCAGGGTCGACATTACGTTTTAAACTTTTATCGAACCACCCTGCTTTTGGCGTTGAGTTAAAGTGTGGATATAAAATTAAACCTGGATTATTTATCTTTAAATCAAAGTGGTAATCAATAATTCCGCCGTCGCGGTACATACCAGGTGGTGAGCCGGCGATATTTTTTATGCCTTGCATTACAAGGGGTATTGAACCCGATGCTAATAATGCATCTTTTAAATTATCAGTGGTTAAATCTAATTGTGTGGTTTTAAATTTATAACTGTCTTTAATAGTAAAATCACTGTTTGGCGCTTGGTATATAAAACGCTCATACTGCTTGGTTAAAAATCGGCGATGTACGCGATTACTCAAATAGCTTTTAGTTAAACCCAATAACTGTAATGCTTTTTTCTCACTTGCTACTAAACCATTTGATTTTGCTACAATAAAATGTGATTTAAAAACAGGGTTATTAATGATTTCAGCAACGCCGTTATCACCAAAAACCTCTTCAAGTAAGGCGCGAGCTTTTTGAGTTATTTCTTCTGAAGATGGTTTATTGGTTGAGTAACGAGTTTCACTGTACGATTTTGCTAACCGAGTTATGGCAGCTACTGGGTCTTTTTGTGAAAAACAGGCTGCACGAAAAGCACCGGCAGATGAACCAATTAAGTTTAATTGCTGTGTTCTACCTTTAAAAAATTCACCAAATAGGTATTTATCTAAACCAAATAAAGTAAACCATTTAGGCCCACCGCTTGCGCCTAAAAATGATGTAAATAGCTCAGGTTTTAAGCCTTGTTCGTTTATTATTCTTGCAGCCGTTTTGCCTGCATGTATCTCAATCATTCAATATCTTAGCTTTTACTTTAGCGTTTAAAGTGCATAGTTATGCAAATTAAAACTTATTATTATGGATTAATGCCAAATGCCTTTTTCTGTTTTACCCTGAATTTTAACCTTATCTGCGTTAAATTCTGGCTCTGCGTTTTGCGACCTTTGTTTATTATAATCAGCAGTTACTGCGAGTATTGTTGGCGTTAATATTATAATAGCAATTACATTAACGACAGTCATTAAGCCAAGTGCTACATCAGCTAATGACCATACTTCTTTTAATGTAGCCGATGCGCCCCAGAGCATCATTGATAAATACAACAAAGTATAAATACCGCGCCCGAGTTTGTTATCGAGTTTAAATAAGTGCAGGTTACTTTCAGCATATGCGTAGTTTGCAACAACCGAGGTAAAGGCAAATAAAGTAATGGCTGCAGCAACAAAATACACGCCGCCTTGCGCTAAATGCGCGGTCATAGCTTCTTGCGTTAGGCGTATACCTTCCATTTCTCCGCTAATATTTATATCAGCTAGTAATATGATCACGGCAGTACAACTACACAACACTATGGTGTCGAAAAATACTCCCAACATTTGAATATAACCTTGGGTAACGGGGTGGTTTGGAATTGGCGTTGCGCTTGCTGATGCATGGGGCACACTACCCGCACCCGCTTCGTTTGAATAAAGCCCGCGTTGTATACCGTTTTTAATGGCTGCGCCCATTGCGCCTGCACCCGCTTCTTGTAGGCCAAATGCTGATAAAAATATATCTTTAAGCATTGCAGGTACTTCGCTGATATTTATAACGGTTATGATCACTGCGGCTAATACAAACACAATGCCCATGATGGGCACAACGCGCTCTGCAAAACGGGCAATTGCTTTAAAGCCGCCGAGTATAATTGACCCCGCAAGAATAGTAATAATAATGCCAGAATAAAAGGTTGGAATTTCAAACGCGTAATTTAGTGCATCGGTTATGGTGTTTGTTTGCATTGCGCTAAAGGTAAAACCATAACCTAAGAATAAACACAGAGCAAAGGCGATTGCGAGTGTTTTACTGCCAATGCCTTGTTGAATATAATAGGCTGGCCCGCCTCTAAATTCGCCGTTACTATCACGTACTTTATATACTTGCCCTAATACGCTTTCGGCAAAGCCAGTGGCCATCCCTAAAATGGCAATCATCCACATCCAAAAAATTGCACCACTGCCGCCAAGTGATATAGCAACGGCAACTCCAGCTAAGTTACCGGTTCCTACACGAGCACTTAAGCCAGTGCAAAGTGCCTGAAATGAACTAATATCATCTTTGTTGCACTTACTGCTACCGCGCAATAATGAGAACATGTGCTTAAATTTTAAGATTTGAATAAGCTTTAAACGCACTGAAAACCAGATACCCGTAAACAACAAGATGTAAATGAGTATTTGCCCTTCACCCCACAAAAAGTTATTTATGGTGCCTACTATCAAATCGAACATACTTTGCCTTTATTATTTTTATGAAACAAAGAGGGAATATAAATTCTTTATTTAAGAATATTTAACTATATTCACTTTATCTTTATTTATAAAATACACAAGGCCTTTGTATAACATTTTGTTCATTAATAGGTATTAACCATACAGAGCTTGATCTGTCTGTGTTTGTTGGTATTGCTCAATTAAATATTGATTCCCTGCAGCTATACCTAATTTATAATCGTTTCGTAAATCACTGTTAGTACTGCCGAGTAATTTGCTGTGTAATTTACTATCCGCAAAAATTTGGATTATTTCGACATCTTCAGGCGGATTTTCAATAAATTTGAGTTCATCCAAATAAGCTTGTTCATGCTGTAATAAATAATCGATGGTTTTAGGGCAATAGCCTGATGCACATACAAACGTTCTCAGTTTATTTACCCATGCTGATTGCACCGGTAAACTAGCATCGACAGTACGAATAACAACTATCTTGCGTGCACCACGATTGTAGGCCTCTTTAACAGGCAACGGCGCAGCAAGCCCGCCATCTAAAAAGAAATCATCATTCGTAAAAGTACACTCTCTGCATTCTGATGCTTCATTTGCAGCGGGTTTATCAAGCCAAGGCGTTAATCTAACTCCTTGTTTATATAAAAAAGGTAAAGCACTTGAAGCTTTAAGTAAGTCTCGCCATTGCTTACCCTCACCAGTTGGGGTTAAAAAGTAGGGTTTACGATCACGTGAATTTGTAGCTGTGATCAGTAACTCTCTATTACCTAAACTTATTTTAGCCGTTTTAAAGTCCAGGGCACGGTTAAACTCAGTCGTTTTATCAAAGTACCAATCAAGATCCACAATACTTTTACCAAGAAGCCCTCTGCCAAGTTGAAAGAATTGTTTATGACGTGATAAACCACGAATAAGGCGTTTAGCATAGCCTTTTTGACGTGCTAAAAAACTCGTGAGGTTTTGTGAACCTGCCGATGTGCCGATAAATAAGTCGAATGGGTCGTATTGATGCTCAAGCCATGCATCAAGCACACCTGCTGTAAAAATTCCTCGCTGACCGCCCCCTTCAGCTATCAATGCTGTTTTATTGAAAGTTTTTTTGGATGTAGGGTCTTGAGATTTCACAGTGAGCCTTCCTTTAAATATGCTGCTTGGTTTATGCCTTCATTTTAATGAATTTTGTTAAAACGTTAAAATTGATTGTATGAATCTAATTGATTAATAAAATAGAACGATAAACCTTTGGCTTACCTCTGTTTTGATGTATAACTAGAGTAACAAGTACAAAATGTATGCTTGCTTAATTTAGCTATTATTTAATCTGCTTATGATTTCAAGGAGGTTGTGCCTGTGTTGGCTTTGGTATAGCCATTGGTAAAAAATAAACTCATCTATCCCGAGCACTCTAACTATCGTCTTAAGCTCATAGTTAATATTCGCAGAGCCGCTAATGGCTGATAGGCTTAATCCGAGTAACAAAAAGAGTATCGCCGCACGAGGTGATATCACAAAGTACCATTAATATATTTACCTCTACTGTGATTACATAGAGGTCATTTTTAATCAGCATTTAAGCATTTGATTGGCGCTGTTTTTCGACTTTTAAACCATCGGCTGTTATACCTTGTTTCCAATAGGCTGAGCACACAATATTTTCGCGTTCAATCGCAAAGCGTTCACCAACAAGGGTGTTTATTTGCCGAACTAATGAAGATTCAAGGGCCATAAACACTAACGGCTTAGTATGACTTTGGCTCAACTGGGCTATCACTGTATTAATTAAATCGGTGTTTGGTTGCTCGCTAACAAGCCAATTAACACGGTGATTACTTTGGGTTACATCGAGCTCAATAATATCCTGCTTATCTGGTACGTGAATAATAGCATTCACGGTAGCACTGGCTGGTAACTTCTGTAAGTAACCATTTATTGCATTAACGGAGGTTAAATCTCCTAACATTAGGTAATCTGATTGACTAAAGTCTGAGAGCTTTTTGGGCCCAGGCCCTGCAATACCTATGTTGTCACCCACTTTGGCACGCTTAGCCCAATTCGTTGCAATCCCGCTGTGTTGATTAATAACAAAATCCAAGCTGATTGCCCCGCTTTGTGAGTCTATTTCACGTATTGTGTATGAGCGCCTAACCGCAGGCTTATCCGCTTTAAGATCAAGTTCAACGTCGGTTTGCCCTTCATGAGGAAAGAGTACTTTTACATAAGCACCTTGTTGATCACGTGGAAAGTCTTCAAACTCCTCTGAGCCAACGACAATACGCATTAAATGCGGCGCTATTTGTGTGGTACTGATCACGTGTGCTCGACGTATTTTTTTACCCATGTTTACCTCCAATGATTTAGTACCAATCGGCTTATATATTTAACTATTCTAGCGAGCTAAATAAAGCGCTAACTGCGTTATAAATTTTTCAGGTAGAACAACTACATGTTAAAAATTTATACCTTGTTATCACGCCATTTATCTGTCGCTATAAATGCTCACTAACTTAACACGATTGGTATAATAATAATGATTGTTTGCACAACGCCCCATTGGTTGATAAAATCAACTATATACTTTTAATTGACTTTGTCAACTAACCAGGTGTTTCATGACACAACAAAATTTAGCCGCTACTTTATTTGCTCTTGCTCAAAGCTACCGTGTGACTGTACGAAATTCTATTAACGCTAACGAGTTAGGTATCAATGCATTGCATGTGCGTTGCTTGCATATTATTGCCCAAACACCTCATTGCACTGCAAACGATATTGTTCAGCAAACACAGCGTGATAAAGCTCAAATAGCACGTTTGATCAAAGAGTTACTAAAACTCGACTTAATATCTAAATGTGCCGATGAAAACGATAAACGCTGCTTTATCCTGTCATTCACCCAAACAGGCGAACAGCTATTACAAAAATTGCGTGCCGCTGAGCAAAGTGTTGATGCTTTACTATGCCAAGGGTTAGATCAAAGCCAAATTGATAATTTTTTGCATACAGCTAACACTATGATCAGCAATATAAAACATGAATAAAATAGGCCGTATGCGGTTGCGAAACTGATCTAACCCTTGGCATTTTAACCTGCTAAGCACTATACTGTACAAATATACAGTTAAGTGTGTTTTAGTATGCGTGTTATCCCAATTTATATCGAAGCTGGCGTGTGTGGATTTGAATCCCCCGCGGCCCAATACAAAGAGTTAGGCTTATCGCTTGATCAATTATTAATAAAACACCCAGATGCCACGTTTATCGGTGTTGCCTCTGGAGAGTCTATGCAAGGTGTGGGTATTTTTGATGGTGATTTACTGTTAGTTGACAGAGCTGAAGACGCCAAAAATGGCGATGTGATTGTTGCCAACTTAAATGGCTTATTTGTGTGTAAATTGCTTGATAGAACAAATGCACAATTATTGTCAGCGTCTCCTGCATATGGGCCTGTTCAGCTTTCAGCCGATGATGAATTTCAATTAGAAGGTGTAGTCACGCGCTCAATTCGTCTGCACCGTTTAAGTCCTGAGTTACACCAATGTATGCCTTAGTCGATGCGGTGTCATTTTATGCCAGTGCTGAAAAAGTGTTTGACCCCGCAATTAGAACAAAACCCGTGGTTGTATTAACCAACAACGATGGCTGTATTTGTGCCGTGTGCCCTATTGCCCGTAAGTTAAATATCCCTAAATTTCAGCCCTACTTTAAAGTAAAACACTTACTTGCTAAGCATAACGTGATTGTTCGTTCATCTAACTATGAGCTCTATGCCGACTTAAGCGACAAAATGATGAATGTGATCAGCCGTTTTTGTGATAACCAACATATTTATAGTATTGATGAATCGTTTTTACACTTTAACGGTTTTACACCCTTAATAAGAGATTGGCATCAGTATGGCCATCAGATCCGTCGTACTGTGTGGCAAGAAACTAAACTGCCTGTAGGTGTTGGCTTTGGGACAACTCCAACGCTTGCTAAGGCTGCGAATCATGCAGCCAAAAAGCTTGCAGGTTTTGATGGTGTAGCTGTTATTCATAACGAACACAGCCGTAACCATATACTCGCAATGATGGATGTAAGCGATGTATGGGGCGTGGGCAAACGGATTGCAAAAAAATTAAAATTAATGAATATACATTCAGCACTTGATTTGGCGCAACAAGAACCCCGGCGCATGAAAAGGCAATTTAGTGTGGTACTTGAGCGCACTGTTAACGAGCTTAACGGAGTAGCTTGTTTGAGCTGGGATGAAGTACGTCAAGATAAACGCGAAATATTTTCGACTCGCAGCTTTGGTAAACGGTTAACTGATCCGATTGCACTAAAAACAGCATTAGTCAGTCACTGCGTTACTGTTGGTAAAAAACTTCGTCAACAACGCTCTGTCACTCAACGGCTTTTATTGTTTGTTGCAAGCTCTGCACACGAACAAGTCTACTATAAAAAATCTTTGGTTTATGACTTTGCGACCCCAAGCTCTGATAGTTGCGTATTAGCCAGCGCTGTTAATCAGTTATTTGATCAACTCTACCAGCCTGGCATACAATTTTATAAGTGTGGTGTGGGGGCGTTAGAGTTAAGCTCTGTACAATTTCAACAACCGGATTTATTTGCTGTATCAAGAGATAATAGTAAACTTATGAACTGCTTAGATACCATAAACAAACGTTACGGCAGCAATACATTATCATTGGCAAGTCAGCAACAAACGCAGTCATGGCATATGAAACGTGAGTACTTATCACCCCACTACACAACTCGTTGGCATGCATTACCTAAAATAACATGTGACTTATAAACGTTGCTGCTCAAAGTTGCATAAAACATCCGTATTTTCAACAGTGTACTGTAGTTTATTGCCAGCCAAGAAACGCAATGTTTGGCTGCTATCAAGTGAGTCTTCTGGGTTGTCACATCGATCATGGCGAAGGGACATGGTTATACCTTCACTGGTGTATTTAAATTTAGTCGTGACTAAACAAAAATTGGGCACTTTATTGGTTTGTGTACCGTTATGTAAAGCGTTAAAAGTAATTCCACTGCCCAAACTGAAGCCAAGGTTAGTATTATTTTTGTTAATCCACTGCAGCTCACCACTAGCGCATAACTCACTCGTGCCAGTAGTTAATTTATAACTACCTAAATTGGCATTCAATAGTTTAACAAATTGGCTTTTATTACTAGGCAGTACACTTTTAGCATCACATAATTGTGAAAATAAAGCGAAAGCAATGATAAAAGCTATCTTCGAATAATGCATTAAATACCTACTTAAATAATCAATTGCTACAGTATGGTGTACCCGTTAAAATAAAAATAAAACAAGCTAACTTGTTTATAAAGTAAGAGTTACTGCCAGTATTTATCAAACAGTCGTGGATAAGCTAATTTTAAAAATTTAGGCTTATCTTTAAAACGTTTGCCCTTTGGCTGTTCGAGACCTGACGGAACAAAAGGTAACTCATCTTCGTTACGCTCTTCATAGAGTAAGCCAGCTATGAGATCGTATTCATCTAGGTAAGGGTATGGCTGTTCGTTTAAATGATAAACGGGAGTACAATCAGCCAAAGAGTCGGGGTTTTCAATTGCTGTGTTAAAAGCACTTTCACCACGCGAGATTAACCAGCACCGAAACTCTGAAAAACCATACTCATCATTACACCCTGCCATCACAAACGCTGCACCATATAATTCCCACGTATAACTTTTACGCATGCAAAGGCTAAAATGCTTATCAAACGAAATCAGGCTATCGTCATCTAAATCAGCAAGTAACTGTTTTAAACGTTGAGTAACCGATTCGGGATCAGCTGTTTTGTCATCAACGGTGACTAATCGCCAAAAGTCAGACTCTGTAAATTCATTCATGAAACAATCTCTTTAACACGGCCTACTTGGCCGTCTTCTAACTGCACTTTAATACCATGAGGATGATTTGGTGATTTAGTTAATAAACGCGAAACAATGCCGTTAGTTAATGTGCCACTTCGCTGATCTTGCTTTAAAACGATGTTGACTTCAGTGCCTAGGGAAATTTCAGAACGAGTAGGTACAGCCATAATATATCTCTTTTACTATTTTGCTAGATTATAACTGTATGTGAAAACTATACCAAATTAAACGAGGCTAATAATGATCGCTTCGCGTTCACTCGCTGTTAAAATTGAGGCCAAATGCAACTCAATGTCGCACGCTTTACCAATTATTTGAAAATCAAAGCCTTGGCCATTGTTATCAAGTATACAACTAAGGTAATTGTCTGCGATTGTAATTTGGCTGATTCGAGTAATATCAACCTCAGATACTTTTTGTATAGGTGCCTGTTTTACAATTAGCTGGTTGTTGTCTCTGGTAATAGCATTCGCAAGCGAATGTTGCTCTATAAACTTTGCACTATAACGACGAGAAAAAGCCCAAAATGCGATTGCGATGACAAACCCATTACTAAAAACAGGTATAGGAGTGCCATTAGGTGACATAGTGACTTGATAAATACCTAAAATAAAAAAAACAAAAGCCAGCGACAATAAGCTACGTTGTTTTTTCTTGTGAGTTAAGTTTGATAACATGAGTACCTTACACTGCTAAAAAATTAATTGTCTGAGGCTTTAAACCCACGATTTGAAGCTGCTCGGTTAACTCTCTCTCAATAGAGGATAATAACTGTTGGCTCTTTGCTTGGGTGAGTGCGAGCTCATCAATAAAAAAACACGTAACTTGTAATGTATTCTCTGGCTTTTTCAAATTAATCGTATGCGTAAGGTGACTAAAGTAGCGGTGCGTGTCTTTTATATTTTCGCAGGCAATGGTCAGTACTTTGCGAAGTGTATTATCTAGTCGTTTTTCAGTTTTTGTCATTTTTAGATGCTTGCTCGTTTGCCCTATTATTTTTGTATTCGTCGTAACCGCTTTCTTGGCGCTTTACACATTCATGGTACTCTTTATCGGCCATGTAGTTACATTCGTTTAATCGCGCTGATTGAATCTCATGATAACGACTGTCCGATGTACAACCCGATAAAAAAAGTACAAATAAAACACTAAGTAACAACTTCAGTGTATTGAAAACCATTAAAAATTCCTTACATTTTATGCCGAAAAAATAATTCATCTGACGTGATTTTGCTGTATATTGCACACGTTTTGAATTAATTACCGTTAAGGCCGAATTATGATGTTGTCGCAGTTACAAGAGCTGTTCCAGCGTATCGATAAAAGTAAAATATTTCAATCATTTGTTATTGCCGTTATTGTGATATCCGCGCTAACTGTAGGCGCTCACACTTATTCTTTACACCCTACAGCAGAGCTTGCTTTGCATTGGATGGATATAGGGATCACTGTATTTTTTCTTATTGAACTCGTTATCCGCTACATTGCCAGTAAAGGTATTAAAGATTTTTTCTCCAAGGGTTGGAACATTTTTGACTTTATTATTGTAGTAGGTAGTTTATACCCGGCAGCAGGCTCAACTATATTTATCGCTCGGTTACTCAGAATATTCCGCGTACTGCGTTTAGTTTCAATGATCCCTGAGTTACGTTTATTGGTAAATTCGTTACTAAAAGCGATTCCACAAATGGGTTATATCGCCTTGCTCATGTTCGTGATCTTCTATATATATGCCGCGATGGGCAGTATGCTATTTGCTGAAATAAACCCTGTTCTATGGGGCGATGTATCTATCTCGATGCTGACATTATTCAGAGTTGCAACCTTTGAAGATTGGACCGATGTGATGTATGAAACCATGGTGGTTTATAAGTTGAGCTGGATCTTTTACCTAACGTTTATCTTTTTAACTGCATTTGTATTTTTAAATATGATGGTTGGCGCTATTTTAGAAGTGATGTCTGAAGAGCACCGTAACGCCCGTGAAGAAAAAGCTGGTACAAACTCATTACCTGCAACTCAAGGGCAAGTGAACGAACTTAAGCAGCAACTCGATGAATTAAAGGCACTCCTCAAGAAGTAATAAAATAAGGTGATATGTATTTATCACCTTATACTTTGAACTTCCCAACAAGGGCTGTCAACGTATCAGATAATACATTGAGCTTGTCACCATTTTCACTAGTGCTGGTGGCAATCTCACTCACATCATCCGCTGCGTTTTTAATTTCTATTACATTTCGGTTGATGTCTTCTGCAACATGTTGCTGCTCCTCGGCAGCTGTTGCTATTTGAGTATTTAAATCACTGATAGTGACAATTGATTCAGTAATTTCAGTAAACTGCTGTTGCGCTGACTGAGATAAGCCCACTGTTTTTTCAGTACGTTCTAAGCTTTTCTTCATCTCACTTGAAACCTGGCCTGACATTGTTCTTAATTTATCTAATTGACCAGCAATTTCCTCTGTTGATTCAGACGTACGTTGAGATAATGCCCTCACTTCATCAGCCACTACAGCAAAGCCTCGACCATGCTCACCAGCACGAGCAGCTTCTATAGCGGCGTTAAGCGCAAGTAAATTAGTTTGCTCAGCAATCCCCCTTATTACGCTTAAAATAGACATAATGTTTTCGCTTTCGGCATCCAACTGTGAAATGTCTGAGGTTGCCTTTGTGATCACATCACTTAATGATGCAACACTTTGCACTGTTTCTGTTATTACAGACTGACCAATCTCAGAGGCTTTTTGTGTTTGCATGGCTAAGTCAGCCGCATTTGCACAACTAGCTGAAACCTCATTCGCAGTTGCAGCCATTTCGTTTATCGCTGTCGCCGCCATTTCAAGGGCCTGTTGTTGCTGTGATGTGGAGCTTGTTAATTGCGATGCCTCTGATGATGTTTGCAACGATGTGTCACTTACCTTTTGTGCACATTCGTTGATCTGTTTTACTAGATCAGCAATAAGATTAAGAAATAAATTAAAACTATTCGCTAACTTAGCTGTTTCATCTTTTGTTTTAATTGAAAGCCGTTGCGTTAAATCTCCACCCCCGCGAGAAATTTCAGTTAAACCATCACTTACTTCTACAATAGGCGAAGAAATTAATTTCGCGATATAGCTCGCCATAAAAATAAAAACAGCGATCAGTACAGCACTAATAAATAAAATATAAAGGGTGATTGTATTTGCTGCGCTCATTACTTCAGAGTTTTCAACTAACGCAATAAACTTCCACCCTAAATTACGAGATGTATATATATTGGCAAGGTAATCGGTATTATTAAGCGTAAGCTCAAACTGGCCTGACTTATTATTAGCTAATGCTTGATACTTACCACCAGCAACCTCGGATAATTGCTTAAATCGGTAATCATTATTTTTAGGGTCAACTAAAATAGTTCCATTATCTTCGATCAGCATTAAGTAACCAGTTTCACCTAGTTTAATATCTGCAATAATATCCGTAAGACCGTTTAATGATACATCCATCCCTTGAACGCCGACAATATTGCCATTGTCTTTAATCGCCTTGACAGTAGATACGATTACCATATCGTCTATAGCCCAGTAATAGGCGTTAGTACGAATGGTTTCACCATTCGCTTGAACCGCAGTTATATACCAAGGCCGCTCTCGTGGGTCGTAACGCGCATTAACTTCACCCTGTGGCCACTGTATGTATCCTCCTTGTTCATTTCCCATATAAATATAAGCTAATCCAGGGTGAGTCAGACCGAAATGATCGAACGCTTTAAAAACCTCCTGTTCAGTAGTGCTTTGCTCAAGATGATTAAGGGCAACAGAGGTAGTGGCGTCCATGTGAGTTTTCACATTTTGTTGAGCTTGAAGAATACGAGGATCAGATGCAAGAAAATCGACGTTTTTAGCAATTTCAGTAAAAAACATCACAATCGCATTGTCAATTTGCGTTGCTTCACGCTGACTTAATAACGCAAAGTTATCATGAGCTTGTTGGCGAGTTTGTGTAATGACTAATACGGCAATAATGAATAAAGGCAATACTATTGCTGAAGCAAAAGAGAGCTTCAGTTTTTTAGAAATATTCATAAAAAAAACCTAAAGAACTTTCTAAAAATATAGTGCTTAAGTTGCTATTGAGCAAATAATACAAAGGTTAAATATGTAAAAATGATAAAAGCTGAGGAAAAGTAATAAAAAGACCAGCAAAAGCTGGCCTCAGCAATAACTCGTAAAAATTAACAGTCTTTAGCAACAATAATTCGTAGCATACGGCGTAAAGGCTCTGCAGCACCCCACAGTAATTGGTCACCTACAGTGAACGCACTAATATATTCTGGCCCCATAGATAGTTTACGGATGCGACCTATTGGAATATCAAGCGTGCCCGTTACTTTTACAGGTGTTAAATCAGTGGCAGTAATATCACGCTCGTTAGGTACGACTTTAACCCACTCGTTGTGAGAGGCTAAGATCTCTTCTACTTTTTCAACGCTGATATCTTCACGTAATTTGATGGTCATAGCTTGTGAATGACAACGCATCGCACCAATACGAACACATAAACCATCTACAGGTATTGGTTGCTTAGATGAACCTAAAATTTTATTTGCTTCTACTTGCGCTTTCCACTCTTCTTTTGATTGCCCAGATGGCATTGGCACATCAATCCACGGAATTAAACTGCCAGCTAATGGCACACCGAATTGATCTTGTGGTAAATCGCTTGAAGCAATTTGCTCAGTTACCAGCTTATCAATTTCTAAAATGGCAGCTTGCGGGTCAGCAAGTTTATCAGCAACACTTGCGTGAATAGAGCCCATTTGAGCAATGAGCTCTTTCATGTTGCGAGCGCCTGCACCTGATGCAGCTTGGTAAGTCATAGGGCTTACCCATTCGATCAAGTCTTGCTCAAACAAACCACCTAAGGCAAGTAACATTAATGAAACCGTGCAGTTACCACCTACGTAGGTTTTGACACCCTGTTCAAGGCCTTGCTCGATTACGTCTTTATTAACTGGATCGAGCACAATTATGCTATCGTCGCTCATGCGCAGAACTGAAGCTGCATCAATCCAATAGCCATTCCAACCTGACTCTCTAAGTTGTGGGTAGACTGCTTTAGTGTAATCACCACCTTGGCACGTAATTACAATGTCCATTTTAGCAAGTTCTTCAATGCTAGTAGCATCAAGTAAAGGTTTAGCTGTCCCTGCAATGTCAGGTCCTAATTGACCAGCTTGTGAGGTTGTAAAAAAAGTGGTGTCAATATTGGCAAAATCCTTTTCTTGCTGCATACGTTCTAATAACACTGAGCCAACCATGCCCCGCCAACCGACTAATCCTACTTTTTTCATTGTTTGTTCCACTGTTTGAGTCATAAGAAATACCTAATACGTTAAAAATTAAAATTCATTGCGTGAGATTTAATTTTTAGCTACTTCAATCTAGCATTGCAGTAAATGCAAAACCAGCAATAGTCATAGAACATAAAAATATTTCATATTGATTCTGTAACTTAAACATCAATCAATGGTTATATCCTCTAAATTGGGATCTAAACTAGGCGGTGTAATATCTATTCCTTTGCGTAATTGCTTAACCACCGTTTTTAACACTTCTATGCGAGCATACCATTTGTACTGCGCAGCAATAGCATGCCATGGGGCTGCAATAGTGTCGGTATTAGCAAACATTTCGTTTATGGCAGTGACATATTCACTTCTTTTTTCGCGATTACGGATATCTTCACTGGTTAATTTCCAGCGTTTATAAGGGTCTTGCAAACGACCTTCAAAGCGTTTGAGTTGCTCTTCACTACTGATATTTAAAAACAACTTAACAATACGTACATCGTCATCTATTAATAAGCGTTCGAATTCATTAATCTCTTGATACGCGCGCTGCCATTGCTCGTCACTCGCAAATCCCTCCACACGCTCAACTAAAACACGCCCATAATATGAACGGTCAAAGATGGCAATGGTTCCTGTAGCTGGTAGCTTAGTCATAAAGCGATAAAGGTAATGTTTTCCTTGTTCCTGAGGCGTTGGCGCAGCTATCGGATAAACACTAAACCCTCTAGGGTCTAAACGCTGAGTTAAACGCCTGATTGCACCTCCTTTACCTGCTGCGTCCCACCCCTCTAAAACAATAATAGCTCGCCGCCCTTGATGAAAATAGGCCTGCTGAACATGCAGTAATTCAATTTGCCAACGTTTTAACTCTTGTTTATAGGTTTTTTTATCTTTAATGCTAGGCCACTGTTGTTCTGGGTTATCTAGCTGTAATGTTGGTTCTCTTAGTTTGATTGTACTAACTGTGTGCACAACAATTCCTTATGAATTGGCGTATTTAAGTTAAAATTAGCATAACAAACGAGAAGGCAAAAAAAAGCCCTACGTAAGTAGGGCAATTGTAGTTAGGTTTTTTATATTTGCCTTCCTGGGCGGAACAAACTTAAAACTCGTAAGAGTAAGAAACACTAAATTTGGTGCCTTCTTCTTTTTTCCATAAAGTAAGTCCTTCTTGCTCAATTGTTTTATCTTGGCCAAGAATATTTTCTACTTTAAACTTCACTTTACTATTGAAGTTAGGGAAATAAGAATAAACTAAATCTAATGAATGGAATGCTTGCTCTTGCGCATCTTCATTACCACGTGTACCTGGTACGATAATACGCGGGCCAAATACGTTATACACTAATGATGTTGAATGAAAACCATCGTCAGAGTCATAACCCATTTGTAAGTTAGTTACCCATTCTGAGTGACCAACTAAGCGACGCTCGTTATTTGTCACGATGTTAGACACTGAATCTGCTTCTAACGCAGCTTTTAGCTGTTGTTCAAACAAAGAGTCTGCACCGTCTGAGTCATCAATTCCTAAATCAACTTTCGAGTCAGAGATAGTTAAGTTACCTGAGACGAATATATTAGCCAGTGATGAATCAATAAAGCTAAAGTCAGATAAAAAATCAAACTCTATACCCGTTAGTTCGCCGGATTCTGCATTGGCTGTTAATAATTGAGGCGCTGCGCCACCAACAGCTGCAAGTTCAACCATTTCAATTGGGTTCTCAATGTCTTTATGAAAAAGTGCCACTGAGAAATTATTACCCGATTGCATATACCACTCGAATCTAAAATCAATATTTTTTAGTTTAGAGCTTTGTAAACTAGGCGAACCGCGAACTAAAAACTCCGTTAACGGGTCAACATAATACGTTGAGCTAACGTCACGCATATCAGGGCGAATTGTTGTTTCACTTAAGTTTAAGCGGAACTGCATTTCATCATCCATAATGTATGTCACAGCAAATGACGGGAATAAGTCGTCATCTTTTACAGCTACATCAACGATTTCATCGGTTGTTGCATCAAATAGATTGCTGTGTGCTTTGAATGGGATAGATACTTGGGTAAAATCTTCCCAACGAACACCGCCTGTGAAACGCCAGGTGTTATCTAAGAAAAAATCAGCCATAAAGTAATAAGCATCAAGCTTATTAGCAGCGGTATACTTGTCACCGTCAGCTGTTCTATCATCAAAAATTCCTGCACCTGTAGAGCTTGCATAGAAATCATCGTTGTTAATATTATCATTAGCAAAAATTTCATCTAAGCGCGAACCAAATGTATACTCGTCAGCGATACCACGGTGCGTTATACCAAAGCGTGTATTTGCAGCATCACGCGATTTTTCAGAGAAATCTCCACCGGCTTTTAACTCAAGTTCATAGCCATCACCATAAAACGGCATGCCCATATTCCAACCCCATGTATCCACTTTATCATGCAGGTTTTGGAATTCACGGCTTAAGTTAGTGGCTGAAACATCTTGCAGCTGCTCTGATACATATACACCATCATCGTAATTACGTTGAAAAACAGCATCTACCATACCTGGCGCATTTCGGTTTGCACGGCTGGTGCCGGCATACCAATCAACGAATAAGTTATTATACTCGGCAAAGTTATGCGTGCCTTTTAGCTGGCTAGCAAACATTTCTCGCTCTTCATACACCACGTCAACCCGACGTAAGTCACGTACACCATCTTCAGTTTCATTGGCATCATAGAAGTTACGATCACGAACACGGTCACGCATATCATGTAAAGCAATATTAGTTAGTTCAACTTTATGATTAGAACTAAACTCATACCCTAGATTTAACGTTCCACTCCAGCGAACATTTTGTTCAGTAGATGTACCGTCATAATATTGCGCAAAGCACTTATCTTCACAGCCTAAACTACCTAGATTTGTGCCGTTTTCCTCTTTGCTTACTTCCCACTCATTTTCATAAGATACAGCAGCAAGTACACCAAACGTACCTAAATCACTATCAAAGCGATCACCCAGTGAAATTGAAAAATCGATTTCAGGCGGTACATCTTTCTCTGTTGGTCCAATATTCCAGTCAAGCGAAGACATCAACGCTTTACGCTCTTCTAAAGTGGTGTCTAAATTACCCTCTATACCATCAGCTGCGAAGGCATTTTTAAACTGTTGAGGTAATCCACGAGTTCCATCGTCACGACCCATCCAATCATCGTCACCACCTTCATAAAAATAACCTGTTTCACTGTTATTTGTATCGTAAGAGGTGCCTACTTCAACTTTAAACAAGAAATCACTTGGAATTGACTTGGTTCTGATATTGACATTACCACCACCAAAATGCGCAGGCATATCCGGTGAAAATGATTTTTGTACACTTAGACTTTCAATAATGTCTGCTGGAAATAAGTCTAATGGTACAACCGAGCGAGTTGGATCCGGGCTGGGAACATACATACCATTTAACTGCGTACTTGAGTAACGCTCACCCAAACCGCGTACGTAAATAAACTTGCCATCAACAAGTGTCAAACCTGTTACACGGCGTAGTGCAGCAGCGGCATCACCATCACCCGTACGTGAGATTTGATCAGCCCCCATAATGTCCGCAACAAACGCTTGGTTTTGACGCTCTTGAAGTACAGCACCCGCACTTCCTTTTAAACGTTGACCAACTGCGACCACTTCTTCTATTGCTTGGTCTGATTCCTGCTCTGCGTGAGCTGAGTGGATAGACAAACCTAAAATAGCAGCAACAACTGCTTGATTTAGCTTTGAACGACCAAGTTTAGAGAGGTTAAAAGAATTCATTATTATACTCCGAAACATGAACTAGAAGCTGGGCGAGAGCATGCTCTCGCCCGGGATAAAAAAGAGGGTTATTCAAGACCTACTTTTACCCAACCTGCTGTCCAGTCATTTTGTGCATCCATTGCACCGACGTAATCGACCTTATCAAAGAAGCTATTAAGGCTTGATGAGTCAAAACCTGCGCCAAGTAGCGCTGATTCAGCCGTTGGCATATATCCATTGTCACTTAAACCAAGCATTGCAGCTTCCATTACAGAGTTACCATCTTGCGCACTAAACCAAGACTCAACATTGCCATCTGCAATTGCCTCATCAGAGAAGTTATTCGCCGCTGTACATGCTACTACTGAATGACTGATGTTAAGTGAACCATCTTCTGCGCGTGGCACAGAGTCAGAACCTACTCGTAAACAGTTGCTGTATCCATCAGGTCCTGTAACAACTAGGTTTTTGATAACACCCGCTGTACCTGCACGAAGACGAACACCATTTACACCGTCAGCACCAATAATTGTTACATTTGAAATGGTAGGAGTAGTTAACGGCGACGCATCTGAATCAAACTCAGAGTTGTCAGCTTCAATAGCGTTATCACCATTTGTTGAGTCTTGTTTAATTAGGACGTATTGCGCATTACCTGTCCAACCAAAAGACCAATCTAATGAGTCATCACCAATATTAGTTAGTACTAAGTGACTAATGCTTGCAGTACCACCGAAGAACTCAACACCATCATCAAGATTTTCATGTACATGGATGTAATCAAGCTCTGTTTGACTACCTACACCCGCAATAGTAATACCATTTAGTTCATCACCATTACCCAGTGTTTTACCTGCTTGCTTAACAACAACATATTTTAATGTACCTGAGTTATCTTCAGGCTCGTTACCACCAAATAAGCCGGCATCACCTTCAGCTGGTACTCCACACTCTAGAAGTTCAGTATCCGTTGTTTCACCTTTTTGGTCACCACAAGAGTTAGCAGGTGCATTACCTAGTAATACTAAACCACCCCATTGACCGATATCTGTTTCGCCGCCCGTTACATCTTGAATTGATGTCATAACGATAGGCTGAGAAGCTGTACCCACTGCTTCAATTTGGGAACCACGACGAACAACTAAGAAGTCATCACCTGATTCACCAATTAACGTTGTGCCAAACTGAACGTATAGAGTTGCGCTATCAACACGGTCACCACCAACAGCAGTACGACCTTTTAGAATCCAGTGTGCATCATTTGTTAATGTAACATCAGACGTGAAGACCACATCTTGGTTAAGTTGATATACTGGCTTATCAGTCAGTTGCGGGAAGCTTGCCGATACATCCGTTGCTAAACCTTGCTCAAGTGCATTGGTTACTGATTGCGGGAAGTTAGGCGTTACAGCAACAGTCCAGCCGTCCATCCAATTGTTATCACCGTCAAACGCACCAATGTAATCTGTTTTGGTAAAGAACGGGTCAAGGTCAGATGCATCTACACCGGCACCAAGCAGTGGAGAACCTGATTTTGGCGTAAAACCGTCAGTCGCAAGGTTTAATGTTGCAGATGTTAGCGTCTGGTTACCTGTTTGACCTTCGAACCATGATTGAACATTCCCAGAACCAATTGCTTCGTCACCAAAGTTATTGTCTGTGTTACATGCAACTACCGAGTTTTCAATTGATAGCTCACCTGATTCTGCATTTGCAGCTGAGTCTGAGCCAACACGTAAACAGTTTTTGTAACCATCAGGACCCGTAATTACTACATTACGTAACACACCGGCTGTACCTGCACGTAAACGAACACCGTTAACGCCATCAGCACCTACTACTGTTACATTTGATACAAGCGGCTTAGTGAGTGGTGTGGCATTTGAATCAAACTCAGAGTTATCTGCTTCAAACGCGTTATCACCACCCGCAGCACTTTGCTGAATGTAAACGTTTTGAGCGCGACCAGTCCAACCAAATGACCAATCGAAAGAGTCATCACCGATATCTGTTAATACAACATTACGCACATTTACTGTACCGCCGAAGAACTCAATACCATCATCAAGGTTTTGGTGAACTTGAATATATTCAACCTTAGTATTTGAACCTACACCAGCGAACGAAATACCGTTTAGTTCATCACCATTACCCAATGTCTTACCAGCATGTTTAACAACTACATAACGGATAACACCTGAGTTATCTTCTGAGTCTGTACCACCAAATAATCCAGCATCACCTTCAGCTGGTACACCACACCCTTCTAGCTCTGCAGTGGTCGTTTCACCTTTTTGATCACCACATGAGTTAGCTGGTGCATTACCAAGTAATACTACGCCACCCCATTGGCCAATATTTGTTTCTGCACCTGTTACATCTTGAATAGATGTCATGGTGATTGGTGCTGTTGCAGTACCATTTGCATTGATTTGTGAACCACGGCGTACTACTAAGAAGTCATCACCTGATTCACCAATTAACGTTGTACCCGCTTGAACATATAATGTTGCACTATTTGTTCTATCGCCGCCTACAGCAGTTCGGCCGTTTAAGATCCAGTGTACGTCATTTGTTAGGGTAACATCGGCGTTAAACTCAGTATCTTCAGTTAGGCGATACACTGGTTTATCGGTAATTTGTGGGAACTCGCTTGATACATCTGTTGCAAAACCTTGCTCTTGTGCATTAGCTATATCTGTAGGGAAACCGCCGTTGATTGCAACAGTCCAGCCTTCCATCCAGTTATTAGATGTATTAAACGCACCAATTTGTGTGCCAGCAACAAGTGGAGAACCCACTAATGGCATGTAGCCGTTATCGTCTAACATAAGCTGCGCTGGTGTCAGTGTTTGGTTGTCATCTTGGCCTTCAAACCAAGCTTGAACTGTACCGCCGTTAATTGTTTCGCTACCAAAGTTGTTAGCCGGCGTTTGACACGCAACAATTGAGTTAGTGATAGTTAAAGAACCATCTTCTGCACGAGGTACAGAGTCTGAACCTACACGTAAACAATTTTCATATGTAGCAGGACCTGTAACAAATACATTTTTTAAAACACCTGCTGTACCTGCACGTAAGCGGATACCGTTATTACCTTCTGCACCAACAATAGTTACATTCTCGATAGTAGGATTTGTAAGCGGTGATGCTTCTGAATCAAACTCTGAGTTATCTGCTTCAATTGCATTATCGCCAAGGTTAGCAGCTTGTTGAATGTATACATTAGTTGCTTTACCTGTCCAACCAAATGACCAATCTAATGAGTCATCACCAATGCTAGTTAAAACAACATTGCTAACATTCACTGTGCCACCAAAAAACTCGATGCCATCGTCAAGGTTTTCATGAACCTGGATGTACTCTACAGTCGTTGCAGAGCCAACACCACCAAACGTAATACCGTTTAATTCATCACCATTGCCAAGCGTTTTACCTGCTTGTTTAACAACAACGTACTTGATAGTACCTGAATTATCAGCTTCGTCTTCACCACCGAACAAGCCAGCATCACCTTCAGCTGGAACACCACAACCTGCAAGCTCTTCAGTTGTTGTTTCACCTTTTTGGTCACCACACGAGTTCGCTGGTGCATTACCTAAAAGAACTAAACCGCCCCATTGGCCAATGCCTGTTTCAGCACCCGTTACATCTTGAATTGATGTCATTGTGATAGGTTGAGAAACAGTACCTACTGATTCAATTTGAGAACCACGACGTACAACAAGGAAATCATCGCCTGTTTCGCCAATTAGTGTAGTACCTTGTTGAATATAAAGAACGGTATTGTCAGCACGGTCATTACCAACCGCTGTACGCCCTTGTAATATCCAATGCGCATCGTTTGTAAGCGAAACATCTGCTGTAAATACAGTATCAGCAGCTAATTTATAAACTGGCTTGTCAGTAATTTGTGGGAAAGAGCTTGAAACATCAGTCGCTAAACCTTGAACTAATGCATTATCAATATCGGTAGGGAAACCAGTTGTAGCATTTTGTGAATCATCGCGGCTTGAATCGTCGCCGCCATTATCACCACCATTGTCGCCACCATTTTCATAATTATTATTAATAGTGTCGCCTTCATTAACTGTTGTATTAGCGTCGCCTTCTTTTACGACTAAGTCACCACCACAACCTGCTAAAGAAACCGCTGCTGCTACTAAACTAACTTTAAATAAGTCAGATAATTTCATTGTTCACTCCGTTAAGATATTTAATTATTTTGTTAGTGCATTTAAATAAAAACCCAAGTCAGCTTAAAACACGATTGACATGCTTTAAGGTCACTTGAGTTTTTCAACGTGACTACCTTACGGGAGCTGTATGACAGGGAGGTTACACTTTAATAAACATAAAATGACAATCTAAGTTATTTGATTACAATAACTTAAGCTTATAGAAACGAAAAAAACCGCCCGAAGGCGGCTTTGGTGTTGCGATTATAAATTGGTCAGTAAACGCGTATGCAATTACTTAAAGTAAAGCGGTGCGAAGTGTCTCTGCATGGACTTTTTCGTTTTTAACGTACTTGATCCATTGTGTCGCTAAACGTTGTGATTTTTTATGCTTTTCAGCTTGCTCAAATGCTAAAATAGACGCATCAAAATTCTTTAAATTATATTGTGCCATACCCAATGCAACATACGCGTTTGATTCAAAGTCTAACCCGCCTTTGTCTAATGCTGCACGTGCAGCATCGGCCGCTTTATTGTAATTCTGCGTATTAATTAGCACTTCTGCTAATCGCTGGTCATACTTACCGTGAGTTGATAAATCAGCGGCTTTTGCGAAAAATTGTGCAGATTTTTCATCTTCTTTCGCTTGTACCATTGCTTCAGCAATAAAGGCATAATTTTTAGCTGTTTTTTCAACTACACCCGACGCCATAGCTTGTTGCATCACATCGGCTGCTTTATAAGAAAGCCCATTATACATATACACTTGTGAAAGCTGGGTTAACCCTGACTTAGAGTTTAAAAAGCCCTGCTGGTAAGCCGCTTCTAAAACAGCCAACTGTTTTTTCTCAGCACCCGTTTCACCGTACATACCACCTAGCTGTACCCAGTACTCAGGCTTATTGTAAAGTTTTACCATGCGCTCAAGAACATCAACTACTTTTTGTGGTTGATTTAGTGAATAGTACATTGCGCGTTGCAAGACTAACCAGTTTTCTTTAGGTTCTTTACCCTCACTATCAGCCTGAGCAATTGCTTGATTAATGCTGTTAATGCCTTTGCTATAATCTTTCATTTGATAAAAAGCTTGGGCCTTAAGCACATAATATGCATCAGTTTTTGGCTTAGTGTTAATGTTATCCCAATCATTTAAAAATGAGATAACCTTGTCGTAATCACCATTGGCCATTGCCAACTGCGCTAAACTGAAAGTCGTGCTTAACCGTAATGTCTCAGGGATAGCCTCTGCATTAACAACATTCTCAAATGAAGCAATTGCTTTCGCTAAATCGTTCTCGTTGTAATAAATAAAACCATAAAAGTTATGCATCATGGCTATTTCATAGTCATTCATACTTGATGAACGTTCTTTAATGCTATTAAGCGCTTCTAACCCTGCTTTTGCATCTCCGTCATCAGCTAACTTTTGCGCACGTGCTAGCTGGCTGTATACTTTTTCACGCAGTGCTGGTACACGCTTAGTTTTTTGCTCTGCCGCATAGGCTGTCGCGATGTTTACACCAGGTATAAAGCTAACAACTGTTGGCAACGCTACGCTGGTGGTGAATGCTGTGGCACAAATCAGTGCAATTTTTAATGGTTTCATAATCGCCTCGCTACTCTATCCGTTTATTTGGAATGAGATTTTGTTCTGTACACCCGCAACTTCAACGGCTTCTCCGTTTACTACGCGTGGTTTGTATTTAAACTTAAGAGCTGCATCCATCGCTGCTCGGTCAAACAATGACTCAGGCTCTGCTCTAATAACTTGTGGGTCGCGAACGGTGCCTTGTTTCGTTACAGTAAATTCAACAATGACATACCCTTCTATGCCTCTTGATAGGGCTCTTCTAGGATAAACAGGCGCCACTTTTACAATCGGTAAATATTCGCCATCACTGGATTCAAGTGCTAAACCACCTGCAAGATTTACGTCGGTCTCGACATTGGCACCAAAATCAAAGTTTGATGCACTCGCGTTAGGATCACTGTTTTGCATTTGCGGTGAATCCATTGGCGGAGGCGGCTCTTTCGGCTTTGGTGGCTTTTGTGGTTTACGCTCTTTCTTTTGTACCGTTTCTTCTTTTTTTAAACGAACAAAATCAAGTACATTCCCTTTAGCTGGCTCGCTCATAGCGCCTTCACCACCCGTTATCAATGCTTGCATACCTAAAAACAGTAAAAAAGTAACAACACCTGCAATCACTAATGCAACTAAATATCGCAACATATCAGTTCCTTATCACGCTTCTTGCGCAGCAATTGAAACGTCAAACGCACCAGCAGCACGTGATGCATCCATCACTTTAATCAATACTTCGGTGGTGGCTTTTTTATCTGCTTGAATAACCACACTACCTTGTGGGTTTTCTGCTTTTAAGCGTTCTATATTTGCTTGTACTGCACGCTCGTCTACTTTACGTTTATTTATCCAAATCTCACCCGTATCAGAAATAGCTACTAAAATATTTGCGCGTTCTTTTTTAACAGCTGTTGCTGCTTCAGGGCGGTTCACATCAATACCCGCTTCTTTAACAAACGAAGCTGTCACAATGAAGAAGATAAGCATGATAAAAACAACGTCTAGCATTGGCGTCATGTTAATTTCTTCTGCTTCGTCTTCTTGTAATAAATTACCTAATGGGGCTCTCATTTTTTACTCCTTGGCAAAGCAGCGCTTGGCTGCTTTACAAAAATTTTATTAGTGGTCTAAAACCATATTATCTTCAAGTAGCTCTACTTCGCGCTTCGCTCGGCGTTGCAAAAATGTAGAGGCAAATACACCAGAGAGCGCACCAACCATTCCCGCCATTGTCGGGATAGTTGCTTTTGACACTCCAGATGCCATTGAACGAGCACTGCCTGTGCCTGTCACTGCCATTACATCAAAAACTTCTATCATGCCTGTTACTGTGCCAAGTAGACCAAGTAACGGGCAAAGTGCAACCATCACATTAATTAACGCTAAGTTGGTGTTAAGCTGCATTCCTGCGCGTGAGATCATCGCTTGACGAATTTGCTCTGCATTCCAGCTGTTACGCTCACTGCGGTTATGCCAAGTCGCTTTAACATCGCGTTTGTATTGCTTGTAACCTTGAAAGAAAAATATAAATCGCTCGAGTATCAATAACCACATCGCGAAGATTAACACTCCGATGACCAAGAGAACTTGGCCACCAGTGTCGAGAAAATCACGGATAGCATTGATTGAATCAATCAACTGCACCATGGTTTATGCTCCCTTCTCGCTACGCTCAGCAATGATGCCTGCGCTTTGCTCTTGGATAATTAACAAGATGTTTTTAGCGCGAGTGTTAAGCAAGGTGTATAAAAATACGGTTGGAATTGCTACAACAAGACCCAGTACTGTTGTTACAAGTGCTTGTGAAATACCGCCCGCCATTAGTTTAGGGTCACCAGTACCAAATAAAGTGATTGCTTGGAAGGTGTTGATCATACCGGTTACTGTACCAAGTAGACCAAGTAATGGAGCAACTACCGAGATAATTTTAATCAGCGTTAGGTTACGTGTAATTTTAGGCATTTCACGTAAAATAGCTTCGCTTAATTTAAGCTCAAGTGTATCGTAAGCAACATCAGGGTACTGGTCTTTAACTTTCATTACACGCCCTAGTGGATTGTCATCACGTGCGACGGTGTCTTTAAGTTGACGACGAACTTTACCGCCAATTAGCATCAGTGATAAGAATCGTTCAATCGCAATTAGTAAGGCAATAACACCTACACCTAAAATAACGTACCCGACTGTACCACCTTGGTGAACGCGTTCTTGCGTATCAGGTGCTTGTACTAATAAGCCAAGGATAGAACCACCTGTTGGGTCAAGTGCAAATTGTACAACACCTGAATCAGCACTCTGTAAATCTTGCGCCGTAGCAGTAAAACGCGACACTGGCTGACGAGTAAGTTGGCTAATCGTATTTGTAGCTGCGTTATATTCTAAGTATTTGCCGTTAGAAATAAGGTTAAATGCACCTACTCGTACAACTTCTTGTTGTGCTTTAGCACCGCCTTCTACGATAACGTCTGTTGTAAAGCGAGAAACTTTACCCTGCTCTGTCATTTCACGTTGAAGCTCGTACCATACTTGTTCAATATCTTCGATTGAAGCAAGGTTTGAGGTTGAACCCATCTTAACCGCAAGCTCATCCATAAATTTGCTGCGATCTTGAATTTGGGCAGATACAACCGAGGTCATAAATTTATTGCTTGAGTCCCCTGCAACTTGTTGCAGAACACCAAACAATTCTTTTAGTGAACCCATACGGTTTGATAATGTGTCTGTTAAATTAGCAAGCTTAACTTCGTTTTCTTCAAACTGTGTTTCAAGGCGCTCAGACTGTGCAAGCATTTGATTACGTTTGGCCTGCGTGTCTTGAAGCATTTGCACTTGTTCGTTTTGGCGTGATTTAAATTCTTGTTCACGTTGCTGATTTTGTGCAGATTGCGCTGATTTACCTTGCTCTAAGGTTTTTAATAACGCATCTAAATCCATTGGTTCTGCTGCCATGCTGCTTGCAGCAAAGCCTAAGCCTGTTACAAGTGCGGCCATTTTTGTCATTTTGGTAAGTAATTTCATCGTCAAAAACCTCTTATTCAGCCGCGTGTACTGGTAGTGTTAACATATCTGGGGCAAGTTGCTTACGCGCAATGCGTAAGCCTTTACTGATTTGGCTAATTGTTGAATCTGGTAGCGCAACAAATGACTTTGTTTGTTGATCCCAACTGCCTGCTTTTTTACCGTCACGCGTTAAATAGATAAGCTCTAAACGACCGATACGTAAAAAATCAACTTCGCGCTCTTGGCCTTCTACACTGAGTAGCGCTGTGTAGGCTTCAATGGTACGACCGTAATCCACTTCAACTTGGTAAGCTTCTAAAAGGCGGCGGAATTTTTCACTTGAGTTGATGTCTGCACGGTCCATCATGCCTTTTAGTGATGTAATTCGTTTTGCACGTTCATCTTTTAAGAAAGGCACATCAAGCGATACAAATTGCTCAAGACCCGTAATCATGCGGATCATTAATGGTGTAATTTGACGTTCAATCACAGATACTTTATCCATAGAAGCATTTAAGTCTTCCATTTCAGTAATCTGATTATTGAGTTGTTTGGTCAGCTGTGCATTGTATACAGCTAAACCGTCGATCTCTTTGTTTAGTGCTGTAAATTGCTGAAGACGACCTTGCATAGAGTCTGCAATCTTGTCTATTTTTGTTTGTGATTGCGCAGCTGATTTATTAATTTCACTGCTTTTGTTAATTACCGTATTAAGCTCATTAGCTTGTACTGTGGCAGTTGCTGCTACAATACCTGCAAGAATCAATGGTTTAACGCCTATCATCGCATACACCTTACTCGTTAATTACTATTGGTTTGTTTTAATGAGCGAGAGTTTAGAGATTAAAGATGACAAGAGTGTTGCTTGAAAAAGTCTTTTTTGTTACAGCTGTAACAAATAATACAACTAAGGCGAAATTATAATTTTAAGCAATTGAAATTTATATATAAATTTAAGGTGCACAACTTAAGCTGCAGAAACAAATATTATTATACCTATTGCGGATTGGTATTACTGACACTCAACCAAAAATAAATATGCGTAAAACAAAGTTAGAACCAAGTTAGGTTACTAAGAAGTAAGCGCGCTAATCCGCCGCATTATACCTGGCTAACAATACGCTCAATTGTAGTGTGAGTAAGTTGCCAGTGCGTGTAATCAATAGGAATAGGGTATACGCTGCCGTGTGCAATTAAAATTAATGAAGGAAAGCCTTGAATAGGTAACGTTCTAACCTGAGCTATCTCTGTCATTAACTCTTGATCTAAAACGGTTGAGTTTAACTGTTGTTCAAAATCTTCCTGACTCGCTATGCCTAATTCTTGAGCTATTTCAGCCAACACACTTTTGTTTGAGGGATTACGTGCTTGAAGGTAATAAGCATGTTGAATCGCTTCAATCATTTGTGATTCTTTTTTAACTTTACGCGCAAGTAAAGCAGCTCTGCAAGCAGGGTAAGTTGAACGCCTAGGCTGGCATGTGAGCCAAAAGTCAAAGTTAAATTTGGTACCGAGTTTGTTACTTATTGTATGCCATGTATTTTGTAACATATGCTGCATTTGCTCTGGCATTGGTTCTGAACTATCAGGGGCCAAGCCACCAACACGGTATTCAATAGTTACAATACCGTCAAGAGCTTGCTTTAATTGCTGCCAAGCAGGTGTAAAACCCCAGCACCAACTACACATAGGGTCATAAACATAAATAAGCTTTGCTGTATCAGACATTATAAAAAATCACTTCCAGAATATACCACACGATTACGGCCACTGTGCTTAGCATTGTAGAGCCTGTCATCAGCAAGCTTAATCCCTTCATTAAACTGTTCAATATGCTTAACCTCTGAGATGCCGATGCTACATGTGAGATCAATTTTTATATTTTCATAAATAAACGCTTTATTATCGACTTGCTTTAATAAAGTATCGGCTATCGTTACAGCTGTTGAAAGTGCTGTTTCAGGTAAAATGACCATGAACTCCTCGCCACCGTAGCGTACTTTAATATCATGCACTCTTAATTGCTCTTCAAGTAAAGTAGCAAAATCAACCAAGACGTTATCACCAATATTATGACCGTAGGTATCATTAATAACTTTAAAATGGTCTAAGTCGATTAATAATATACTTAACGGTAAATACTTAGCAGGGTTGGCGTTAGTAAGTGGTAAAAAGTGGCTTAATATAAAACGCCTATTAGCTAAACCTGTTAACTGATCGGTATGAGCATCTTGTTTTTGTGACAAGGTCATACGAGCTATTTCTAAGTGGCTCTTATTTCTGAAGTACTCACCTATCAAGCTAAATAGAAAAACAAGCGAAAACGCCGCAACAAATCGTCCTTTTTCGGTAACAGGGTATTCAACTTGACCAATACTCGGCCCGAAAAGTAATAAGGAGGTAAAAAATAACAAAAGTGATACTAGGACAAAACCTAATCGATAACCCAACGTAGAGAATGCTACAACGGGGTAAAACATTACCCAGTAAAGCGCTGTATTTTCTTTTCCACCGGTATAAACCAGCGCTAAACATAAAACACATATAATGGTTAACACTATTACTGCGATTGTGTTGAAACGCCCTGTTTTAGAAAAATACAAGGCAAATATCAATAAGCTAATGTCAGACACTATAAGCGTAACGGTTAAAAATATAGGATAAACATCATAATTTGAAACAACTAACGTAGTGATTAGAATTAAAGCCACGAATATCATGGTAAAAAAAGTGAAAGCGCGTCGTTGATTCTCCGCGCTATAGACATTTTCAATATTGATTAAATTTAACCAACTAGCTTTTTTATCAAATTTTGGCATTACTGTCTGTAATTCTTATCAGTTATACTTTAAAGCGAAGAACCATCTTCTCAAGATCATCAAATTGTAATTTTAACCGAGTGCATTCCTCTAACGTGTTATTAAGATTACTTTGGCCTTGTTGTGACAACTCACTTATATTATGAATATCACTATCAAGTGATTGAATTACATGATTTTGCTCTGTTGTTGCGTTGGCAACGCTATGATTAACATTATCAATTGACTCAATTGCTTTAGTTACATCAGCCATTTTATCGCCAGCAACATGAGCCTGTTTTACGCTGTTGTCACTCTCGAGTAGACTTGCTTTCATAACATTTACAGCGCTCTCAGAACCTTTTTGTAATTGAACTACGGTGTCTTCAATTTCTTTTGTAGACTGCTGCGTTCGATGAGCAAGCTGTCTCACTTCATCCGCAACAACAGCAAAACCTCGGCCAGCCTCTCCTGCTCGCGCGGCTTCTATTGCTGCATTTAATGCGAGTAAATTGGTTTGCTCACTCACACCTTTTATTACCTCAAGCACTTGTTCGATACTGGCAGAGTGTTTGGCAACACTGTTAATAGTTGTTTGGGCTTTTTCCATATTGGTAGAGAGTGAGTTAATTGCCGCTATATTTTCGTTTAACGATTTTTGGCTTTGCACCGATTGCGCGTTTGCATCAGTAGCGAGGCTAGAGGCATGCCTTGCACTATTAGATATTTCAACAGCACTGGATGAAAGTTGGTTAATTGCAGTTGCAACACTATCTGTTCGTTTAGTTTGATCGCTATACATATTCAAGGTTGATTCTGTTTGTTCTACAAGGCTTTCAACAGAGCGCTCTAGTTGCACTGTTGTGGTTTTAACTTGATCAATTGAAGTATGTATTTTATCAATAAATGCGTTGAAATAGGCTGATAGCTCGCCAAATTCATCGTCGTTTTCTATTTCTAAGCGGCGTGTTAAATCACCTTCACCTTGAGCAATATCTTTAATAGCATCATTTAATCTTCGCATTGGGCGCATTAAGTAACGCAGTGAATACTGCATCATAAGAACAATAGCAAACACGCCTAAAACCATATAGATTGCAGCCATATTGCGAAATGATGCAACAGAGGAATACGCAATCTCTTTATTAATTACAACACCTAGATACCAATTAACATTCTCAATTCCCTTAATTTTGGTAAAAGAAACAAGAAAGTCATCGCCATTAATGTCAACTTCGACAAATTGAGATTCTAAAGGAAGGTTTTTAGAAAACAATTTATCCATATTTTGATCGTTCAATTTAGTATTTGGATGACTTAAAATCCGACCATTACTATCAAGTAAAAAGCCATAACCAAACCCTAAAAAATCAATCTCATTTACAATTTTAGTAATTGTTTTCATGTCAATATCCGCGCCTGCTACACCATTAAATGAACCATTGATGGTGATTGGTGCAACAGCCGATATTGTAAGCTCATTCGTTGTTACATCTATATAAGGTGTAGTAAATGCAGTGTTAGTTTTATTTTCGACTAACTTATACCAAGGGCGCTTAGTGGCATCATAATCCGCAGGGAGAACGATACTTTGATCGTTTAGTACAAATGTACCATCAGGCTTACCTATATAAGTATTTTTAAAACTACCAGCCATTTCAGCGGTGTTCAGTTGACTCAAGGTTACAGCTTCACTGTCTGCTTGTTGGTGAGTTTTGGCAACGGAAACAACAATCGCCAGTTTATTATTAAGCCAGTTAGCAATATTTTGTGACACCGATTGAGAGCTTTCTTGCAACACTGCTGATAATTGCTGCTGGGTTTGGGTCCGCATTGAAATAAAATTATTGATAGTAAACAAACCAAGTACCAGCACTAAAACAATCGATGCAGCAATAGTAACTTTGGTTGTAAACTTTAGGGAGCTTTGCATAGGGAGCCTATTTATTTTTCTTTATTAGCATCTTAGTTTTAACAAATAACAGTGAATTTGTCTCACTTAATCGCTATTTGTCACGCTATTAACAACAAAAATAAGTATTTAGTACTGCTTATCATTTATTTAATATGAATGAATAAGCATGTTAGGTAACCTGAACTCTGGATAATAAATCTATCTCCAGCGGCTACTTTCAACGCTAACTGCGTTGAATTTACTTGCAATAGGCTAGCTATTGACGCGTAAATTCGCCTTGTTATCGCTAAAAGTCTTCGGCTGGAGACTAATAAATATATTTGTAATGTAATATCGATACATTATTACATCTCTTAACCAGAGTTCAGGTTAGGTAAATATAATAGTTAACAATTTCACTTAAGTATTGTTATTTCAGTGTAGTAGAAATTATCAATTATTCATGCAAAGCAAATATTGGAACGTTCCTAGAGCTTTTCATTATTTTAGTTTTGAATACGTATTCAGTGATTTTCATTGGCAGGTTATTTAATGCTTTCCAGCATTAATTGTCTCGGTTCAATAATTAACTTTATAAATACAGTAAATAAAAAATGCACTTACCTAAGTAAGTGCATTTATAAAAACGATGTACTCTATGAACTATTATTTACTCACTAGCTGTTGCCATCTATTTGATAATTTAACAACATTAAGGCCGTACCATGCTATGAAAACATAACAGATAACAGGTACAAAGAAACTATCTTGAATACTCACAGTATCTGCTACAAACCCTTGTAGTAATGGGATCAGTGCACCGCCTACGATAGCCAAACATAACCAACCAGAACCTTTACTTGTTTGAGAACCCAAACCTTCAATCGCCAGAGAGAATATGGTTGGAAACATGATTGAGTTAAATAAACCAATCGCAAGCACGCTGTACAAAGCAACACTTCCTTGCGTAAATATAGTGATTAACAGCAATGCTATAACTGCAAACCCATTAAAGGCTAGTACTTTAGATGGCGCAACTTTTTGCATCAAAGCTGAACCGATAAAGCGACCGACCATTGCCCCACCCCAATAATACGCAATCAGTGCTGAAGCTGCATGCTCTTCTAACCCTGCGATATGTGCTTCACCAAAAAAGTTAACTAAAAAGCTACCAATAGCAACCTCACCACCTACATAACAAAATATACCAACAACACCCATAATAAGATGAGGCGCTTTAGTTAACGAATGATCCTTCGCTTTACAGTCGTTTTGCTCTTTGTGGGCTTTTATTTCAGGCAATTTTAAAAATGCGAATACAACAGCAATGGTTAATAATGCAGCGGCGAGCATTAAATATGGAATCTTAACCGACTCTGCTGATGCAGCACCGGCGGTTAAAGACCCGGCAGCACCAAAGAAAAGAATACCTCCAACATACGGGCCTACTGTAGTACCCAATGCATTCAATGCTTGAGCTAAATTTAAACGCGAAGAAGCAGTTTTTTCTGGCCCAAGCGCGGCAACATAAGGGTTTGCCGAAACCTGTAATACGGTAATGCCACCAGCAAGTACAAACAAAGCTGTTAAAAATAGCCAATATTCATGTACAACAACCGCAGGGTAAAACAATAAGCACCCTATTGAAGCAACTACCAAGCCCGATAAAACACCATTTTTATAGCCAAAGTTTTTAACTAATAAGCCAGCAGGTAAAGAAACAATAAAATAAGCACCAAAAAAACAAAACTGTACCAGCATTGCTTCGGTATAAGTTAAATCAAAAACGCCTTTCAAACGTGGAATTAACACATCATTTAAAACCGTTATAAATCCCCATAAAAAAAACAGGGTGGTCATCGCCGTTAAAGCGGGCAGATAGTTTTTATTTTGCTGCTGCTCATTTGTTTCAAAATGTTCGTTTGTATTTATTTCACTCACGTGGTTTTCACTCCATTAACAAGTTGCTATCGATTCTACACATAGCACCAAGAAGATCACAAACTATTATTAGGAACGTTCCAATGCTCAACTACCTATAACTAGCTTTAGCGAGTTAAAATAGTGAATTTAGCTGGCGCGGTGATACCTCTGCTTGATAAGTTTATACAGCTATTTTTAAATAGGTATTTTTCATTTAGCATTTTTTACGACTATAGTTAAATTTCAATTTTATAATTTAAGATTCAAACGTATTTCAGGATGCAATTTTCTTCAACCTATAAAAAGAACAGACCCTAAGGTCTAAAAATTTTATTTTACATAAATGAATGTGGCTTATTGGAGAGCGAATGAACAACAAATTGTTGAATTTATCTGTAATGCTTATGAGCTTGTATACATTAAATGGATATTGCGAATCGTGGGAACTTAAATTAGACCATACAACCGCTGTAAGTGTTAGCGAGAATGACACATTGCAAATGCAATCCAAGGTTAGAGAGTTAATTAGTAGTCAACATGCTGCTTTAGACAATTTATATGCTACTTCAACAAACAATCATTCATTTGCTGTTGTTAAAACTGAAACGCTTATATCAGTGTCGCTTGCTCCTTTTTTAAAATCTAATTATTCAGCCAAGTCGTCTGTATCAAAGTGGGTAAATTCTTTTGGCCTAAATCACTCCTATTCTAACGCACAAGTTGATTTGTATGATGAAATTAAAATTCCTCACCTTATTGGTCCAATCAATTATAAGTCAGATGGTTTAAAATTAGCTTATCAGATAAGCCAGCCTATTGGGTATAATTGGGAGTTAACATCATCAGGTGATATTGGCGGTTACGGGTTTAAAGATACCTTATCGGGGAGTGTTAAGCTTGGAGTGACATATAAATTGACGCCTCGATGGGATGTCTCAGCCCTTTATAAAGGCAGTTATTTGGAGCTTGATAGCCGTAATACTGTAGAAAACTACAACTTTGATTACGAAGCACTAACGCATGGGCCTGTGATCAGTGCATCATTCCAGTTTTAGCCAGACTTTTTCCAGCTCATTTTGTTGTTTGTATCACGGCTTTTGATAATTGTACTATCTGAGCATTCAACCCCACCTAACTTTGCAAGCCTGTCGTATAACACAACATTACACGTCGCAGCCAAGTTCATACAGCCAATCGTCGGTACATACACCACTTCATCACACCATTTAAGGACGTCTTTGCTAATTGAGCCATCTTCTGGTCCAAAAACATAAAACGCATTCTCAGGATGTTTAAAATCAGGTAGCGGCGTCGCTCCTTCTATCAACTCAATGACAACCACTTTTGCACCTGCTGGAATTGCATTTTTTAGATCATCAACGGCCGTCAATGGGATTCGCTCAACCACATTTTTTGTATCGGTATGAAATTTTTGGGCATTCAAATATCGCGTGCCTGTAAAAAACACTTGTTTTGCATCATAACAACCCGCGGCACGTAGCACACCGCCAACATTAGTAGGGCTTTTAGGGTTAATTAATCCTATTGTTGAGAGTAGCTGGGTCATTAATCGAAGTCCTGTGTGGGCCATTGAGCAACATATAAATCAAAGTCGTCCAAGTCTACATCACAATCTTTAACGGTCTTGTCTCGCACTGATATACCCAGTTCGTGCATCAATTCTTTGCTACCGTTATTATTTAATGGATGCCATGAAGCTAAACCACGTCCTTCATGTAAACGTCGATAGCTGCAACTTTGTGGCATAAAGAAAATACTGTCGAGGTTTTCTTTGGTGAGTTTTACACATGACGGTACAAGTGTTTGGCGGTTTTCGTATTCACTACAGCCACATGTATTATTGTCTAGGTATTGGCATACAATATTTGTAAAAATGAGCTCTTCGCCCTCACGGAGTTGATCCGTAGCCGTAAATTCGTCTTCATCTTCACTGTCTATAAAAGTGTTTAAACAGCATTTACCACAACCATCGCAAATGGCTTCCCATTCTGGTTGAGACATCTGCTCTAATGATTTTTTTAGCCAAAATTGATTATCTAACATGTTAAAACTCAGCGCCCCTAAGAGCGCGCAGTTTACCGTAAACAAGGTCATCGCGCAAAGCTAGCAGCCATGCGCGTAATGATTATTGCTGTTGAGCAACCCATCGTTTTATTTTAGCTTCAAGAATAGGCATAGGTAATGCGCCATCAATTAATATTTGCGTATGAAAGGCCTTAATATCAAACTTTTCACCCAAGGCTTGCTTACAATAATCGCGTAAAGCTTGAATTTTAAACTGCCCAAGTTTGTACGATAATGCCTGACCAGGCCATGCAATATAACGCTCAACCTCTGCAACGATGTCACTCTTAGCCATCGATGAGTTAGCTAACATATAGTCAATACCTTGTTGGCGAGTCCAACCTTTAGCGTGAAACCCCGTATCAAGTACTAAACGCATTGCACGTAACTGCTCATCTGATAAACGCCCATACCACATGTAAGGGTCTGTAAATAAGCCCATCTCCTTGCCTAGGCTTTCAGCATATAAAGCCCAGCCTTCGGCAAAAACCGTGTAACCGCCAAATTTACGAAATAACGGAAGCCCTTCAATTTCTTGTTGTAATGCAATTTGAAAGTGGTGGCCCGGTGCTGCTTCATGAATTGACAGAGTTTCAAGTAAAAATTTTGGCTGTGCTTTTAAGTTAAATGTATTGATATAAAAAATACCTGGGCGTGAGCCATCTGGCGCAGGTGATTGATAAGAAGCCCCCGCCGCTGACTCGGCTCTAAAATCTTCAACTGCTTTTACAACGTAATCCGCTTTCGGTGCTACATCAAATAACAAAGGGACCTTAGCGTCTATTTTGGCTTTAACAGCTTCATAAGCCGCAATTAATTCCTCAGGGGTATCATAATAAAATTCATCTGAGGTACGTAAGTGTTCAAAAAATGCGCTTAAGTCACCTTCAAACCCAACAGTCTGTTTAACTTTTTTCATCTCACTTAAAATACGCGAGACTTCGTCTAAACCGATTTGGTGGATTTCATCAGCGTTTAATTCAAGCGTGGTGTGTTTTTTAATTTCATACTCATACCAAGATTTACCATTTGGTAAGTCAGCATAGCCAATTGTATCGCGACTATTTGGGATATACTCGCTTGCTAAAAAGTCGCTCATTTGTTGGTAGGCAGGTACTAAGGTTTGCAAAATCATCGTATTATAGGCAGTACTTATTTCAACCCGTTGTTGTTGAGTAAAATCTTCAGGGAGATTTTCTATAGGTCCCCAAAACAAAGAGTCTGTTGCCTTTGATACAATATGCGCTTGAAACTGAGGAAGTAATTTTTGTGCTAGCGGTTTAGGCAATACAACCCCTTTTTTAATCCCTTGTCGCATCATATTCTCAACGCTTTGCAACCACGCAGTGTATGCTTGCGCTCGCTCTATAAACGCAATGTAATCTTCTGGTGTATTAAAAGGTTGTGCGCTTTTTCCTGAGCCAAAACCAGCAAACGTATTATGCGCCCCACCCATTTGATTAATCGGCATTAAATGACTTGGAAACTGTGCACTTTGTAGTGCTAATACTAAATCACGTTCAAGTATTTCATAGCTCAATAAGTCTTGCCCTTGTAGAGCGGACTTATCAATGTTAGTTAGCTTGTCTTGATATAAGGCATAAAAATCACGCTTGGCATCAATGTTTGCCTGCGTAATTGGTGCAATAAATTGGTTGTTATATTCACTACGGCCTAAAAATGTGCCACCAATGGGATTAAATGCCAGTCCATCATCAAAATAATGTGTCAATAACTGGGTTAATTTTTCGCTCTCATTCATAACCTGCTCTGTGCTGAGAGGTGTTTGATTATTAACACTGAGATTATTGTCTTTGTTTTGACCACTACATGCACTCAGCGACAACACAATAGCAGTACTTAGCACTGCTAATTTTATTTTTTTCATAATTTATTCCTTGAATGAGAGAGTGGTAGATTATGCGGTTTGAGCACATTGCATAGCAAGCTTTGTATTTACTTTGACATTATATTTACTTGTTAGGTGCGCATTGCTAAATTAAATGCATTAATTAAACGGCAAAACGAAAATAATGAATATAAAAATAATAACACTGAGCTTAAGTGCGCTTACCTTGTGTAGCCCGATGGTAGACGCAACTACTTATATAACAGCCAAAGCAATGGTAGATGTACAAACAGGCAAGTTAAAAAGCCAACCCCTTTTAAGTATTGATGACGGTGTAATTACACATATTGAGTACGCCAAGCAACCAAACTTAAAACCAGGCGATGAGCACATTCAGCTTGATGAATTGACCCTGCTCCCAGGCTTAATGGATATGCATGTACATTTAACTAGCGATCCTACCGTACCAAGGAGCGAACGCATTGGGCAGTCAATCCCACGTAAAGCAATTAAGGCTGCCTATTTTGCTAAAAAAACTCTACATGCTGGTTTTACCTCAGTGAGAAATGTAGGCGCAGACGGTTACAGTGTCATTGCTGTAAGAGACGGAATAAACGCAGGTGATATAATCGGCCCGCGCATTTGGGCAGCAGGCCCTTCTTTAGGTGTGACCGGTGGTCACTGTGATAATAATCGACTACCGCCCGAACTAAAGTATACGGCAACGGGTGTTGCCGATGGCCCTTGGGCTGTTAGAGCAAAAGTACGCGAAAATATAAAGTACGGTGCCAATGCTATAAAGTTTTGCGCAACGGGCGGTGTTTTTTCAAAGGGCACAAAGGTGGGTATTCAGCAATATAGCCAAGATGAAATGAATGCGATTGTTGATGAAGCCCACATGCGAGGTTTAACCGTTGCAGCACACGCACATGGAACCAGTGGCATTAAGGCAGCTATTGTGGCGGGAGTAGACAGTGTTGAACACGTAAGTTATGTTGATGATGAAGCCATCGCCCTTGCTAAAAAGCATGGCACGTGGTTTTCAATGGATATTTATAATACTGAATACACTCTGACCTACGGTGAAAAAAACGGTGTTGCAGAAGAAAATCTCGCCAAAGAGCGCTTAGTATCTAAAAGACAGCGCGATAGTTTTTCTCGTGCAGTTAAAGCGGGTGTTAACATGGTGTTTGGCACTGATGCTGCAATTTATCCGCATGGTGATAATGCTAAACAATTTTCACGCATGGTCAAATTAGGTATGACTGAATTACAGGCGTTACAGTCGGCAACAATTAACAGTGCTAAACTTTTAAAGGTTGACCAAACTTTAGGGCAGATCAAACCAAACTTTGCCGCTGATATAATCGCAGTGAAAGGAAACCCATTAGATGATATTACCCGCTTAGAACAAATTGAGTTTATTATGAAACAGGGTGTACGTATTAAATAAACCAAAGCGCTATTTTTTAAAACGTGGGGTATCCTCCCCCCACGTATTAACCTATTTACCCACCATGCTACCCATCAAAAGTAAATACATATAAAACATAACGTTAGTAAAATGTGTACAGCCAATTTAATTCCTATAAAAGGTAAGTTTTACTTGTAATGCAAATACAACCCATTATCATTGCGAAAAACTTTAATGGCGACTATGTATGACAACACATAAACTTTCTTTAATTACACTCGCGTGCTTAACATCATTTAATGCATTCTCAGCTCAAGAGTCTGAACTTGAACACATCACTGTATATCAAAAGCAAAATCATGTTGTGCTAAATTCTGGTTTAGCAACTAAATCTGATATGTCATTGATGGAAACCCCTGCCCCTATTGTGGTGGTCGATCAAGAATTAATAAATTCACAAGGGGTTGATAACCTTCAAGACCTTGCTCGAAATGTCAGCGGTGTTACGCAAGCAGGGAATAACTATGGTATTGGCGATAACTTGGTTATTCGTGGATTAGGTGCTAATTACACCTATGATGGCATGTACGGGGGTGCAGGCTTAGGCAATACCTTTAACCCGACTCGCTCGCTAACTAATGTTGAAGCTGTTGAAGTACTCAAAGGCCCTGCAACCGGTTTGTACGGTATGGGCAGCGCTGGTGGTGTTATTAACCTGATTGAAAAAAAACCGCAATTTGAAGCAAAGCATACAGTGCAAGCTGAAGTTGGTCAGTGGAACACTTACTCGCTTGCATTTGATAGTACAGATGCAATTACGGATAACTTAGCTTATCGCGTAAACGCGAAAACGGCTCGCAGTGACGGCTACCGTGATTTAAAAGATGACCGCGATGAAATATATTCCTCACTAAAATATGTATTTAATGATGACCAAGACATCATGTTATCGGCAGCTTATATTAGAGATGCCATTGCTGTTGATTCTATCGGCCACCCTATTCGTATTTATAATGCAGAGTCGGTTAATGGGAAGACACCAAACCAGGTAACTGGCGATGATTTAGTAAATGACCCATCCATGGCTGGTTTACAGTTAACACAAACGCAACGCCAACAACTTGCTGATTCATTAGCCAGTTCCGATGGTTTAACGCCTTATACATTTGGCCACAACGGAATAATTTCTCCCATGGCTAAAGACAACGAAGGTGAAGAACTGCGCTTTAAGTTAACGCATAATTATTACCTTACTGATGATTTGTTTTTAAACCAACAACTGCAATATCGCAATTACGAATCTAGCTTTGCTCGTCAAACTGGTGCTTACAACTATGTATATTGGAACCGCAGAGGTGTGATTAACGCAAACCCACGTGCGCCTCTGGTTATTGACGACGTACTATATCCTTTTGCAGCGCGCAGACAAGAATATCGCCAAGTTCAAGCTGATGAAAAATCGTGGCAGTACTTTGCTGATTTACGCTATGACTTTAGCCTAGGTGATATCGATAATGAGCTATTAGTTAATGCCAATTACGAAGACCGTGACGTACGCTTCACGCAATATTCTATTTGGGATAAAGACTATGTGTTAACTGATAAGAATGGCGATGTAACATACCAAGGGTCGCTACCGTATATTTTTGATATACGAACGCCAAACTGGGGCGATGGTCAGTTTAGTGATTACGACCCACTTAAAACAAGCAACTACAATAAAAAAGTACAAGCGTGGGGTGTAGGCATGCAACATGTTGCCTATATTCACGATACTTTTACCACTCGTGTAGGTTTTGCTTATAACGAAATAACACAAAAATATGAACACTTTGGTGTTGATGCCCGTTACCGCACAAGTGCAGCAGCTGCAACTCCAGAGGCAAGCACCTCAGATAATGGTTTAACCTATAATTTAGGCGCAACCTATCAACCTAGCGATGATATATCAATATTTATTAATCATTCAAAAGGCCGTACAGCGTATAGTGTTTTAGGGTCTGTATCAGGTAATGAAGCAGACAGAGAAGACGCTGAATCACTCAGCACTGATCTAGGTTTACGTGTAAAAGGGTTTGACGATCAACTACTCGCCTCTATTGTATTGTTTGATACAGCACGTACTAATTTAGAATACGCAAACCCTGATTACGATGAAGCTACTTCACCTGCATCAGTACCACAAAGCTATTTTGATGGAGAAGAAAAAACTCAAGGAGTGGAGCTTGATTTAAATGCGTATTTAAATGAGCAGTGGAAAGTGAATATCAATGGTGTTTATCAAGATGCCCGTGATAAGAAAAACCCTAACTCTAGCGCATTTGATAGCCGTCAAAAAGGCGTGCCTTATGTAACAGCAAGTACCTGGGTGACCTATAGCGCCCAATGGTTTGAACTGTCAGAGCCGCTAAAAATAAGTGCCGGTGTTAAATATGTGGATGATCGCAGTACAAATTCATCATCATTCGGTATTCCTGACGGGTATGTACCCAATTATACCGTTTATGATGCCGCACTGAGTTATAACGCTGATAAATGGGCCGTACAGCTAAACTTAAATAACTTATTTAATAAAGTATATTATTCAAAAGCCATGTTTTTGGGCGGTATGCCAGGTGAAGAGCGTAATGCAAAATTAACGTTGAGTTATAAGTTGTAGGCTTTTACCATGTTGCTAATTATAGCGCACTTCTTGTGCGCTATAATTAATTTACTATTAGATAGTTACTACAATCCGGCCGTTGATTTCGCCTTTTAACATATCATCAAAAATGTCATTAATATCATCAAGGCGTTTCTCCTCAATAATTGCTTTTACTTTGCCCTGTGCTGCAAATTCTAAACATTCCTGTAAATCTTTACGCGTACCAACAATTGAACCCACGACAGAAACTCCATTTAAAACTGTATCAAATATTGGCAGTGGCATTTCCTCTGGCGGCAAGCCAACTAATACACACTTACCACCGCGCCTTACACTTTTATACGCTTGTTCAAAACCTGGCTTTGAAACAGCTGTACATACAACTGCATGGGCTCCACCTACTTTTTGAAAAATTGTTTCACTTGGCACACACTCTTTGAAATCAAGAGTGATATCTGCACCGAGCTTTGCAGCTAAAGCGAGCTTTTCATTACCCGTATCAACTGCGATTACGTTAAACCCCATGGCTTTTGCATATTGCACTGCAAGGTGCCCAAGGCCACCCACGCCAACAATAGCAACCCACTGCCCTGGTTTTGCATCTGATACTTTTAACGCTTTATAAGTAGTAACGCCCGCGCAAAATAAGGGAGCAGCTTCAGCAAAGCCTAAACCATCAGGAATTTTAACCACGTAATCACCATGCGCTAAACAATACTCAGCATAACCGCCATCAATTGAATACCCTGTATTGTGTTGTGACAAACAAAGCGTTTCTTTGCCATCTAAACAAAATTCACAATGCCCACACGCACTGTAAAGCCAAGGCACACCGACCCTATCACCCACTTTTAAATGATGTATATTACTGCCCAACTGTTCAATAACCCCCACTCCCTCATGCCCCGGCACCAAAGGCATTTTAGGTTTAACAGGCCAATCGCCATGGCATGCATGTAAGTCTGTATGGCAAACGCCACATGCAGCAATTTTTACCAGCACATCATTTACACCGACCGTTGGAATAGGTAAATCAGTAATTTCTAAGCGTCCTTTATATTCAGTATTTATAGCAGCTTTCATATTTAATTCCTTGTGAGAGTTGTCATCGTTATGGGTATAGCTTACGCCAATATAAAGGAATGTGATTTAATCTAAATCAAACTTTGGTCGCACAAAAAATACACAACGAGTATTATCAATGACTGTAGTGCTTGCTATACCATTTAAGCGTGCTAGCATTAGTTTCATTGTTTATTGAAACTTAAAAACTATGACATTATCAGAAAAAAACTACGCATTTGTAATGCACTGTGGCGAAATGGGCAGTCGCTGGGGGTTTAATCGTACAATTGGTCAAATGTGCGGTTTACTTATTATTACTAAAGAACCCATGACGGCCAATGAAATTGCAGATGCCCTTAGCATATCTCGCGGTAATGTCAGTATGGGTATAAAAGAGCTGCAATCGTGGCGTTTAATTAAAGTGCAGCATATTCCCGGCGACCGTAAAGAGTATTATGCCCCTGCGGGTACAATTTGGGACATGGCCAACCGTGTATTTGAAGAGCGCAAAAAACGCGAGATAGATCCAACACTCAGCCTACTCCGTGACAACATCCTCGAAACACCCACTAACGATGATGAAAAATTTGCCCAACAACAAATGCATGAAATTCACGACTTACTCGAAACCGTGACTAAATGGTCTTCTGAACTGCAGCGTCTTAGCCCAGAACAACTCCAAAGCTTAATGAAGCTCGGCTCAGGCATAGGTAAAGTACTCGACTTTAAAGATAAGATATTGAAGAAACCGTAGCAGCGATTTTATATCGCGTTGTGTTTTTAGGTTCAAGGTTCTAGGTTCTAGGTTCTAGGTTCTAGGTTCTAAAAATTTTAACCACAGAGTTCATCGAGAAGTGAAAAAGAGTACAAAGGTCATAAATAACTATACAAGGAATTTAAATTAACCCATGGTACTAGCTAGAAATAGAAATTACTTTCAAATATTTTTTGCATCATTATCACCAATGGCATTCGTATTAATTATTCTCGCAGAGTTGCAGTTTGAATGGGCATATTCGTTAGCCATAATTATTCTTTGTTACTTGGCTTCATTAATATTTTGGTTCAAGAACGCAAGTAAGCCAGCAGCATGGATTACCAAAAGTAAACTACATATCCGAGATGGCGTATTCGGCACTGATATTATACATAAAGATTTACTAGAATCTATGCGTTATGAAATTGGCCATAAGCGGGCTGTCGCAGGTAGTAATGCTGAGGAAGCTGAGATGCACATATTGGTTATTAAAATGAAAGGCTTTGATGAGTGGACTTTACCCATTAAGGACTTAGTAGAACATGGGCCCAATTTAAGACTTTATAAGTTTATAAGGGATAATTTTTATAATTTGAAGCTGGTGAAAAGATAGCTTTCACAAGCTATAAATACAATTGTAATTAAAGTTGATATTCTCAATATTACTTTAAGCATAGTAACATTAGGCAGAAACAATATTAAACAACCCTTTAATGCTAGGCTTAGATGCAGACTGATAGGATATTTTTTCGTTGGGTTTCGTTGCACTCTACCCAACCTACGTAGCCAACTTGAACAACAAACTGAACACTGAAAAGTTTACTGTCTTCTCTTAAGCGCGGCGTCTCTTACCCTCTTTGTGAATGAATTACTTGAAATGTTTTTAACCACAATATAAAGAGCTATGAAAGGCTTGTTAATACAGAGCCGTGATGGAGACTGATAGGGTATTTATTCGTTGGGTTTCGTTGCACTCTACCCAACCTACGTAGCCAAATTGAACTCCGAGCTTACAACTTAAAGCTTAAAGCTTACCGCTCCTAGCTCGCTTATATTCTTTATAAACAAAAGCGCGAGATATACTCGCGCTTTGTGCAAACACCCTAGGACCTAGTTACCTAGGTCCTAGCAATCTATCACCCAATAATTTACTAAATCGCTGGGTAACCAATGCGGTCTGATAGGTAACCTACGCTGGTGGCGAAGTAGTATGAACGGTTCCAATGCATCAATGATTTGTAGTTATCATAGGCAAGATACATACGCCCGCCCATATCATCTGGCATGACCAGCGCAGCTGTCACATCAACATTAGGAAGGTCTGTACCGTCCATTTTACGAAGGCCAAGCGCTTGCCAGTCAGCCAATGAACGCTCAGAGTCAGCCCAGTATTCTAGCCATTGCTTACGGGTGCGCGTGCCGCGTTTTAATACATAGTTTTTATCAAAGCCATCTGGTAGCTTAACTTGGCGCCCCCAGGTTAAATCGTCATTCCAACCTGCTTGTTTTAAGTAATTTGCGATTGATGCAAAGGCATCAGCCTGTGTGGTCCAAATGTCTTTACGGCCATCCTTATCATAATCAACCGCGTAGGCATTAAATGAAGTTGGCATAAATTGCGTTTGGCCCATTGCACCAGCCCATGAACCTTTGAATTTATCTAGCGTAATATGCCCAGCTTTTAAAATATCCAGCGCAGCCCAAAGTTGGTTTTTGTACATGGTTTCGCGGCGGCCATCAAACGCCAGTGTTACCACTGATGAAATAACATTATGTCCACCTTGAATTTTGCCAAAGTTACTTTCAAGCCCCCAAAGTGCAACGATAAAGCGAGCTTGTACACCAAACTCCTCTGCAACTTGTTCTAAAATTTCTTTATTTTCAGCATACAATTTACGAGCTCGGTCTATTTTCCATTGCGGTACACGTTTAGGTAAATATGTTTCGAGGGTTTCTTTTACTTCAGGCTGGTTTTTATCAGCTGAAATTACTTTTTTCTTAAACTTAGCCGTTGCAAACGCAGCATCAATAAGCTGTTTATCATAGCCTTTTTGCGTTGCTTCCTGTTTAAGGTTTGCAACATATGCATCAAATTTTTCTTGTGTATTGGCCAGTGCCGATGTGCTAATGCACGCACTACAAATAATAGCAGCCAATTTTGTTAATACTTTTTTAGTCACTCTCAACTCCATTTTGTTTCTTAAACTCAGCAAGTAAATTATCTTGTGGTGGTGGAATCTGCAAGTAAAACCCATCATCGGTTAACGCTTGCTTAACTGTATTTAGATCAGCAACACCTAAGTGCTCTCGTTTCGCTAAATTTATTAGCATGACGTATACAGGTTTACCAAACATCCCCATTAGAGGTTCAGGTACCTTGCTAAAATCATCTCTTTTTTCGACAAAAAGAAAGGTATCCGCTTTTTTCTTACTTTTATATACCGCAGTGAGCATTATGAGCCTATAAATTCTTGCGTAACAGTGCCGCACACTATACCATGAGAGTAATAATAAGTTAGAAAAAATAGATTAGAAATTTCAACTAAATCCACATAATTTAGGGTCGTTTTTGCCTGTTTTTATCTAGATTTAATTTCTGATCAAATAATACAATTGAGTGTATATGTCGGACCAAATATTTGAGTTAAAGGGAAATCTATTTACGCTATCAGTCTTGCATCTGTACAGCACTGATATAAACCTTTTAGCAGAACAACTTTACATAAAAATATCACAAGCCCCACGATTCTTTGAAGGTGCGCCTATTGTTGTTAACTTAATTGAAGTTAAGAACGAGCAAATAGACTTTGCACATTTAAAATCTTTGATTGAGCGGCTCAATTTTAATGCTGTTGGTGTATGTAATGGCTCCGATGAACAACATGCACTCGCTAAATCAGCAGGCCTGTCTGTTTTAAATTATTCACAAGACGTTAAGAGTGAACCTGTTAAAAAAGAATCTAACACGTCAATTGTTGAAAAAGCCGTACATTTACCCGCACAAGTAATTAATGGCACGGTTCGCTCTGGCCAACAGGTCTACGCGAAAGACAGAGATCTAATTGTACTTGGCGCGGTTAGCCATGGTGCAGAAGTAATTGCTGACGGCAATGTCCATATATATGGCACATTACGTGGTCGCGCTATTGCTGGCGCGCAAGGTTTAAAAGAAGCGCACATTTTTTGCCAAAAGTTAGAAGCTGAACTTGTTTCAATTGATGGTAATTACTGGATCAGTGATTCATTGCAAGGTGAACACTGGGGACAGGCTGTGCAAATACAACAAAAAAACGAATCTTTAGAAATTTCAGCTTTGGTTAAAGGATAAATCTTATGGCAAAAGTAATTGTCGTTACATCTGGTAAAGGTGGTGTGGGTAAAACTACATCAAGTGCTGCAATTGGCACAGGCTTAGCGCTTAAAGGCTATAAAACAGTTATTATTGATTTTGATATTGGCTTACGTAATCTTGATTTAATCATGGGTTGTGAACGCAGAGTAGTTTATGATTTTGTAAATGTAATCAATGGTGAGGCAAATCTTAACCAAGCACTTATAAAAGATAAGCGTGTAGAGAAGCTATTCTTACTACCCGCTTCGCAAACTCGCGATAAAGATGCACTAACACGTGATGGTGTTGAGCGCGTGCTTAACGAGCTGAAAAAAGATTTTGACTACATTGTTTGCGATTCACCCGCTGGTATTGAAGCAGGTGCAATGATGGCAATGTATTTTGCTGATGAAGCAATTGTTACAACAAACCCAGAGGTTTCATCGGTTCGAGATTCAGACCGTATTTTAGGAATTCTACACAGCAAATCAAAACGTGCTGAAGAAGGCCTTGAAAATATTAAAGAACATCTTTTACTTACTCGCTATAACCCAGAGCGTGTTGAGAAAGGCGAAATGCTTTCAGTTGAAGATGTAAAAGACATTCTCTCTATTCCATTGTTAGGTGTAATACCTGAGTCACAAGCTGTGTTGAGCGCGTCAAACTCAGGGCAACCTGTAATTTTAGACTCTGAATCTGACGCTGGCCTTGCATATGCAGATGCGATTGAGCGATTATTAGGTGAAACTGTCGATTTTCGCTTCTTAGATGTAGAGAAAAAAGGGTTATTTAAACGGATATTTGGAGGTTAATGTGTCTTTACTTGACTACTTCCGCTCAGAAAAGAAAAATACCGCATCATTGGCAAAAGAGCGATTGCAGATCATTGTTGCCCACGAGCGCTCACAGCGTGGTACACCGGATTATTTACCACAGTTAAAACAAGACATTCTTGATGTGATACGCAAGTATGTCAATGTGAATACAGATGCAGTGCAAGTACAATTCGATCAAAATGAAGATGATTTAGCTGTGCTTGAGCTTAATGTCACTTTGCCTGACGAAGAGAAAAAATAGCTTTCACAAAATAAATGTTTAATCAAAGGGCGCTTCATTGCGCCCTTTTTGTTGTTAATTTTCGAGCTAATTTTGACTACATAAAGTCCAACGTTAATAAAATACGCTGAGTATTATTTTTAACTGCTGGAGAGCGATGAACTAAACCGGCACCTTCTGTATCTTGCCAATTCTCACCTTTTAATAATGCAACATCACCTTGGGTTAATTGTTGTATATGTTCAGATTTATCAAATAAACCCGAATCTTCATCCTTAAGACCATTATTGCCAGCACCTAACTTAGTCCGATCAACATGCTCATGTGCAAGCCACTCAGTAGCAACGCCTTGATAGGTTGAAACTAATCTACACGGTATTTTATCAACGTGAAAGCGTGGGCACATCGCTTTGTCGAGCATGGTTAAGCGCAAGCCTGCTCTCTTTAAATCAAACAAACAACAAAACATATCCACTTGCAACGCAATATCTTGGCTCAAAATTGATGTAGCTTTAGAATCACCGAGAATACCAGTGAGCTCGTCATATGTATTCTCGGGTGCAACCGCTATTTCTACTGGTTTTAATTGCTTGGAATTTATAAGCTGATCGACTGCCGCACAAAGTGTGTCTGCAAGTTGTCTTTGCCAAATAACAATGTTTACATCGGGTTTATAAATATCAGCAAATATACTGGGTTGAGTATCTATAGCCGCACGACGCTCTAAAAGCTCTTCAGCTAATGTAACAGTTGCAAGGGAATTCATACACCTTCCTCCCATACTGGAAATGGGTCATTTAACGATGCCCAAAACTCTTTGCCTTTAAGCAAAATATCATCGTTTAATAAGCAAGCATCAAGCGCGCCTTTCATCGCACTTTTATTTAATGACTGTCCTATAAATACTAACTCTTGGCGCATATCACCAAATGGCTCTTGCCATTTTTCATTAATTTCAGCTAATGTTTCTTCATCAGTCGGCCATTCACTTTTAGGTAAGGCTTTATAAAACATTCCTGCAAAACCATAATCGGCAATGCCGCCTGCTTGATTCCACTGACCACAAAAATCAGGCCGTGTTGCTAGCCAAAAATAACCTTTTGAACGAAGCAATTTGCCATATTGCTCAGTAGAGTGTAGGAACTGATAAAATTTATCAGGATCAAAAGGTTTATGTGCAACATAATTTAAACTGCTTATTCCGTACTCTTGCGTTTCTGGGATATGCTCACCACGCATTTCTTTAAGCCAACCAGGTGCTTGTTGAGCCTTATCAAAATCAAATAAGCCCGTATTCAAAATTTCTTCTACAGCCACATTACCAGCCGATATAGGAATAATCTTAGCTTGTGTATTGAGTGTTTTTAAGATTGCGGTGAGCTGAGAGACTTGTTCTGCGCTTACCAAGTCAGTCTTACTGATCAAAATAACATCTGCAAATTCAACTTGATCAACAAGCAAGTCCGTAATGCTGCGCTCATCTTCTGCGCCTAAAGACTCTCCGACTTCATGTAATAATTGAGCTTGCTCATAGTCTTGTAGGAAATTAACAGCATCAACAACTGTCACCATTGCGTCTAATCTTGCTACATCTGATAAAGAGACATTATTATCATCGGCAAACGTAAACGTTTCAGCAACAGGTAGAGGCTCTGAGATACCCGTCGATTCAATGACTAAATAATCAAATTGTCCTTGATTGGCAAGCTTTGTAACTTCTATTAGAAGATCTTCTCGCAAGGTACAACAGATACACCCGTTACTCATCTCTACCAGTTTTTCGTTAAGATGATTAAGGGAAACCTCGTTTTTAATAACCGCGGCATCTATGTTGATGTCGCTCATGTCATTTACGATGACAGCCACTTTTAAACTCTCTCGGTTATTTAAAATATGGCTTAATACGGTGGTTTTACCAGCCCCAAGAAAACCAGACAAAACTGTGACGGGCAGTTTCTTATTCATTTTATAGCTCTTTAATTGATATGTTATAGTGATGTTATAGTATATCAACTTAATTTACTAGCTAACGTATTAGCTGAGTATTTAGAATACAAAATTTATCTAAGCACCAAAATTTTGTTTCCTAGCTTTTTTAGAACCACTTAATATATGTTGAGCTACAAAATTTTAGTATGATAGGCCATTCAATTAGCTAGAATTGATGTTATTCAATTGCTTACTTGATGACATAACACCCAAAAATAAAATACACTTTATTCAATTAACCATATACTTAACTAACCCGTAAAGTTTGGGTTTAGGCATTTTACTTAAGGTAATTTTTAACTAGCATTTAGACTTTATACCTTAAGTAATGAATGGCGATTTATAATAAACTGTTAATATCAGTCAGGAGAAAGTGGATGAAGTTTCTTATTTTTTTAGGCACTGTGCGCGACAGTACTCCACCAAGACCTGCTCGCTTAGGATTACGGGTTGCAAAATCATGCCTAAGTTATTTACAAAGCACTTATTCAGACCATCAATTTGAATTAGTTGATCCATTAGATTATCCATTAGAGCCTGTATTTAAACCGCAATTTGTCTATGCCAAAGGTAAAGCACCCGAGCTACTCAATACCCTTGCAGAAAAAATAGCCGCAGCTAATGGATATGTTATGGTAAGCCCTGAATATAATCATTCTATGAGCCCTGCCCTTGCTAACTTATTAAATCATTTTGCTAGCTCATCGTTCGCCTATAAGCCGAGCGCGATTGTTACCTATTCTGCAGGTCAATGGGGCGGAATGCGAGCAGCGATTGGTATGCGTACGTTTTTAGCTGAACTTGGTTGCTTATCGGTCTCTGCAATGATTCATATTTCTAAAGCACAAGATGTGTTTAAAGAGGATGGTTCTAATATAATAGCCGAAGAGGAAAGTGCATGGATGAACTATTACAGCCGCACATTTAACCAGTTAATGTGGTGGGCATCAGCAACAAACCAATACAAAAATGAAGTAAAACCGAATGATATGATAGGCAATTTTAAAAGCTCACCATCTCAACGAAATGCACCTTAACCTATAAATATATATCCAAATACATGTTTATAGGTCACTTGCAGCCTGGTTATTGAGTACTATTCTATTGCGCTAAACCAAGCTATTTGCATCGATTAACTTATTTTCTTGTTTTGATTTAACCGCATAATTAAAACCTGGTTGAATGCAATATGAGCCATACTCACCCGCTTTATTTAATGCTAAGAACCCTACCTGAAATCGCTTATAATCACCTAACTTGCTGGCAATACGCTCAACAGCTGCTTTGCATGCCTCCGTAGGTGACATACCTTGGCGCATCATTTCAACCACAAGGTGACACCCTACAGTTTTCATCATCAATTCGCCCATTCCAGTTGCTGTCGCAGCACCAATGTCATTGTCTACATATAAGCCAGCCCCAATAATAGGTGAATCACCCACTCGCCCTGCCATTTTAAATGCTGCACCACTGGTGGTACACGCTCCTGATAAGTTACCGTGGCTATCTAGTGCTAACATACCTATGGTGTCGTGATTTTCAATATTGATAACAGGTGCGTATTTTGATTCCACCAGCCAATCTTGCCAGACTTTCTTGGCGTTTGCTGTGAGTAAGTTTTCCTCTACAAATCCTTGTGTTTTAGCAAATTGCAGTGCGCCTTCACCAACCAACATCACATGCGGTGTTTTGTCCATTACTAGACGAGCAACTGAAATTGGGTGTTTAATATTTTGCAGATAGGCCACTGAGCCACAATTTTGATTTTCATCCATAATGCATGCATCAAGGGTGACGTTACCTTCTCTATCTGGGTACCCACCGTACCCAACAGTCATTACATCTGGGTCGGCTTCAGGGATTCTAACACCTGCTTCAACTGCATCTATAGCTTTGCCTTGCTGGCTAAGAACCTGCCAAGCGGCTTGATTTGCGGCTAAGCCATGCTGCCAAGTTGACACGACGATAGGCATATTGCGTATTTTTGACTTGTTGGTTCTAGCTGTAATCTGAGGCGAGCTTGCCATACTTTTACTCGTTAATGTTGAGGCACCTAAAGCAAGTAAAGTTGTAATTGATTGTTTTAAAAATGTTCGTTTAGTATTCATTGGTTAACCTAGCTTTTCATCAATAATAAAAAAGGCCAGAATAAGCTCTGACCTTTGGTCTGTTAAAATTACTGCTCTAAGCCTAGTAACTCAATTTCTGCGATTTGAACGAGTCCATCATTGTTTGCATTTTTACTAATGTTTAAACGATAGCTTAAATAGCCAAAACCATTACTGAAATCAAAGGTACGGCGTTCAAAACGGGTAGCCCAGCTTTCTCCTACCCATGCTGCAACTTCAACCCATGTCTCTCCACCATCATTTGAGCCCAGTAAACTAAAGTTTTCTGGGTCACGCTCTGGCGCATCATTTGCACTTGTAATAGCTAGACCGCTAACAACTTGTTTTTGAGTAAAATCTACTTGGATCCAAGAAGGGTCATCAGTTGTAGGTGCGCCTTGCCAATCATTGTGATCAAGCCATTTTGTATTAACATCACCATCAAACGCTTTATCAGCACTTTCACCATCGCCAATGCTATAGCGAGCGCTGTAAATAGCATCAGGTAAGCGACTTAAGTCTGTGTAGGCATAATCAGGGCCAACCGTGGCGATTTCAGCAATTTGTACTAAACCATCATTATTAGCATTTTTGCTTACTGACAAACGATAATAGCTATAAGCTAAGTTATTACTAAATGGGAGGTTTTTTTGTTCATAACGCTGTTCAAATGTTTCACCAACCCACGAAGCTAAATTAACCCAATCCTCTGCATTATTAGAACCCAAAATACTAAATGATTCTGGGTCACGCTCTGGTGCATCCCCAGCACTGGTTATTGACAATACATTCACCGCTTTTCCCTGGGGTAACTGAACTTGTATCCAAGCAGGGTCTTCGTCAGTTGGTGCGCCTTGCCAATCATTGTGGTCAAGCCATTTTGTGTTAACGTCATTATCAAAAGCTTGGGCTGCACTTTCACTGTCGCTAATACTATAGCGCGCACTATACTTCACGCCATCTGCTTTGCTGTGATCTAAACCTGGTTTCACAGGGCCGATTAAGTCTATATTGGCTATTTGCAGCAACCCATCATTATTCTTATTTTTACTGATTTCTAATCGGTAGCTTGTAAATGCTACTTGATTTTGAAATGTAAAGGCTCTTCTTTGCGCTCTTTCATCAAATGATTCACCTACCCAATTTGCAAGTTCAAGCCAAGTTGTTCCGCCATCATTTGAGGCAAATAATGTAAAGTTTTCTGGATCGCGCTCTGGTGCATCATTAGCACTTGTAATCGCTAACGTATCAACTGCAACAGCACTGTCGAAATCCATTTGTATCCACGATGGATCAGCTTCGGTTGGAGCGCCGTTCCAGTCATTATGATCAAGCCATTTAGTAGATGGGTCGTTATCAAATGCCTTATCTTGGTTTTCTGCATCGCCAATGCTGTATCGAGCCGTTGCTACGCCATTCATTTCATTCGTATGGTCAACACTATTAAACACTGGGCCAATCATTTGAATATCTGATAACTGCACTAAGCCGTCATTATTTTTGTTCTTTGTTATATTGATGCGATAGCTTTTAAATTTTTGAGCATTAGTAAAGCTGAACTCTTGTCGCAAAAAACGTTCATCAAATGATGCACCGACAAAGCTGGCAAGGTTTGACCATGTTTCTCCAGCATCATTCGATCCTAAGATTGTGAAGTTTTCTGGGTCTCGCTCAGGAGCATCATTAGCACTTGTAATAAATAGACTGTTCACTGCATGAGGATTTGTAAAATCAACCTGTATCCAAGAAGGATCCTCCTCAGTAGGTGCGCCTAACCAATCATTGTGGTCTAACCATTTAGTATCAATATTTGAATCAAATGCTTTTGCTGCATCCTCGGCATCACTTATTGCATTTCTTGCAGTGTAAACAGCACCCGCTAAATTTGCTTGTGTTGTTACCTCTTGTAATGGACCCGTTGATACGGGTTCATCAAATAATGACAGTGATACATCTACAATTAGATCAGCCGTTAATCCAAGTTGCTCTGTTAACGGATGAATACTGATAGCATCAAAGGTTGATTGACGAAGCGTCTCTAAAGCAACGCTATCCTCTGCGAGTGCCAACTGAATATTCTGCTGGGCAGAATCTAAAATTGTTTTTAATGTTTGAGTGTCACTGTATTGAGCGAATGATGCATTAAGTAAAGACAATTTAATGGTTGTTTCATCAGCATATTTAATTGAACAGACCTGCTCACCAGCATCATTTTCTTCGCAGTTTTCACCCTCAATAAAGTTTTCAAGTTTATCCGCGCCAATTACCGGTGTTGTAAATACATTACTGTTACTTGTGTTCCAACCCAACAACCTTAATAACAGATCAGACACCTGACTTTGTGCTAATACCATCAATTCTGGTGTGGATACATTCTTACCTTCATTAATCTGTTGTTCTAATAATTGTGTTGCAAGTGTGGTAAGTGCATTAGCTTGAAGTGTTGTATCCTCTACGCCATTGTTTGTATTACCATAATCAACAGATAATTGACCTAAAGTAGTAAAGGTGTTTCCTGCAATTGCTCCTTCTGCTGTTAACTGTGCAAAGTCTGTCTCACCACACTGCAAAGCATCGCACAACATAGTTGAGCTTTCACTCGTTACAACATTTAGCTTAACGGTGGTGTTAATTCCAAAGCCAGGGGCTGATGCCAATTCGACAAAAAACTTTCCTTCATTGTCTGTAAATTGAGTGCCACTAATTGTTAGCTCAGTACCATTTAATGCGCTTACTGATATATCTGCGTTTGCAATTGAACCTTTTACTACTGAACCTGCAATTTCTGCATATGTCATATCTGGTTTAACAGGAACATCCTCTTTTTGAGGATCGTTACTCCCTCCTCCACAGCCACTTAATAATCCAGCAGTGAGAATAGGAGTCCCTACAAGTTTAAAAAATTTTAGTTTATTCATAATAGTGCCTTAAAAATTCAGGTATCGTTTACACACCAACTTGCCTTAGTCGTTATTTTTTATGGCGTAGCCAGTTGATTTTATTAGTGTATTAATATGTACTTATTGATATGGTTTTAAAAACGATAAGTCATGCCGGCATAGTATCTACGTCCACTGTAACTACTACTACGCAGGCGATTTTTACTATCGTCACCATAATAAGTACGCGCTTCTTCCTTGGTTAAGTTGATTACCGATACAGACAGAATAAGATTTTCTATAATGTTATAAGACGCGTTCAAATCAACTTGTTGATAGGGTTCTTGTGAAACGGTTAAGCCATCTGCAAGGCCTAATGCCATTTTTCCTCGACGGTTATAAGAAGCTCTAACGCTGTAGTCTTGATTTTCAAAGTATGCAGAAAAGTTAAATTGATCATCTGCGCTGCCAACAAGTGCAGACTCACCAACTTTCTCACCATCCACACTAACATCAGCCTGATTTGTATCATTTAAGGTGTAGTTAGCATTGATCCCAAAACCATTTTCAAAAGAATGCTGTGCAAAGATTTCAATGCCGCGAGATGTTGCGTTAGTACCATTTGCTGTTGTTGTAAATGGAGTAACGGTAATATCACCTGCAGGTACTATTTCTTCATTTGTGAATGGGTTTGTAAAACCTTCAAATGGGCGCTCTGAGGTTATAATTAATGGCACGATAAAGTTATCGACATCTTTATTAAATAAAGCAACACCAACGGCAGAGCCAACACCATAGTAATATTCAGCCGACAAATCTAATTGTACTGATTCAAATGGTTCAAGGGCTTTATTGCCGCCCGAGCCACTCCACCCTTGATCAACTGGGTTACCTCTAAACTCAAGGCGATCATCAGCCCATTCTTGGGATATAAAAGTAAGTTGTTCTGGCGCACCTAAATCATTAAATGGTGCTCGTGACATGGTTTTAGCAGCAGCGGCTCTAACCACAAGTGAATCATTTGCTTCCCAGACTAGATTTAAACTAGGCAGAAAACGTTCATCTTTTACCCTGCGCGTGGTCATTGTTTCCACATCAACTAAACGCTCATCGCCTAAGATGTCTTCGCCAGTTACATCGTTAATATCATCTAAAAAATAATTAATCTTGTCTGACGACATAATTTGGGTTTGTGTTTCAACATAACGTACACCGACATTGCCGCGGAAATCACCAAACGAAAAGTCAGCTTGTAAATAAGCCGCTGTGATTTCTTCTTCAATATCAAACACAAAATCTGGCTCTCGTCTGGTATATTTAGCGTATTCACTGGTAACTATACTGCGGTACTTTTGCCAGTTGATGCTTGGCATAGTATTAACTTCAAAACCACCCGCTATGTTTTGTTCTGACTCTGCATTAAGCACGTCTTGAAGGCTTGGCATTCCACCGATCCATTGATAGGCTACTTCGTCAATCGCACCTTGGCTGAATGGGTCTAAATCTCCACTCGCGATGCGGTTAGCGCCCTCTTGTGTTATAAAAAATGTATTGTTGGTTTCACGGTGTAAGCTTGCTTTTCGATGTTTAACACCCACACGAATTGTATCTACGATGCCATAAGCTATGTGGTAATCTAAATCCAATTGACCATAATCTTCAACCAAGTCACTGACAATAAAGCTTGAGCCAGTTGAACCAGGATCGGGGTCGCCTGCAACGCCCGATTGTAAGTTTGCTAATAGTGCAGGATCTGCATAAAGTGATACGCGATCACCTAAACGCCAACCTGCAAATGATGCGGCATTTTCATTAACGCCTGAATCACTTCGGCTTGCTGGTTGACCACTTTTATAAGCCGCATTAAATGACTCAGAAGGCCCACCACTTGCTTCTGTTCGACCAAATTTACCGCTTAAGTCAAAGAGGTCGCCTGCATATTCAAATGAAAAGTCATAAGTATCAGATGTGTCTTTTTCTTTTGTATAGCTACCTATAATCCAAGGAAACTCTAAATTACCCTCACTGCCACCTGCCCCGCTGGTAAAATCCATTCCGGTGACAATTGTTCCAGTTTCATCGAGTAAAACGCCTGTTAAGTAATCAGGATTGTATTTCCATTCTGGGATCATTAATTGAGATGTCGTGCGATCTTGCCCCAGTTCGAAGTGAAAATGATTAAAGGTAAGTTCTAAATTATCTGATGGGCGCCATTGAAAAGTCGCTTGAATTCCAACTCGTTCACGGGCCTCTTGCGTAATTCCAACACCAGCAACTTGAGGTGCCCAAACACCATCGTATGTGTTGCCGTATGCATCTTCTAATGCATCAAAACGTCTAGTACTATCTGTTATTTCGTTGCCATTAGTATCTGTTGCAGGTAAATCACTGCTCGTTGCCCAGCGCCATCCCCCGCCGCCTGACATATTGCCTGTAAGCGATCTGTTTGTACGCTCTTGATTTGTATATCCAAGTAAAAAACCCAAATTTTCATCTTCATTCTTCCAAGAGTAAACACCACTAAAGTTGGGTTCATATTCTTTTGTAACATCAGCGTAAGTATACTCAACATTCAATACACCAGAGTTAGCTTCCATGTCTAAGGGTGTTCGGCTATTTAGAATAACAGTACCACCAACTCCCCCTTCATCTAAACGAGCTTCAGATGATTTAAACACTTCAACAGACTTAACCATGGTTGATGGCAATAAAGAATAACTAAAGGAACGTGATGGAGAGCCCGGAGACGACGCTATAAAGTTACCATTTAACTGGGTAAGGGTTAAATCAGATGAAAGCCCTCTAATACTCACATTTTCTCCTTCGCCACCACTTCTAGAGATCACAACACCGGGTACACGCTGTAAGGAGTCTGCTACATTTTTATCAGGAAATTTACCAATATCCTCAGCCGTTATAGCATCAACAATTGAATTTGAAAGACGTTTAATAGCTAGATTCTCTGCCATTGAAGAACGAATACCTCGCACCTCTATAACTTCAATGTCATCTTCTTGTTCGTTTTTTTCATTTTGCGCCAATGCATTACTCGAGCTTGCAATTATCGCCAACATCAATGCTGACTTTCGAAACCGCCAAGCAAGGTTTGGCGAGCCTAAACTATTATTATTGTTCATGTTTATCTCCATTCACTGTGTGTATTCTTGTGTTGTGTAAGCCTTAATGAGGTCAAACAATGAGTTAAACCTAAAAACCAATAAATAATTTCAAGGTTAAATTGTTGTTAAATCACAATTCCAGAATAGGGTTTTACAATTAAAAGCGATAATAGAAATTCGGTTAACAATGCTACAAAATCGGCGTTTAGTATATTTTATTATCTATTTTAATTTGAATTGGTTTATAGTCTTAAACCGTAAAAACTTAAATTAGTTATTGTGAAGTGTATTAACTGTTCAGAAAATAAAGAGCTATATTACTAATTAAAAAGGATTTTATAGTTTATTTCTGACTAGCGCCAAGCAATTAATAATTTATATCTGTTAAATAATTTATTTTTAGGAAAAGTAGTGATAGGTAAAAACTTAGAAATTTGTATAAATTCCGATAACCTCATAAGCCTACCTATTAATTTAAATAGCGCATTTATCGGAGGAGCAAAAAGAGTTGAGTTGTGCAGTGCAATGCATCTTGATGGGCTAACACCAGAAAGTTCTGCAATCAAAATGTGTGCACAGCAAATACCTGCACACGGTGAGCTTCTTGTAATGATAAGACCTGTAGCAAATAAGTTTACTGTTAATAAAACACTATTAAATACGATGATCTCTCAAATAATAAGTGCAGCAGATCTAGGTGCAACGGGTGTAGTGTTTGGCGCAATATGTGGATCAGAAGTAGACATAAATGCAACTCAACAACTTGTGTCATGTGCACAAAAGCACGGTTTAAAAACAACATTTCATCGCGCATTTGATTGTATAAGTAATAAACAACAAGCAATAAAGCAACTTATTGATTTAGGTATTGAGCGAGTCCTAACCAATGGCAATCATTGGAATGAAAATCAGCCTATTTTGCATAACATATATCAATTAGAACAACTCATTGAACAGGCACAAAATAACATAGAAGTCGTTATAGGTGGTGGTGTAACAGCCCAAAACGCAGCTAAACTATGGCAACTCGCGGATGGCAATTTAGTATCGCTTCATACACACTCAGGCGTACTTAACAGCAAGGGCTTTATCAATCCATTATTGATAAGTAAAATTTTAGATAATACTGAAAAGCAGGCATTAAATGATTGATAAAAAACCACAGTTATTTTTAGGTATTGATGGCGGCGGAACAAAATGCCGTGTCAGGCTTGAAAACGCAAAAGGCGATTTACTCGCTCAAGCACAAAGTAGTGCTGCAAATATTGCAACGTCAGTACAAATAGCACAAAAATCTATTGTTGATGCAACAATGCAGGCACTAAAAGAGGCAAATTTACCAGCCTCTGTACTGCCTTCTATAAATGCTTATGCGGGACTTGCAGGGGCAAACATTGAAAGCGCAAAAATTGCTATGTCTGAATGGTTGCACCCGTTTGCACAATTTAATTTTTCTACAGATTTACATATAGCCTGTCATGGTGCACACGAAAGTAACAATGGCGCAATTATCATTCTTGGTACAGGTTTTTGTGCTGGTGTAATTAATAATAACAAAGTAACAGAACTAGGTGGCCATGGACTACTTTTAAGTGATGGTGCCAGCGGTAGCTGGATTGGTCTTGCTCTTTTTCGTCATACTTTAGAAGTGCTAGATGGCCTTTATTCAAGTACGCCATTAGTTGAGGAGTTTTTAGCTCAGACCAAGTTTGCCACTGCGCACCAGCTAACTCAACATGCAATGAACGAAAAACCAGCTTATTTCGCACGTTTCGCACCACTGGTATTTGCTATGCATGAAGACCCTATTGCTAAGTCTATTATTCAAAAAGCAGTAGACTACACCACCCGTTACATCGAACATTTAGTACAGCTTGGATTTACAGATATATCCTTAGTCGGTGGCGTCGCAGATAAAATAAGCGCTTACTTATCCACAAATATACAAGGATACCTATGTGATGCGAAGTATTCACCGGAGCAAGGGGCTATTCAACTGGCTAGAAATTATACTAACGGTTAATGTTTTCACGCATTTGTGAAGGTACTTCACCAAATAAACGTCTAAATTGTTTACTAAAATAGCTGGGTTCTGCAAAGCCACATTGGTAAGCTATTTGCGAAATAGGTAAGCGTGTTTCAACTAACAATTTGCGTGCATTTTCTAAACGTATTTCGTTAATAAATTGGTTCGGCGTTTTAGCTAAATGTTTTTTGAAGCGCCTTTCTAATGCACTCACAGATAAGTGTGCAAGTTCCGCTAAGTGCTCTATGTTGATAGGGCGTGAATAATGTTCGCGAATATAATCTACCGGCCCTTCTATTGCTCTTACATGGGACAAGGCTTTAGAGGTTTTTTGAAGGTGGCGTGTAATACCATAAGTACCGACAATTTCTTTATCCAAATAAATTGCTTTTTTAGATGTAGAAAACCAGGCTAGTTCTCCATTTGATGTATGATTTAATTCAAGCCTGTCGGTGACAGTTCCCCCTAGCATTACTCGCTTGTCATCATTTACGTATTGGAACGCAAGATGCTTTGGTGAAAAATCGTAATCAGTTTTTAACGCTATTTGCTCAAACGTTTTATAACCCTGATGTTCAATAAAGTGTTGATTAGCAAAAAGAACCCGACTTTCAGTATCTTTTACCCAAAACAAAATATCAGGCAACAAATCAAATGCTGATATTAGTTGATTGACCCCTGCTCTATCAATAATTTGTTGAATATCCAATACACTTAACCTCGATAATTAACTTGAAACTAAATATATAAAACGCCGATTTTGTTGCATTGTCAACCGAATTTTTATTACCCCTGACGATGACCATTCACTATTATTAATAACATGATATTAACTAAATTCAATAGATTGCTATTGAGGTGGTATTTTAGATGAATAATCCCAAAATCAGAATGGGAATGGTGGGTGGCGCTGAAGGTGCATTTATTGGTGCAATTCATCGTATTGCAGCTAGACTCGATGGGTTAATTGATCTTGTAGCGGGTTCTTTTAGCTCTAATCCAGCTCTCACAGAAAAAACAGCAGCCATGCTTGGTATTGACTCCTGTAGGAGTTATGACACTTACCAGCAGATGTTTATTGAAGAAACAAAGTTACCTGTTGATCAGCGCATAGATTTTGTAGTTATTGTTACCCCTAACCACCTTCATTTCCCAATCGCTAAATTAGCCATTGAGAGCGGTTTTCACGTTTTATCAGATAAACCTGCCACATTAAACCTACAAGAAGCACTGAGCTTAAAACTAAGTTTAGATAACAGTGATTGTTTATACGGCTTAACCCATACCTATACCGGTTACCCAATGATTAAAGAAGCGAAATATCGCATCTCCCAAGGCGAGATAGGCACAATTCGTAAAGTCATTGTTGAATACTCTCAAGGTTGGCTTTGTGATACAGAAGACGAACAAGTAAAGCAAGCCCAATGGCGCTTAGACCCAAAGCAAGCTGGAATAAGCTGTTGTATCGCTGATATTGGCGTACATGCAGCTAATTTAACAGAGTATGTTAGCGGCCTTGAGATTAGCTCACTTTGTGCTGATCTGAATCACGTTGTGCCGGGCAGAACACTCGATGATGATGGTACAGTTTTGTTGCGTTTTAATAATGATAGTAAAGGTGTGCTACTCGCGAGCCAAGTCGCTCTTGGCGAAGAGAATAATTTATCTCTTCGCATTTACGGTGATAAAGCAAGTTTAGAGTGGAATCAAATGGAGCCAAATAGTTTATGGCTCAAAAGTCATAACGCGCCAACAACATTATTACGTGCGGGCGTTGGGCTAATAAGTGAAGCAGCACAAAACTCGCTTCGAGCACCCGCAGGCCACCCAGAAGGTTACCTCGAAGCTTTTGCCAATATATACGTCAACTTTGCAAATCAAATAAACGCGAAAAAAGCAGGGAAAACAGCAACAAATGAAGAGTTCGATGTACCCGGTATAAAAGATGCGATTAGAGGCATGGCATTTATTGAAAATGCAGTAGCCGCCTCTAAAGAAGAGACTAAATGGCACTCATTTAAAATTGGATAGAGAGAGTATGAAAAAAATAAAAGGCCCAGCAATATTTTTAGCGCAATTTATCAGCGATGAAGCACCATTTAATAATTTTAAAGATATTTGCCAATGGGCGGCAGAGCTCGGTTATAAAGCAATTCAACTACCAACATCAGATACTGAGATATTCGATTTAGAAAAAGCGGCTCAAAGCCAAGAATACTGCGATGAAGTGACTAGCATTGCTAAACAAGCAGGGCTTACAATCAGCGAGTTATCAACGCATTTACAAGGGCAGTTAGTTGCTGTGCACCCTGCTTATGATGAAATGTTTGATAATTTTGCCCCAGAAGCGTTACGTGGTAACCCAACACAAAGAACTGAATGGGCAATTAAACAATTAATGTTTGCTGCCAAAGCAAGTAAAAATTTAGGACTTAAAACCCATGTCACATTTTCGGGTGCGCTACTTTGGCATACCTTCTACCCTTGGCCGCAACGACCACAAGGCTTAGTTGAAGAAGGCTTTAACGAGCTTGCTAAACGCTGGCTACCGATACTAGATTACTTTGACGAAATGGGAATAGATGTTTGCTATGAATTACACCCAGGCGAAGACTTGCATGATGGTATTACATTTGAGCGTTTTTTAGCTGCAACAGGTAATCATCCAAGGGTAAATATTCTTTACGATCCAAGTCATCTAGTATTGCAGCAACTTGATTATCTTGCATTTATTGATATTTACCACGAGCGAATAAAAGCTTTTCACGTGAAGGATGCAGAGTTTAATCAAAGCGGCCGCAGTGGTGTTTATGGTGGCTATCAAGATTGGCAAGATCGACCGGGCAGATTTCGCTCGCTCGGTGATGGTCAAATAGATTTTAAATCAATATTCAGTAAATTAACCCAATATGGATTTGAAGGCTGGGCTGTTTTGGAATGGGAATGTTGCATTAAAGATTCTGAACAAGGGGCCAAAGAAGGCGCACCGTTTATTGAACAGCACATAATTACTCCTGCCAGCAAAGCGTTTGATGATTTTAGTGCAATGAATACCAATCCCCAACGTAATAAGCGGATATTGGGTATCAACTAGATAGGACTACACAATGAATAACAATAATAATCACAGCCTCATTTTTCGACTATGTTGTATCGCGTTAATAGTCACCTCAATGACATTCGCGATTCGTGCCGGTATTCTAGGTCAACTTGGTGAACAGTTTGGCTTAACGAGCACCCAACTTGGTTGGGTCAATGCAATGGCCTTTTTAGGGTTTCCGATAGCGACTATGCTTGGCGGTATTATCTATAACGCCATTGGCGCTAAAAAATTAGTCGCACTCGCGTTTGTTTGTCATTTATTTGGCCTGTTACTAACAATCTCAGCAGATGGTTTTTGGGCATTACTTATCTCAACATTTTTAATCGGTTTTGCTAATGGCTCTGTCGAAGCCGGCTGTAATCCGCTTATTGCGCAAATGTATCCAAATAACAAAACAACGATGTTGAACCGATTCCATGTTTGGTTTCCCGGCGGTATAGTTATAGGCGCATTAGCTTCAAGTGCAATGACAGCATCAGGCTTTAACTGGCAATGGCAAGTCGCTTTGATATTAATTCCTACCGCTATTTATGGCGCGATGATGCTTACAGCGCAATTTCCTAAATTTGATGCACAGCAAAACTCCACCAGCAGTAATGTGAGAAACCTCGTTTCACCTTTGTATATATTTTTAATCATTTGTATGACGATAACTGCGGTAACAGAGTTTGGCACTCAGCAATGGATTGAACAAATATTAGGGTCTTCAGGCGCATCCCCAATGGTCATTTTAGCGCTTATTACTGGCCTTATGGCACTGGGTCGTTATTTTGCAGGTCCAATTGTTCATCGCTTTAGTCCATCTGGCGTGCTTCTAGGCTCAGCGGTATTTTCAACAATCGGCATTTTTTTAATGAGCCAAGCTCAAGGAAGTGCAATTTATTTTGCCGCAGCGCTATTCGCCATTGGTGTAACGTATTTCTGGCCGACCATGATTGGCTGTGTTGCCGAATATACACCTAAAACCGGCGCATTAGGTATGTCGTTAATTGGTGGTGCAGGCATGTTTGCAATGAGCCTATGGAATCCAGTGATAGGTTATTGGATTGATGATGCCAAACAACAAGCGCAAGCGAGCAATATCTCAATTGAACAAATTGAAATCGTTGCTGGACAAGCTGTTTTACAGAACCTATTAATCTTTCCAATTATATTGATTGTTGTATTTTTTGGTTTTCACTTATTTATAACAAAACAAAAAAATGTAGAAAAATGCGTTTAATAGCAATAAGTAGCACACAAAATAAAGGGGTAATATATGCTTAAATCAATTTCGATTATGTCACTTGCACTGCTCTTCAGTAGCAGTGTAATTGCACAGACTCAAGATAATGAATTAACAAAAGAAGAACGCGCCACAGGCTGGCATTTACTATTCAATGGCAAAGATATGTCTCATTGGCGTAACTTTAAAAGTGATAAACTTAGCTCTAAATGGAAGATAGACGATAATGCAATGTTACTTACTAAAGGTGGCGGTGACATTTTAACAAAAAAAATCTATAAGAATTTTGACCTAAAACTCGATTGGAAAATTAGTGAAGTTGGCAATAGTGGTATTTTTGTCCTTGCTGATGAACTAGGAAGTTATATTTACTCTCACGCCCCAGAAATTCAAATAATTGATAATGAACGCCATGCGGATACCGAAATAGATTCGCATTTAGCGGGGTCAATTTATGATTTACTTTCAGCACCGACTGCTTCACATAAACCAGCGATGCAATGGAATACAGTACGTATAAAAATGCTCAATAACCACTTACAAGTTTGGCAGAACGGCGTGAGTACCGTCAGTATGGTGATAGGCAGTAGCCCTTGGAACACATTAGTAAACAACAGTAAATTTGCTACATGGTCTAACTTTGCAACCTCAAAACAAGGCCATATTGGCTTGCAAGATCATGGTGACAAAGTCTGGTTCAAAAATATAAAAATTAAGGAGCTATAACGATGACAAAATTCAACCATAAAGTGCTCGTTGTTGGCTCTGGTGCCGGCGGTGCAATGGCCGCATATACCTTAACTAAACTTGGTCACAAAGTTTTGTTACTGGAAGCCGGTCGTGATTACGACCCTAAAACAGAAAGCCCGATGTTTCGCCGAAACAGTGAGGCTCCGTTAATGGGCGCTGGTAATAAAGATAAAAACTTTGGCTTTTATGATGCAACCGTTGATGGTGGCTGGCAAGTACCTGATGAACCTTATACAAATGCCAAAGGCACTGACTTTTATTGGTGGCGTGCACGCATGCTTGGTGGCCGAACAAACCACTGGGGCCGTTATTCGTTGCGTTTTAGTGAGCACGACTTCAAAGGAAAAAGCCAAGACGGAAACGGTGCAGACTGGCCGTTTAGCTACGAAGATATAGCACCATGGTATGACAAAACTGAAGAGTTAGTGGGCATTTGTGGTACAAACACAGGTCTTGATGATATGCCACCATCGGCACCAGGTGTATTGCAGCCACCACCAACACCCAGAATTCCTGAGTTATTGATTGCAGCATCAGCGAAAAAGCTTGGGATCCCAGCAGTCCCGATGCATAGAGCAGTATTAACGCGCCCTAAAGATGACCGCTTGGCGTGTTTTTATGCAACACCTTGTGGTTCTGGTTGTTCTATTGGTGCTGCATTTCAAACAACTACGTCTCTTCTACCAATGGCCAAAGCAACTGGTAACTTAGAAATTATAACTGATGCTATGGTTAAGTCTGTTGCAGTGAATGATGATGGTAAAGTGACTGGTGTAACTTATGTTGATAAAAAGTCAGTCACTGAACAATCACTAAATGCTGATATTGTTATACTTGCTGCAAGTGCCTGCGAATCAGCGCGTATTCTACTGAACTCAAAACACAAAAAGCACCCTAAAGGCCTTGCTAACTCGAGTGGTCAAATCGGTAAAAACTTGATGGACTCGACGGGTGCATGGTTAGGTGCTCAAATCCCAGCTTTAAAAGGCCGACCTCGTTATAACGAAGATGGACATACAGGTAACCACTTATTTATTCCTTGGTGGGGCCATAAAGCCCAGTCAAAAGGTGAACTTGATTTCCCTCGAGGCTATCACTTTGAAATAAGCAGTGGTTTCAACCAGCCAGGTTCAGGTGTTTCAGGTGATAAACGGGGTCTTGGTGTAGAACTTAAACAGCAAGTACGTGATGCTTATGGTTCATATGTAGGCCTAGCACTGCGCGGTGAAATGCTACCAAACGATGACTCTTTCATGGAAATTGATGAAAATAAAAAAGATAAATGGGGTATTCCAGTTTCTAAATTTCATTTTAAATGGTCTGATAGAGAGCTCAAACAGATTGAGCACGGTTTAAAAACAGCAAAGCAAATCCTCGAAAACATGGGTGCTAAAGTTGGTAAATTACCCCCTGCTGAAAAAGCAATTTCAAAAGGAGGTGAAATAATTCACGAAGTTGGTACAACCCGTATGGGCAGCTCACCTAAAGAGTCGGTCACTAATCAATGGGGACAAACTTGGGATTGTGACAACTTATTTGTAATGGATGCAGGTACCTTTGCTTCTAACCCACACAAAAACTGTACGCTAACAATTATGACTTTAGCCATGCGCAACTCAACTTGGATCTCCAAACAAATAGAACAAGGAGTACTTTGATATGCATAATGATGATCGTGTTGACTCTTACAAATATATTTCCGGAATGACACGCCGAGAATCACTTAAATGGCTTGGATTATTAGCTGCGGGCTCAGCAGTGTCGCTCTCAGCTGGTTGCAGTAAAGCACTTGAAGAAAGTATCAGTACAAAAGGTCATTGGCCTACTATAGATATAAAGCCTATCACTGCGAAAGGCTATGGCACTGATCCTAATTTAGTTATACCACCTGAATCACCTTGGCCGCTCACATTATCGCAAGAACAACTATCGCTAGTAGCAGTTTTATCAGATTATATTGTACCTAGGGAAGGTGATAACCCAAGTGCAACCGAGGTAAATGTTCCCAGTGTTATCGATGAGTGGGTCAGCTCACCCTATAACGGCCAACAAAAAGATCGCGTCACTATTCTACATGGCCTCGCTTGGATTGATGATGAATCAGTTATGCGATTTAAAACCAAATTTGTTGCGCTAAACCGTGAAAAGCAAACAGCAATATTGAATGATATTGCGTATTTCGATGACACTACGCCAGAGCAGTTTCAGCAAATTGGCAATGCATTTTTACGTTTAAAGAATCTCGTTCTTGGCGCTTATTTTTGCTCACCACAAGGATGTAAAGACATTGGTTACTTAGGTAATGTGCCTATAGCTGGTGATTACCCTGGCCCTACAGATGAAGCAAAGCAGCATCTTGATAGCGTGTTGAGTGAACTTGGTTTAAGCCAATATGCTTACACTGACTAATCAGTAATCTAAGTCCCATTTTTCTAAGCCCAGTCCAAGCAGGGATTTATTCCCTGCTTATATTTAGGTGTAATCTTATGTTCAAATCCTCTCATTCCTTCTTAATTAATTCTGTTGTGAGCATTTTAATCATGCTTATGCTGCTCCCTTTCACAAGTAACGCAAGTACGTTCGAGCCACCTAAGGTAAGCGTGCAATTATGGTCCGTTAAAGATGATTTAAAGGCTGATTTTAATGCAACCATCACAGCACTTGCTGATATGGGTTTTGAAGGACTTGAGTTTGCAGGTGATTTTGGTCCCTATGCAGATAATCCAAGCGCATTAAGAAACAAACTAAATGATTTAAACTTAGTTGCCAGTAGTGCACATATTGGCTTTGATAAGCTTTCTGACACTCACTTAATGGGTACTTTATTATTTTATAAGACACTCGGCGTGACTAATTTGTTCGTGCCGTGGGATGAGCGAGCATGGGACCCCAAAGGTATAATGCCATTGGCAAAACAACTAAAAGAACTTAATGAAGTTGCACAAAAATATGATATGCATATTGGTTTTCACAATCACAACAAAGAGTTTGAACAATTTAATAATGAAACTTATTGGGATGCCTTAGCCAGCAATACTCCAAATAACTTGCCACTGCAACTTGATATAGGTTGGCTACATTATGCAGGTAAAGAGCCTATGCATTTTATACAGAAATACGCTGGTAGGACTTACGCAGCGCATTTAAAAGTACGCACCCGCAAAGAAGACGGCTTAAACCCTATATTTGGTGAAAACAACTATCCATGGAAAAAAATAATCAATTCTCTTATTACCGATGGAGGCACAAAATGGTTGGTAATAGAACAAGAGGAGTTTCCAGTGGGTATGACTCCATTACAAAGCGTTGCTAAATCAAAAGCAAACTTAGATAAAGTTTTAAAAGCCATGCAAAACTAAACTATTGGAACTCGTTTAATGTAAAACGAGTTCCTCAGTCTATTTAGACATCCCATTCTTTGAGGGCATCTTTAAGATATTCATAACGCCAAGAATTGAGTAAATCAGGCTTTAAATGGGTTTTACGTTGTTCCGGTGTGAGCTTCCAGTTCCAACTGATAAGCTGGTTTATTTGCTTTTTAGATGCCATTACATCCTCAGGAATGCCCTGCTCTTTTGCAACTTTAGTAATTGTTTGTTTAATATCTTTTGCTGCTTTTTTATATGTAGGAAAGTCGATTAATCGCTTTAATTGCTCAGGGTAATCAGACACAGGTACTACTTTTGCCTTTTCTATACACTTTAAAACTTCTACCCCAGAGCGATTCACCTCAATATTCTCTACTTCTGGAATATTGCGAAGGCCGTTGAGACTAGTGGGTTTGCGTTTAGCAATCTCAACAAGGTTATGCTCTTTAAGCACAAAGTTTAGTGCAAGGTTTTTGCGTATTGCTTTGTTCTTTCGCCAAGCAGCAAGCTCTTTTAAAACAACAAGTTCAGAAGGCTTTAACTGCCATGCATTTTTAATATCTTTATATAATAACTCATCTGGAGTTTGATAAGCGCGCTTTTGAGCAACCAAATTACTTTCATTTATCACTAACTCAAAATAGTTTGCAGCATTGATCTGCTCAATGATGATGTCAAAACACGGTAATAAATGAAACACATCAGCGGCTGCATAATCAAGCTGACTATTTGTTAGCGGGCGTTGCAACCAGTTGGTTCTTGATTCACTTTTATCAATTTCAATATTAAGTAATGACTTAACCATATGGGCAAACCCCATACAATTTCCATGACCTAGTAATTGCAGTGCAAATTGAGTATCAAATAAAGGAGATGGAACAAACCCTGCGTACTTTTGAAATACTTCAATGTCTTCTGATGGTGAATGAAGTATTTTTAGTACACTTTCATCACGCAAGATTTCCCAAAAATCAAATAATGATAACTCGGATAGGGGATCAATAAGCGCTAAATGCTCACCATCATAGACTTGAATAAGCGCTACTTCAGGATACAAAGTACGTCTGCGCATAAACTCTGTATCAATTGCCAGTAACGGTTTATTGCGAATTTGCTCAACAAACGTGTTTAATTGAATTTGTGTTTGAATCAATTGGTATTGCACTTGTGCTCCTACAATAAAAAAACCGGCAATTGCCGGTTTTTTTATAGTTGCTAATCTTTTAAAGCTCTTCTGAGTATTTTGCCAACATTTGTTTTTGGCAGCTCATCCTTAAACTCAACGAGTTTTGGAACTTTGTAATTAGTTAAATTATCACGACAGTGCTTTATTATATCTTTTTCAGTTAAAGATGGGTCTTTTTTAACAATAAAAACTTTAACTTGTTCACCACTAACGTCGTGAGGGATACCAATCGCAGCGCATTCAAGAACGCCATCATGCATTGCCACAACTTCTTCTATCTCATTTGGGAAAACATTAAAGCCAGACACTATAATCATGTCTTTTTTACGGTCAACGATGTAGAAAAAACCTTCATCGTCATATGTTGCAATATCACCAGTTGCAAACCAGCCATCTTTTAAACACTCAGATGTCGCATCCGAACGATTATAATAACCTAACATGACCTGTGGGCCTTTAACCCATAACTCACCTGGCTCACCTTTCGCTGCTTCTTGGCCATTGTCTAAAATAAGCTTTAACTCAGTACTTGGTGCAGGTAATCCAATAGATCCATTGTAAGCATCTAAGTCATAAGGGCTAATTGTTACAAGTGGTGCACATTCAGTTAGGCCATAGCCTTCCATAAGCTTAGAGTGTGTTACTTTTTGCCATTTTTCAGCTACAGGTCGCTGAACAGCCATACCGCCACCTAAAGACATTTTAAGATGACTAAAATCTAAATCTGAGAAACCCGGCGTATTTAGCAAACCATTAAATAATGTGTTAACACCAGTAATAGCTGTAAATTTATGCTGGCTAAGTTCTTTCACAAAACCTGGCATATCACGTGGGTTGGTGATCAGTAGGTTTAATCCGCCATATTTCATGAACGTTAAACAGTTAGCTGTAAGGGCGAAGATATGATAAAGCGGTAAAGCCGTAACAACTACTTCTTTGCCACGCTCCAGCACGTTGTCTAAACAACCTGAAACCTGCTCAAGGTTACCTACCATATTACCATGGCTTAGCATTGCTCCTTTAGATACACCAGTTGTTCCACCTGTGTACTGTAAGAAAGCTAAGTCATTTAAGTTCACATCTGGTTTGATATAGCGGCTTTCATCGCCCTTTAAAACCTCTGAAAACTTAATTGGGTTTGGTAAACTATAAGCTGGAACCATTTTTTTAATATGCTTGACAACTAAATTTACAATGTGCTTTTTAAGGCCACCTACCATATCGCCCACTTGCGTTACGACAATATGCTTTACATTGGTCTTAGATAGCGATTTTTCCAACGTATCTGCAAAGTTCGCAAGTATAAAGATTGCTTCTGATTCTGAGTCATTTAACTGATGTTCAAGTTCTCGCACAGTGTAAAGTGGGTTTACGTTAACAACAACACAGCCCGCGCGTAAGATACCCAAAATCGTGATCGGTGTTTGCAATAGGTTCGGCATCATAACCGCGACCTTAGCACCTTTTTTCAACCCTAAATCATTTTGAATATATGAAGCGACACGTTTTGTGGCGCTGTCCATTTCGTTATAACTTAGTGTTTTACCCATATTAGTAAATGCGGGTAAATCTTTATAATCCGAGAAGCTTTTCTCAAACACTTCTAGTAACGAGTTGTAGTGTTCAGGGTCGATAGTTTCAGGCATACCTTTTGGGTAGCGCTTAAGCCAGATCTTTTCCACTCTTAGCTCCTGTTCTATTTATAATTTATTTTTATTAAACCTTAAACTATGTAAGGCACTTTAACAATCGAGCAAATACTCTAATGAGTAAATAATCCCACATTTGGGGCAGATATACAATTAACATGCACCATTTTGCTGCATAAACTCATGAACTTGCACTAAACACCGCTGTGCGCTTTGCATATGACAGTGATGCCCCCCTTTGACTGAAATTACATTTAAACCTTTGAAATATAATTTATATTTCTCTAAATTATCGCTAACAAAGGAATAACCATCATCACCTATAATGAGTTGACAGGGTACATTTATTTTACTTATTACTGCTATACATTGCTGTTCATCAAATCTAAAACCTGAGTGATTTTTAAGCTTAGGATCCGTTGTTAACATAAACCCCTGAGTTGTACCTGTCAGGTTTCTGTTCATTAAAAGAGCAATTTCTTTATGCGGTAAGTCGCTCGACACCGCACGCGCTTTAAATACTTGTTCTTTTGATTTATATACGCGTTGCGTTCTGCCTTTAACCTCATAACGCTTTAGAATCGCTTGCCTAAGCTGCTTTACAACATCGTCACTTGGCGTTGTAATAACTCCAACCCCTTCTATCATAGTGACTGACTTGACCTTTTCTGCAAAACAGCTTGCGAATAAGCCAGCAACCATAGCGCCCATAGAGTGACCAACCAAATGGACTTTTTCTGCACCAATTTGGTTAATCAAATTATAAACATCGTCAACGTAGTCTACAAAATAGTAATGTGCGTCTTCACTTCGCCAATCCGATAACCCATGTCCGGGAAAGTCGATGCAATACCATTTTTCATTTAAATTTCCGTTTTCAAGCATTGGAATAAAACTGTGACAATTGTCCAACCAACCGTGCAATGCAATGACGACTTCATTCCCATCGCCAAAGGTTAGGCCACGAAGTGCTAATTTGCCACTTTGAATTGAAAAAGGTTGCACTAAGTTACTCCTCTTTAATTTAAGTCTGTTCAACGAAAAAGACGTTTATTTATAATACAGTAGGTATACAATAACAACACATAATGGATAGGGTACAAAAATGAAAAAACAATTAAGCCTATTGGCGTTAATGTGTTCAAGCGCAGTTTATGCTGAACAAACTCCTAAAAACATAATATATATGATTGGTGATGGTATGGGCCCAGCCTATACAACAGCATACCGATACTATAAAGATGACCCAACTACCAAAGAAGTTGAAAAAACAGTTTTTGATTCAATATTGACGGGCATGGCTCACACTTACCCTGACGATCATACTGTGGTGACAGACAGCGCTGCAAGTGCAACCGCACTGAGTTCTGGTCATAAAAGCTACAATGGCGCTATTGCGGTTGATACAAACAAAAAGCCTGTAAAAACCATGCTCGAAATAGCCAAAGAAAAAGGTATGATCACAGCGTTAGTTGCAACATCACAAATAAACCATGCAACCCCAGCTAGCTTTGCCGCTCACAATGAATCTCGACGCAATTATGATGAAATCGCTAACGACTACATTGATAATAAAATCGCAGGTAAGTTACCTGTTGACCTTATGCTTGGCGGCGGTACAAAATATTTTATCCGTGAGGATCGTGATTTAGTCGCTGAATTTAAAGCTGCTGGCTATCAATACAGTGGCAACTTCAATGAATTAGCAAATATCAAACAAATTCCTGCAATTGGACTCTATGCGCCATCAGGTATGCCTTTCGCTCTTGACGAAAACCCCGCTCGCCTAGCTAAAATGACTAATAAAGCCTTAAATTTACTCGACAATACAAAAAGCGACGGCTTTTTTGTAATGATTGAAGGCAGTCAAATTGATTGGTGTGGCCACGCTAACGATATTGCTTGTGCGATGGCTGAAATGGATGATTTTGCGAAATCAATCGAATTAGCTAAAGCTTATATTGATAAAAACCCCAATACACTATTGGTTGTTACAGCTGATCATTCTACTGGCGGCTTAACAATTGGTGCGCATGGTCAGTATAAGTGGGAAACCGATGTAATCAAGGGCGTTAAAGCAACGGCAGGAACATTAACAAAATTACTACTCGACGCTTCAAACCTTCAGCCAGTATGGGAAGAGCATACCGGGATAGCATTCACACCTGAAAACAAAGTCAAATTAGAGCAAGCCAAAAAAATGGGAGAGAAACCATTAAACCTTGCAATTAAAGATATTATTAGCAAAGCAAGCTTTACGGGCTGGACTACTGGCGGTCATACCGCTGTAGATGTACAAATCTTTGCTTATGGCAAAGGTGCGAATGACTTTGTTGGCTCGATGAACAATACAGATATTGCGGATAAACTTATTGGATACATCAACAAAAATTAATTCTTAGGATTTAACAAAGCCATTGCTACATTGAATGGCAATGCTTTGTTATATAAAAAGCCTTGAGCAGAATGTATCCGGGCTTTTTTAACAACTGCTTCATGCATTTGGCTTTCAACTCCTTCAGCAACAACATTAAAGCCAAGCTCTACGCATATCTTAGCTAAATGTTGGTATAACACGACTGATTTTGTATTATCGCCTTCTGGTAATAAGCTTCTGTCTAACTTTATGGTATTAACGTTTAGCTTAGATAAAACAGATAAACATGAATAACCCGTGCCAAAATCATCCATTGCACATTTTATATGATGTTTATTTAAATAATTAACAAGCTTAACGGTCGCTTCAAAGTCTTCTATGTAACTTGATTCGAGTATTTCCACTTCAACCTGATTTGGATATCTAGCAAACGCATTAACGACACGTTTATAGCCCCCGGCTAACAAGTTTTGTGGGGAGATATTAAAACTAATATTAGGCTTGAACCCTTGAGCTGCAAAGTTACTTAGGTCAACTTCAAGTTGGTCAATCACAAAATCATCAATAATGTACATCAAATTATGTTGTTCTAAAGTTTCTAAAAACCAAGGCCCAGCCACCACACCATCGGATTGAATTAACCTTAGTAACGCTTCAAAACCAACAATCTCTTTGGTTTTTGGGTCTATTTTAGGTTGATAATATAAGGATAAAGCGCCTGAATTAAGCGCATCAGTTACAGCTTTCAAACTGTATTGTTCAAGCTGGTTTAACGAATGCGAACGCGCAAATGATTGCTCTGACTGCCCTTCAATGCTCTCCCCTGCACTGTATCGTTTTACCAACATATCTAATGCTTTCCCTGTAATGTTATGACGTTTATTGGCTAAAACAAACGGATAATAAACAATAGCATTGAGTAAAATTAGCCCAAGTTGCAAAACAACCCCAGTCAAACTATGTGTTGCCATCCATCCACTTAGAATAACAGGTGTAAACCATGGAATTTGCTCACTTGTATTTAATATTAAAAAGCCATTATCAATAAGAACATATGAAATGGCACCATTGAGGATAGGAGTTAGCAAAAATGGCACTAAAAAAAATGGATTAAATACTATAGGAAGTGCATAAATCATTACCTCACTAATATTAAAAACAGCAAGAGGCATAGAAATACGGGCTATACTGCGTTCATGCTCTGCATTTTTGATCATAAAGCATGCGATAATTAATCCCCAAAGACACCCAGTTCCACCCAATAAAATAAAAGTGCTAAAAAAATTGTAACTACTTAACCCTTCAAATACATCATACTCGGTATATGTAATCGGCGTTAAAATATGGTAAGCATTGTCACCATGGATCCCCACAAACCATAGTAGATGAGCGCTAATCATTTGTAAGCTGAGCTTATCCAATATAGAAGGGTTGTGATCTAAATTTATTAAGTAACTAAGAAAGAACTCACCTAAGTTAGTGATAAATGGAATTAGCAGTAGTGTGATAATGCTTACGAGTAAATAAGGAAATATTAAATTTAAGTGCTTCCTTAAAAATAAGCTTATCGTACTAATACCCACAATTTTTAAAGCGCTAAAAGAAGAAAAGTACTTCAGTAAGTAACAACATAAAATAGGCATTAGAATTGAATACAAAACGCCTGAGCGATTATTTACCAATACATTGTCAACATCTGCCGTTATATACCCTGTACTAACCGAAAAACACGTAAGAACTAAAACAGGTGCAGCAATTGTGTGCAGACGTAAATTTTTTGATAAATAGTAACTAAAAGAAATAACCGTGATAACTGGTAATAGGGCCCATATCAGTTGATTGAAATCATTCAAATATGCGTGATCCCCGCCTTTATCAGCTAAGTCAAACCACTGGTTTAGTAGTGTAATTACAGAAGCGACAATAAAAAATGGTATGAGCGCAATATATCCTTCACGCAAAGACAAAATAACAGTGTTTGAAGACACCTTAACTGCGCTTTGATTAAACTGATGAAAAACTTTAGAAAACAGCACGATAAATTCTTATTATTTTTCTTACTACAATACCTATTTCAGGAAAATTAACAAGCTTGAACATCCACATTAAGATGAATTAATTTAACTTTAATTAACTCAACATTTACAAAATTCAAAGTTAGTAGAGTTTGGTTTTTGAGGGAGTATTAATCGGACTGGAAAACAATTCGTGCTTCTAGGCTAGGCGTAAATATCAACACCAATGAGGTTTTGCACCTCGGCACGTCGCTCAAGGTTTGCAAGTTCTGAGTAAGTAGAAATAGCTTTGCTAACTTTTGGAGTTGGTTGATCGTATATAGTTTGCTGATACTCAGCCGAAGCATTCGTACTTTTAGATTGCAGCTGTTGAGCAAGTTCAATACCGGCTTGTGAGGATTTTACAAACTCTGGCTTTTTATCAATTGCAGCAGAATTATCTAATAAACTTTGTGGTTTACTAGCTATATTCTGTTTTGGTGTAATTTTACCTGGTATATCACCTGTAAAAAAACCTGAGCCAATGGGTAAAGTCATAGCGGTTTCTCACTGATACGCATTAAATAATTATGTGTTATATTTTGCATCCTTGCAAGTATATTAAATAACCTGAACTCTGGATAATAAATTTATCTCCAGCGGCTACTTTCAACGCTAACTGCGTTGAATTTACTTGCAATAGACCAGCTATTGACGCGTAAATTCACCTTGTTATCGCTAAAAGTCTCCGGCTGGAGACGAATAAATATATTTGTAATTTAATATCAATACATTAGTATATCTCTTAACCAGAGTTCAGGTTAAATAAACTACTCTTTACAAAAACAACTTAAGTAATTGCAATAAATAATACTAATTCGCTTAATTAAGTAATCTATTTTGAGGGTAGAAAAACGTGTTGATAACAAGGCAGAAAATTCGCTATTTAGTTGTTCTAAATGAAAATTTTTTAACGCAGGTAGCGACACGTTTAGCCCCGCAAAATGATTAAGTATTATTGCGGATTGATATAAACACGAGTATGACTATTATTCTCTACCAGGCAGCTTCTTCCAAGTGACCGTATCTCTTACATACTTAGGCTGTGCTTGAGCTGCTTCAACTGTATTACCTAACTCAAAGTTACCCGTTACTGAGGCTGACATAAATAATGCATCAGGCAGTGTTATTGTTGGATCAATTGTTATATGTGGACAGCTTTTTAATGCATCCGGATATGTTTGCCAACCTGTACCTACTGCAACGCCTTGCTTGCCTTGAAGCACTAATTGCTCAGGTTTTAACACTTGTTCTTCTGCAACGAGTTCCATCGTACCGTTTTCACCTAGTGTATACTCTGCAAAGTAGATTTCACCCATGCGTGCATCAATTGCACTAAAAACTTGGGTTGCGCCTGTTTGTTGATATGCTTGTTGTGCCATCATTTGTAATGTTGAGACGCCTACCAGTGGCAATTTGCAAGCATATGCTAAGCCTTGAGCAATAGCGACACTAATACGAACCCCTGTAAAACTACCAGGCCCTTGACCAAAGCCAATAACATCTAAGTCTTTAAGATTACAATTTGTTTTCGCTAACAATGAGTCTACTAGCGGCAGAATTTTTTGACTATGTTGTTGTGGGCACTCTTCAAAATGATGGAGAACATCACCATTCACATTTAATACTATTGAAAGCGCTTCTGTAGATGCGTCGAGCGCTAAAAAATTGATGGGTGCTGTTTTAGTTGATTTACTCATTTTTTATAATCTCTAATTTATCTGTTCTAAAAATTCACTCGCTTGTTCAATGCTTCGGGTTCGACGCATTGGCGGTAAACTTTTTAAAAATACTTGCCCGTATTGCCGCGTAACTAAACGGTTATCACATATTACTAAAACGCCTTTATCACGATTATCGCGTATTAACCTACCAACACCTTGCTTGAGCGCAATAACCGCTTGTGGTAGCTGAATATAGGCAAATGGGTCGTGTCCTTGCATTTGGGCATCTTGCATTTTTGCTTGAAGTAATGGGTCATCAGGTGCAGCAAAAGGAAGCTTATCAATAATAACACAACTGAGCGTACTACCTCTAACATCTACCCCTTCCCAAAAAGATGCAGTACCGAGTAACACTGCATTGCCGTGTCGGGTAAATTTTTCTAGAATAATACGCTTAGACATTTGCCCTTGCATATAAATGGGATAATCAATTTGCGTGCTTAACCCCTCTGCAACTAAGTGCATCATTCTGTAACTGGTGAACAACACAAAGCATCGGCCTTTTGCTGCCTTTATCAAGTCTAATGTTAATTTAATAATTGCATGAGGCATATTTGCAGCATGCGTTTCTGGTAAGTATCGCGGTAAGCACAGTAAGGCTTGATTCTGATAATCAAATGGACTATCAACCATCATACTTTGCTCAGGTTTTAACCCTAAGCTTGCATTGAAATGATCCAGCTCATTATCAACAGATAAGGTTGCCGAGGTAAACACAAAGCCTGCACCTGTGTCTTGCATCATTTGTGCAAATTTAACTGATACATTGAGCGGTGTGACATGCACAGTTAAATAACGGCGCGTTGTTTCATACCAGTAACTGTAACCCGTTTGGCTTATATCAAAAACTCGCTCAAGCTGGCCTTTAAAAGCAAGTGTACGTTCAAACGGATGCTCAATCTTTTCGCTTCGATCTAAACAATGTTTAAGTACTTGATATAAGAAATCTAAATCACTAATGACTCGGTGTAGTGCTGCGCAAATATCTTTGTCGGCTAGCATTTGGCGCCAATCGCCGCGGCTACCGTCTACACCAAATTGCAATCGAAGATCAGCAACACTAGTCTCTAATTTATTGAGCGTTTTACCTAATTGCAGCATATCTGGTATGTCTGAGCGATATATAGCACGAAGATCAGTGATTAAATCCACCAGCTTTTTAGTACTTACACTTTCACCAAAGTAATCACTCGCAATCTCACTTAATTGATGTGCCTCATCAAAAATATAGGCATCAGCTGTGGGAATAAGCTCAGCGAACCCGGTGTCTTTGACTGCCATATCAGCAAAAAACAAATGATGATTGACTACCACTACATCGGCATCCATAGCTTTTAATCTGGCTTTACGAATATAACACTCTTGAAAGTCTGGGCACTCTTTACCTAAACAGTTATCCGCTGTTGAACTAACATAGGGTAGAACTTTAGCGTCCTCTTCAATACCAATACAATCGGCTAAATCACCAGTATGAGTCTCACTTGCAAACTTTGCCACCATTGCTAATTGGTGCATAACATCTGAGTCATCGGTTGGTACATGTGCAACGTGTTGATTAAGCCTGTAGGAGCACAAATAGTTACTTCGCCCCTTTAATAGAGCCGTTTTTTTAGATGCACTTAGGGCTTTAACTAATTGAGGTAAATCACGATGGTAGAGCTGTTCTTGTAAGGCTTTAGTCCCCGTCGAAATAATTGTTTTACCTTTAGACTTTAATGCTGGTGCTAAATAAGCATAAGTTTTACCGGTACCCGTTCCCGCTTCAACAACTAACTGAGAACGGTTTTTTAATGCCTGACTCACTGCGACAGCCATATCTATTTGAGGTTGACGAGGTGTGTACCCCTCTAAAGATAAAGCTAAAGGACCCGTTGCACTAAAGAGCTGTTTGATAATAACGTCCGCTCGACGAAAAATGATAAACGGATTTTACAAAAGCAATGTGTACAGAGCAAGCGAATACAACTTAAGTAACGCAATAACCTCAAAAGTATGTGTGGTTTATGAAAGGTGTGTAGGTAAAATGCAGTTAAAATCAGCACAACAATGTACTAAATTACATGTCTTAAATTAACTTGAGGTCCTACAAAAAATTAGACAATTATATCTATAAAATTCAAATTATTATACTACATTGCGTTTCGCCATTTTACACACGTACATTTTGCTGTCTGCAGTCTCTAATAATTGGTCAAGTTCAACAGGCGCTGTTGGGTCAAATTCTGCTATACCGTATGAAAAGCCAAGTGTTTCAGTATACGATTGCAAAGTTGGTTCAGTAGCAAAAGCTTCTTCGATTCGAGAGATTAGTAATTGGCATTGTTTATGTGTTACTTGTGTCAACATTATCACAAATTCATCCCCGCCAAAGCGACCATAAAGATCCGATTTACGACAAGATTGGGCGATAATTGATGCAAAAATACGTAGCACTTCATCACCACATGGGTGTCCATATTGATCATTGATGTATTTTAACGAATCTAAATCAATAAATATGGTAATTGCATTAGTTTGTTGGCGAACACATAAATCAAGATAGCGTTCAGCGAGTAACTTGAACCCTCTGCGATTTGGAATGTCTGTGAGCTCATCACGAGTTGCTAAGCGCATTATTGATAATTCTCGTTGTGTAATGAGCGCTAAATCTTTTAATGCTTGTATATCTTTTGCTGAAAATTCGCGAGGCTTTGAATCTATAATACACAAAGTGCCAATACGAATACCATCTGACAACGTAATGGGGTGACCGGCATAAAAACGAATATGAGGGTGACCGGTAACAAGAGGATTATCTGCAAAGCGCGAGTCATTCAATGTGTCATTAACGATAAGTGAACTTTCATCCAGGATTGTATGTCCACAAAATGAAATTTCCCGTGGAGTTTCATTTACATCAAGCCCAATGCACGACTTGAACCATTGTCTTTGTCCATCAACCAGCGTAATTAATGCAATTGGTACATCAAATATGTACTTTGCAAGTCGTGTTACACGGTCAAAACTTTCCTCTGGTAGCGTGTCTAAAAGATTGAGTGATCTCAGCATTGCTAATCTAGCTGTTTCATTTTCTGGGAGCGTGGGCTTTTCCATATAAAACCTTACTATCACATTATTTAAACGGACCTTATAAACATAGCAGACTAATTTTGTGTGTTATCTACTATTTTAAATAAGCTTAAGCCCATGTATCGAGGTGCTTTTGACCATCCTCATCCGTTGTCACAGCAGTTTCCTGCTCTTTAGGCTGATTTTTTTCTAACATTTTTTTTCGTTCATAAGCGGCTTTTTTTCTCTTCTCGAGCTCTATTTGCGATATTTTAGAGTCCTTTAACCCAGCAATGTAAAATGCACCTTTATGCTCAACATCTAAACGAGATATTTTCCCAAGGAAAGGGATCATCATATCCATACGTACCTCCAATCAATACGTTTAGTATCGGCTGTTATACCTTATTCTTTAATTAATTCAAAAAAGACTTGCCAGTGTTTATCAAAATATGTTTTTCTATATATGAAATTTACTTAAACAGATTAACAACTTTTGTTGAATAGTTGTAAAATACAGCTTCAAAATAAAACGAAAGTTTCTAGGATTTTATAATGCGCTTAAACCTGACAACAGTACATCATCACCACCATTCATCGGAATAACCTGTCAGGTCTTTCGCTGAGAGGTTATTCCTAAAAGGAACCTCTGGCGAATCAACATAAAAGATTCATTTTCGCCCTGAGGTTCCCTCGGGGTTTTTAGTTTTTAAATTAAAGGAAAATGAATAATGAGTAACAGCAACCGTCTACGTATCGCCATCCAAAAAGGTGGCCGCCTTTCAAAAGATTGCCAAGACTTACTAAAACAATTAGGTGTTAAACTTAATTTACGTGAGCAACGCTTAATCGCACACTCAACTAATATGCCGATTGACGTACTGCGTGTGCGCGATGACGATATCCCTGGCCTTGTTATGGACGGCGTGTGTGACTTAGGAATCGTAGGCGAAAACGTTTTAGTAGAAGTTCAAGCAGAGCGTGAGCGCCAAGGTGTACCAAGTGAAGTAAATAAACTGTCAAAACTTGATTTTGGTTTTTGTCGTTTAGCCCTAGCATGGCCACAAGAGCTAGGTCCACAAGATAAAAGTTGGTTTGAAGGCAAACGCATTGCCACCACTTACCCAGAAATTCTCACTCAATACCTAAAGCGTGAAGGCATTAACGCAAGCACTGTTATGCTAACAGGTTCGGTTGAAGTAGCCCCTCGTGCAGGCCTTGCTGATGCAATTTGTGATTTAGTATCAACTGGTGCAACTCTAGAAGCAAACGGCTTAATGCAAGGCGACACTATTTTAGAGTCAAACGCATGCTTGATTCAAAATAAAGACCTACAAGATGCTGACAAATTAGCCCTTATTGAAAAGCTAATGCCACGCTTGCGCGGTGTTAAACAAGCTAAAGAAAGCAAATACATCATGCTACACGCACCAAAAGATAAGCTTGATGAGATTTGTGACCTCCTCCCAGGCACTGGCCAACCTACGCTTCTTGCATTAGCAGGTTCTGATGAATATGTAGCACTGCACATGGTGAGCAGCGAAACATTATTTTGGGAAACGATGGAGCAATTAAAAGCGCTAGGCGCAAACTCTATCTTAGTTATGCCAATTGAAAAAATGATGGAGTAACTCAATGCTGCGCTGGAATGAGGTATCCGCAGACAAGCAAGCAGCGGCGCTAATGCGCCCTGCTGTAACTGCGAGTGCGAAAGTAGAAGAAATTTGCCAAACAATTATGGCAAATGTAAAAGAGCAAGGTGACGATGCCTTGCTCGACATGGCAAAAGAATTTGATAATCGCCCTACGCCACGATTATTAGTGCCTGTTGAAGAAATAAATAATGCAGTACAACAACTAAGCCCTGATCTTAGGTATGCCATTGATACAGCGTATGCAAATGTTAAACGCTTTCATCAGGCACAATTGCCAAAAGATATAAAACTAACCACCCAGCCGGGTGTGTTATGCGAGCTTAAATATCAAGCCATTGAAGCGGTGGGTATCTATGTACCAGGTGGCAGCGCGCCATTACCTTCGTCGGTTATTATGCAAGGTGTACTAGCCCAATTAAGTGGCGCTAAAACAATCGTTTTAGCAACACCTGTGCAAGGTGATGCGCAAATCAATCCAGCAATTTTATATGCGGCTAAATTATGCGGAATCAATACAATCGTAGAAAGTGGCGGCGCCGGTGCAATCGCCGCAATGGCTTATGGTACTGGCTCTGTACCAAAGGTAAATAAAATCTTTGGCCCAGGTAATAGTTTTGTCACTATGGCTAAGCAACTAGTAGCACAAACGATACCCGGTATGGCGATAGATATGCCAGCAGGTCCGTCAGAGGTTTTAGTTATCGCTGATGAGCGCGCCAATCCGGATTTTATTGCTGCTGATCTATTATCACAGGCTGAGCATGGTGCTGACTCTCAGGTTATCCTACTAAGCAATAGTGAATTAACCATCGAGCGCACACAACAAGCTATCGAGCGCCAATTAGCTAAACTATCGCGCCAAGATATCGCAGCACAAGCATTGGCCAACTCATCATTAATATTGGTTGATTCAATTGACCAAGCATTCGATGTGTCTGCGCAATATGGCCCTGAACATTTAATTTTGCAATTAGCCGATGCTAACCCTTATTTAGCTAAAGTTAAAAATGCAGGCTCTGTGTTTGTTGGTGATTATACCCCTGAGTCAGCCGGTGATTATGCCTCAGGTACTAATCACGTATTGCCTACTTACGGCTATAGTGCAACCTATTCGAGCTTAAATTTGCTCGACTTTTTCCGCACATATACAGTACAAACCATTACCCAAAATGGCTTAAAAAACTTATCAAAAGCAATTTTACCTCTGGCTGATGCTGAAGGACTCGACGCCCACGCCAATGCCGTAAAGATACGTTTAGAGGCTATTAATAAAGAGAATGAACTATGAGTAATAATGCGTTATTACCCGCCAATATTGATGCATTAGCAGCTTACAGCTCAGCTAAAAGTGAAAAGCTCACAGGCACCACTTGGCTCAATGCTAATGAAAGCCCGTATGTAAAAAACATTGATATTAATATTGATGATTTAAACCGTTACCCAGATCCTCAACCTACTAGCGTGATCAGCCGCTATGCAGAGTATGCACAGCTTAGCCCCGAGCAAGTGTTAATGACCCGCGGCGCAGATGAAGGCATTGAGTTACTGGTACGCACATACTGTGAACCAGCTAAAGACAGCATCGCATTATTTTTACCCACTTACGGTATGTATAAAGTGACCGCTGATACCCACAATGTTGCTATTAATGGCTTAAGCCAAGCACTGCTGTTAGAAGGTTCAGTAAATGACATTGTAAGCGCGGTTGGCGACTCTAAACTGGTGTTTATTTGTAACCCAAATAATCCAACAGGTAGTTTAACCTCGCTTGATAAAATTAAAGCCATTGCAACGGCCCTTGAAGGTAAAGCACTGGTGATTGTTGATGAGGCCTATATTGAATTTTGCCCAGAGCAAAGTGCCAGCAAACTCATCAACGATTACGCAAATGTTGTTGTTCTTCGTACGCTATCTAAAGCATTTGCGTTGGCAGGTTTGCGTACTGGGTTTACGCTTGCACAAGAGTCAGTACTAGCACCTATTCGCAAAGTCATTGCGCCGTATCCTGTATCAACGGTCGTCGCAAGCATTGCAGCTAGTGCTCTAAGCCCTGATGCAATTACCTCAATGCGCCGTCAAGTAAGTATTTTAAATGCCTTAAAAGAAAAACTTAAACAGTGGCTTAATGCCTCACCTGCGGTATTAAACGTACTAAGCGGTGAAGGTAACTTTGTTACCCTAAAGCTTGCCAATAAAAACAGTTTTAATATTGCCCTAGAGCAAGGTTTAGTAATGCGAGCATTTACCTTGTATGGTGAAAACGATTGGCTGCGTATTTCTATCGGCAGTGAGCAAGAGTTAGAACAAGTAAAAATATGGTTAGATGGCCTCAGCCAATCAACCGCGCAAAAAGAGCAGGAAGTATCATGAGTAACCCCTATTTATTTATCGACCGTGACGGCACTATCATTTCAGAGCCTGTTACTGATAAACAAGTCGATAGCCTTGAAAAACTAGAATTTTTACCTAATGTGATCCCTGCCCTTTTGCAGCTGCAAGGTGCGGGTTATCGCTTAGTGATGGTATCAAACCAAGATGGCTTAGGCACAGACAGCTTCCCAACAGCTGACTTTGATATCGCTCAAGATAAAATGATGGATATTTTATCAAGCCAAGGGATTAAGTTTGACGACGTACTAATTTGCCCTCACTTTGATGAGCAAAATTGCGATTGCCGCAAACCTAAAACGGGGCTACTCACCAAACTTATGCGCTCTGGTAAAGTCGATTTAGGTCGCTCTTTTGTGATTGGCGACCGCCAAACAGATATTGGCTTGGCGCAAAACTTATGCTGTGAAGGTATTTTGTATGACGGCGATTGGAACGCTATTGTCACTAAGCTCACTACAGCCGACCGTAAAGGTCGTGTTACCCGCAATACCAAAGAAACGCAAATTGATGTAAAACTCAATTTAGACCAAAGTAAAAATGGTGAGATAAGCACAGGCCTTGGCTTTTTTGATCACATGCTGGATCAAATTCGCACTCATGCAAACATCGGCCTCGATATTCAAGCTAAAGGTGACTTACACATAGATGAGCATCACTTAGTTGAAGACATTGGTATAGCGCTCGGCCTTGCATTAAAAGAAGCACTAGGCACTAAATCGCAAATTGCCCGTTATGGTTTTGCGCTGCCAATGGATGAATGCAAAGCAGAAGCACAGATTGACTTATCAGGGCGTGCCTCATTTGTATTAAATGCCAACTTTAGCCGTGAAAAAGCCGGTGATTTAGACGTACAAATGGTTGAGCACTTCTTTAAAAGTTTAAGTGATAACGCCGCTGTGAGTTTAATCTTATCGGTGAGCGACGGCAACTGCCATCACCAAGTTGAAGGCTTGTTTAAAGCATTCTCACGTGCATTACGTATGGCCATTGCCGCTGATGCAAGCCAACAAACAGCCAGCTCTAAGGGGTGTTTATGATTGCCATCATCAATACCGGTTGTGCCAATATAAACTCAGTACGTTTTGCCTTTGAACGCCTTGGTGAAACACCTGAGGTGATCACTTCCCCTGAGCAACTAAAAAACTTTGAGCGTGCTATTTTACCTGGTGTAGGTCATGCATCCGTTGCCATGAAGCGTTTAGTTGAAGGCGGTTGGCAACAAGCGATTAATGAATACCAACGCCCGCTCATGGGCATTTGTTTAGGCATGCAGTTGTTATGCGACAGCACTGAAGAAGGTAATGTGCAATGTTTAGGTAAAATCCCTGGCCAAGTTAAAGCGCTGGATGTCGGTAATTTAACATCACCACACATGGGCTGGAACAACTTAACGCTTAATCGCGAACATGCATTAACTAAAGGCCTTGATATAAACGACCAAGTGTATTTTGTGCATAGTTTTGCCCACACCGTTAACGACGCGACAATGGTTAGCGGCGAATACGGGCAAACGTTCTCAGCGATTGTAGCTAACGACAACTACGCGGGCATGCAATTTCATCCAGAGCGTAGCGCAAAAGTCGGCACGCGATTATTACAAAACTTTTTAGACTGGCAGCTATAGGCTGCTGGCAAACAAAATTAAAAGAGAATTTAACGTGATTATTCCAGCATTAGATGTATTACAAAATCAAATCGTGCGTTTATATCAAGGTAAATACGATACTGCACAATTTTACCCGTTTGAGCTTGGCGCACGATTACAAGAATATGCACAAAGCGGCGCAGGTAAATTACACCTAGTTGATTTAGAAGGTGCACGCGATCCAAGTAAAAAGCAGTGGCAACATATTCAGGCCGCGACCAAAGCACTGAACGTACCCTATCAAGTGGGCGGCGGTATTCGTACTGAGCAAGACGTCAGTGATTGGCTAAACGCTGGTGCAAATCAGGTTGTCATAGGTTCAATGGCGGTTGAAAAACGCGATGAGGTGAAAGGCTGGATTGAAAAGTTTGGTGCTAAACATTTTGTGATTGCCCTTGATGTCAATAAAACTGACAGCGGCTGGGCGCCTGCGACTCACGGCTGGTTAAGTGAATCAGAATTTGGCTTATTTGAACTCATCGACTTTTATGTTGCCCTTGGCGTGATTGATTTTTTATGTACGGACATCAGTAAAGACGGCACCATGACCGGCCCTTCATTTGCTTTGTACCAAGATTTAGCAAACCACAATAGCGATATAAAAGTACAAGCATCAGGCGGTGTAAGCTCGCTTGATGATATTAAAAAGCTCAAAGAGCTTGGTGTTGGCGGTGTTATTTTAGGTAAGTCACTACTTGATGGTGCATTTAATGTTGAGGAGGCGTTGGCATGTTATCAAAACGCATAATCCCGTGTTTAGATGTAAAAGACGGCCAAGTAGTGAAAGGCGTAAAATTTAAAGGGCACGAAATTGTTGGCGATATTCTCACTCTTGCTCAAGCATACAATGAAGCAGGCGCAGACGAACTGGTTTTTTATGAAATTAGCGCAAGCGTTGAAAAGCGGCTCCTTGATGTAAATTGGGTTGAAAGCATTGCCCGCCACATTGATATTCCATTTTGTGTAGCCGGTGGTATTAAATCTGTTGCTGATGCAGCCCGCGTACTTGAACGTGGCGCCGATAAAATCAGTATCAACAGTCCAGCTATTGCGCGCCCTGAACTTATCAAAGAGTTACACGATGAATTTGGTAAGCAATGCGTTGTTGTTGGCATTGATAGCTTTTATGATGAAGTTACTGGCGAATACTTAGTGTATCAGCTCACGGGCGATCCTAATGCATCAAGCCGCACGCGTTACAAAACCGAGGAATGGGTTAAACGCGTACAAGACTTAGGTGCGGGTGAAATCGTACTCAATTGCATGAACCAAGACGGTGTCCGTAACGGCTACGATAACCAACAGCTATCTCAAATGCGCGCTTTGTGTGATATTCCTCTGATTGCTTCAGGTGGTGCCGGCACCATGCAAGATTTTGTTGATGTATTTCAACAAAGCCAAGTTGATGGCGCACTCGCAGCAAGTGTTTTTCACAAAAATGTGATCAATATTGGCGAATTAAAACAATATTTAATAAATAACCAAGTGGCGGCACGACTATGCAACTAACTAAACAAAACCTGACCCAAGTTGATTTTGCTAAAAGCGAATTGATCCCCGCCATTGTACAAGATGCCCGTACGGGGGTTATATTAATGCAAGGCTTTATGAATCAAGAATCCCTTGAAGTCACTTTTGAAAAACAAAAAGTGACATTCTATTCACGCTCAAAAAACCGTTTATGGACCAAAGGCGAAACCTCTGAAAACTACTTAGAGGTAGTATCGGTACATACCGATTGCGATTACGATTCAATCTTAGTACTTGCAAATCCATTGGGTCCAACCTGTCACTTAGGTACGCAAAGCTGTTTTGGTGATGCTGCAAAACCAAGCCTGAGTTTTTTAGCCCAGCTAGAGCAAGTGATTGTTGAGCGTAAAAACGATGACCCAGCAAAAAGCTACACCGCATCGTTATTTGCCAAAGACTTAAGCCGCAGCTGTCAAAAGGTCGGTGAAGAAGGCGTTGAAGTCGCCCTTGCCGCGATGAAGCACGACAACGATGAACTAACCAACGAATCTGCCGATTTGTTATATCACTTAATCGTGTTACTACAGCGCCAAGGCCTTGAGCTGCAAGATGTTGTCGCATGTTTGCAAGGTCGCCATAAGTAATCAATATAGAGTGTGGTATCTAAATACCACACTCTATTGCTGTTTTAATGCTTCTAACACAATTTTAAATGCCGGAGACGGTTGCCTACGGCTTGGATAGTACAAGTAATAGCCGGGAAATGCTGGGCACCAATCAGCCAACACTTTAATTAAATTACCATTTTTTATATGATCACCAAACTCTTCTTCAGGTAGAAACGCAATACCTAAACCTTGTAACGCCGCCTCAACAATATGATGAGAGGTATTAAAGATTAATTGACCGCGTACATTCACATTGAGTTCCTCCCCCTCTTTTTCAAACTCCCACGCATACAAGCCGCCATGGGTTGGAAAGCGAATGTTGATACAATTATGTGCTGTAAGTTCCTTTGGCGTGTTAGGCTTTTGATGCTTAGCAAAATACTCAGAGCTTGCAACGGCTGCCATATTGAGCTCTTTGCCGATAGGTACTGCTATCATATCTTTATCTATGGTTTCGCCAAGACGCACACCTGCATCAATTCGCTGAGCAACAATGTCTGTGTAGCCATAGTTAACATTAAACTCAATATTAATATCGGGATATTGCTTTAGTACATTGGCTAGTTTAGGGAGTAATGTGCTCTGAATTATAAAGTCACCACAGGTAATTTTTACCGTACCCGCAGGTTTGTCTCTGAGTTCAGTTAAGGCTTCTAACTCATTTTCAATATCATCAAAACGATGCCCTATTGCATTGAGTAAACGCTCTCCGGCGAGTGTAGGCGATACGCTTCGGGTTGTTCTTGTTAGCAAACGAATATCTAAGTTTGCTTCTAGTGAACGAATAGCCTGACTCAAAGCTGACTGAGTCACGCCTAACTGCGCAGCAGCACGTGTAAAACTGCCAGTTCTTGCCACAATGACAAAATAGTTCAATTCATTGAGGTTTTGTTTGATCATCCACTAGCCCATTAATAAGCATTACTAATAAAGCATATTAGTATTCATTAGCTAGTCTATTCAACCTATGTTTGAAAAAATACTCCCTCACATTTAACCGTATGGACTAGCATGACAAATTACTCAACTTATCAAGATGACCACGAGCAGCAAGCTAATTGGAGTGGGGTTTTTGCGATGACATTATGTATATTCGCCTTAATCGCCTGTGAGTTTATGCCTGTAAGCTTATTAACACCTATGGCTGAAGATTTATCAATTAGTAAAGGCATGGTTGGTCAGGGGCTAGCAATATCGGGTTTTTTTGCGGTGATCACGAGTCTATTCATGAGTCCTTTATTTGCTAAAAGTGACCGAAAGACCTTATTAGTCACTCTGACCTTGATAATGCTACTGTCAACTTTAACAATCTCTGTAGCTGATAGTTACGCTGTTTATATGCTTGGTCGAGCGTTAATCGGCTTAGTCATTGGTGGCTATTGGTCACTTTCAACGGTTTCTGCAATGCGCCTAGTCCCTGAGGAAAAAGTGCCTAAAGCACTGGCCGTATTTAATGGTGGCAATGGTCTTGCCATGATAATTGCAGCACCACTTGGCAGTTATTTGGGCAGTGTTCTTGGCTGGCGAGGCGCGTTTATGTGTTTAGTGCCATTCATTGCTATTGCTGTATTTTGGCAATGGCACGCATTGCCTAGCATGCCAGCTCAGCAGCAATCAAAAGGGCCTTTTTCTACATTTAAATTATTCAAAAAGCCACTCGTTTGTTTTGGTATGCTAGCTGTTGCGCTGCTATTTATGGGGCAATTTACTTTATTTACCTATTTAAGGCCCTTTTTAGAGTCAGCGTTTCAAGCCACCAGCCAACAAGTTTCTATGGTGTTACTTGTTATTGGTTTTGCAGGCTTTATTGGCACCTTTTTGATCAGCAAGGTCATAAAGCTCAGTTTAGCGTTTGCATTAATAGCTGCTCCTGCGGTTATGGCTTTAGTTGCATTTTGTTTAGCAAATCAAATATCCCTTTTTAATATCAACATCATATTACTTGGATTATGGGGGTTAATTGCAACTGCTGCCCCTGTTGCTTGGTGGAGCTGGGTAGCTCGTGCTTTACCAAAAGATGCTGAAGTTGCAGGAGGATTGATGGTCGCAATTATTCAGTTTTCAATAGCGCTAGGCTCAACGTTCGGAGGCATATTATTCGATGTTTATGACTACCCTATTACCTTCTTTGTTAGCGCAGCTATCTTATTTTTTGCAGCTATTGCCAGCTATTTCACTATAAAAATCCACTAAAAATTCATTAGGTAGCTCATACTTGGGCTACCTAATATTCATTTTAAGCGCCTAAAAATACATTCGACACTTTTAGGCAATAAATCGACTGTTCTAATATAACGCTAAACTGCACAAATAACCGACAATAACCTCATCAAAGCTGCATTGTGAAAACAAATTGCAGTCCCTGTTAATCACAAAATAGGAGAGTGTTATGACAACCTCAACTGATAATTTTTACCAAAGCGATGCTGTTAACTTTGAAAAAGTAATTTTCAAAAACCAATTACAAATGAATGTAGTCGGTAATCTTTTTACACCAAAGAATGCTGAGAAAGGAGCGAACCTTCCGGCACTTGTAATTGGTCATCCTATGGGTGCGGTAAAAGAGCAAAGTGCGACTTTATACGCAACTAAACTTGCAGAACTTGGCTTTGTAACGTTGGCAGTTGATCTTAGCTTCTGGGGCGAAAGTGACGGCGAACCACGTAATACTGTTTTACCTGATTTATACGCAGAGTCATTCAGTGCCGGTGTCGATTACCTTGCTAGCCTTTCATACGTCAACAAAGAAAGCATTGGTGGTTTAGGTGTATGTGGTAGTGGTGGTTTCATCATTAGTGCCGCAAAAATTGACCCACGTATCAAAGCTGTGGCAACAGTAAGTATGTATGACATGGGTGGCGCAACGCGCAATGGTTTAGGCAACTCTATTGACCTTGATATGCGTAAAGGTATGCTTGATGAAGCCGCTGAGCAACGTAATGTTGAGTACCTAGGTGGCGAAGTACAATACACAGGCGGTTGCCCGCATCAAATCGATGAAAGCTCACACCCAATTGCAAAAGAGTTTTATGACTTTTACCGCACTGAGCGTGGCGAATATACACCAGAGCGCTCATCAGCTGATTTAACAACACACCCAACATTAAGCAGCAATGTGCGTTTTATGAACTTTTATCCATTTAACGATATTGAGACTATTTCACCACGTCCATTACTGTTTGTTGCTGGTGAACACGCTCACTCATTTGAGTTTAGCCAACAAGCCTATGATTTAGCGGCTGAGCCTAAACAATTATTGGTTGTGCCAAATGCAGGTCATGTTGATTTATATGATAATGTGGGTTTAATTCCATTCACTAAAATTGCTGAGTTTTTCACAGCAAGCCTTTAAGTAAAACGTGTCATGGTAACGAATGGGACACAGGGATATGCCCATTCGTTTTTTTATACCAATTCGCTTAATTAAGTGGTCTATTTTGAGGCAATGAAACCTCGTTGATAGCAAGGCAAAAATTTCGTTATTTAGTTGTTCTAAATCAGAGATTTTTAACGCAGATAGCGACAGGTTTAATCCCTCAAAATGATTAAGTATTATTGCGGATTGGTATTATACGTAATGGTTTATTTAGCCGTTGCTAAAAACGCCTCAACATCTCGTTTTGGTGATAAACCAAAAAACCGAGAATACTCGCGAGAAAATTGTGAGGGGCTTTCGTAGCCAACCTTAAAAGCGGCACCTGACGCATCCATACTCTCGCCAACCATCAACCTTCTTGCTTCCATTAACCTCAAACGCTTTTGATATTGCAACGGACTCATTGAAGTTAGGTCTCGAAAATGATGATGGAAAGTCGATTTACTCATTTTCGCAAGACCCGCTAAGTCCTCTACACTCAAGGGTTGATCATAGTTTTCCTTTAACCACTTAACACTACGTGCAATTCTCAGCCCTTGGCTACCGGTCGATACTATATGGCGAAGCTCCGCCCCATGCTCACTATTAAGTACACGCCAAAAAATTTCGCGCTTTATTAATGGCGCAAGCACAGGCATAGACTCAGGATCATCAACCAGCTCAACTAGTCGTGTAAAAGCGTTAAGCATTGGCTCTGTCATCTCACCTAAGGTCATACCCTTGTTCAGTGATTGCTTGTTTAATTTATCGAGCGGCACTTGCGAAATTAGTTCACCTAACATGGCCAAATCAAGCTTTAACACTAAGCCTAAATAAGGTGCATCGTCCTTTGCTTCGAGAACTTGCATTTTTGCAGGCAAATCAATTGAGGTGATCAAATACTTGTGTGGGTCATACTTGAACACATCCTCGCACAAGGTCATGCTTTTCGCCCCTTGTAGAACCAGCGCAATACTTGGTTCAACCACACACATTGAGCAAGAGGTGGCGGCCTGTGTTTGTCGATAAAAAAATAAATCCTCAATTACGCTATCAGCTGTTTCTTGCTGGCCGATAAGCGGTGCAATTTTATCTGCTAAAGAGGCACTCATTTTAGCAACAGTTTCATGATCTGAATGCATAACCAATCTTATTAAATTTAAGATACTTAACTATACGCTCGATTTCATAAGGTTGGCTAGTTTAAAAATTAACCCTTCGGAATAATAGGCAACAACTTGCGTGCATTGTACTTTTTGAAGGCACAATTATTAGCCAAAATGAAGATTCATTCGGTTACAAGCACATGGAGAAAAGTATGAAGTATATTATCGGTTCCCTTATCTTAACGATGAGTGCATTTAGTCATGCAGAAAACGCCTCTTCACAACGTTTAGAATTACCGCAAATCACAGTACAAAAAAATGGCACTCAGTACCCAATAACTGGGCTCGACAAGTATTTCACGGGCAAAGTACGCGTCGAGCCTAGCTTCCAAGCTCATGGCGAAGCGAAAGCCGCTGGTGCCATGGTAACGTTTGAGCCTGGCGCTCGCACAAACTGGCACACTCACCCTGTTGGGCAAACCTTAATTGTTACATCAGGTATGGGCTCGGTTAATCAGTGGCATAGACAACCTAAGGTTATAAAACCAGGTGATGTTGTGCATATCCCTGCTAATGTAAAACATTGGCATGGTGCCACAGATAAAACAGCCATGATGCATTTGGCTATTCAAGAGTCAAAAGACGGTAAGGTTGTTGATTGGCTTGAGCCTGTCACTGATGCACAATATTTAAAAAAAGAATAGTGATGAGAATAAAGTTTACCCATAATGGTGAAACTGCATACGCCCTGTTGGATAATAACCCCGCGGCCATCCAGTTTTATAAACAACTACCATTAACATTAAATATGGAAGACTTTGCTGCTGCAGAAAAAATTGCCACACTACCAAAACCGCTAAGCCAACAAGGCTTATCCGCAGGTACTGATGCTAAAGCAGGTGATATTACTTACTATGCACCTTGGGGCAATCTTGCATTGTTTTATAAAAATGCAGGCTATGCTAATGGCTTAATTAAGCTTGGGGCAATTGAACAGACCCCACAGTTTTTTAAGCATATAGAACAGGGTAAGGTTTTAATTGAAGCTGATTGAAAGCATAAAACCTAATTACTGATTTATTAATGCCGCCTAATTAGGCGGCATTTTTTCGTTAAAAGCTATATCTAAAACCTAACCCAAATGTACGACTATAAATAGACGCACTATCATTTAATACATTAGGAAGTTCGTAATACTGCCTATATACTTCATCGGTCAGATTTGTTGCATCAAAGGTGAGGACCAAGTCATCGCTGACATTATAACTTATTTGAAAATCTAAACTTTGTTCGGGGCGACGATACACGCCTCGTGGGTGAGCAAAGCGTCCTGAACCATAACGATTTAAGAATGAATCACGCCAAACATAAGATAAACGCGTACTGAAATCCTCTTTTTCATAGATTAATACACCACTGTATGAAGCATCAGACACACCAAACACACTGCGTGTGGTGTAGCCTGTTAACTCGCCATCATCACTAAAAATGGGGATATCTTGCTCCGAATCTAAAAAAGTACCACTGGCTTGAACACCAAAGCCATCTAACCACTGTGGGACATTTTCTAGGAAGTAAACTAAACCAACTTCAATGCCATCAAGTGTTCCATTTGAAGTATTACCCGGTTGCGACAGAATATAATCTTCCATCTCACCTGTTTCTGGGTTAGGAAACTGAGCTTGGCGTAATGAATCAAAAACAAACCCTTCGATATCACGGTAAAAGTAAGTAGCGTAAGCTGAGCTTCCTTCACCAAAATAATACTCCAACGACAGGTCATAGTTTGTTGACTCTACTGGACGTAGGTCTTGATTACCACCATTAGCATTACCATAACCAACATTTGTTGTATCAGGGTTGAGATTAATAAAACTATTTAATTGACCAAATTCAGGGCGACGTAAAGTCTGTGTGTAAGCAAAGCGCGTGATCAAATCATCAGTCAAATGATAACGTAATGTCAGGTTAGGTAAAAATTTTGCGCTGCTATTATTACCTTCACTCTGGACAATATCTCCAACCTCGTTATCCCATTGGTAAAATTCCATATCAGCACTAGCATAGGTGTAACGTAAACCTATATCACCATCGAGGGGCCTACCTAAAAACTCCGTTTCAAATTGACTTTGGATATAAGCTGCCCACGAAGTTTGGTCAATATCAAAGTTTTTCTGCAATTCCATTCTTCTTTGACCATCTGCTGTGTCATAGAAGTTAAAAATGTCACGATATTCTGCACGGTTTTGCCACAAACTATTTGCATTGAAGGCTACCCATTGACGAGGTAGATTACTTTACCGTCAAAGAAATTATCGTTTACATAGTGCATGTCTGAACTTAATGAGTTCAAGGGGATTGTATTAAATCGATTTGAGTCACGACTTGAGCTTTCTGCCGTGCGTTTATCATAACGAATACCCATTTTAGCCTTTGTAAAAAACCCCCAGTCTAGATAAAGCTCGAGATCAGATGTGAAGGTAATCGCATCCCCCTTATCCTTACCGCCATTGTCGAACATGGTACTGGTCGTCCACAATCCTGGATCGGTTAAGTCCAGTGGTGTGCCAAACTCTTGATCAAAAACTTCCCACGCCATAATGCCATCTTCATGGTTAAAATCAGCCATGACAAATGGAAAACGTGTATTTGCCTGCATTGCTACAAACTCACGCGCGTACTCACTTGTTTGATAAATAACTTCAGAATTCAATAAAGCGTCTGGGGTCAACTCCCATTTACCACCGAGTGCAAACATATAACTGTCAGTCTTGCTAGTTGCATAATCACCACTGGTAAATGCACCTGAATCCCCCCAAGCTCGCGACTTTATTACATTCGTGCCTTCAAAAAGTACTGGTTTTGTTTGCGTTTCAACCCGTGATGAATCTGCATATGAAAACAATAGGTGGTTGTTACTTTCATTCCGATAGCCGTTATAAAAGGCCTCAAAAACATACTCTGATGTATCTGTTGGTGCCCACTGCAGTGATAAATTAACTGCAGGACGCTCACGTTCACCAGTGGCATCAGATTGATTTAGTGCATCACGGCTCAAATAATACTCTACGTCACTGTCCGTCGCAGGATCATACATAGTAGCACCAGGCGTTCTATCCATACCATGCTCAAGACCTGTAGGCCAAGGGTAAATACGATTTAAGTTGTCTGCCCTGAATGGAACAAGACCTCCTGGGGCACTATTTTGATCGCGATAGCTTGTTCTTGCGAACGACAAATTAACCAAAGCTCCAAAATCACCCATATCAGAATCCCAGCGGTTGCTTGCTAACATACTCACTATTGGATCTGTCTCTTCAGATTGGTCTTGATAAACGCCTCTCGCGTTAATAACAAACTTTGAACCTTCAAAATTAAATGGGCGCTGTGTTCGCACGTTTAATTGCCCTGCAATACCGCTTGCCAATTGGCTTGCATTTCGTGTTTTGTAGACTTCTACACTTTCAAGTAATGCCGCGGGTATATCTGCTACGGCAAGCTGTCTACCCGCAGCGGTAAACATCTCACGGCCATTGATAGTCGTTGTCACATCTGTTAAACCACGAATGGTCACGGTATTCACTTCACCAGAAGCACGATCTGTTACTTGAACACCCGTCACTCGTTGTAACGCTTCAACTAAATTATTATCAGGAAACTTACCAATATCCTCAGCAACAATCGCATCAACGACTTGAATTGATTGTCGTTTTATATTGATAGCTTTGTTTAAACTACTTCTGATCCCTGTTACCTCAATAATTTCTAGGTCATCAGTCGAATTAGCTTGTTGCTTCGGATCATCTAAGCCACCCTGCTGTGCACCATAAAGTGTGCTACTGGTGAGCGCAATAACCAAAGCACTTGCCAGTTTACTTTTCTTAAACATTTCAGAACCCCATCATTGTTGTATTGTCACTGAATATAAATCCATTTATTTTCAGCTACTTATCACTTTACTAATTAGTATTTTAAACTACTTAGTTGTGTGTTTTTTTAAAGAAAATAATAAATGCCACAGATGGTAAATTTAGGGTAACTATGTCGTTAATAGTAATAAGCGATGTCTAACTTAAAATAAATAACTTCTCAATTGGACCGTCGCCTGTATATTTTTATAGCATAGCAAAACAGCACAAATAAAGTACTATTATACTCTTTATTAAAAACAATCACAAAAGCCAAACATAAAAACAGCAAAATCAACAGACTAACTAAAAAAAAAATCTGATTACACAGTTAAAAATTAACAAATTTACCAAAAACCACTTTTATAACCCGCTTTTGTAATACAAAACTTCGCTTAAAACCTTATTTTTCAATTCATATGTAAGTTCTAGCTACATGTAATGTATTACCTTTATTGCAAATAATATTTGTGTTAGCCGTTAGTAGCCAATGAAAGCCCCCACTTAAAAATAAACTATTAAAATCAATTTGTTGTGATATTTTATCAAATACTATTTGCACTTGAGTTTTCAAAAAGACGGAATGCTACCGGTATCATTTGTATTATAATATGTATAAACTTGGTTTATATGTAACTTTTTTACATTTCAATTTTTCTATATTTTAACGAAAGACAACAACATGGTAGAGGCAAGATTTATGAACAAGGAATATTATAGGCGACTTTGTATAGCCCTCAAAAATAAGGCCAAGCGCTTACAAATAAGGGTCCTGAGATTACCCGCCGTAATGGCACTTGGGCTGATTATTATGGCATGTAACAGCCAATCATCAATTGAACAAGTGCAGCACAACGACACACAAACTAAAACAATGATGCTAAGTGGCACAGGCAGTGATGACGCCATTGAATGGGATTTTTATTGCAACAAAGGTCAAAACTGTGGCCAGTGGCAAAAAATCAAAGTCCCTTCCAATTGGGAGCAGCAAGGCTTTGGCAACTATGATTACGGTTACACTGTTGAAAAACACAATGAGCAAGGCATCTATCGTCGCACTTTTACAACACCTGATGATTGGCAAGGTAAAACGATTGAAATCGTTTTTGATGGTGTGATGACAGACACCACGGTGTATGTTAATGAACAACAAGTAGGCCCTACCCATCAAGGTGGCTTTTACCGATTTAGCTATGACATTACAGATTATGTGAAAGCCAAAAGCAGTAATGAACTAAAAGTTGTTGTTGATAAAGTATCGTCCGATAAAAGTATAGAAGCAGCCGAGCGTGCTGCTGATTACTGGGTTTTTGGTGGCATCTATAGACAGGTATTTTTACAAGCTTTACCTAAAACGCATGTAGAGTGGGTTAGCCTAGATGCGCAAGCTAATGGTGCGTTTACTATGGACGTATATTTACAAGGTATTGAAGGTTCAAGTGCGAGCAATGTTGAGGCACAAATTTTCGACTTAAATGGCAAGGCTGTAAGTAAACCTTTTAGCAGTCAGCTAACTGCCAATAAAACGCAGCTTACAACACGGGTTGATTCACCTAAATTATGGAATGCAGAAACACCGAATTTATACCAAGTGCAGATTAAATTAATGCAAGGCGAAAAGGTACTTCATAGTTTAAACAAGCAGTTCGGCTTTAGAACCTTTGCGTTAAAACCACATGATGGCTTATATCTAAACGGTGAAAAAATTGTTCTTAAAGGTGTAAACAGACATAGCTTTAGACCTGATACAGGCCGCACTATGACTGTGCAACAAAGTATTGACGACATCAAACTAATTAAAAGCATGAATATGAATGCTGTGAGAATGTCTCACTATCCGCCGGATGTTCACTTTCTTGAAGCCGCTGACCGCTTAGGTATTTATGTCATTAATGAGCTGGGTACATGGCAAAAACCTGTACTTGATACTAAACCTGCTAAACGCCTGATAGCGCAAATGGTTAAACGTGACCAAACGCACCCAAGTATACTTTTTTGGGCTAATGGTAACGAAGGAGGTTGGAATACTGAAGTTGATGATGAATACGATATTTATGATATTCAAAAACGCCCTGTGCTCCACCCTTTTGAGTTATTCCGTAACCTTGATACTGATCATTACCCAACTTACTCTGAGTTGCTGACTAAAAAAGCACAAAACGAAATATTTATGCCAACGGAGTTTTTACATGGTTTATATGATGGCGGCCACGGTGCTGGTTTAAGAGACTTTTGGGACTTTATGATGTCAACGCCACTAGGGGCAGGCGGCTTCTTGTGGGTTTTAGCAGATGAAGGCATTGAACGTACTGACCAAAATGGTAAGGTTGATACTGATTTTAACCATGCCCCGGATGGTATTGTTGGCCCGTATGGTGAAAAAGAAGCTAGCTATTTTACCATCAAAGAAGTTTGGGCTCCTATACAAATAGATAACCTAGAAAATGGTAAGCAATTACCAATATCATTTAATGGTCAATTACAAATCAAAAACTTGTACGATTTTATCGATCTTTCTACAGCTTCATTAGAATGGCGTTTATATCAACCTGTAACCGCACTAAATCATAAAAAACAGTTAGTGGCCAGTGCGCAACAATCACTACCTGCAATTCAACCTGATATGACTGGTGCTGTACAACTTGACCTACCTACAGATTGGCAACAACAAGGCTGGTTAGAAGTTGAGATTTTTGATGCACAGCAAAACTCTATATGGACTGATTCTTGGCCTATTCAAACGGCTGCACAACTTCAAGCCCTTACTAAACAGCAGCTTGCAAATGCGAGCTCAGTTAATAATGACAAAGTGCAACTTATCTCACAAACAGGTGAACAGTTGGTTGTCAAAGCAGCTGATCGTACGATTACATTCGATGCTCAAACAGGCTTACTGCAGTCTTACCAAAAGCAAGGTCAAACAGCACAGCTGACGAATGGCCCTAGGTTACTTCGTTCAGATAACACTCTGAATAAAGGGGTTTATAATGGCAAAGGCACTTGGACATTACATGACCCTAATGCTGAGGAAGAAGCTAAGCAAGAGACTAAAGCCACAGAGCTTATCACTCAGTACATTGACGGTTCACTGGTTATTGAAGTGAAAAACCCGCCTAAAGGTATTACTAAACTGATTTGGACAGTAAATAATCAAGGCCAGCTAATGATGGATGTAAACTACTGGTTAAACGGAGAATATATACTGCATGGTGTTGGCTTTAGCTACCCCAAGCAAGCCATTGAGCAAAAACGTTGGTTAGGAGATGGCCCTTATCGAGTGTGGGCTAATCGCCTAGAGGGTGTTAATTTCTCAGTCTGGGAAAATGATTACAATGAAGGTGTTGCCGGTGAAAACTGGGCTTTCCCTGATTTTAAAGGCTACTTTTCAGATATTCATTGGCTAAGCTTAATGGGTAAAGATAATAAGATTACATTTACAACATCAACGCCTGACTTGTACGCACGGGTAATGCAGCCAGATGATGGCGATCGCCCTGATAATACATTAGCTTTGAAGTATGATGGTGAGATTAGTTTTTTACACAGGATCAGTGCCATCGGCACTAAGTTCCACACAGCTCAACATTTAGGCCCACAAGGGCGCCCAGTAGCTGAGCGAGGTATTAATAATATCAAGCTAACTATTTTTTAAACATATATAAAACGCCATGCAATCGCATGGCGTTTTCTTTCTACTACGAGTTACCTTTACCCAGTGCTTTTAAAACATCACGGCTAAAGTCATGTTCACTAAAGCCTTTAAGATCAGCAAGGTCGTACCCTCGCCTAACAATCACTAACTGCTCGCTTGGAATAATCACTAAAAATTGACCACGGTTGCCTCGCGCTGCGATGGTGTCGTTTGGTAATTCAGGAAAATGTTCGTTATAAAGCCACCACTGTGCGCCGTATTCCGGTGCTGTTTCTGGGGGTTGAGCAGGAGCTGGTTTACTAATATAACTTAACCAGTCTTTTGGTAATATTTGCTCCCCTTGCCAGCGGCCATTATTCAGGTGTAATAGCCCTAAGCGAGCAAGATCCCGTGAAGTAGTCCACACTTGCGATGACAAAATAAAGTCACTTTGCCAATCTGACTCTAAAAATGTGTGCTGCATGCCGATTTTATCGAGTAAGTTGTCATATGGATAACGCAAATAGCTCGCTTCGTCGTTGAATGTTTTTCGTAAGGTGCGAAGCGCTAACATAGTGTCGTTATTAGCGTATTTCCAGCGGCTACCAGGTTTTACTTCTAGTGCGGTATGCGTTGCAGTATCAGACACTAAACCGCCTCCCATATAGACACGATCTGTGCGGTTACCCGCTTTATTACTGTCTAAACCTGATGCCATGTGAAGTAAGTTTTCAAGGGTAATTTCACCACGTGGGTCAAGCGGATGAGACCAGCTTTCAAGCCCTGCAGGCTTTGTAACATCAAGTCGCTTTTGCTCTACCGCGACACCTATGATGCTCGCCCCAATACTTTTTGCCACAGACCAAGTTCGCTGGGCAGTTTCAGGGGTAAAACCTGCTTTATATTGCTCTACTAAAATCGCCTTGGGGCTGGCTATTAAAATTGCTGACGTACGTGCACCCTCACCATAGTGACTAGTAAAAGCTTTAGAAATGACCTCATCAAGCGCCTTATTTCCCGTTACTTTATTAACACCATTTAGCGTTTGCCATGGCTTACCATCATCCTTTTTATCAGCTAAGTTTTCCTTAAACGGTGATTGCACAAGTGACGCAGCCTTAACGCTTGCCCCTACTGGTAAATCAACACAGCCTAAACGTGGACGCCACACCTATATGCGCTGCTTATCTTTATCATAATCAACAATGACTCGTTTATGCTCACTGTCGATGTTCGCTTTCAGTGTTTTTACTGTGTCTGCAATTAATGGATAAATACCGGTAAGCTCATCAATATAAATTTGATCTTTACTTTTGCCAGCGTTAAACGTGGCACTACAGGTAAAATTGGCGACATACCCAGCGGTATAAGCGTTTAAGGTTGTATCTGTTTCTTCGCTACAAACAAAAAAGCTAGTACATAACAAAGTACTCAGGAAAGTTATTTTTTTCATTATTACTCCTTGGGGGCCAAAGAGTTTAAATTAGCAAAAGAAAAAAATATTGATATGTTTTTACGGTAGTACTCACTCTTTAAGCGACAAATCACCTAATAAAAAAGCAACAATAAAAAACGCCATACTAGGGATGGCGTTTGGCTTACTCAATCTAAACAGAAATTAAAATGTTGAGGCATCAATTACATAACGATAACGCGATTTTTTATCCACCACGCTTTGCCATGCATTATTAATTTCAGACGCTTTAATTAACTGGGTTGCTGGCAGAATATTATTCTTAGCGCAGTAATCAACAACTTCTTGCGTTTCTTGCATATCACCAATTAACGAAGCATTAAAGTTTACGCGGCTTGCAGCCAATGCTAATGCATTCATGTTTAATGAAAACTCTTCTGGCATACCCACTTGGGTGTACGTGCCAAATGGTTTTACTAATGAAGCATATTTAGCAATATCATATTTCACTGGCAAGGTATTAATTAAATAATCAAGCTGTGATTTATGCTCGTTGTAAGCGTCTTCACCGTCAACAACAACCACTTTAGCGCCAAAAGCTTTAATATCGGCTACTTTATCTTTAGAGCTAGTGAATGCGTAGACATCAGCACCTTGCGACACAGCCAATTTAACAGCTAAGTGCCCAAGCCCACCAATACCAACAACACCTACTTTATCGCCTTTTTTCAAGTTGAATTTAAGCAGCGGAGAATACGTTGTAATGCCGGCACATAATAAAGGCGCTGCATGCTCTAAACTAATGTTTTCAGGAATATGCACTGCAAAATGATCGCGAACGACGATGTTATTCGAATAGCCACCTTGTGTAATACCTGTCGGTGAGCGCTCATCAGGGTAGCCATAAGTGAATTTGGTTTCTGGGCAATATTGCTCGCCCTCATCTTTACAGCTATTACAGTCAAGACAGCTATCAACCATACAACCTACACCAGCACGGTCGCCCACTTTAAACTTAGTCACGTTCTTACCGACCGCAGTTACGATACCTGCAATTTCATGGCCCGGCACTTGAGGGTATTGCTGTGCGCCCCAATGACCTTTCATCTGATGAATATCTGAGTGGCAAATACTGGCGAATTTAATGTCGATTAAAATATCGTTATCGCCTACTGGGCGTCTTTCGAACTCCCATGGTTTTAGTAAGCCTGAATTATCAAAAGCCGCATAGCCACGTGATTTTATATTGCCATTTGCAAGCTGCTCAGATGATGCTGCAAATGAAGGCGCCGCAAAGCCGCCTAATAAAAGGCCTGCACCTAAGGCTGAACTCGTTTTAATAAAATTACGACGTGATAAGTCTTGCGTTTCATGTTTGTCACACATTTCAATGTACCTTATGCTAAATAATCTTCATCTGAAACAGCTTCGAACCAGTCAACAGGTTTACCATCAAGTGCTTCTTGAACTGCTACATGCTTCATTGCACTATCAGCAGTCGCACCATGCCAGTGCCTTTTACCGCAGTTACACCAAATTAAATCACCTGGATTGATTACTGTTTTCCCACCACCCTCGCACTGTGTCCAACCTTGGCCTTCTGTAACTAATAAAATTTGGCCGAGTGGATGAGAATGCCAATTTGTGCGAGCACCTTTTGAAAACTCCACCACAGCAACACCAACGCGAGAAGGTGCTGGTGCATTAAATAAAGTACTGATTTGCACTTTACCTGTGAAACATTCAGCTGGCCCTGCGATTGGATCTTGAGAACCTGACTTAATTACTTGCATATCGTTTGTTTGCGCTGAATCACTCATGTGTTTCTCCTTGGGTTGCTTAGGTTTTGCTCTACTCTTTCAGTTTATAGCAGTGTGAAAAACCATAAATGCCTGAAGCTCGCGCTTTATTGCCTATTTGTGTAAAAAATTTTTAAAGCCTTTAAACCTTTTTTATCAGCACCTGCGACTAAGCTAATAACACCACAAAAATGAAAAGGAATAATAATGACTAACACATTCACTCGACTCACTCTGATCGTAGCAGCATTACTATCAGCTCAAACATTGGCTTGGAATGACGATATGGCATTACAGGACACAAAACAGCTGACACTTGATGCGCAGTCGCTAACGACATTAAATGTAGAGGCAAGATCAGGTTTTTTAAATATTGTTGGCAGTGATACAGCTGCAATCACTGTAAAAGCTGAAATTTATCAATATGCCGCGCACGACAATTATTGTTTGTCACTAAAACAACGTGCGAAAAGCGCCGAACTAATTGCAAATAGCTGTGATAACTATGATAAAAACACGACACGTATTGACTTAACAGTGTCTATTCCTAGAACATTTAAGCTAAACATTAATGATGGCTCTGGCGCAATTGAAATAGAAAATACCGCCGATACAACTATTCACGATGGCTCAGGAAAAATAGTGGTAAACATGATTTCTGGCTCGTTAACAATTGAAGATGGTTCAGGCTCTATTGATGCAAAAAATATAAAAGGTAATGTTGAAATACATGACGGCTCTGGCAGCATAGATCTAGTAAAGAGTACTGGTGATGTAAGTATTCACGATGGGTCTGGTAATATTGATGTTGAAGATACCTCAGGCTCAGTTACTATCACGGATGGTTCTGGTGGCATATATGTTAATAAAGCAAAAAGCTTTACCTTGCTTGCTGATGGTTCGGGTAGAGTAAAAGTCAAAAATGTAGAAAATACCAAACTTTAAATTTGCGCGATGTATATAAACTAAGGGTTTTGCTATTTTATTTCTGTCTGTTAATGGCAATTTTTCAAGCCCTTAGGTATCCTTTAGCTTATTATTTAGGAACGGCTATTACAAAAGGATAGCGCACTATGAAGAAGTCTTTTTCTGTAGTATTTACGGCCATGGTTTTATCTGGCTGCACAAGCTTAACTACTGAGCAACAAGCTCAAATTGACAGCCTTACACCATGCGAAAAAATAAGCGGTTTACTGTCGGCCTATGATAATCGTTTTGAAGGCTTAAAACGCGCACGCGTTAACACAAAATACATGGAAACTTGGACAGCAAAATATAATTTAGTAGGTGATGAATGCCAAATCACAGCTCTTGATAAAGATACAATGACATACCGATGTCACGGTGAGTACATTGAACAGGCTAAAGCCGTTGCGCTTCATCAAAAAGCGGTTGATTTTACTCGCCAATGTTTATCGGCTAAAAACTGGTATGAACAACAAAAAGAGTCCGCGGACTCACTTCGCACAACATTTGTACTTGATGAAACTCAACCTGTGATTTCAATCCATACGGGTAAAACTTTATCTCGCTCTAAACCTTGGTCTACCTCACTAGAAATAGGTAAACCTGTTGCGACTAAGTAATGTTCCTATTGATATTAAAAGCCAGAAATTCTGGCTTTCAAAACATAAATTAACATGAAAGATAAAAAACCTATCACGACTAAATTTAAAACTGATTGTGTTGGTCAGTGCCATCGCTTAAAAGGTCACTGCACTGGGTGCGGTCGTTCTAATGACGAAATTTTTGACTGGATCATTTTATCAGATAATGAAAAAGCAAAGATTTTACAAACACCGAGGGAACAGCCCCATAAGTAATTAGTTTATATCTATCCTTTCTTGCATTGATATTTGTAGCTATTCGTACTCTAATAGAGTCCCATACAACCTTGATAATTCTATAGGTTTAGGCACATGGGCATCAAAACCTAGTTTAAGATATTGCTGAACATCTTCAACCATTACATTGGCAGTTAAAGCGATAATAGGAATTGAATTGTTTAGAGCTTTTATTGATTTCAGGGCTTCAACACCATCCATAACCGGCATATGTATATCCATTAACACCAAATCAAATGTATTTTTTGCAACGGCATCGACCGCTAGTAAACCATTTTCAACAATGACTAAATCTGACTCCGTTTCTTTTAGCATCGTTTTAATCAGCATTTGATTTATCTTATTATCTTCTGCAATTAATATACGTTTACCTCTTAAGGCAGGTGGAGTACACGACTGAGCTTTTACTTTTTTTGGTGCAACATGCGTTTTCTCTAATGGCAAAGTGACGTCGATTATGGTCCCTCTACCTTTGATACTATTTACTGCAATTTCTCCGCCCATTAACTTAACCAAACTAATAGTTATGGACATGCCTAGACCAGTTCCTCCGTATTCTCGTGTTGTAGATGTATCAGCTTGAGAAAAACGTTCAAAAATACGTCCTTGAGCCTCTTCACTCATGCCTATACCGGAATCTTCTACTTTAATTAGGATTGTTTGTTGGCTTTTATGTTCTATACAATCAACGGCTATTTTTACACAGCCTTGATTAGTAAACTTGACCGCATTAGAAGATAAATTTAGGATAATTTGCTTTACTCGAACCTGATCACCTAGCCAGTTATCATGGAAATTTTTACTCACCTCAATTTTAAAATCGATTTGTTGATTGCTTATCAATGCATCTAGGTCATATTTTACTGAATTTAGAATATCCACAATAGACAATGGCATTTTTTCTAATTCAATTTTATTGGACTCTACTTTTGAATAATCCAGAATATCGTTGATTATAGTAAGCAGGCTTTTGGCAGATGAAGTAGCATTTACTAATATTTTTCGTAAGTCTGCAGATAACTCAGCATTATCTAATAGTTGAAGCCCACCGAGTATTGCGTTCATTGGTGTACGTATTTCATGGCTCATATTTGCAAGAAAGTCACTTTTAATTTTAGAGGCGTGCTCAGCTGCGACTCTTGCATTTTCAGACGTTTCTATTGCTTTTATTTTATCGGTAACATCATAACTCACACCTATTACTTTTAATGGCGTGCCCCATTTATCGCGTATAACTCGCGCACTCGCTTTCAAAGTTCTTATTTTTCCATCAGGGTGAACAACCCTAAATTCTGGTTCGTAAAGGGCTCCATTTTCAATTGAATCTTTTAATTGCGCATTCGCAAGCTCAAAGTCATCAGGATGAACAGCTTTAACCCAATCACCATAAGACTCTTTAAACTGCTCTTTTTTCAACCCATAGAGTGTGAGCATAAGCTCATCCCAGAATAGCTTGCGAGTAATGAGATCCCACTCCCAAACACCAATTTGTGCAGACGTATTGGCTAATTGAATCCTTAATGCCAATAAATCTGCTTTTTCAATTGCATCTAATAATTGTTGTTCGGTATTTTTTTGCTCTGATGTATCTTGCACCACTGACCAAATAAGATCATCGCCATTTTCATCCATAACTTTTATACCGGATAGGCGCACAGGAAATGTCACCCCGCTTTTATTAATATACTCCTTTTCATAAGGGCCATACCGCCCAGTCTCTACTAAAGATAAAAGCTGCTTTTCTTCTTGTTCTTTGTATTTGTCTGGGGTGATTTTCCAATAATCAATGGCATTAATTTCATCGACCGTATACCCTGTTATATGGCTAAATTCATTGTTCACATAATAAAATGCGCCATCCTTTAAAGAGTTCACTGCAATACCAACAGGTGCTAAGTTTACAAAACTCTCAAATTTTATTTTTTCATTTTGATACGCCGCTTTGTAGTGCTTTATATTAGTGTGTGCAGTTTCTAACTGATCTTTAACTTCCATTAAATCAGAGATATCTCTTCCGATCGCCAATATTAAGTTCTTATCCTGTATTTGCACTGCACTTAAAGAGACTAGGCAAGGAAACTCAGTACCATCAATTTTAGAATGCGTCCATTGAAATAACTGTGGCCCTTCAGAGTGAGCTTTTTCGACATACCTATTAGCTAATTCTTCAGAAGATTTACCACATGGTTGTATAGGTGGTGAGATGTCTGATGGGGATAAATTTAAGAAGTTATTCTTACTCTCAACGCCATGCATCTTGATTGCTGAATCATTGCATTGAATAAACTTCCCTGAGCTCAAATCGATGATTGATAAAGCATCACCTGAGACCTCAAATAGCGTTTTATATTTGTCTCTTTCAAATGAGACTTTTGCTAATTGCTCTCTTAAGTGAAGATTTTCTTTTTCTAAATCACGCTGATTTTTATTAGACATTACCATCCTAACTTACGAATTATGGTTACTTTATAAACCAAAAGTGTAAGTCAAATTATAATCAATTTTCTGAGCGCGTCTAGTTCTTGAACAACTGAGCACACTATGTCATTCATAGGTAATACTCCAAAGAGTCAGTTTTACTTCCCTGATGGTTTAGGTTTCGTAGTTTAATCTTGGTTCAACAACATTTAAAAATTACGACCTGCAGTTTCTAAAGATACGGCCTCTATGGCGCCTCGTTTTTGCATGGTAATATACAAAACCCTGCCATTTTCGCCGCCAAACGCTACATTAGTAGGAAATTCCCCATTAAGTTCAATGGTATTGATTAACTTGCCTTGTGGTGAAACAACCGCAATTTGTCCTGCCCCATAGCGCGCAATATAAAGGTTTCCTTGTTTATCAGAGCGCATACCATCCATACCAAAGTCAGAAAATTTGATTAGCAACTGTTTGTTAGATACATTGCCAACTTCATCTAAATCATAACGCCAAACGTTTCGTTGCACACTTTCATTTACATATAATGTTTTATTATCAGGACTCACCTCGATACCATTGGTTGTGCCCATGTTTGACTCAAGTAAGGTTACAATGCCGTCTTGATCAATTCGCCATAAGTTGCCCGTGCTATTTGGCCAATTTGGATCACTGGCAAATAAAATACCATTATCCATAATTGCTATATCATTCGGTTGATTCATCTTGTTTTCATGGGCAAATACCTGCACTGAGCCAGACACATCCCCCGCATTTTTAAAGGCTGAAACCGACACTTTAAGGATATTGTGGTTCACATAATCAGCAATATACATATTACCAATACCGTCAAATCGAATTCCGTTACCGATTGAACCATTTTTTAACGTCAGTAAGGTATCAACCTTATGCTTGCCAACAACTCTTCCAATGGTGCCCTGTTGTTGATAATTAACGGCATATAACACCCCATTTTTATCAACAGCAGGCCCTTCAACGCCTTGTGTAAATATACCGTCACTAATATAGTCCTCTGACACATATGAAATATCAGACTTTTTATTCTCACCTGCAATTACACTCACGGCACAACTAAGTAGTAAACTAGATATAATTATCGCTTTCATTTTATTCCTTATCCTGCGAAGAAACGCAGTGTAAATATAAATCTCGAACGGGGTAAATACCGGCTAACACAAGTTCATCTTTCAAAGACTGTAATGCCAGCAGATCATCCCCTATTTTTTTGTCCACCTTACTGCTTTTGCACACCTCAAGAACAGTTTTAGAGTGTGTTAAAAACAGCGTTAACTTGTCAAAAACAGGTTGAAGTGGTTTCAATCGCTTGCTTTTACTCAGCAAGCCATGCTCAAGAGCTAATGCCTGCTCCCATAATAAAAGTTGTTTATATATGTTTTCAGCTGCTTTTTTATTACCCGCCTTAAATGCGCTTACCTGTTGTTTTAAAGAGCGTATTTGCTTACTTTCTACTGCTAAAAAATCAACATAAGAATCAAGTGATGCATTTTGATGATATTTATCGTTTAAAAATTTAATATGATGACGAGTATAATAATGACTAGGCTCCAGTAGTTGCGACATAGTGTTCAGTAAATTTAACGTCTTTCTTTGCTCATGCTTCGTAAGCTTGCTGTCTATTAGCGCCTTAAACCCAGATTGTTGCTGTTTCACGTGTGCTAGATTAATGACCTTATGCGTAAAACCGTTAATTCTTTCTAACCGTTCATACATAGATTGTGGATTATTTACTTGGGCTTGTGACCAGAGGCGCTCAGAAATCGCAAATAGCCTTGGCCATATTCGTAAGTCAATATTATCTTCGGTTACCATTTCACTCCAAATCGTGGCCTCTGCCCCTAAAATTGAGGTTTTCTGTGTTTTTGACAATGGTTGTGAAAAAGTAACGGGTGCTGGTGATAACACGTCTTTAATAGTGATCGGGTATCGGCTATTACCAATCAATACAAAACCTGTATTTTCAATAAAGTTAAATTCGAAAGTTAGTGGTCCCATCCAACTATCTAATTGAGCTGATAAATGTTGAGTAGGAGATAACTCGGTTGTTTCCACAGCCAGTTGATGATGATTATTATTTAATTTAATCAACAGTTGCGATCCTATTAACAGCAGCTCTCCTTGAATAGCTTTGCCTTTTAGTCGTTCTATAACGAACTGTTTCGCCATTCTTTTAGGCTGCGTTAAGTCAATTTTTGGGGAAAGCAAAAGAGGGTCATTACGATAGTGGTAATCTGTATACTGTGGTTGATCAATATAAAACCCCGTTGACAACAAACCTTGATAGCCAGCTTTAGCAACGGCGTTTAATGAATCGTGCCCTCGCCAGGATTGCACCACAATATTATTTGATAGGTTGGGATGAAATATTTCGTCCCAACCTACCATTACTCGTTGATGTTTATCGATGATTGTCTGAACTTTACTATTAAAATAACTTTGCAGATCAGCACCTGTTCGCAGCGCGTATTGTTGCATCAAGTTTTTAATTTTTAAATCTTCAAGCCAATGCGCAGGGTCAACTTCATCACCCCCGATATGAAAGTAGCGCTCAGGAAATAAAGTCACCATTTCGCCAATCAGCGTATCGATAAACTCATACACTTCTGGATTTGCAATATCGAGTAAAGGTTTAAAAACTCCCCAGTGGCGCTCCATTTTATAGTGCTTATTTTTTGTCATTAATTTTGGATAAGCCACCGCTATTGCACTGGCGTGACCTGGCATACCAATTTCAGGTAACACCCTAATCCCAAGCAAGCTGGCATACTGGACTACTTCTCTAATCTCTTGTTGGCTATAGTATTTTCCATCTGATGCTGTTGCTGTCAAACGTGGATATTTTTTACTTTCAACACGCCAGCCTTGATCGTCCGTCAAATGCCAGTGAAATACGTTAAGCTTTGCCGCCGCCATACCATCTAGCTGACGTTTAATTGTTTGCAGTGATAAAAAATGTCGTGCGCTGTCTATTAATAAACCACGCCAAGCAAAACGTGGATCATCATCTATACTGAGTGTTGGGAAAGAAATACCCTTTTTTTCTCTGCGAGCTTCGCCGGTATTAGCAAGCTGTATTAATGTAGTCAGTGCATGTTGAGCACCAAATACCGTCATTGCCTGTATATTCACTTCGCTGTTATTAATTAACAAAGTATAACTTTCATCTTCACCGAACTGAGGTACAAGTAAGGCCAGCTCAGGTTGATGTATATTAATTTTTATATCAGCAAGTTCTTTACTGACTTGTAATATTTTTACACTACTTTGGTTTATTCTTGATAAATGTAATTGCAAACGCTGTAACTGAAAATTTTCTCGCTGTTGACTCATCCCCTCGATATACACAGATAAAGTTGAGCCGAGGCTCAGCTCAGCGCCATTATGAATAATGTGTTTAGGCATGGGCATAAGGGGTAAATCTGAATGAGGATGAACCGAGCTAAAAGTCAGACTTGAAAATAGTAAACTAAATAAAATAAATATAAATTTGCTACAACGCATTTAACTTTCCTCATCAATAAAATCTATGAGCACGTTTTTAGGAATAAGTGCACCATGGTATTGAATCACCATACCAGCAAGGCGATGGGCAAACTTAACCGACTCTTCATAATCTTTATCGTTTAAACTAGCGGCTAAAAACCCTGCCGCAAAAGCATCACCTGCTGCTGTTGTGTCGGTAATTATGCTACTAGCTATAACTTTTGGTGAGATTCGCAAGAAAGTGTTAGACCCTTTATTTGCAACAATACATGGGTCACTTCCACATCGGATAACTAAAGTCTCGGGGTGGTTAGATTGACTAAAATGATATTGTATAATCTCATCTACATTTGTAGTTCCATATACGCTGTATTCATCTTCATCGGTTAAAAAAACAAACTCTGCTAGGGCCATTATCTTTTTAAACCAACCTTTAGCCTCAAAGGCAGTCCATAACGCAGAACGGTAATTATTATCGAAAATAACTATTCCACTACGTTGTTTAAATTGCATCAGCGTTTGAATCAACAGTTCTCTTTGTGCATCACATAAAACCGCTAGGCTTATCCCCGAAAGATAAATTGCATCAAACGCATTTTCTCTCAGTGCCTGCAACAAAGCCGGATGTTGCTTAATGTATTGTTTAACTGGGCTATTACATCGGTCGAAATCAAAATGGCGTTCACCGCGATTATCAAGTTTGACCCAGTATTGCCCCAAACTCATACCTGTTCGAGTCGCTATAAATTTTGTTTTTATGCCGGAACATTTTAGTAAATCACTCAACTCGCAACTTGCTGGGTCATCACCAATAGCTGTTGCATAATAAATAGCTAGAATAGAATCAGGTTTAATCAATTGGGCCAAATACCAAGCAGTATTAAAAGTATCACCCGCAAAGCCAGTATCGCCATTTGCACGATTCTCCACCATGCACTCACCAAAAAACACGATACTTTTTATATTTGTTAAATGTGCGTAATTCATTGTAACCGCTCGTTTTCTTGACACTGTGAATAAACAGTTTCTCGGCCTTTAGTAAGAAAACTTATTGCAATACCTAATAACAAGGCAGCAAGACATGATGGGATGATCGGATTACCAAAAAATAGCGCCCACTGATGATTTACCCCCACCAGCACTCCCGCTAGAGCGCCTCCCAATAAAGTTGCTATAGCACCTTGCCAAGTGTAATCAGACCAAAATCGTCCTAAAATACCCATCACACAAAGACCACTCATTAAAATAGAAATCATTTTGGTGATATAACTGACAATATCGTCAGACCAAAGAGCCAGTAACAGAGCTATAATAATCGTCCCTAACATAGCTAGACGAGAAAACAGCAACTGTTTAGCCTGACTATGCACATCGCTGTGAGCCTTGCTGAATATATCGCTGATTAATACACTGACTCCTGCGATTGCATCTGAGCTGGCACTGGATAAGGTGGCTGAAATACCGGCTAACAAAATAAACCCGCCTAAGTAAACAGGCAAAACATGCAATGCAATATAAGGAAAAGCATAGGCGGCACTATCTAACGCGCTATTCATTAGGTAGGCGCTTGTACCTATTAAAGCAGGTAGCAGTGCAAAAAATAAATACAGAATACCCGATAGAATGAATGAGCGGCGAATCGTTTTAACACTATCGGCAGCATATATTCGCTGACGAAAAGATGGCGTAGCCAAGACGCCAACTAACACAGCTAAAAACATAGATATAGCAGGCAGTAAGCCGACATTTTTATAAGAAAAAACACCTTGTTTAGCAACTAGTTCACCGTTGTTTAAGGTACTTAACCCGCCAACATTTTCAAGTGAAAAATAGGCCATCAACACAAAACCAATAAATAATATGATAGCTTGTAAAGAATCTGTCCATACAACCGCTGAGTAACCACCTAATATAATAAAAACTGCAAGTCCAGCTCCTATTAATAATTTGGCTTGCGTAATACTCAGCTCTGTTAACCAAGATAAATACATACCACCACCTATAAGGTGAGCGCCAAGCCAACCTATGCTTGCAGCATAGATAACAACCGCTAAAATTTGTTTGACCCACTTATGGTTACCCACGTAACTTGCCAGCTCTTCACTCATCGTTGAGAATACTTGATCACGAGCAGGTGCGAACAACCACGCTAGCAGTAAAATACCCACAGCACCGCCAACACCATATAAAGCGCCAGCCCAACCATTTTCATATGCAAACCCTACAGCTCCCATCGAGGAGCCTGTGCCTACCATAGTAGCAACCGTCGTACCAAGCGTAAGAAAAAGGGGCACTTTACGTCCGGCCAATAAATAATCACTCGCATTCTTTTGCTTTCGCGATACCAACCAACTAATTAAAATCATAATCAGTAAGTATGTAAAAAAAGCCAGCAGATAATAGGATTGACTAGCAAACATACGTTCTCCCCAGGGTGTGTTAGCTATTTTTGTAACAGGTCACATCAACCTCAACTTTGCAGTCGACAACTAAATCTGCAACCATACAAATTCGCGCAGGCGGATGAGCACCAAAAAACTCCGCAAAGACCTTGTTAAAAGACTGAAAATATCGAGCATCAGTAAGCACCACCGAAACATGAGTCACATGCTCTAGTCCGTAACCTGCTTCAGCCATTATTGCAATGCAGTTCTCTATTGCTAAACGTGACTGTGGTACTATTCCACCTTCTACTATTTCACCATCTTTCATCGGTGTTTGACCTGACACTTTAAGCCAACCACCAGCTTCTACTGCACGCGAAAAAGGTAAATGTTGGCCACCCGTTCCCTTGCCACCTTCAGCACCTATTCTTGTTATTGTCATACGTTCCTCATTAACTAAAATTATGTCGATTCAAAAATTGCCCAGCTCGACCAAATCCTGAATACTCAGTTGCGTTATTACTTGATTGGTAGCTTATAACCCCATTTACCCAAACCATTTCTATTCCGCTCGCTTTATATTGAGGTTTGCTATAAGTTGCGTTATCTATAATTTTTTCTGGATCGAATAACACCAGATCAGCAAAAAAACCGACCTCAATTTTGCCACGTTTGCACAATTTGAAATTCTCAGCTGGCAGCGCTGTCATTTTGTGTAAAGCAAGATTTAATGAAAGCAATTTTTCATCGCGACAATAATGGCCCAGCACGCGAGGGAATGTCCCCCACAACCTTGGATGTGGGTGTGGATCACACGGTAAACCATCCGAACCAATCATGCTGTGTTCGTAACCCAAAAATGTTTTCACATCAGATTCCAACATACAGTGATAAACAGCGCCGGCTGGCTGTATACGTGAAGCGGCTTCAAGTAGTGAAACATCCCACTGCTTTGCAATATCACTCAAACTTTGCTGCGCTATATCAGGAAACGATTTAGACCATGTAATGAAAATCTCTGTATCGTCGTTGACTTGTTTTAAGTCTAAAGTGCTTGAACTCGCAGAATAAGGATAACAATCGCAACCTAAATGCTGGTGCTGCTTTTGTTGTTCAAAGTGTGCAAGGACTTCTTTTGAACGTCCCCAGTTCTCTTGTCCTGCGCATTTTATATGCGAAATAACTAAAGGAAGTTTGGCCTGTTTAGCAGTAGCAAATGCTTCATCCATAGCATATATAATTCCCTGAAATTCACTGCGCAAATGGGTGGTATAAAGCCCATCAAATGGTGTGACAACTTTAGCCAACTCATTAATTTCACACTCACTGGCCTCTTTAGCATTGTAATACGCAAGCCCTGTGCTTAAACCAAGCGCTCCTTGTTGCATAGCAACGGCTAACAAGCTTTTCATTTCATTTATTTCACTAGAGGTTGCTTCTTGTTCTAACTTATCCATCACTTGCGCACGTAAACTAATATGGCCTATTAACATTGCTAAGTTCACACTGGGTTTCACCTTCGCAAATGCTTTTTTATAACTCAGCATATCGGGATAAACAAACTCACTTTGCCCACCAAGTAAGTTAATGGGATCACGCACTGCACTGACAGCAGTTGTTGGTACAGCGCTAATTCCACAATTACCAGCAATTACTGTAGTCACCCCCTGACTTAGCTTAGCTGGTACTGATGGGTTTCTTAGCACTTCGAGATCATCATGGGTATGAACATCAATAAACCCTGGCGCTAAAATCAAACCTTGCGCGGGGATAATGTTTCTCGTGTCTATATTTAGGTTTTTTCCTATAGCTAAAATAAACTCGTCCTTTATCGCAACATCGAGCTGCTCTATTGGGCTTTCTTTATCAATAAAGACCCGAGCTCCTTGAATAATAAAATCGGCTGATGTGTTTTTCACGTGTTCAATCCCCTAGCGGAAAACGCTTATCGGCAGGTGGCATATTGCTATTTTTGTCTCGATGTTGATCAAGTTGAATTTTCAAGCGACGTAACTTCTCTTTTGAGCGACGCTGATTTCGCATTGCCACTTCACTTGAAAGAATGTCCAAAGCTGCCATCATTACGTACCTTGCGGCACTTGGTTTGAAAATATAATCACTTTCCTGTGTTTTAATAGGCAATTGAAAATCAGCGAGTGCTGAAAGTTCACTATCAGGACAAATGGTAATAATCACAGCCCCATATTCTTTGGCTATTTTGGCAGCATCCATCACATCGGGTGAAACGCCACTAAGAGATAAACAAATGACTGCATCTCCCTTATTTACTGTTGAGGCAGCCATGCGCATCATCATAGGGTCACTATAGGCATTAGAAAGTACATCGAGTCGAAAAAAGCGGTTTTGGCACTCTTGAGCTAACATACTACTGCCTCCACCAACCCCAAAAATTAAACAATGCCTAGCATGACAAACAGCATCACTGGCTTGCTCAACAATTGCTTCATCAATGGCTCCAGCATTCAATTCTAAAATTTCATGAATAGATGTATATACGTGGGATAGTTGTTTTTTTTCAATGATTTCTGGAGTAGTAAAACGCTCTCCAATCGCCGCAGATTGAGTTAATCTAAATTTTAGATCTCGCACATTTTCGCAGCCTAAGCTTCGAGCTAAGCGAGTGATACTGGCATGACTCACTTTAGCCTTGTCTGCTAATTCATTGATTGAAGCGGTCGCTGAAAAATTCAAATCAGACAAAATCAACCTAGCCACTTTATCTTCTGCTGGACTAAAGTGTCCAAGGCCTTCTTTTATTTTACTTATTATATCCATAAGAAACCTTTCTAGAATTGTGTTGAAATGGTCTTAGTGATAACCCAATCATCTTCAACAACACCTATTTGACGCCATTTATCGAAAGTTAAACAAGGATGAGACGTCGAAAAATTCATCATATCTCCCACCCGGAGGGCTTGTTCGTTTGGGTAACGTAGCATACAATGTTGATCCATTATTTTTTCAATTTTGAATCCATTATTAACTTTCGATAATTGCCCTGTTTTAATAGAGTAAATAAGCTCTGCTGTTGGAAAACCTGCATCAAAAGCCACATCACGTTTGCCCATACCCATAATTGCAAGACCAGGCTCAGGTATTGATAAGACATACGCCCAAATACTCAAACTATTTTCTAACTCGCCAGTGATATCACAAGCTACCTGACTTCTCGATATTATCGCCTGCTGCGCCTGGTGATAAATGCCAGTGTCGTGGATCAGATAACAACCGGGTCTAAGTATAATGTTGAAGTTGCCTGAGCATGTGTTGTCATAAAGCGTTTTTGCTACAATGTCGTACCATGCTGAACCTGCTCCGGTGATAATAGGTTTTTTTGTATTATAGCGGTTTTCAACTTGTAGTTTTTTTGCAAGGGTACTCACCTCATCAACAAAAACCTTTACTTGCTGGGCTGGGTTTTCACCGCCTATAACCCCCTCATAAAAAGCAATACCCATTAATTTTAGGCTGGAATATTGCTCACAGGTTGCCACTAAACTTGATATTTCCTTTGCTGAACGTAAGCCACAACGCCCACCTTTTATACCTACTTCTAATAAAATATTAACGCTTAAATTACGCTCAGCAAAAAACTCACCTATGTCTATTAAGTTGTCTATTGAATCTGCAAAACAATAAAACTCAATTGCGCTACTTTCTAACCATTTACCTATTTGGTCAAAATGAAATTTACCGACCAATTGATTTGCCATAATCACACGTGTAATACCTGCTTCAAATGCACTTATAACTTGTGGAACCGTGGCTAAAGTCATCCCCCATGCACCTGCGTCTAGTTGCACCTTAAACAACTCTGTCGACATGGTTGTTTTACCATGTGGGGCAAGCAACATGTTATGTTTAGCGGTAAAGTCTGCCATCCACTTTGCATTTTTCTTGATTTTGTCTTGTTTAATAACAGCTACTGGCAAACTAACTTGTTCTTTTAATATATCCCAACCAGTTTGCTGTAATTGCTTTATACAGCCACTTCCTTTAATCAATTCAGGCATTTTTATCCTTATTATTAACAACCGCAGTTATAAAATAAATTTGTCAGCTCTGGTAATTAACAGAGCTGACAAGCATAGAGTTAGAAACTAGCTCTGACACTTAACGCAAAACGTCTGTCTGTTGTAAAGTTTAAAGCTTGAGTTTTGGTGCCCGCTTGATCCATTTGATATCGAGTTTTTGTTTCGGTATCTAATAAGTTACTTGCTTCAAGTCCTACTTTCCAATGATCATTAATGCTGTAGTAAATGCTCGCATCCATCATGCCTGATGCTTCAGCATATGCTGGAACATATTCTTCAGATTCACGAAGTGTGAGTAGATACTCTGAGCGCCATGTGTAAGCAACACGCATTGATATTTTGTCGTATTCGTACATCCCGACTAAATTCATGTTCTTATCAGAATAACCTTGCAGAGGTAATCCACTGAAAACACGGAATGTATTACGGGTATCAGTGATCGGATCGCCGTTTTCATCAAACGCTAATGTACCCGTAGATACTTCATTTGGATCTTCCAGCCCATCCTGATCGATTAAGGTAAAGTTAAATTGTAACCCTAAACCACTCCAAGCACCTGGCAGCATGTCATAAAATTGTGAGTATGAAAATTCAGCACCCTGTATTGTGCCTGACCCTGTATTAGCCGGACCATAGGCAGAAATATCGTACTGCTCACCATTAAAGGTTCGATCTAAATTGAATGCCCTGTTACGAATAATATTGTCCAATTTCTTATGGAATAAGCCAACAGTGACATAACCTGCTTCCGCAAAGTACCATTCAGTGGTTAGATCTGTATTAATAGACTCTTCCGGCTCTATGTTAGGATTACCCGAAAGCGCCGTTACTTCAATATCGTCAATTCCCACCACTGGGTTGTTTACTTCATCATAATCAGCGCCAGGTGTTTGTAATCTTCGCGTATAGTCTAAATTGATAATGCTTATATTTCTGGCATCCATCAAGTTGGGATAGAACAAGGCTTTTGATGCACCAAAACGCACGACAACGTCTTCAGATACACCAAAACTGAGGTTTAAACTTGGTAGAATTGTACTGTAGTCTGTGCCATCCACTGTGCTTAACGTTGATTCACCATTAGCAAGATCATAGTAACGTTTGTATTCGTCCTGCTGCATAACCGTGTTTAATGAAGTCCCTTCTTCACCTCGTTTAATCGTTGCAGGTTGTACAACAGCGCCGGTCGATTGCAGTTTATAATTAACATAACGTAAGCCCACATTACCCACTATTGGCATATCGTTAAACTCGAAATCGAAGTCTCCTCGCACATAAAACTCGGTACGCTTTTCATTACTTGAACTTATATTGTGGGCTGCAAATGGACCATCTACACGGTCAGCTTTGTCCTCATAAGGAACATAGGTGCCAGTGCACACGCCATTATTTGCCGCACTGTTTGTTGCATTATGCCATCCGTCTTTACAACCTTGGCGCAGAGAATTTGCATAGTCTTTTACAAGAGACATTTTAGGGAATAAAAAGTTATTTACATCTCCAAGTAATACTTGCCCATTGTAATAATCTGAAAAATCAACTCGTTCAAATAGCTCTGGACGATTCACTGCAGCGGCGGCATTACGGTCGTCTTGCACCCAAGGGGTACCAATTGCTGACCACCCTTCATAAGCCGTGTCTCTTACAGTAAGGTCTTTATCTGACATATAAGCACCAGCACTGACACTGGTAAAGTTACCGTCTAATTCATATTTAAAATCAATTTTATAGCTGTCAGCTTCGGCCGTATTGTGCTCGACTTGCTCCATACCACTGCCCAAAAATAAGTTAGGTACGGGCCCATTCCAATCTTCATTTGGTGACCAACCCGCTGTCATTATGTTATCACTTAAAAATTCAACGGTTGGTCTGCTATTACGCATATCTAAAAAGTAAGGAGATACAACATGCACATGATTACCACGTGTTTGGCCTGACATACTGTAGTTTTGAACATGTTTATCTGAGTCTATCATTTGATAATCAAGGTCAATTGTTAACCTATCAACAGGCTTTAAAGTCAATTTAAATGAGGTGTCATTGACTGTATTTTCATTGTAATTCCAACGACTACGGTAAAAAAATGGGGTCTCAGGGCTGACACCTAAAGCAACACCTGAAGTGACAAAGTTATCACTCGTTGTTAGCGGGTATCCATTAGCAGCATCATCTTGCCAATTCTGAGATGATCCCATGAATCCCTTAAATCCCTGTGCAGCCTGACCTATTTGACGTTCATTCCACTCTAAAGATGCCTTCGAACGAATATGCTCAATTGTTGCAACGATTGTTTCATCATCATTTGCCCATTGTAATGATGACGTTAGACCTTGGCGTTTACGGTCGTTATCTGCAGTACTCATATGAATCGCTACAGGCACATGCCAGATACTACCCGCTGGCTGATTAGGAAGCGCTGGGCCATCCACAGGTGAAGAAGGGTCTACCCCTGTAATGCCGCCCCATTGATCAAGCGTTGGGATAAAAGCATCTCCTCGTGAATGAAAATTACCTAAGCCAACACCATCCCCGCGGGTTTTAAACTCAGATTGTGAAGCGGCAATTAAAAATCCAAACTTACCTGAATTAGTTTCCCACGTATCAGAGAATAAAGCAGAGAATGACGGTGTTACTTCTTCTCTAAAATCAGCATAGTTTGCTTTTGCATTGACAGAAATAAGTTGCTTATCAGAGTCAAAAGGCTTTCGTGTTAACAAATTAACCGTGCCTGAAATACCACCAGAAATCAAATCAGCAGTTTGGTTTTTTACCACTTCAACAGCACCAAGTAACTCTGCCGGAAAATCTTCATAACTTAGACCTCGACTTGCGTTGGCACTAAATGCGTCTCGACCATTTACTTCTGAGCGAACTCTGTCTAGGCCACGTACTAATACACCAGTCCCTTCATCTGCATAATGTTTAGGATCATCCGAAGAAGCGAACCGCTCAATTGTTACACCAGGTACACGCTGTAAAGCTTCTGTCACCGATTTGTCAGGCAATGCGCCAATATCAGAGGCGGTGATAACATCTTTCACAGTATCAGCGAACCGCTTAAGATTTTGCGCACTATTAATGCTTCCACGAATACCGCTTACTTCGATGACCTCTATATCTTCATCCGTTTTGGCAGCGCTGTCATTTTCGGCCAGAGCAAAAGATGAAACAAATAGTGGGCTTAACCCCATCAACGCATAAGTAACAGCAAGGCTTAGCCTTGTTCGCTTGGTCTGATTTTTTCCTGTATCGATGACTAGTTTTGACATTTTTATAATCTCTTCATTTTCATAAACCAGTGAGCTAGTAAAACAACAACTAACGTACCCCTTGAATTTAAAGCAGACATTACATGGTTTATACAATGTTTTTGCCTACTTACTATTGTTACTTTATAACTATTAACTAAAAAGCAACTGTTACTTTTTAACATATCCGCAACTAAAGTAAAACAATTTTTACTAATAAATAAACAAAATATGGAACACTAGGGGAAGGAAGTTTTTACAGGATACTGAAATATATAAAAAAGCGCTGATTAGTATCAGCGCTTATTTGGGTAAAAAATATTTAAACTATTACTTAACAATCTTCATTTCGTCTAGTAAATTTTGTGCGTTATCAACTTTATCCATCACCCACAGCATATATCGTGAATCAACGTGAATAGAGCGATTTAACGCAGGGTTATAATCCCAGTCACCAATAATACTTTCGTATACGCCATCAAACAGTAAGCCTACAAGTTCTGCTTTACCATTTAATGTTGGTGATCCCGAGTTACCACCCGTTGTATCAACGTTTGATAAAAAGTTAACAGGAACTGTGTTCATGCCGCCAGTATAGTCGCCATATAATTTAGCTTTAATTTGCTTTTGCAGATTTTCAGGGGCATTAAATGGTTCAACATCGGTATTTTTAGCAAGTAACCCTTCAAGCGACGTAAACGGTGTTGCTACTAATCCATCCTGTGGAGAATAACCACCCACTGTGCCATAGGTTACGCGAAGCGTGCTATTTGCATCAGCATACACAGGTTTATTTTTTGCTTTATTAAATGCAATGATCGCTGCCATCAGTTGCGGACGTGCAGCTTGTAATTTGCCTGCAAGTGCTTTGTCTTTATCTTCTTGCGCTTTCATTACCTTGAAGATAGCATCAGCATACTGAATAAACGGGTCATTACTTTTCTTAATTTGCGCAAATGATTGCTCAGCCAATTCTAAACGTGTGTCTTCATCATTAAGTGATGACTTAGCATACATGCTATCGAGTAATGCTTTGTGTTTTGCTTTATCAAAGCCATTTTGTAAGTTAAACGCTTTATCAACTTCAGCAAATCGCTCTTGTTTCGGTAATGCAGCATAAAGCTCTAAAAAGTGCAGTAAAATAGCTTTATCAACACCTTCATCAAAGCGGCGAGTCATACGTTTTAAGCCAGCTTCAAGTCTTGGCATATCACGCTCTTGAAAACCAGATTCACGCTCACTATTTGGTTTTTGCTTTTCATATGCCAGGCGATATAAACGACGAGCTGTGCTGATCATTTGTGAACGATGCACGTAACCTAACATGCGATCGCGTTCGTTATGCTGTTGTGATTGTTCAACTAATGACGAAAGCTCAGCTAATACGTTGCCGTATTGCCTTTTTAATCGTCGGTCGTTGTTAATCCAGTTTGTTAACGCTTGTTCAAACTGCTTTTTACGCTCATACATAGTGCCTTTATTAAAGCTTTCGATCATTGAGCCGTAGTTTTTAATATAATTATTATAACCTGCGATAGTGCTTTCATAAGCAATTCGAGCTTTGCTGCCATCTTCAGCGTTTTCTTCGATTAATGATACATACTTAGTATTATGGGTACGGGCTTTTGGGTAGCTGGTATTAAATACGTAATCGACTTCGGCAGCTATACGGTAACGATTGGTTCGCCCCGGGTAGCCTGTTACCATAACAAAATCCCCCTCTTGAACGCCTTTTGCACTGACGCTCAAATATGAATCTGGCACGAAGGGAACGTTATCTTCACTGTATTCCGCCGGTTTACCGTCTTTACCGACATAGGCACGGTAAAATGCAAAATCCCCAGTATGGCGCGGCCACATCCAGTTATCTATATCACCACCGTATTTGCCTACACCCATAGCTGGAGTATAGGCTAAACGAACATCTTTAATTTCGAGTGATTTTATTAAGTAAAACTCTAACCCGCCATGAAATGAATAGACATTACAGCGGTAATTATCATCAGCTTCACAGTCAGCAACAAGTTGTTTTTGGTTTTTTTCAAGCGCGTCATAACGTGCTTTTGCGCTAAGCTTTTCAGTGCCTTTAATTACTTTTTCAGTCACGTTGGTCACTGTTTCTGTAACATATACACGCGACCCTGGAGCTGCCGGTAGGTCATCAGAGGAATTTTTTGCTAAAAAGCCATTTTCTAAAATATTATTCTCTGGTGTTGAGTTATATTGAATAGAACCATAAGCACAGTGATGATTAGTTACCACTAACCCTTTAGGTGATACGAACGATGCAGTACACCCACCAAGGCTTATAACTGCATTCATCGGAAATTCGGTTAATTTGGAGATTGATTTTGCATCAATCTCAAGTCCTTTCGCTTTTAATACAGATTCAAGCTCTGGAAGTTGATGTGGTTGCCACATACCTTCATCAGCAAATGATGTGCCTGTAAATGCCAAAGCACACAGTGCAATAAGGGGTTTTAAACGCATTTTATTTAATCCTTTTTATTATGTCTTAAATAGGGTACGCGCCAAACATTGAATAGGTCAATCTTTCTGCGAGTAATAGTTATAATATAACGTTAAAAAGGATGGGATTAGCTACATTGCAAATAATATGACATAAACTTGCCATGGGTGTGTCACATGTACTCATTAACATAACGTAAAATCTTACATTATGTGAATGTGTTTTATGCCACCTATTTTCTTAATCAATTTAAAGCGTTCACCACAACGCTTGGCAAACAGTGTAATGCAGTTTAACAAATACAAACTTCCCTTCACTAGAATTGAGGCTATTGATGGTGCGACCTTGTCACAATCTGAGGTTAATAAACATTACTGCACAACGTTGAATAAAAAGAACTACCATTACCCATTAAGTAAAGGTCAAATCGGCTGTTATTTAAGTCACCGAAAAGCATGGCAAGCAATTGTTGATCAAAAACATGATTATGCATTAATTTTTGAAGATGACTTCACGTTGACAAGCGATATACATACGGCAATTAAAGGTATCAATGATTTAGATATCAAATGGCAATTGATTAAGCTCAGTGCATACAAAGGACGAAAAAGAAGCATCATTTTTAAAAAGCATCTAGATAATGCCTACTCTTTAGTGGTCCATAAAAAGCTGATGTCTGGCTGCTGCGCAACAGCAATAAGTTATGATGGAGCAAAGCAATTGCTGGCTGCCACTGAAAAGTTTGGCAGACCTGTTGATTGTGATTTACAGCATATTTGGCAAACCGGCGTACCAGGCTTTTCACTCATGCCATTTCCGGTAACTCAATGTACTGAACAAGAAAGTGATATTAAAATGCGTAGTGAAAAGCAGGTACAAAAAGCATTTTTTAAACGAAAATATCAACAATTAATAGCAAACATTAATAATAAAAAAGCAACCAGCGAGTTCATAAACGAAATACACCAAGAACATTTCAAACAAAAAAGGAGCCTGAGCTCCTTTCTATTTGAAAAACTAAATTAATTATTTAGCCTGAACTAGGGTTAATAGATGTACTAATATATTGATATTAAACACAAATATCGCCCTTAGTCTGCAGAGTTTAGGCTACTTAGCCTTATGTGGGTGCTCTACACCTATCCATGCTTTAAATAACGCCATTTGTTGCTCTGTTGCATCAGCATTTGCTGTTATCTTTTTCGCTTTATCAAAACCTTCACTTAGCGTTATTGTCGTTGTTTGCAATGCATCTCTACGTATAAAATCAATCGAAACTTTATCGCCTGCTTTAAACGTTTCTAAGCTTGCTTTTAAATCTTTACCTACATGCTTTTTATCAATAGCAACAATTTTATCATTTATCGTTAAACCTGCCTGCCAAGCAGCCCCACCACGACGCACATGAGTAAGCGTTAATAACTCGCCCGTATTCTTGGCAAAACTATCAATACTCGCTTGCGGCTTTGCTCCCACTGGACGGGTGTGAATTAAACCTACTTTTGCTAACAACTTATCAAAATCAATAGCAGCTGGGCTATCTACATTGCTAGCCCACCAATTACTGTAATCTCTTTTTGTTAAATCTTTCAAGATCGTTTTTACATTCTCAGCGGTAAAACCGTGTGGCATTTTATAACTATTATATAGAGCGCGATGAACGTCACGGTAACTTTGCTTTCCTTGGCTCTTTTCAAGTAAATCGATATCTAACGCCATCGAAATTAATGCACCTTCTAAATAAATATTCGTGCCATAATTTCGGGCGTGATCGCCCCCTTGGTTGATCCATTTGTCAAAGCTAGTTTCACTGGCACTTTGTACTTCACGACCAGGCGTGGCTAAATGGCGGTTTACAGTTTTCGTCAAGGTTTTAAAAAACTCATCGGTGGTTGATATACCAGAGCGCACGAGTAAATGATCTTCAAAATAACTCGTTGAACCTTCTGCAATCCATAACAGTTTATCAAAGTTCATATTGGTGTAATCATAAGGCATCAAACCTTCTGGTCTATATGCTTTAACATTCCAAGTATGAATAAACTCATGGGCTGCGGTGCTAATAAAAGCAAGATAATCATCGCGCGAACCAAACCTATCTCGTGGACGTTGGATAATAGTTGAATTTAAATGTTCAGTTGCACCACCTGCACCCGATGTGGCATGAACCATAAACACATAACGTTCATACGGGTAATCATCCCAAATAATATTACCTGTTTTGACCAGCTTTTTAAGGTCAGATAGCATCAGGTCAACATCATAGTTACCTTCACCCCAAATAACGAGTTCGTACTGTCGGCCATCTACTTTGAAAGTATAAAAATCATTTATCCCAGTTTCGATAGGAGAATCTACCAGCACATCATAATCAGCCGCCTTAAAACGATGTTTTGAACCAGCATTTTCCATGCCCGATACAGAACGCCACGATTTCGGCACATTTAGATTAACTGTTACTGGTTCTTGACGGAACGATTCACTAAACATAAAAAAGCCAGATGCATCGATAAATGCATGGCTGTCGTCTATATGTCTTGCGCGCTTGCCTAATTCATTGGCATAGACTTGGTAATCGATATTCACGCTAGTTGGATCGTTTAAATGTACACGCCATGTGCTGGCATTAATTTTTTCCCAGTTAAGCGCCTTGCCGTCATCATCTTTCGCTGAAAAATAGCGCACACCATTGGCTAAATTTAAAATCTCATAGCGTCCCGTTCGCCATGCTGGCAATTTAATATCTAAATGAGCTTGAGCTGAGACAGGAAACTCGACACTCACATTACCTAAGTGGTGCTCAGGCTCTGTAATTGATAATGAATAATTCACATCAGCCCAAGCTGAGTACGAAAATGCAGTCGCAAGCGACATGGCTAATAACTTTTTCATGGGAACTCTTACTATTTTAAATTTATTAAGCTAGAGCCTATCAATGAAGTTAAATGATGTGTAATAAAAGCGATAAAATGCCCACAGTTTAGGTTCGATGAATAAAAATCAACACCAAATACTAAGTTTTTGACATAGCACCTACATTTGTGTCGGATTTGTTGTAAACTTACGCTTATAAATGATTAAATTTTATGGCGGTATGTATTAGTGTCAGGCCAGCTCGAAGTTTTAAATAAAAAGCTTAAACAAGCTATCGATACCAGAAAAGTACTTGAAACTGCTCGAAAGCAACAAGTAGATACTTTGACTAATTTTGCAGCTAAGCTTTCATTAAGTTGCAAAGGTATGGATATCGAATTGGATAACCGTTTAGCCAAGTTTAGAAGCGCCCTAAGTAAAGGTGTCGACTTTGAAAATTTAGCACCACTGATCACTGAAATCCTGAGCCTTTTAAAAAATCAAGAAGCACAACAATTATCGCATCAACGAGAGCTACACACGAGTGTTTTAACCGCAGGTAAGTTATTACAAAAAACCAAAGGTTTACCTGATGACACGCGCCGTATGCTACGTCATTTACTGGACCACCAATTAAATGAAATACAATCGACAAACGATTTTATTCCCATTCTGAATAAGCTTGTATCTATTTATAATCAAGCCTTAACCGTTAAACTATCAGTAAGTAATACCGAAGACTCAACTACCCAGCCTAGGTTAGCCAAAGAGCTTTTAACATTGGCTAATGATCTTGTTTTTGAAGATGAAGCAGCTGACAATGTTAAGGCCATTAAAAATAAGATTTCAGAAACAGATTCAGTTGAAGACTTATTAACCTCAGCTATTGAAATAATAAGAATTGTTGCCACAAATATCAGCGATGAACGCCAATCCGCGCAAAGTTTTTTAGTGTCGTTGAATCAGACTCTTGAAGATCTTCATCACTCAATTGTAGCGACTAGCAAACACTCAGAGTCAATGAGTACTGAGTTTGAGACGCTAAATAAACGTATTGAAAGCAAAATAGTTAACCTAACAAAACAGACTCAAGATGCGACATCTATTTCATCTTTAAAAGCGCTTGTGGATAATGAGTTAAAATCGTTAAGTCACGATTTAATTGCAAAAGAGCGCCTTGAGCAAGAAGACCGACAAGCCCTTATTAAAAATTTCCAAGATATAAATACCCGTGTTGGTAGCTTAGAAAGCAAACTCTCTAAATACAAAAAGCGGTTGCATGAACAACGATTTAAAAGTTTACTTGATGGACTAACTAAATTACCAAATCGCGCGGCGTTTGATGAGAGGTTTAACCATGAGTTTCATCTTTTCTCAGTGCAAGAATCTGATTTTACTTTAGTTGTTATTGATGTTGACCACTTTAAATCTATCAATGACCAATACGGCCATAGTGCTGGAGATAAAACATTACAGGTTATTGCTAAAGCATTGCAAATGTCGATTAGAAAATCTGATTTCATTGCACGCTACGGTGGTGAGGAGTTTGTATTACTTATGCCAGGCATGTCAGTGGATCATGCTACTGCGCCACTTGAAAAACTTCGAGAAGCAATTAAATCGATTCCGTTTAAATTTAAGAACAAAAGTGTTCAAATTACTGTATCAATTGGAGCTACGCAATTCAAAAAAGGAGATACACCTTTAATTGCATTTGATCGCGCTGATGATGCTTTATACAAGGCTAAAAAATCTGGTCGAGACAAGCTATGTATCAATTCTTAACATAAAAGTAATAACAGTCAGCAAGGAGAATGCCTATGTTAATTCAGTTAAACCCTACAGGCGTGTTAGATTTACTGTCGCAATTAGAAGTTGATTTATTAGAGCAATCCTCTGCAAGTGAGCGGTACACTTTATTTAGAAATTGTGTACTCGCAGTATTAAATGTCGGCAGCCATACGGACTCAAGCTCTGAGATATATAATAAATACAAAGATTTTGATATTCGCTTACTAATACGTGAGCGTGGTATTAAAATTGAGCTAGAAAACCCACCTCAAACAGCATTCGTTGATGGCCAGATAATCACTGGGATTCATGAACATATTTTTTCGGTTATTCGCGATATTCTGTTTATTTGTCAAAAATACGAAAAAGACTTAATAGAACAAAAAAAAATAACCCACATGGTATTCGATATGCTGCGCAATGCAGGCGCGTTAAGAGTTAACTCTGATCCTAGTATGATTGTATGTTGGGGCGGCCACTCTATTAATGAAATCGAGTACAAATATACTAAACAAGTTGGTTATGAATTAGGCTTACGCGGTTTAAATATTTGCACAGGTTGTGGCCCAGGCGCTATGAAAGGACCTATGAAAGGAGCCACAATTGGTCATGCCAAGCAGCGAAATACAGATAATCGCTATTTGGGTTTGACTGAACCAAGCATCATCGCTGCTGAGCCACCTAACCCCATTGTAAACGAACTAGTTATATTACCAGATATTGAGAAACGCCTTGAAGCGTTTATCCGCACAGCTCACGCCATAATTATTTTTCCTGGTGGCGCTGGGACTGCTGAAGAACTGCTGTACTTATTGGGTATTTTATTACATCCGGATAATCAGAAACAGTCTCTACCAGTTATTCTTACGGGCCCTAAGGAAAGTGAAGAGTATTTCAAAGAGCTTTGTAAATTTATCGAGTTAACACTTGGAAGTGAAGCACTAGAAAAATTTGAAGTCATTGTTGATAATCCTGCGCAAGTAGCAATCAAGTTGAAATCATCTATGGCCCAAGTACGTGATTACAGAAAAAGTGTAGGTGATGCTTATTACTTCAATTGGACACTGAAAATCGACAATGACTTTCAGCAACCTTTTGCTCCAACACACGAAAATATGTCTGGACTAGATTTACACCTTGATCAGCCTAAACAGTTGCTGGCAGCTAATCTTCGCCGTGCATTTTCTGGAATTGTTGCTGGAAACGTTAAAGATGAAGGGATTCAAGCAATTAAACAGCATGGTCGATTTATTCTCAGTGGTGAGCCCGAACTCATGAAAAACATGGATAAATTACTTAAAGCATTTGTTGAACAAGGTCGAATGAAACTACCGGGCTCAAAATATGTCCCATGTTATGAAGTAAACGCTTAAAAGAGAAAAACAGTGTCAGGACAATTACTTTTAATAGATGCGCTTAATTTGATTAGGCGCATCTATGCTGTTGACAGTAATCAAAATAAGTACAGTGAGCAACAAATGATTATCACTTGCTGCCAAAGAGTAGCACACGCATGTCAAAAGCTGCTCCGTGTAACGAATGCCACCCATGCTATCGCTGTTTTTGATGGAGATAAAAGTTGGCGTTATCATTTTTACCCACAATACAAAAATAGTCGTGCCCCAATGCCTGCTTTACTAAAAGAGAACTTAACGCAGTTCAAAAGTGCAATAGAGCAAATAGGGGTTGTTGTATTTGCACCCGATAACGACGAAGCTGACGATATTATCGCAACTCTTGCTCATAAGGCTGCATCCCATGGTGTTTCAAGTACAATTGTTTCGACCGATAAAGGCTTTTTACCTGCATTGAGTGAAAAAATTCACATTTACGATTATTTTAAGAAAGAATATATCCAAAGAAATGCCATATATGAGCGCTTTACCGTTGAACAAAATAGACTAGTTGATTTTTGGGCGCTTGCTGGTGATAAAACAAACGACATCCCTGGCATTAAAGGTATTGGCCTTAAAACTGCACAAGAGATTATCAGTAAACATCAAAACATTGCCAATGCAATTTCTGATGAGACAATTTCTCATGCTGCAAGAAATAAGTTGGATGAAGGGATGCAAGACTATATTGTATCAAAGCAACTTGTGAGTTTAAGGACTGATATACATCTAGGGTTTAGCTTAAAGCAATTAAGACTTTGTTGATTAGTTAAACTGGCTCTGCGATTTATCAACGCGTATACTTAATAACTACTATGCAGGCTCAATTTCAAGTATTGCTTTAAAGCAACACGTTATTTTAATCATCTTTAAGAGTACACAATGTTTAAAAAGGTCATCCGTTATATCATATTAGGGCTAGGTGTTTACGCACTGATAGCTACGTTAGTGATTACCTTTTATAAAGATGACCCGCAAGCCATGATATGGCAAGACAGAGAAGCTTTTAATAAACGTTATATCGCCAAATTAAGCATCAAAGAGCCAACAACCTTGAATGCTGTTTTAGACTATTTAGGCAGTCCAGACCTCACTTTTGCAAAACGCAGCGGCGATGATGTATGGCAAATTGTTTTTTATCGTACTCAGCATATAAAATCAGATGGTATAACAACCATGGATGAATGCACCGGGCTTCTGTTTAATAATGGTGAATTAGTTTTATGGGGCCCAAGTGCTCACGATGCCTTTATGCAAAAAAGTTAAACGACTACTATGCAACCAACACCACAGCATTTAGCCAGCTTATTTAAGCAAACTCATGAGATGTTACGTTTGTACTACAATAAAAGCCAGTGGCCCTCAATTTATCCTCTTTTATCTAAGCAGGCTGAACAGTTTTATAAGTTATATGAAACCCACCCCAACGCATTACAAGCTCAATTATGCCTATATGTTTCTGATTTTGGCTACACTACTAACTTAGTTGTTAATCAGTGTGTTGTTGTAGCAGCACTTTGTAAAAGTTTAAATTACAACTCACAAGTTAGCCAACAACTAATAGCGGTTTGCTTAACAAACTATCTGTGCGTTCAAACCCAAACTAATAAGCTTGCAGCGCAACAGCCTTTAAATAACGAAGAAAAAAAGCAATGGCAGGCACGTCATCAACTCGCTGTAAAATTATTACAGTCAGCGAACCTCCCCTCTAACGATATTGCCCGTATTTTGGCACCATTAAACAAATACAAACAAGCATTACTGAGCGCGCCAAAAATAATGATTTACGATGGTGCTACAACTTTAGTCGCACTGGCAAATATCATTGCTATGAATATTACTTATAGGGCAGCTAATGATCACGTTAACCTTTATAAAGCTATTTCAGATATTTACATTAGAACGCCAAATAGTTTCGCGCAAAATGCACTTAAAAAGTTAGTTGCCAATATTGGCCCCTACTTACCAGGTAGTCATGTTAGCGTTGCAGAGCAGCAACTTACTTATGTATGTAGCAAAACACATAATAAACATATTCTAATTGATTTAAACGATACTAAAAGAGCAAGATGGCATGGTGTTTCTGCAAAGTTAGATTGCAATGCTAAGCAGCGTCCAACAAAAGATAAACGGCTTTTGTTTAGCATTTGGTTTAATGAACACATACCTTCAATTGATAGCGACCCTATTAATGAGCAGAGTAATATTTTACAGCTGATTGGTAATCTGAAAATTCAAAAAGAGTACTCATATCGTAATCTAGAAAAATTATTAAATGGCCACACTACTACAATTGATAGTCTAAAAGAGGCTGTGAAACCCTATAATAAAGAGCATTTGGCCGCAAAAGACTTACGCCATTGCTTAACCATGGTGGGAATTGATAATGCGCCAGCAATCATTCAGCGTGTGCTATTTGAGCAACTCGTTGATATACAACACCACCCATTAAAAGAGCACATAAAAGTGCGCTTAACAGCAATAACACGCTTGCTATCTTTATTATTAAGTAAACAAACTGAAATACAGTTTGAACAAGTATCGCTCCCCTTATATGCGTACATAAATTATTTACTAACCCACTCTAGCAATAAATTAAGTCGCAAAACATTGTGTGAAAAAGACCCAAAAACAAATGTTAGCCGGCCAATTTCATGGTTATTTGGAGTTAATAATCATAATGTAGAAGAATTAAGTGTATCTTTGTTGCAACTACTTGATGATAATCCATGGACACAAGCGCTACTTGATGCCGAACAACAGACCAAACAGCACCTATCAGTAAAAGCAAAATTATGGGTTGCGCTTAAAGTTATTACATTAAACGTATATCAGCCTCAGATGCCTAATAGCAGTTGGCAAAAACAAACCCTAGATAGCGTTTTAAAAGATCTTGGCTGGGAAGGCATAACGAATTTTTATGCACAGTTGCCACCATTACATTTGTCATCTAGCGTATAATAGGCGCACTTTATTAGACATATTGCCTAATTTAGCGGGTTTTAGTGGAAATCTATTGAATATATTGCTATAAAAGCCGCTTAAATTTTCAAACTCATTCACGTAAATAACTAACAAGCAGTCGCAAAAACATGTGCGATTAATTTACGTCACCGCTTAATAGGAAAAATTCATGGCTAAACAAACCATCACAGTAATCAAAGGCGACGGCATCGGCCCAAGTATCATTGATTCAGCTCTTGAGATATTACAAGCCGCAGGATGCGATTTTGATTACGAATTCGTTGATGCAGGTCTAGCCGCGTTAGAAAAAACAGGTGAATTATTACCTCAAGACACTATCGATACCATTGCGCGTAATAAGATTACTCTAAAAGGTCCATTAACCACTCCTGTAGGTGAGGGTTTTACATCAATTAATGTTACTTTACGTAAGCAATTTGGTTTATACGCGAACGTTCGCCCAGTAAAATCATTCGTTGGTACAAAAGCACGCTACGAAGACATCGATATCATCACGGTTCGTGAAAACACACAAGGTATGTATTCAGGCCTTGGTCAAGTTGTATCAGAAGATGGTAACGAAGCGCAAGCAATGTCAATGATCACTCGTGAAGGCGCTGAAAAGATCTTAACATTTGCTTATGAGCTTGCAGTACGTGAAGGCCGCAAGAAAGTAACGGCTGTACACAAAGCCAATATCTTAAAGTCTACGTCAGGTTTGTTCTTAAAAGTAGCACGTGAAGTTGCTGAGCGTTATCCTGAAATTGAATCAACAGAAATGATTGTTGATGCGACATGTATGAAACTAGTAATGAGCCCTGAAGAATTTGATGTTATTGTGACTACTAATTTATTCGGTGATATTTTATCTGATTTATGTGCGGGCCTTGTCGGTGGCTTAGGTATGGCACCAGGTGCTAATATTGGTGAAGATGCTGCAATCTTTGAAGCTGTTCACGGCAGCGCGCCTGACATTGCGGGTAAAAACCTTGCAAATCCAACGTCTGTAATTTTAGCGTCAATTCAAATGTTAGAGCATTTAGAAATGGCAGATACAGCAGAACGTATTCGCAGCGCTGTTGCTGAAGTAATTAAATCTGGAGATCGTACGACGCGTGATTTAGGTGGCAGCCACGGAACAACTGATTTTACTCAATCAGTGATTGACCGTTTATAATTTAAACATACGTTTTAAATTTAAAAGCCAGTTAACTAACTGGCTTTTTTATGGGAGTAACTTCACCAAATGCGTCTACTAGCTACTGCTAAAACAAATATTAAAATCCAACCAAACGAACCGCCTCCTGAGCTGGCTTTCTGCTCTTGTACTGTAACAGGCAGCGTTTTGCTCACTGATTGATTGGATTTAGAATCAGTTACGGTGAGACTAACTTGATAACTTCCCGCACTATCATAGGTATAACTTGGTGATTCACTAACGCTTGTTGATCCATCACCAAATTCCCAGCTGTAGGTGTAGTCACCAAAACCACCTGTCGCTTGTGCACTAAACGCTGCAACTAAGTTAGTAGCCGTGTAATTGGCTGAGACAGATAAAGGCACAGCTGCCGACACATTCTTTGTAGAGCTTATCGTTTGATTTAAACTGTCTCTAACCGTTACTTTAACCGCATAGCTGCCGCTAAAACTATAATTGTGTGAAACAGTATCAGATAATGCAGTGTTACCATCTCCAAAGTCCCATTGATAAGTATAGGGTGCTAAACCACCCGACGCAGTTACAAAGCCAGTTAAGTTACTTGCATTAACTGAAGCCTCGAAGTCGTTAAAACCTAATGGTTGTGTTAACAGGACTTCTTGGCTTTCAACCGTTTTTTCACCTGATTCCGTTAGTCGGCTAAAGGTAACTACATAACGGCCATAGTCAGTGTAGGTTGCTGTAGGATTTAACTCCTCACTCTCGAATCCGTTGCCAAATTGCCATTCAAAACTGTCTGTTGGTGACAGCTGTAAGCCACTCACCTCGAATGTGACTCTTAAATCGTCTGCTGTGTAACTAATGCCCAACTTTTCTATATAGCTTAAATCAACTTCAATTGTTGAGTTATCAACAGCTTGATCAGCAATAGAGAAACCAAAGCCAAATGGTGTTAATTTAACTCCAGACTGTGGCTGCACTGCAAAACTATAATCATTGCCATCATTAAATTCACTAACGGCTGCAAGGTTATTATCACCCAAACCTTGGCGTTGCTCAAATAGACTAAACGCTGCATCCCTTAATTGAATCTCTGTATTAGCTGGGCTTTGCGTTGTGCCTCTTGCGATCATATTTTGATCGGCATCGACTACTAAAATAAAGCCTTCACCTGGGTGTTCTGATGTATTGTTATTTGCATAATCGGTGCTGGATAACCACAATAGCAAACCCGGTGAATATTGCTCTTTTTGCAAGCCGCTATCTATCCCAGCGTAGTTTCTTAGCTGTAAATAATAATGTTTAGCTGTATCGTAAATATAAGCACCTACACGTGAATAACCAGCTAATTCAAAGTTAGTCTTTTGTTCAGCGTTATCTGTCCAGACAATTTCACCCTGCTGTATTAATTTTAGGTCATCAAACACAATACCAAAGTAATTAACATAGCTATCAGTTACATAACGAAACTCTAATGTAACTGTTTCCCCTGCATAAGCAGACAAGTCAAATTGATGTGTTAGATGATTGTTAGGGAGCATCGCGTCACCATTTGATGAAGAATCACCCGTTATGTGTGGCCCTAAATTAGAGTAATATGGATTATTAGTCTTCGTGTATTGTGATGAAATAGCCTCGCCGTTTACCATCACCTGAGCATAGTCATAACCATCTTCAATACTATAAAAAGCGGTTAACTCGAGTAACGTTTGTTCACTTGAAGCGGGGATGGTAATTGACTTGCGCATAGTATTAATTAAGTTATTCCCACTGCCTGAGTAGTATTGAAACTTACCCTCAACAGCTGAGAAAAATGATTTTAATTTTGCAGGGAGAATAACTTTAATTTGATTGAGGTCGTCAGTGGTCGCGCTCGTGTGATGTAATATTTGGTTTGTTTGTTCATTCACTTCGCTTAAATCAAACGTAAGTTGATTTAACCAGTTACCACTGTAACGGTTTTGCAAATATTCCAATGCATAAGGGCTAAACATTACGGGTTCTGAGCCTCTAGGGTTTCCCGCCCAACTGCCTCCTGACATAACTGACCATGATGCAACTGGCTCACCTATATCTGAATTATTTAAATCATATTCATCTGGTAAACCTAAATCATGGCCAAACTCATGTACTACCACTCCAATTCCTGCATCAAGTGGATTAATGGTATAGCCAAATAAATCGATAGAGGTATTTGGTAAATCAGTAGGCTGAAACTGTTCATTGTAAACATAAAATCTATGTGACCATATTGCATCTGAACCTAATACACCGCCTCCCGCTTCTTCACCCACGCTTGAATGAAAAATCATTACGTGGTCAATAATGCCATTTGGCTCGTTTGTAACTCCATCGCCATCTATGTCATCTAAATCGGTCAAATCGTATTGTGATAAATCGATATCAAACTGATCAACTGCTTTTTCAACTGCTTCTCTAACTAAACTTGGTGCATCAATGTCTTTATCATCACCGACTCTTTCGCCGTAGGCTTTCGCGTTTTTATCTGCACGTACCCAACCAAATACTTCACCAGTGAATGAAAGGGTATTACCTGAAGCTTGCTGATAAAATTGAAATGCACTATTGAGATTTTGCCCATTAGGCCCCTCATAACCCGTTGTTGAAAAGAGCATTTGTTGATAATGCTGTTTATCATAAAGCGGGTAATACATTGCTGTATCACCTTCTTCTAATCCATTATCATCATACGGTAAATCAGGAAAATCGACCAAAATAACCAATACCTTTACAGTGGTTTCAGTATCATTTGGTGTTATCGAAGAAGTATATGACTTATTTAGATGCTGTAGTTTTTCTAGTGAGGGTGGAATGTTCTTTTTCAGTTTACTTGGATAGTAAGGCGTCGGGGTACCTATAAAGCGTGAAAGTGCAGCTTCTTTGTCTTGTAGTTCATTCAATTCACCTCGCTTGTTTAACCAATAAAGAATTCGTTCTTTATTGACTACCCCTATATCAGTTGGGCTAGATTGATGAGGTTTAGCGCTCGCATAACCTACAAACAATAAGCTAACAGCAATTAATATCACATATAAACGTTTCATAAGAATTCCTACTACAGACTATGGCGTAATAATAGCAAAATTAAACCATGTTCACATTAATGAAACGTTGTCATTGATATAAAAATGCATAAAGACTGCATATAAAAATAGCATTTCTAACTTTTAATTTAAATTACAATCATAAAAAGCCAAATAAAGGAATTTCAATGCAAATTAAACACGTACTTAGGTTGACATTGAACCATAAAAGCCTTAAAAATAACCTATTAGAATAAAAAATCATACATGCGTTATTCGTATTGGTTTATCACCCTATTATTTATATAAAAAGAAACTCAAAATGAAACAACAACTTCGCTTTGTAAACGTACTCGTACTGGTCTTAGTCTTAAGTCCAGCGGGGATGTGTTGAAAAGTGAAAACGCTTTTTAAAAACCCCCGCTAATAACGGGGGTTTTTTTATGCATTAAAAAACGACTTGGTAAATAAAATACCAAACAGAATACTAGGTACACAGAGGAATGAGGATGAGTACACAACAATATAATGGTTCTGAACTAGTTGTTCGGGCATTAAAAGAGTTAAAGGTTAAGTATATTTTTGGCTACCCTGGCGGGTCAGTTTTAGATTTATACGATGCGCTGTTTCAACAGGATGACGTTGAACATATTCTAGTGCGTCATGAGCAAGCAGCAACACACATGGCAGACGGTTACGCCCGTGCAACAGGTGAGGTAGGTGTAGTATTGGCAACCTCAGGACCTGGCGCTACAAACTGTATTACAGGTATAGCAACAGCCTACATGGATTCAATTCCTATGGTGGTTTTGTCAGGTCAGGTTCCTACCAGTTTAATCGGTGATGATGCATTCCAAGAAACAGATATTGTGGGTTGTTCACGCCCTATCGTAAAACACAGTTTTAACTGTCGTAGTGCACAAGAAATCCCGGCTATATTGGCAAAAGCATTTTATATCGCAAGCACTGGACGACCTGGACCTGTTGTTGTCGAACTGCCAAAAGATATGCTTAACCCTGCTATTAAATATGATTTTAAGTTCCCAGAATCAACTGAACTACGTACATATAACCCTAACACTAAAGGTCATTCTAAACAGATACGCAAAGCGGTGAATGCGATACTTGAGGCTAAGAAGTTAGTTATTTACTCAGGTGGCGGTATTGTTATTTCTAATACATCAGAGCAACTAACACACTTGGTAGAGTCACTAAATGCACCTATAACTAACACTTTAATGGGCTTAGGTGGCATATCAGGCGTTCATCCTAACTTTATCGGGATGCTGGGAATGCATGGCAGTTTGGAAGCAAATAAAGCCATGGCTAATGCTGATGTTATTTTGGCATTAGGCGCTCGTTTTGATGACCGAGTAACAAATAATGTTAAAAAGTTTTGCCCTAATGCAACAATTGTCCATGTTGATGTTGACCCTACATCTATTTCTAAAACAATAAAAGCACATATCCCCGTTGTAGGCTGTTTAGCCACAGTCCTTGAACAACTGCAAACGGCAATCGATAAAAGTCCAATTAACATTGACCGCAGTGCGCAAGAAGATTGGTGGCGACAAATTATAAGTTGGCGTGAGCAAAAATGCTTAAGCTACAGCACAGAAGGTGAAAAAATAAAACCTCAAGCGGTAATTGAAGCAATATATAAAGCAACGCATGGCGATGCATATATCAGTTCAGATGTTGGTCAGCACCAAATGTTTGCAGCTCAATACTACCCTTTCAAAAATCCACGCCAATGGATAAATTCTGGCGGTCTAGGCACCATGGGGTTTGGTCTCCCTGCTGCTATGGGGGTTAAGTTAGCATTCCCTGATAAAGAATCGATTTGTGTTACCGGTGATGGCTCAATTCAAATGAATATTCAAGAGCTCTCAACATGCTTACAATACAATCTTGCCGTTAAAGTTGTCTCATTAAATAATCGCTCTTTAGGCATGGTTAGACAATGGCAAGATATGATGTATAGCGGACGTCATTCATCCTCTTATATGGATTCACTACCTGATTTTGTTAAATTAGCTGAAAGTTATGGCCATGTAGGTATTCGCGTAGACACTTTAGATCAATTACAGCCAGCCATTGAAAAGGCGATGTCGATTACTGACAGGCTAGTATTTCTTGATATCTGTGTTGATGAAAAAGAGCATGTTTACCCAATGCAAATAAAGCTTGGTGCAATAGATGAAATGTGGTTACGTAAAGGAGTAAAAGCATAATGCGTCGTATCTTATCAATTTTATTAGAAAATGAGCCTGGTTCACTATCACGCATAGTCGGTTTGTTCTCACAACGTGCTTATAACATAGATAGTTTAACAGTAGGTACTACGGATGATCACTCACTGTCACGCATCACAATTACCACACTTGGCGATGACAGAATAGTTGAACAAATTACAAAACAAGTTAATAAACTTGTTGATGTTCTTAAAATTATTGATTTAACAGAGATGGCGCACATTGAGCGTGAACTGCTGTTAGTTAAAGTTTTTGCTCAAGATGAAACAAAACGTGCGGCAGTAACACGTGTTGTGGATGTGTTTCAAGGTGCGATCTTAGATATGGGTCGAAACAGCTATACCTTGCAACTGGTAAGCAGCACAGACAAGATCGAATCGTTTTTAGATACATTACGTCATGAAACAGATGTAATAGAAGTTGTTCGTTCTGGAGCCGTTGGTATTGGCAGAGGCGACAAAGCGCTTAAAGCTTAACAAACACTAAAAAAGGGCTATACAGCCCTTTTTATTTATTCAGGTAACACTATTAAGGGTTAACTTGGTCTTTAAGACCTTTACCCGCTTTGAAGCTTGGGATAGTTGCAGCTGAAATTTGAATCTCCGCACCTGTTTGTGGGTTACGACCTGTACGTGCAGCACGCTCTTTTACAGAGAAAGTACCAAAACCAACTAGCGCAACTGAATTACCTTCTTTTAATGAAGTCGTTACTGCACCAGTGAATGCATCAAGTGCACGTGTAGCTGCTGCTTTAGAGATTTCTGCATCAGTAGCGATTTTTTCAACTAATTGAGCTTTATTCATTTGTTAAATTCCTATTCGTTATTATTTTGCCTTCGCAAAACCTATCTTTATGCATTTTTAAACTGATGGCAACAGCAAATTGCCGTTTTTGCGTAAATTATTAAAAAATGTGTAAAATTTATAACTATTGTCGTCAAAAAGCGACAATTAACAACAACTCAAAGCCATACAATACCTGAAAGTCGTCATAATAAAACCTAACACTATTCAACTTTCTCTATTACTAGGGTTACTTCGCCAACCTCAATGCCAAACTTATCAATTGAAGTGCGGTTTATCAAGCGAGAATCTGTTACCTGATACATCCAATCATCAAAGTTGACCTCAATTTGGCTACCATCAACTAAAAGCTCTAACGAATAAGTCCAATGAAATACACTGCCACTACTCTCACCTTTAGCAATACCCAACACATCGCTAGCTGTTCCCGTTAAAGTATTGTCGTTGTTAAGAGTGATAGTCCAAACACGTCGCTGTGTTTCACCATCGTCATATATAAAATCTTCCTCAATGACGCCTACATTGCCTTCCCAGCTAGCATCCATATCAACAACGAGTTTACGGGTTAATTCTCCCTTAAAGTCTTGTACTACACCGTATGCTTTAAGTTTGCCGTTAAAAAACTGTTTAAAATTAAACTCTGGGGAGCTACCTTTGTAATGCTCAACGTCAGGAGCCGCACAGCTGGCTAAAAATAAACATAAAATGAGTAAAATAGCAGTATTAAGTAATTTCATTTAGGGTTCCCTATTAATTGGTTGCGCATTGCAGGCTCTGAGGTGTCGGGTGATAACCAGATAGCCATAAAGTCATCGGCAAAAGTAGCGTCTTCTATTCCACCTAATTTTTTATCATTGTGATAAAAAGTGCCATTGCCTGAATCGTCTGTTCTAAAAGTAAGTGTTTCGCCTTCTTTAATATCAGGCCATAACTTAAGTAATGCATCATCGTATTTATTAATTAAATCTTTTTTACCCAGGTGATCCCACTGCTCATTTGTAGCTTTAACAATGTCTTTCGCGGCAAAGTCGCGTAAATAAGTCAAAGAAAGTTGCGCAGGGTGTTGTCCGAACTCATAACTCCCTGTAGGTGATGACAGTTTAGCGTCATAGACATCCCAAAAATAATATTCAAACCGACTTTCTCCCACTAACTTGAACTCATTACTATCATTAGAGCTTGCGAGTGCTCCGAGTGAAAATAGAGACAAAAATATAAGTAGTACACGCATAAAAAATCCTTTATTTGACAGTGGAAGAATACTTCTAAGTATGTGGGGAAACAGATGAGCTGTTTATCTTTGAGCTAATTAGTTTGTTTGTTGCTAAAATACAATTAAACATTACAGCCCATAATAGGCCATAAACAATCCAGAAAAACCAAATTGGCTGGATAACTGTAATTACTTCAAATCTGGCGCCTGCCCAGTAGCTTGCCGGTGCAAATACAGCGCATACAAAAATACTTAAATACCAAGGTAGGCGAGTTAAAAATTGCATTGATGTGTTAATAGTTAATATGAGAGCGCTCCACAGTAGCGCAAACCAAAGTGGGAATGGATAAACTTTAAAACCCAATAACTCAAATCTAACCATTACAAATTCAAAAACTAGGGCAATAGCAAGCCCGAGTAGCAACAAAATCATATCCTGCTTTTTTTGTTGTGATAAAAAAAGCATCAAAATAATTATGCCTACAATCGGTATTAGTGCTTTATTTTCAAGGAGTAAGGCCAAAAACCATACTCCTTGGAATAAAACAAAATTAATAATCGAGCGCAATGCCGTCACCTGAATGGGTAAAGCGTGGCTTTCTGGCGACAAGATGCACAGTACTCGTAACCCGTGTTCTGAAAGCTCCCTCACAGTAAGCAAGATAGAATAACCACAATCTATAAAAGCGTTGATCAAACTTTGCTTTATCAATTTCAGGCCAGCTTGCAATAAAACGAGTGCGCCAGTCTGCTAATGTTCTAGCGTAATGCACACCGATATCTTTAACACTGTGAACTACCATGTCAGATTGATGCTTTATTTGCTTGTTCATTTCATCGATACAAGGTAGACAACCACCTGGGAATATATACTGCTGAATAAAATCAGAGTTTTTTAAATAATGCTTATAACGTTGATCAGCAATAGTGATTGCTTGAATCAGCATAGCTCCAGATTCTTTAAGCAAGTCATTACATTTTTTAAAGAAGCTGGGTAAATATTCATGACCAACAGCTTCAATCATTTCAATTGAAACTAATTTATCAAATTTACCCTCTAGTAATCGATAATCTTGCTTTAACAGAGTTATTTTATCTTTTAGTCCAAGCTCATTGATTTTCTGTGCAACATAAGCGTGCTGCTCATCCGAAATTGTTGTTGTAGTAACATGACATCCATAATGGGTTGCTGCATGTATCGCAAAAGCGCCCCACCCTGTGCCTATCTCAATGACTTTATCGCCCTGTTGTAAGTCTACTTGCTGACATATTAAATCAAGCTTATGGCTTTGTGCTTGCTCAAGAGAGGCATCTTGTGAAGGATAAACGGCACTTGAATAAAGCATTTCAGTGCTCAAAAAAGAAGAATACAGATCATTACCCAAATCATAATGAGCGACGATGTTTTTCTTCGAACCATTCTCAGAATTTTTGTTTCTGATGTGGTTAAGTCTAAAAAAGATGTTGCTGAAAAAAGCAAACTTCTTCTCAAAAGCATCTAATTGAGATTGGTTAATAGCAAATATCTCAATCAACTTTGTTAAATCGTCACACTCCCAATGTCCCAAAATATATGATTCACCAGCGCCAACACTGCCTGAAAGCGCAAATGATTTATACATTGCCTGATCATTAACAACGACTTTAACCGCTAATTCTTTTTCATCTTCATTACCAAAATGAATAACTTCGTTACCATCAATCAATGATATACGACCAGTTTCAATGCTATTGAAAGCACCAAATACCAGCTTTTTATAAATTTTTATTAGCAATCCACTGGGTTGACTGTTTGACAAACTGGATACTTTTTCCATTAAATCACCTAACTAGTTTGAAGCAGACTCAAATGCCGCTTCCTGAATGACCGATAAATGGCACTCGTTTACAAAACAACTTAAATGCATGAACATAAATGCCTCTAAAAATAGTCCATGTCATCGCAGGGAACTGTTTAAAAATAGCAGATACATTTTCTTTAGTTAACGATTGCCGTTTTAGCCTAAGTGTTGCATCAAACAACACGTTATTGTCTTTTTTATTCTCAATATGAATTAACACACTGTCATTATTAAAACGTGTTGCCCAGTGGTAATTCATATCTAAATTCATAAAAGGTGATACGGAAAATACCTTCTTAAAGTTCACTTTCTTTTCAAGTTCTACTAAATAGTAATGCCTTTCGTTCCATGGCGTATTACTTACTTCAGCAACCATATGACTTAAATGCCCATCGGGTTTTTCATACAAAAAGAAGTTAACCGGACTAAAATAAATACCTAAGCAACGAAGCTGACCAAGCATGTACACATTTGCAAACTCGTCGGTTACACCTAATTCATTAATTTTATTTATTGCTCGTTTAACGATTGCTTCATTATCTTTATCAGTGCCATCTTTCAAATAGTCAGACTGTTCAAATTTTAATGCTTTAAAGCCTGATGTGCCCAGCTGTGGGTGAATACCATTAAGCGATGAGGGTTGTGATAAATTAACCCACATCATATAGAGTGGGTATTTAAACTCATGGGATTTTACAGCAAACCTGCGGTGACGCACATCACCTGTAAAAACGGCACTATTCAAATTCAACACCTAATTGACGCGCTACATCAACGGCACTCCTAACCCCATCTTCATGAAATCCGTTATACCAATAAGCTCCACAAAAATAAGTATTATTCTCGCCATCAATACTGTGCTTTTGTTGTTGAGCAGCAATTGATATTTCATTAAACACTGGGTGATGGTATGTAAATTCACGTAAGATTTTACTTTTATCAATACCTTGCTTGTGGTTCAACGTAACACAAAACTGCGTGTCGCTCTGAATACCCTGAAGGATATTCATTTGATAAGTTACCACAGCCGCTTTATCTGTACTGTCGTTCAATAAGTAATTCCAGCTTGCCCACGCCGCTTTTCGTTTAGGTAAGATTGATGTGTCAGTGTGTAAAATTACTGAGTTTTCAGAATAAGGAATAGCGCCAAGCACCCTCTTTTCATCGTCACTAGGGGATGATAATAAGGCTAAAGCCTGATCTGAATGACATGCAAAAACGACTTTATCAAACAGTTGTTGCTGAGCATTTTTTAAATGAATAATAACTTTATCGTCTAGCCGCTCAACGCCTGCAATATCACTATTTAGTTTTATTTTATCTTCAAAACCGTTAATAAGGGGTGCTATGTATTCTCTTGAACCGCCAGGGATTACATACCACTGAGGCCTGTTAGTGATATCTAATAAACCATGATTAAAGAAAAATTTAACGAAGAACTCAACGCCAACATTACTCATTTCTTTTATGCTAGTAGACCAAATAGCGGCGCCCATGGGTAATATATAATGGTATCTAAAGAAATCATTAAAACTATGCTCATCTAATAGCTGACCTAGTGTTTGTTTCTCATAGGTGTTTTCACTATGGAGGGCTTTGCATAGATTATTAAAACGCACTATATCGCTTAATAACTTGTAGAATCGAGGGCGAAAAATATTGCGCTTTTGAGCAAATAAACTTGTGAATGTATGTCCATTATATTCAAAACCAGTTTGTTCGTTGTGAACACTAAAGCTCATCTGGGTAGGTTTACGGCTTATACCAATTCGGCTGAGTAGTTTTTCAAAATATGGGTAAGTTCTATCATTAAATACAATAAAACCTGTGTCGATGGCGTAGCTGGTTCCTTCAATATCGACATCAACAGTTGCAGTGTGACCACCAATATAATTGTTCTTTTCAAAGACTGTAACATCGTATTGTTTGTGAAGTAGATGAGCACAGCTTAGGCCTGAGATACCAGAGCCAATAATTGCAATTTTTTTCAACGAGATAATCCTTTTGCTAATTTAAGCCATAATGGTAATGGCAAAATGCGCAGGCATTTTAAAATAAGTGTAAACCGGTAGGGGAAATGAACCTCTTTGCGACGTTTTTTAACACCAGAGATGATGTAATCAGCTGCTTTTTCTGCAGAAACAGCCATCGGCATAGGGAAGTCATTTTTGTCTGTCAGTGGTGTCTTAACAAACCCAGGATGAACCAAAGTGACATCTACATCACTCAAATCAACAGCTAAACATTTGGCTAAATAACTTACACCTGCTTTTGAGGCACCATAAGCCTCTGATCGGGGCAGAGGCAGATAAGTCACACTTGAGCTGACAAGAACAAGTTGACCACCTGATTTTATTTTTGGCAATAACGCTTCTAAACAATACCCAACAGACAAAAGATTTGTGTTTATTACACGAGTAAATAAACTGCTATCAAAATTGCGCGCATCATTTATATACTCGCAATTACCCGCGTTTAAAATTACACGGTCAAATTGGGTATATGCAATGGTTGCACTTTTTATATCTTGTAAATCAGTCGCATCAAACTTGCATGGCTCGATATTTTGATGTGTCGCAATCTCAGCCAGCTTATCCGTATTGCGGCCGCACGCGATAACAGTATCACCCTGTGCTGCATACTGTTTAGCTAACTCTTCACCAATCCCAGATGTCGCACCTGTAATTAACGTAATCATGATTGCGTCGCCCTTTTATCTATAAGTTTAATAATAGAACCTACTAAAGGAATATTACGGTACAAAAGTGCACCTACATCAAAATAATCTTGGTGCTTAACTATTTTATCGCCATCGAACACAAGGTGACTGTGGCCTTTAACTGTAATCTCTTTGTTGTTTGCTAATTTTGGATGTCTGTATTTCATCACCCAATAAACAAAAGCATTATCGCCAGAGCAATGGTGGCTTGTTATGTCAAAACCACACTCTTGGACATTACTGTATAAATCTGAGAAATAATTGTGTAAATCATCCAGTCCAGCAACCTCATGAAGAGGGTCCGAAAAGAGAATGTTAGGCGCATATATATCACTTAAAAGGTGAAGATTATGCTTATCCAGCTGTTGATATATATTAACGAATGACTCAACTCTTTGCGTACTCATTATATTCCTTCGTTATACCTTAAATGCGGCTAGTGCTCTTTCTCTTGCAGCTTTGTGATCCACTATCGCAGGCCAGTAATCGGCTTCTCTACCAATACTCGCTAAATATTTATGCGGAAAATGAACCTGCTTATCAGGAACATTTTTAAGCTCTGGTATATACTTACGAATAAATTCGCCTTTCGGATCAAATCGCTCACTTTGCGTTATCGGGTTAAAAATTCTGAAATAAGGCTGAGCATCACATCCTGTACTAGCAGCCCATTGCCAGCCACCATTATTAGATGCTAAATCACCATCGATAAGATGCTGCATAAAATAACGTTCACCTTTGCGCCAATCAATCAATAAATGTTTTGTTAAAAAGCTTGCCACGACCATTCTCAATCGATTATGCATCCAACCAGTCTCGTTAAGTTGGCGCATCGCGGCATCCACTAATGGATAGCCTGTTTTACCTTCACACCAAGACTGAAATTCAGCCTCACTCTTACGCCACTTAACCGCATCATACTTTTCGTTAAAGTTCTTATATTTATTTAAAAGCGGGAAAGCGACTAAAAGGTGGCGATAAAACTCGCGCCAAACTAATTCATTAACCCATGTAAATAAGTTACTTTTTGCACTAGATAACACATCAACATGACGCTGCTGCACAAGCGCAATAAGCTGATGAGTACTAACGATACCTAGAGCCAAATAAGGGCTTAACCCAGATGTTCCTTTTATTGCGGGGAAATCACGTGATTCTTTATAATCAGTAAGTTTCTCATCGATGAAACGATGAATAACCTGACTCAATGTTTCATCCTCAACTGGCCACTTATCTGAACTACCATCACCTTTAAGCAGTAAGTCATCTTGGAATTGAACCTCAGAAAACGTGTTAGGCAATTCTCTGAAATAAAAATGCGTGTCATGATGCTGTTTTAACCATTCGTTTTTGAATGGTGTGAACACCTTATACATTTCACCGTTTTTTGTAGTAACAGAACCTGGAGGGGCTATTAAGTCGCCGTCATACATATGCACAGACACATTTAACTTGTCCGCTTCACTGAGGAATTGTGTATCGCGATTCTGCTCATTGATTTCATATTCTGCATTAGCATAAACATGCTTAACATTGTTTGACGATAAAAAATCAGACAGATCTTTTGTACATGTTGTGTAATTTGTACTCTCGATGACGTGAAGCGCAATACCATGCTCACTTAACAACTTGCCTAGAAATTTAATACGCCTTTTTAATAAATCAATCTGTATTGGCGCAACCTCATGTTGCTGCCATTGACCTGGCGTAACAAAAAATAGGGCATTTTTACAGCCTGCTTCAATTGCATCATATAATGCAAAATTATTAAAAAGGCGCAAATCGCGCCTAAACCAAAATATTGTATCCATTAAATTCCGAAACGTAACTTTAGATCATTAGGATAGGGGTTAAAGTAAACTTGCTGCTCTAGGTATTCGATAGGGTGAACCTTGAGGTGATGTTTAACCAAGGTCAAAGGTACATAAAGTGGAACAATACCTTCTCTGTATTCATCAATGGCATCACGCAGTTCTTTCTTTTCTATCTTTGAAAGAACTTTTTTGAAATAACCTTGTAAATGCATCAACGTGTTGCTGTTGTTCTTTCGAGAAGCAGGCTTTTTAAGCGCAGTCATCAAACCCAAAATGTACTCATCTGCAAGTGCGTCATAATCAGCGCCATCGTAAGTACCAAGCAAATTACCTAAGTCTTTATATGCCTGATAATTATGCGCCATTAATAAATATTTGTATTTTGCGTGGAACTGAGTCAAACGATGCACAGTAATAGGCTGCTCAGTAAGTAACTGCCAATTTTTATACGTATAAATGCGCATAACAAAGTTTTCACGCAAGTGCATATCATTTAAACGGCCATTTTCTTCACAAGGTAATAATGGATTATGGGCCATTATTTGCTCTGCAAAAAAACCGACACCTTCAGAAGTATTACCTGTTCCAGCTTCGTTATAAATTTTAATGCGCTCCATTCCACAACTCGGACTCTTAGCACAAAAAATGAAACCACTTAAGGTAGACGCTTGTTCAGTAGCAACTCTTTTTCCATACTCAGTAAGCTTAGGGCCTACATCACCCGTTCCATCAGGTCTACATACTTTGATAGTGTCGCCCACTCTGACTTGCCTAATGGTAGGCCTAGGTATAGGTAAACCTACAGCAACCTCTGGGCAAAAACGTTGATACTCAACGTACTTACCAAGTTCGTCCATGCAAAAATTTGATCTTTTATGACCTGTGTCAAAACGTACTTTTTCACCAGCTAGGCACGCACTTATGCCTAGCTTGATAACCTGTTCTTGCATACTCATCCTAGTATATAAAATTGCCTATTGGGTTTAATAATTTACTTAACCCTTTATTAAAGTGTAGAGCACTGCTGACAACAGTAAAGCACAAACAACCTTCTTTAGTTACTGGTGTATGATTATGACGACCATCGAGCATCATAAAATCACCTGGTACATACTTTCCAGTTTCATCACTAAATTCCCCTTCAAGTAGAAGAGTGAGCTCAAAACCTGTATGTGTGTGTTCAGGTATCTCTCCGTCTGCGGCAATATGTAACAAACTTGAACGTAATGAGCCATCATCTAAAGCAACACGAGAGCGAGAAAGCTTACCCATTTGCATAAACTTGCTATGTGGGATACGCGATAAACTGCGAGGCAATTGATATTCTTGATCGTTTATATTAATGCTTTGAGGTTTAACCTCATATATTTCGTCAACTGATTCATCCATTGTTATAGCATCAAGCAAGTCTGAAGCACCTTCAAACTCTTCTTCAGCTAAAAAGTTATTAATAGACTCGTCAGTAAACACTTGTTCCGCTTTTTTAGCCTCAATTGCAGCTACTTTACTTTTACAACACGGACACATATCAACATGTATAGCAACTGCTACGCTTAGACTTGCAGGCAAGTCTGCTGAAACAAATTGAGATAAAATTTCATCTGTTGGATGGTGTTTAATCATGACTTTCTCCCATCTCGTTGCGAAGTTTTTGTAGCGCTAAACGAAGTCTGGATTTTACTGTTCCAACTGGTATACCTAATTGATCAGCCAGTTGCTCTTGTGACATATCTTGAAAATACACGCCACGCACAACATCACGTTGAGCCTGAGGTAGTTTTTCAAGATAATTTTTAATTTGTTTATCTTCTAAGTGATCACTGAACTCATAGTTTTCAGTTTCATTTTGTTCGATCAAGGGCCAAATATCTTCACTTATGCAATCTTCTTTTGTGCTTTTCATTTTTCTAAGCATATCGAACGATGCATTTCGCATTACAGTGTAAACCCAGGTAGTCGCTGCACCTTTATCATTGTTATATAGGTGGGCTTTTCGCCACACTGAGGTTAACGTTTCTTGCACAAGCTCCATAGCTTGTGCCTCAGAGTTAAACTGTTTTATGCCAAAGCGTTTTATCTTTGGAGAAAAATAAGAAAATAAATAAGCAAATGCTTTTTTATCTCTGCTTGATGCAACTGCAAATAAAGAATCCGCAAGTTCTTTGCTCGGTGTATCCGCCATGGCAGTGAAGTTACCTGTTTTAGGTGTACAACGTGTTGAAGGTTGTTGACTTACCATTGTTAGTTCCCCTTTATATTCACTTCTACTCAATACGTAGAGATAAATAATAAGATCACATTTTTAGGTAAATTCGTTATTAATTACAGTATGGAGGAAATTTTGGATATTCGCAAAGCCAGAATTGAAGGCAAGTTGTTGTTTTTTATTATGAGATATAGGAATTAGTTCAAGCCAACGGGCTATAACCCAAGGTAGTTCATCAAAACAGGTAGATTTATAAATGGAAGAAAGCTCATGATTCTCTGCAAATAATTTTTCAAGAGAGTCTCTAAGTATTTGGTCGTCAAAACTCAAAGGCTGAGTATGGCTAAGCCAGCCAGGGCCCTGTAGTAGTTTGGTTTCGCCATAGCGTAATTTGTTTTTACTGAAGGTAACATTACTAATGGTGACAACTGATTGCGCACTGATATCTATCAGCAAATTGCCATTATCATCCTGATCAAAATCAACTATTTTTACTAGACAACCTGTTTCAGGAACATTGCTATATGTCTGCGAGTCATAATCGCAAAGGACAAATTGACCATCATTTTTTAGCGCTTCCTTGACCATGTCCAAATAACGCGTTTCAAATATTCTAAGTCGCGTATACCCGCCAGGTAAAATAAAAACAGGTAATGGGAAGATTGCACGTATCATATTGCCCTACTACATTAATTTAACTATGCATTACTTTACGTGCATCGCAGTGTATAAGATCAACATCAAAAGTTGTTTTAATCGATCAGCCTACATTTAGCCATTGAGCAATATTTCTTAACAGTTCAAATGAAGCATAAGCACTTAACAAGCTAAGAACAGGCGCTAACATTAAAACAAATAATCCTAATTCACTGCTCATCAGATTAACCCTCTACTTTTGTTGTTTCTACTGAAACTATTTGCTCTTTAGTATTGGTTTTAGCCACATTAGTTACCTTTTCTGCTTGCTCTGAGAACAGGTTTGTTAACATGTTTTGTGAATCAACTAGTAATGATTGCTTTAAGTTTTGTTGCAGTTCATTGCTGGTTTTTTCAATGTATGAGGCAATGTTATTTGATAGCGTTTGTGTAAGGTCTAATTGACCATCATTTGCACTTACTTGTGTAGAGCCAACAACCAATAGTGCCGCAACCGATAGTTTCATTAAGCTTTTCATAATGGTATTCCTTATTGAGTTATTAAGTTAGTCGCTATTACTTAATCAAAGGTTGTGCCAACTGAAAAATAAAATTTAACTTATTGATATGTATTGATAAAAATAAATACACTTTCAGCGAACATTCAGGTCATGGTTTTTTTAGCCACCGTAGTTAGTTAAATTAACCAAAATTTAGCCTCTAATTTTACATTGAAAATTTCAGCGTACACTTGTACACTGAAACTCCTTTAGCCATTAATCTTAATGAGTGTGTTATGAGTGTTATCCCTGCTTATTCAAAAAAAGAAGAGCAATTAAATGTGGTGACGCATGGTGCTGGCGTTATTTTTTCGATATACGTGCTTTGGCAGCTGCTAGTAAAATCTGAAAACGTGATGCAAGGTGTAAGCGCACTAGTTTATGGTGTGAGCCTTTTTTTATTATTTTTAGCATCAACTCTTTATCACAGTAGCTCATCTGAGCGAGCGCGTGCTGTTTATAAAAAGTGTGACCATTGCGCTATTTATATTTTAATTGCGGGCACTTACACACCATTTCTCGTGCTTTGTTTATCTGGCTTAGTGTCCGTTTTAACTTTGGTATTTATTTGGTCTTTAGCTTTAGGTGGGGTTTGCTACAAATTATTTGTAAAAAATCAAAATAAAAGGGTGTCGCTCACCACTTACTTATTAATGGGATGGTTTGCTGTGGCAATTGTATACCCACTCTATTTAAATGTTAATATCAATGCACTGTGGTGGCTACTCAGTGGCGGGCTATTTTATAGTTTAGGCACCATTTTTTATAGTGCCAAACACCGTCAATTTAGCCATGCAATTTGGCATGTATTTGTGATGTTAGGCTGTGTTTGCCATTTTATTGCAATTAACCAATATGTTTATTAATCACCCAATTTATTGCCACTGATACAGTCTCATATTGACTTTGCCGTTTTTAAAAACAATCCCTTCAGCGAGCAATAACTGATATTGCCGAATGTATTGCGCTGTACCTTTTGCAAAAGAGATCTTCCCTTGGCTATTAATCACGCGATGCCAAGGGATAGTTGAATCTTTTGGCATTAGCTTTAATAACCGCCCGACCAAACGCGCATTATTAACAAGTCCAGCCATTGCAGCAACCTGCCCATAACTTGCAACAGAACCTGCTGGAATATTTGCTATTACAGTAAAAATTTTTTCTTCTTTGGATGCTTTATTGTCTTTCATTTTTAAACTGTTCACTTGCTTGTTTAAAACCTTGCCATATTGCTCGAGCAACAGGGCCATGATGCGTTGCATGCTGTCTAAAAACGCGAATTTGAGCGCTAAACATATGCTCTCTGTCCAATACTTCAACCTGTTGTAATAGACCTGCATCAAGCTCAGCTTGACAGTGTCCTATACTGATCATTGCCCAACCAGCTCCGGAGACTAAAAAAGATTTTAAGGTGGCAATGTCATCAATTTTCATAATTGCCGAGCCTTTTGAATAAGAAAGTCGCTCAGAGTCAAAGCTCATTTCACTTTCGAACATTGCAAGGCAAGGATAATGCTGAAGCTGCTCGTAGTTAACTTGTTTTGGTACCAAGCCCTTTGCGCACACAATACCAATATCTAGCTTTCCTATTGGTAAACTTTCTAAATCACCAGTTGCATGAAAAAGGTCAAACCAAGGTCCTATTCCTAAATCAGCTAGTCCTTTATTCACTTGCTCTAAAGACGCAAATCGCTTACCGCTGCTAACGCTAAATTCTGTACTTTGAAACTCAGTAAATGCTTCACAAATTATATCGTTGTATAAAGGTGCATGGCAGAGCTGTTCATAACAAATTTTAAAACTTGCTTCATTGCCTAGTGCAAGCTCGCTGGCTAACTGACTTAAATGAGATTGCGCTACCAATAATTGAACAGCTTCTCGGTGAAACAACTTCCCTTTTTCAGTGAGGGTTAACCTGTACTGTGTACGATCGAGCAACTCAAAACCGAGCTCTTGCTCAAGTTTTTTTATAGCAAGCGTTAAAGCTGGTTGCGTTTTATGCAATACATTTGCCGCTTTTGATAAGCTTTGCGTTGACACGATAGCGTCTAGCATCTTTAGTTGAACAAGGTTCATTTTGCATCCTTGTAAATAACCATAAACTTTATTTATGATCTTTTTAAAATTTAATAATTTTTATTTTATATGTTTGCGGCGTATGCTGCATCTAATTTATGTTTTCATAGCCACGGAGAAGACCATGAAACTGTTGTCAGTTTTGATTTTATCATCACTCATGCTGAGTTTAGTTGCGTGTAAAGAAGCAGCCAAGGATACGACAATAGAGCAGCCTATTCGTCCAGTAAAATTATTCGATATTGGTGCTAATTCAGACGAAACCATACGCAGTTTCCCTGCAGAGGTAGTCGCTAATCAAGGGTCTTATTTGGCCTTTAGGGTAAATGGCGAATTACTTAAATTTCCCGCCTTAGCAGGTCAGCATGTTGAAAAAGGGCAACTGCTTGCCAAACTTGACCCAGAAGACTTTCAACTCCAGTACGATGAACGCAAAGCACGTTTTGAACTAGCTCAGTCACAACTACAGCGAGTCAAAAAGTTATTTGATAAATCCATCACCAGCCAATCAGAGCTAGACCAAGCACTAGCGAACAAACAAGTTGCAGAGTCAGCGCTAAAAATAGCTAAAACGAACTTAGATAACAGTGAGCTACGCGCGCCATTTAGTGGCACCGTTGCAAAGGTATTTGTTAAAAATTATGAAAACATTCAAGCAAAGCAAAATATTTTGCGCTTAGAAACCCGTGATTTAATGGATGTCGTTATTCAAGTACCAGAGAAGCTCATCGCCCGTATTGATAAAGATGCAAACTATCAGCCCACAGTGGTATTCGATGGTTATCCCGATAAATCATACACTCTCACTATTAAAGAGTTTGATACTCAAGCAGATCCTGCCACTTTGACATACAAAGTTGTGTTTTCACTGCCAGTACCAAAAGATTTCAATCTGCTTGCAGGCATGACTGGCCGAGTTGATATCGATTTAAGCAAAATTACACATTCACAATCGAGTTACATTTTATTACCAGTTGAAGCAGTGTTTTCTGAGCCAACAGAGCAAGCTAATAGCAGTTATGTTTGGGTGTATAATCAACAAACAGGCAAAGTAAACAAGCAAGCAGTTGAAGTGGGCCAATTGCATAGAAGTGGCATAGAAGTACTTTCTGGGCTTAAAAAAGGCCAAACTGTGGTCGCTGCCGGTGTGCATTACCTAAAAGAAGACATGCAAGTACGTCCGTGGCAAAAAGAGCGAGGCCTATAAAATGAGCTTTGCAGAAGTTGCTATCAAACACAAAGTGGTTAGTTGGATGTTTGCACTGCTTTTATTAATTGGTGGTGCGGTTTCTTATTTAGGCCTTGGGCAGCTAGAAGACCCCGAGTTTACACTAAAAAAAGCCATGGTTATTACACTCTACCCTGGCGCATCACCGCAGCAAGTCGAGGAGGAAGTTACTTTCCCGATCGAAAACGCTATTCAACAATTGCCCTATGTTGACTATGTGACAAGCATATCATCACCGGGAAAATCGCAAATTTCCGTTGAAATGAAAAGTACTTATCGCAAGCAGGATTTACGTCAAATTTGGGATGAACTACGCCGCAAAATTAATGACAATGCATCCTCGTTACCAAGCGGTGTTTATCCAAGCACTGTACTGGACGATTTTGGTGATGTTTATGGTGTAATGTACGCCGTCACTGGCGATGGGTACTCGTATGATGAACTCAAAGACTACGTTGATTACCTAAAGCGTGAGCTAGTTTTGGTGGATGGCGTAAGTAAAGTGACCGTTAGTGGAGAACAACAAGCACAAGTTATGGTAGAAATTTCTACCCGTAAACTTGCGCAATTAGGGATTGCCCCCAATCGAATTTACCAGTTACTCCAATCACAAAATACTGTGTCTAATGCAGGTAAAGTACGCGTTGGTGATGAATCAATACGGCTTCACCCTACAGGGGAGTTTAAAGACGTTACTGAACTTGAAAACTTACTCATTTCAAAACCAGGCGCAAGTGAATTAATTTATTTGGGTGATGTAGCAACGGTATACCGTGAATACGCCGAAGTACCTAATAACGTAATGCGGTTTAACCAACAACAAGCTTTATTAGTCGGTGTGTCTTTTAGTACCGGCGTTAATGTGGTGGATGTTGGCAAAAATATTCAAGCCCATTTAGCATCACTGGAATACCAACGCCCACATGGCATGGAAATAAACACCGTATATAACCAACCAGTCGAAGTAGAGAAATCAGTCAGCGGATTTATTATTAGTTTATTAGAAGCTGTTGCAATCGTCATCGTTGTATTGCTGGTATTTATGGGGCTTAAAAGTGGCGTACTAATTGGCGTTATATTATTACTTACCGTATTAGGAACCTTCATTTTTATGAAGCTATTTGCGATAGATTTGCAGCGTATTTCGCTAGGCGCCTTGATCATCGCATTAGGTATGTTGGTCGATAACGCCATCGTTGTCACTGAAGGAATATTAATCAACTTAAAGCGCGGGCAAACAAAAGTTAAAGCCGCGGCTAATATTGTGCAGCAAACAAAATGGCCTTTACTCGGTGCAACGGTAATCGCAATCACCGCTTTTGCGCCTATTGGGTTAAGCTCTGATGCCAGTGGTGAATTTGCTGGTAGCCTATTTTGGGTATTACTTATTTCATTACTTTTAAGCTGGATAACAGCTATTACCCTAACGCCGTTTTTTGCTGATTTAATGTTTAAACAATCTGAGTTTAAAAATCAAAATACCGAAGAAGACCCTTACCAAGGCTTTATGTTCAATATTTATAAAAGTCTATTAGGTAATGCAATGCGTTTTCGTAAAACGACCTTGTTATTAATGGTAGTGCTGCTTGTCAGCTCAATTTTTGGCTTTAAATTCATTAAACAAGCATTCTTTCCTGCATCAAATACCCCGATGTTTTATGTAGATTACTGGCATACACAAGGCGCTGATATCCATGCGACCATGGATGGCGTTGCTAAACTTGAAGCCTTTTTACAAAAAGATGAACTGGTAGAAGAAGTCACCTCAACCATAGGCCAAGGCGCGCCACGTTTTATGTTGACCTACGCACCTGAAAAATCATACCCAGCTTATGGGCAATTAATTATTCGGGTAAAAGACCGTGAAGCCGTCTCCACTATGATTGCTAAAGTACGTGACTATGAGTACAGCCACGTGTTTGATGCCAAACTTAAAATTAAGCGGATGGAAATTGGCCCATCGACAGACGCTAAAATTGAAGCACGCTTCTCTGGTGCTGACCCAGTGATACTTCGAAAGCTTGCTAAAGAAGCCAAAGAAGTACTCAGCCAAGATGCTGGCGCGTTTAATATTCGTGATGATTGGCGCGAGCGCTCAAAACTAATTCGACCTCAACTAAACGAGCAAAAAGCACGTCGTTTAGGTATTGCTAAAACAGACTTAGATCAACTATTACTGACTAGTTTATCAGGCAAAAAAGTCGGCGTGTATAAAGACGGCACTCAACAATTACCGATCATTGCCCGCTCTCCTGCAGAAGAGCGTTTGAACGTTGAAAGCCTGCGTGACTTACAAATATACAGCCCTGTACTTGGCGTGTTTGTGCCCGTTACCCAAGTGGTTGATGAGTTTGTTGTAGAATGGGAAGACAGCCTGATAATGCGTCGCGACCGCAAACGTACCATCACAGTTATGGCCGACCACGATGTCATTGGTGATGAAACGCCTGCTAAACTGTTTGCTCGTGTAAGGGGAGGTATTGAAGCAATAAAACTCCCTCATGGCTATGAGCTGCAATGGGGCGGCGAATTTGAGTCAGCATCAAAAGCACAAAAAGCGATATTTGGCTCATTGCCTCTTGGCTACCTCGCCATGTTTGCAGTGACGGTGTTGTTATTTAACTCTGTTAAAAAGCCACTCGTTATTTGGGCCACTGTGCCACTGGCCATCATTGGTGTTAGCGCGGGTTTATTACTAATGAATGCAGCATTTAGCTTTATGGCTTTATTAGGCTTATTAAGCTTGAGTGGCATGCTGATAAAAAACGGCATTGTTTTAGTCGATCAAATAAACCTCGAACTCAGCGAAGGCAAAGACCCCTACCAAGCCGTATTTGATTCCGGTGTAAGCCGTGTCCGCCCTGTGGCGATGGCTGCTATCACCACAATACTTGGCATGATTCCACTGTTATTTGATGTGTTCTTCCAGTCAATGGCAGTAACCATTATGTTTGGATTAGGATTTGCTACAATACTGACATTAATCGTAGTGCCGGTACTTTATACCATGGTGTTTAGAATTAAAGTGCCTAAGAAAAGCTAACAAAAAAAGCCAAGTAATTCACATTACTTGGCCTTTTAAAAGTTTACTGAGTTACTTTTTTAAACTGAGTGTGCCTGTTCTGCGTTTTGCTGTTGCACGAGGTTTATTAAAAGACTTATTGGCTATTGCTGGCTGCTGCGACTTTGCTTTTTCAACGTGCTTTTGAAAGTCACGTTTTTTAACATCGGCTGTGGCTTGTTTGTTTTCATCAATTGAGCGCTCTTCTGTTTTGCCAGAGTCCGCAATTGAATCATTAATTAATGCCATTTCCTGCTCAGTTAAATGACGCCATTGCCCTACTTTTAAACCTTTGAGCGTCACGTTCATAATACGCGTGCGCTTTAATGTGACTACTTCATAGCCAAGGTATTCGCACATTCTACGTATTTGTCGGTTCAAGCCTTGAGTCAAAATAATAGTGAACTCTTTTGCGCCGGTTTGCGTTACTTTGCATTTTTTAGTGACTGTATCGAGGATGGGAATGCCACCGGCCATTTTATTTACAAACTGGCGGTTAAGGGGTTTATCAACAGTTACTACGTATTCTTTTTCATGATTATTACCGGCACGAAGGATTTTGTTAACGATGTCACCTTCGTTGGTTAAAAAGATAAGCCCTTCAGAGGGGCGATCAAGACGACCAATAGGGAAAATTCGGTCCGGGTAATTAACCGCTTTAACAATATTACTTTGAATTTTACGCTCGGTAGTACAGGTAATACCTACCGGTTTATTGTAAGCAATATACGCGCGTTTAGGCACTTTTTTAAGTGGTTTACCGTCAACCAATACATTATCAGTGACCGCCACTTTTACACCCATTTCAGGTCGATTGCCATTCACAGTGACACGACCGTCTTCAATATACTTATCAGCTTCACGACGCGAGCAAAAACCAGTGTCACTTATAAATTTATTTAATCGTTTTAAATCTGTCATGGCCAATTCGTTTTAATTTTAAAGGCCGATATTGTATACCCAAACCGCCCTAAGATGCGAGTTACAGTTGGAATTAAAAGCGATTAAGGCAAGGGATTGATTGCAAATAATAGTGGTTCTATTGTTGTAATCAATACGCAGTATATATCGCTTTTAAACCAACACTGGGGCGTTTCACAAGCACTTACTTTATTGTTGTTACTTAACGTGAACTCTGGTTAAGAGATGTACTAATGTCTTGATATTAAATTACAAATATATTTATTAGTCTCCAGCCGGAGACTTTTAGCGATAACAAGGCGAATTTACGCGTCAATAGCTGGTCTATTGCAAGTAAATTCAACGCAGTTAGCGTTGAAAGTAGCCGCTGGAGATAAATTTATTATCCAGAGTTCAGGTTACTTATTAAAATGAACTAACATTGTTGAAAATTACGCCTTTATATCATCCCCAGTGAAACGCTGAACTATGCATATTGGATTGGTTTGGGTATGAGCTAGGGCTAAAGTTTTTACGCGGTTAATTTTCACTTTGGCTTTTGTCTTTACGTAATTGAGACACATCAAATACATAATTAGCCTGTTTAGTGTGGAATAAGGAAAGTTGTTTAAAATTTAAAAAAGACCAATCGTCAATATCTATAAGGTATTCATACTTATTGATATTGTCCTGCGTAATCACCCCAAGTTCAAACTCAACCTTGGTGTTGTTATGCCAAAAAGGATGCCCGTTATGATAATCAACCAAAGTAGTGAGTGCCCAACCTCCCATCATATAATGCCCCCCTACACTGGCAGTGAGTTTATTTTGCTTTATTAAATTTAAATTATCTCTGAGCCAATCAAACCCGCCAATTAAATAAGGGTGTTCATTATTCTCTTTTACTGCGGTGTAAGAACCTAATGCCATTAAATCAGATGCACTCCAAATGATATTGGTTTCAGGATATCTTTTAAGTAACTTTTTAGTTTTATCCATCGCCTCAGGTTTAGACCAACCAGCATATACTGTTTGGTTAAGAGTTAAGTCATTCTGCTTCAAATAGGCTTTTAGCCCATCGCTTCGTGCATCCGACTCAGTGCCATAGTGACCATTTATAGCTACCACATGAGGTGTAAGCGCCTTCGCTGTTGCTTTTTCTAGCAGTGCCTTTGCTAACATAAAGCCTGCGGTGAAGTTATCGTGGTAGATTTCACCAAGCCAAAATTTAAATTGCTCTTGAGGGCCTAAAATAGCTGCCCGCTCTTCGCCTGTAATTGTTTGCTCTAAGGTAATAAATTTTACATTAAATTTTTCTAGTAGTGACATGGATTGCTCAGCACCACCGGGGTAATTTAATAAAACAACGTAATCTGGAGTGGCTCTGTACTGAAGATATTTTTTAAGTTCGGCTAACTGGATATAACGATTCCCTTCACCATAAATAACATCAAGCTTAACATTATTTTGCTTTGCTGCGACTTCCATTACAGCCTGAACCTTGGCCCAAAATGGTTCGCCTTCAATTGATGGATTAACAAATAAAACTGAAATTGCATTACTTGCCGCGGCTTGTGAGCTCACAATTAAACACAGTATTAAAAGCAGAATTTTCATATTGTGACCTAATCTTATATGCCAGAATTTAAGCATAGCCTACTAGCTTTACCTTGACAGTTTTCGCCAGACTAATTCAAGTGGCCCTTTTTTAAAATAACAACTATAAAGCCAAAAACTAAAATATTGGATCAATGCAAGTACTGACACTAGATAAAAATAATCAAGCCGATTAAAACTTAATATCCAATGTGGATACACTATTTTGAATAGCAAAAATAAGCATACCGTTTGAGAAATATAAGCGGTTAAAGACATTCTACCTAATCGCATAAAGCCGATTATGATCCAATTATCCTTATTAGCTGCTTTTACAATGATATGAATTAACAGTAAAGCGGTAAATAAAGCGGCTAGCCAATTCAATGGTTCTTTCAGCACTTGAGTCAATTGAAAATGTTGGTACTCCAATAGCACTCTTAAACATGACAGTAAAAAAGCAATGCATCCAACAGTACGAACGGTGGCAGCCGGTAAACCATCATCAAATATTTTTAATTTATAAATATATACGCCAACAAGCATTACGGCAGCGCTCATCCATAGCGTAATTAAAGGCACTGCAATGATCATAATGACAAACATTACCGCATTTGTGCCCATTATATTGCCTAAGCTCGACACTGTTTGCTCATAACTTTGTAAAAATGCACTATCAGTGCGATTGATAGCAATATGGGGCTCCATTAACATTAAAACCACGCTCATCAATGCGCCTATTAGCAAAAATTGCCATGCACGCTTAATAATTAGTGTGTTGTCTGCGTTTAAATATCTACACGTCAACCAACCTGCGCAGGCATATATAAACAGAATATCACCCGCCCACAGCAAAAAACCATGTAGTAAGCCAAATACCGCCAAAACGTTTAAACGCTTCTTAAGAGTTTTGATATTTTGATATCGCTGCCATTGTATATATAGCCCCGCACCAAACAGTAAACAAAACAAGCTACGAAAACGGCCATCAATAAAAAAGAGGTTTACAGTCTGAATTACATAATCGGATAAAGGGGGAACTGGTTGTGCTACATAGCCAAATTCAAATAAACCAAAGAAATAAACGTTCATGTACATTAAGCCTAAAACGGCTATGCCACGAATTACGTCCATGTTTTTATTTCGCATTACAGAGCTCTAATGATATTTTTGAGTATTCGACCAGCTTAACGCATTTTCATATAATTTAGGTAATCCATCGCTTGAAGTATTTAACAATACCACTGCTTTTTCCAATGCCCACCAGCTACCAGACTCATACGCTTTGACTGTTTCCAATATATAGAAAAGTGTATTCTTTTCCGCCATAAGTGCAGATTTAATATCATCTGGGAAAGGTAACTTATCAAGTAGTTGCGCCATGGGCCTATCTAAAATAGCGTCCAGTAATGAAAAGAGTCCGGTTAAAAATGCACTGTTAGCTTGGCTCGGGGCCACTTTCTGAGCAAGTAGTTCACAAAATCTCGCGCGAATTATACACATTTTTACCAATTCAGCAGGTTTAGATTTAGACACATGTGCAGTAATTATTAAACTAACAAATTTTCTAATATGCTCTTGCCCTAAGTAAACCAAAGCCTGTCTGATCGATTCTATTTCTTTTTGCACTGGAAAAACACCGCTGTTTATCAACCTTAATAGTTTAAACGCAAGGGCTGTATCTAACTGAAACAGACTTGCAATTGTGTTGATATTTGGGTTTTCTTTCATCGCTTGCGCATAAATTGATAAAGCCAGCGCATGATTCATATCAATGTCTTTTTGTTCAATTACTTTAGGTTTAGCAAAAAAGTAGCCTTGAAAATAATCAAACCCCATTTTATGTGCTAATTGAAAGTCCTCTGTGGTTTCAATTTTTTCTGCCAATAATTTAATTTTTTTATTCTTCTTCAGCTCTGCAATTAAACCACTTAATTGTTTAAGCGGGGTGATCTGAATATCAAATTTAATTAGTTTTATAAACTTAAGGAAGCGATCCCACTTAGGCTCATAAACAAAATCATCAAGTGCTAAAACGTAGTTTTTATGGAACAGATTGCGGCAAAGTTGATAGTTCTCTTCTGTCGGCTCTATATCTTCGAGTAGCTCAAGAACAACATCATTGGAAGGTAAAAATGTGCATAAATCCATTTTTAATGAATCGGGGCCAATATTGATTAATGCTTTCTTGCCAGAGGTAATGTGACGGGTGCCAAAGTTGAGCTGATTTTCCATAATAAGCTTTGCAGTAGCGACACTTTCGTCGATATTAGGAAAAAAATTGTCTGTACTATTACGAAACAACAATTCATACGCAACAACATGTTGGCGACGATTGAATATTGCTTGACGCGCAACAAATACTTGCACTAGATTGCCCTTCTTCTGGATTTTTTACTACTTGTTTAATAAGTAGTAAAAAATCATTTAATCACTTTATGTATCCAAACATTATAACTAGTAAAATTATAAAAAGTAATCTTTTTAGCTTATTTGTACATGATGTCTATATATTGTTGTGCGACTTCATCCCAGGTAAATCGGGCATTGCGCGCATTATTAACAATTTGAAGCCATTTCTTTGGCTCTTTATTATATAGTGTAAGTGTCTCAATAAAGCAATTTAGGAGGTTTTCACATTGCAGCTCTAGCGTGTTGCCTGTGAAACAAAACCCATTTTCTAAATGCGTCACCGTGTCATTCAGTCCACCAACCTGATGCACCAAACATGGCTGCCCGGCACGCATAGCTAACATCTGGCTAATACCACAAGGCTCAAATGAACTAGGCATTAAAAATAAATCCCCTAGTTGATAAAGCAATTCGCCAATCTTGTGCCCATAGCCCTTTAAAAATAAAAGATTGCTGTTTCTTGCCATGGCTTGAGTTAATACATCTTCTAGTGCACTGTCACCAGACCCTAAAATGATGAGCCTGCCATCGAGTTCTGACAACTGCTTACATAATTCATCTACAAGTAATGCATCGTTATATGGTTGGCGTAACAACAATACTTTTTGCTCAGTTAAACGCCCGACACTTGTCACCAATGGGCCTTTACTACTGTGTTTAATAAATGACAATAAGCGCTGGTGTGCAATATAGTAACCTGATTCTAATTGCTTACTTTTAGCCATCCATGTAAATAGATCCGCCTCTATTTCATCATATAAAGCGTCTAGCGAAGCTGGCTCTTTTCCGTTACTTAGTGGATATTCGCAGCCATTGAGCACACCCACTACTTTGTTCAAAGTAGCAGCATTCTGTAAGTCTTTTTCCAACCCCTCACCACCAAAGAACCCTTTATCTGGTTCACTCGGTAACAACACCTCTTTGGCGTAACTGGGTGATACTAAATGCACTTTATCAGCGAGGTTAATGGCACTTCGCATTGGGTTAAAACAATGCGGGTAACGTGGGTCGCATAACACATGACCATCATAACCAAGCGATGGAAACCAAGCCTCTAGGCTTGATTCATCGCCTTTAAACGGCCTGATCCCTTGTAATGCAATATTATGCACAGTGAACACCAACTTTGTATTGAGCAGAGCTTCAAAACGTTTATCAAACTTAAATAGTAAAGCAACACATGCACTATGCCAGTCATGTAAATGAATAACATCGGGAGATGGAATAATCCCTTGCAGTAACCCTTCACACACAGCCGCACCAAACAAAGCAAATTTAGTGGCATCAGTTGCAAAAGGTCGACCTGGTTCATCATTACAATAAACGTTGCCATTGTGTTGGCTAAAATAATGATGCGACAAAACAAGTTGTCTTGATGTTGAGTTAGCAATATGCACTTGCCATACATCAACTTGATGGCTATGGCCTGCAAACGCCACGTTCAGTGTCCCTAACAGTTCTCTGTCTAAGTGACTAAATCCGTAGTCAGGAATTATAACATCTACAGAAATCCCTTTATTACTTAATGCGTTTGGGCAATCGCGTATTACATCAGCAACTCCCCCAACTTTGGCATTAGGTAACGCGTCATTTTCGGCCGCAACCATCAATACATGCATTATTTATTTACTTCCTACAGCTTAAGCTAAACGTTTCTTTTCTTGCTCTTGGCATTCAATTTTTTTGGCAAGCTCAGTTAACATGTCTCTGGTAACAAGCACAATACCTTTATTAGACACCCTAAAGCCATTTTCTTTATCGGCTTTTTTGTCAAAACCAATTTCAACACCTTCAGGAATTTCACAGCCACGGTCAATTATGGCACGGCGTATTCTACAGTTACGATGAATAATTGCTCCTGGTAAAATGACTGACTCTTCAATTTCACAATAGGAACGAATATGAACATTAGAAAACAACAAGGATTTTCTAACTACTGATCCTGAAATTATACAGCCACCTGATACGGTTGAATCAACTGCCATACCTCTTCTATCATCGTTATCAAAAATAAATTTAGCTGGCGGTAATTGCTCTTGATAAGTCCAAATTGGCCACGTTGGATCATATAAATCTAATTGTGGTTCTGGCATAACAAGTTCCATATTAGCTTCCCAAAATGAATCAAGTGTACCTACATCGCGCCAATAAGGTTGGCCTTCATGTGCGGGATCTCTAAATGGGAATGCAAAAACGTTATGCTCCTCAATAATTGAAGGAATTATATCATGACCAAAGTCACGGCCTGACCCTTCATTTTCAGCATCTTTTTTTAATTGCTCAAACAGAAAGTCGGTATTAAAAACATAATTACCCATCGACGCTAAACACGTACCGGGTTTACCCGGAATAGAACTTGGAGAAGCTGGCTTTTCATCAAAACGTTTTACACGTTTTTCTTCGTCAACGGTCATTACTCCAAAGGTATCTGCCGCCTCTTCACAATCAACTTCGATACAGCACACCGTCATATCAGCGCCAGTTTCAACATGCTTAGCCAATAATGCACCGTAATCCATACGGTAAACGTGATCGCCTGACAGAATCATCACATATTTTGGTAATTCATGACGAATAATATCCATATTTTGAAATACAGCATCAGCAGTTCCACAGTACCATTCGTCACCATAACGCTGTGATGCTGGTAATATCTCTACCGATTCACCCAGTTCTTTTTTGAAGTGGCCCCATGCACGATTAACATGGCGAATTAATGAATGCGATTTATATTGTGTCGCAATACCCACTCGCCTGATGCCTGAATTAATACAATTGGACAACGGAAAGTCTATAATTCGATGCTTACCACCAAAATATACAGCGGGTTTAGCACGCCAATTAGTTAATTCATGGAGTCGCGACCCTCGCCCTCCTGCTAAAATAAGCGCGTAGGTTTCTCTTGTTAAACTACTTATGTAACGATTTGCATAACTTGGCATAATTTATCTCCGTATTAATCTGTGCTGATGTTCGTTTTATTTGCTGTTAAAGGTGTCAAATGCCAAATTTCATCGCTGTATTGGCTAATTGTTCTATCACTTGAAAATACGCCACTGGCGGCCGTATTTAATATACTCATTTGAGTCCAATGAGGTTGGTTTTGATACGCGCTCTCCACGTCACGCTGGGCTTTTACAAAGCTCTCAAAATCGTGAGCAACTAACCAAGGATCGTGCGGGCTTTTAATCGCGCCGATAATGTCATCAAACAAACCTGGTTCAAATAAGTTAAAGTGACCACTTTCAATTAGTTGCATTACATTAAGTAGATCAGGTGTAGAGTGAATAATATGCAACGGATTATAGTTTTGCTTAATAGACTCTATTTCTTGTGCTTTGGCACCAAATAAGAAAAAGTTATCTTTGCCTACCGCATCCCTTATTTCGATATTTGCACCATCTAAGGTACCTATCGTCAATGCACCATTCATCATGAACTTCATATTACCAGTGCCTGATGCTTCTTTACCGGCCGTGGATATTTGTTCTGATAAATCCGTTGCAGGACAGATAGTTTCCATTGCTGTTACATTATAATTTGGCAAGAATGCAACCCGTAAATAAGGTTTGGCTAATGGGTCTTTGTTAATAACTTCAGCAACATTATTAATCAACTTTATAATGCGTTTTGCCATGTAATAACCCGGTGCAGCTTTTCCACCTAACAGTACACAGCGAGGCACTAAGTTTTCAGTGTCACCGCGGCGAATACGATCATAAAGATGAATTACATGCAGCACATTTAATAGTTGGCGTTTGTATTCATGAATACGCTTTACTTGCACATCAAACAGCATATGTTTATCAAACTCGACGTCACAACGTTCTTTTACTAAGTCAACTAAACGCTGTTTATTCTCAAGCTTCACTTGCTGCCATTGCGTATGAAATTGTTCATCATCAAAGTAGCGGCGTAATTGACTAATTTGAGCAAACTCACCCACCCACTCACTGCCAATTTTGTCACTAATAAGCTGGGTCAATTTAGGATTGCAATGAGCAAGCCAACGCCTAGGTGTTACACCATTGGTTTTATTATTAAACTTATCAGGCCACAACTCGAAGAATGATTTAAATAACCCCTCTTTTAATAGCTCTGTGTGCAACGCGGCGACACCATTAACAGAATAGCTGCCTACAATAGCTAAATAGGCCATGCGAATTTGTGGCTCAGGACCTTCTTCAATGAGTGAAAGTGCTTGTTGTTTAGCTACATCCCCAGGCCATGCTTGCGCCACTTGAGCTAGGAAACGGGCGTTTATTTCATAAATGATTTCTAAAATACGCGGTAATAAGCGAGAGAATAACGATACTGACCATTTTTCAAGCGCTTCGGGTAATAAAGTATGGTTTGTGTACGCCATTGTGGCTGTTGTAATTTGCCACGCTTTGTCCCAATCAAGCTCATATTCATCAATAAGTAAACGCATCAGCTCTGCAACAGCGATACTAGGATGTGTGTCATTAAGTTGAAAAACATGATAATCAGCAAAATCACTAAAGTCTTCACCATGCTGTGATACCCAACTTGCAATTGTGTCTTGTAGACTCGCAGACGATAAGAAATATTGTTGGCGTAACCTTAATTCCTTACCATTTTCACTACTGTCATTAGGGTACAACACCATTGTAATTTGTTCGGCTAAGTTTTTATGGGCAACAGCTTCAGAATAACTACCTGCATTAAACTCACTTAAATCAAATTCGTCGGTGGCCTCAGATTTCCATAAACGTAAGGTATTTACAATATCATTTTTATAACCAGGGATAGGAACGTCGTAGGGGACAGCGAGTACATCATGCGTATCTAACCATTGACGATGTTCACGACCATTTTTATCGGTGTAACATTCAACGTGACCAAAGAATTTTACCCGTTTAGATTGCTCTGGCGCGCTTAATTCCCATGGGTGCCCTTCGCGAAGCCAGTTATCTGGTTGCTCTACTTGGTGACCGTTTTCAATTGCTTGATTAAACATACCGTACTCATAACGAATGCCATAACCCACCACAGGTAATGCAAGGCTTGCGCAACTATCTAAAAAGCAAGCGGCTAGGCGCCCTAAGCCACCATTACCTAGCCCTGCGTCATGCTCTGCTTGGGCGACATCTTCAATATTAGTACAATATTGTTGCAATGCTTGGCTAACTTGGTCGTCTAAATCTAGATTTAAAATCGCATTACCCATGGCTCGGCCCATTAAAAATTCAAGCGATATGTAAGCAGTTTTACGACGCTTTTCACTGTTCATTTGCTGTTTGGTAGCACGACACCGAGCAACTAATCGGTCACGGATAGTAAATGCTAGTGCGTTGTATAAATACAACTGAGACTTACCCACTTTGTCACGCCCTAAAGTGTAATAAAAGTGCCGCGATAAATCGTCTTCCAATGTACTTTCATCAATCAAAGGGGCATCTTGCCAGCCCTTTGCAACACATATTTGCTCACTGTTTTTAGCCATGACATTCGCCTTCTAAATTAGCTGAAAATACCCAACTGCTATGCGCAGCAACTTCAAATTGTTTTGTGTCTTTTAAAACACCTTCTTCAACGCTTGTTATGTTTAACTGCCAATCACCTTCTTCGGCCTCTGGTAGCGTACAAGCTACCGTTACGTCACTGGCATTTAATATAATTAGTAATGCAGATTTTAATTGTTCATCGTGCAAGCTATACATCAAAAATTGCTTGCTGCCATCATGCCAATCATCCTCTTGCATAGGCATGCCGAGCTCATTAAACCAATGCACTGCAAATCGCTTATCTGTGTCATGCAAAAATACGCGATGTTTAAATACGCAATGTTGTTTACGTAATCGTAAAACGTCATCAATAAATCGTGTTAGCGGATGTCTACGCTGCGAGTCTTTCCATGCAAGCCAGCTAGTACGATTGTTTTGACAATAAGCGTTATTGTTACCCCCTTGCGAATGGCCCATTTCACTGCCTGACGCTAGCATTGGCACGCCTTTAGACAACAACAATGTGAGCAACATATTTTTTTGTTGCTGCAAACGAAGAGCTGTTATTTCAGGGTCATTACTAAACCCTTCAACACCGCAATTAAAGGAATAATTAGCGCTGTGCCCATCTCGGTTTTGCTCACCATTGGCTTCATTATGTTTTTCTTCATAACTGACCGAATCAGCAAGCGTAAAACCATCATGGCTAGTAATAAAATTAATGCTATTGAGCGGACCTCTTAAATTGTGGTCAAACAAGTCGCACGAACCATGTAATCTCTTAGCTAATTTAGGCAACATATTTTGTTCACCACACCAAAAACGCCTTACAACATCACGGTATTTATCATTCCACTCACGCCACGGTGCAGGAAAAGCACCCAATTGGTAACCTCCTGGGCCAATATCCCATGGCTCGGCAATCAGCTTAACTTTTGATAAAACTGGGTCTTGGTTGATTGCTTGTAAAAATGTATGATGCTGATTAAAGCCGTGAGCGGTTCTAGCTAAAATTGAAGCTAAGTCGAATCTGAAGCCATCAACCCCCATGATTTCGACCCAATAGCGCAAGCTATCGAGGACCATTTTTAAGCTATATGGGTCGTCAATATTGAGTGTGTTGCCACAGCCGGTATCATTAATATAGACCTTTGGGTCTTCCGCAACAGAGCGATAGTAACCGGGATTATTTAACCCCCGCCATGATAGTAATGGGCCGTCAATTCCAGCTTCTGCGGTGTGGTTGTAAACCACATCAAGTATGACTTCGATCCCAGCACTGTGTAACTCAGTGACCATTTGCTGAAATTCAGCTATTTCATCATCAACAAGGTAATCTTTATGAGGGGTAAAAAAGTTTAAGCTGTTGTAGCCCCAATAGTTTTGTAAGCCCTTTCCTGTTAAAAATTGTTCACTGATAAAACTATGCACTGGTAACAATTCAAGTGTTGTTACGCCCAGCTCTCGTAAATGTTCAATAAACACAGCGTGACTTAATCCCAAATATTTACCTCTTAAATGCTCAGGTATACTTGGGTGGCGCGCAGTTGCGCCTTTGACATGGCACTCATAAATGACTGTTTTGCCCCAACTATGATTAGGTTTAACACCTTGGTATGGCATTAACTGCGTCACTTTTGACTTTGGCATATCAATAGCGTTATTTACAGCACTTAATGTGCCAATAGGCATTTGACTATAATGGCGCTCACTCCATGTAAACTCACCAAATAAGTCTTTTGCGTATGGGTCTATTAATAATTTTTGACTGTTAAAGTGGAGTCCTTTTTTAGGCTGATATTCGCCTTCAGCACGAAAACCATATAACGTACCGACTGGCAGCGGGCTAATACATAAACTCCAAACTCCGCCTTCGTTGTTGTTCATTGCTAATTTAAGCACTTCGGTATGCCCGCTGGCATCAAATAAACAGACATACAATTGCTTTGCCAATGGGGCATAAACTGCAAAATTAACGCCATTATCTTTAATTGACGCACCTAAAGGGCTAATTGCCCCTTGGCTTAACTCAATTGATAGACTCATTGCACACCTTTTTCAAATAGACTGTCGCAAGCGGTGGTAATGTGATTAATATACTATTTTGATGGCCATGACTCGGTGATGCTTCAGTTGCAATTAAACCGTCATTAACCTTAACGCCAGAGCCAAAAAATAACTCATCATCGGTATTAAGTACCACTTCAAACAGCCCTTTTGACGGCACACCGATTTGATATCCTTGGTATACATTAGGTGTTAAGTTAGACACCACCACAACATAATCTGACGCTTTTTTAGCATAACGAACAAAGCTAAAAATACTTTGTTGTGCGTTTTGGTTATCAATCCAACTGAAGCCAGCTGGCTCTGAATCTAATTCATACAAAGCTGGTGTAGACTTGTACACTTTGTTTAACGTTTTAACGGCATTTTGAATACCATTATGGCTTTGGTGTTCTAATAGATGCCAATCCAGTGATTGATCATGGTTCCACTCACTGCGCTGTGCGAATTCTCCGCCCATAAAGAGTAATTTTTTACCCGGATGCGCCCACATAAAAGCATAATATGCGCGTAAATTTGCAAACTTTTGCCAATCATCTCCTGGCATTTTTTCGATCAACGAACCTTTGCCGTGCACTACTTCATCATGGCTTAATGGCAATATGTAGTTTTCACTAAATGCATAGACCATTGAAAATGTCATTTCATGGTGATGATGTTGTCTGTAAAGTGGGTCTCGTTGCATGTAATGCAAACTGTCATTCATCCAGCCCATATTCCACTTGTAACCAAAGCCTAAACCATCATGATCCACTTGACGGGTCACTCCTGGCCACGCAGTTGATTCTTCAGCAACCATCATAATGCCCGGGTTATTTGCATAGCTGCGAAGGTTAACTTGCTTTAAACACTCGATTGCGCCAAGGTTTTCTCTACCACCATAACAATTGGGGACCCATTGCCCCTCTTCACGGCTGTAGTCTAGGTATAACATTGATGCAACGGCATCAACACGCAAACCATCTATACCAAATTCTTCCAGCCAAAACATCGCGTTTGCAACTAAGAAGCTGCGTACTTCAGGCCTGTCATAATTATAAATATACGTGTTCCAATCAGGATGAAATCCCTGTCTTGCATCAGCATGTTCGTATAAGTGTGTGCCATCGAAACAATGTAACCCATGCGGATCACTTGGGAAATGCCCTGGAACCCAGTCAACTAACAGCCCGATATTTTCTTCGTGACAACGCTGAACAAAATATCTAAAGTCATCAACGCCACCAAAGCGACTTGTTGGAGAAAATAGGCCCACAGGTTGATAACCCCATGAACCGTCAAACGGGTACTCACTAATAGGCATTAATTGAATGTGAGTAAAGCCAGTTTCTTTAACATAATCGATGAGATGATCAGCAAATTCACTGTAACTTAAATAACGGTTATCAATTTTTCGTTGCCAAGAACCTAAATGAACCTCATAAATGCTGATGGGTGCATTGATAGTATTTCGCTGCGCTTTTTGCTTTAACATTTTATCAGTAAGCTTTATTGCACTTAACTGTGCCTGCAATACCGAAGCAGTACCCGGCGCTTGTTGCATTTTAAACGCAAATGGGTCTGCTTTTTCTAGTACTTCACCGCTCGTCGTTGTAATAGCGAATTTATAGCACTGGCCTTCTTTAAGTGCTGGTATAAAAATATCCCACACCCCTGAGCCAGGATTAAATCGCATAAAATGTTGGTTTCGCTGCCAATGATTAAACTCACCAATGACTGAAACACTACTCGCATTAGGGGCCCATACACTAAACCTAACCCCTTCAACCGCATTTAGGCTTATAAAATGTGCGCCTAAATGACGGTAAGCATGCTCAAGCGTACCTTCATTAAATAAATACATTGCATGCGTATCTAGCGCACTGGGAAAGTTGTATATATCACGTTGCTGAACGGTACAATCAGGGTATTCAATAATGAGTTCATAGTCATCGCTCAGTACTGAAGTAACGTGTGCAATAAATAGATCCGAATCCATGTACCGAGAACAATTAAGTAGCGTACCTTTTGATTTAACACAGACGCTTTGTGCTCCTGGTAAAAAGCAGCGGATAGTTTGCTTAGAATTTGAATCTGTATGTACGCCTAAAAAACTAAACGGGTCTTTAAAACAACCACGCTCTAGCGCAGCTACTTGCTGATTATACTGATCGGATACTGATTTAATTTGAACAGAACTGTTCATTTAATACGTCCTTATTGAAGTTATTTCACTAAGCAAATTAGCATGTTGTTTTAATATTTCTGTACATGGCTTAGAAAGCACCCTTCGCCAATTGGGGTATTCTTTATTCGTACCAGGAATATTCACCGGGAGTATTTGCTCATCCAAATCATCTAATTGAATTGCGAAAAGTTGAGCTGGTGAATGCGCTAGACTTAATGTTAGAGCAGTATATATATCTTTAGCTTTCGTATTTAGCGTATAACCATGATGACCACTTTGCTCTAAAAGTCTTAACATTCTTTGCTTTTCAACTTGGCGAATTTCAACATCTTGCATTTGTTGAGCTTCATCTATTAATTGATACTGCATCTTTAAGTCTAAATCGTGGCCTTCCCACCAAGCAAAGAAAGGCGGCACATCATGATTAGCAATCATTAATAAACAATCGGAGTCAAAAGCATCGGCAGGTAAAAATTCACCATGTTGATCTTTCTCAAAGTAAAATAAGCTATTGGAAAAAATAGCTTTATCTGCCAGCGCTGTTTTTACTTCGTGAGGCACGACACCTAAGTCTTCACCAATCACAATACATTCATTCAAGTGCGATTCGATGGTTAAAATTGCCAGTAAGTATTCAAAAGGGTAATAAACATAACACCCATCTTGTTGGCCCTGATTATTAAAGCACCACCATAACCTACGTATGGCCATTACGTGATCAATACGCAGCCCCCCCACATCTTCCATGTTAGCTTTTATGAGCGCTCGGTAAAAAGCAAAGTTATTTTCACCCATTTTCAACGGATTTAATGCTGGTAAGCCCCAGTTTTGACCTTGTTTAGCCCACGGATCTGGCGGTGCGCCTACATGCGCATTTACAGCAAATAGGTGTTGTTGAGTAATAAACTCTCCCCCATCGCCAGCACATCCGACGGCTAAGTCATTGATTAAGCCTATTGCCATACCGCTGTCCCTGGCTACATTTTGACATTGTTTTAACTGAGTATGCGCTTGCCACTGTAGATAGCTAGCAAATTCTACATCGTGTTGCTCTAGCGTTGCTAAGGTCGTGCGATGTTCGCGGCAAAAAAGTGAAAATTGCGTTTTTCGGTCATTGTTTTCATCAGCAATAAAGTTGTTGTACAAACACTTAAGAAGTTGGTACTTGTATTGAGTAACCCATGTATAATCAATATATTGATTGTCGTTCTCATGCGTCTCATGGCTTTTGAGGAGTTGACTCAATTCAGGGTTATCATGTGAATCCTCACACAAAGAAATAGCGATATATAATGGATTAAGTAAAGCTCGGTTATTTGGACTATAAGGGCTCGCTCTTTCCGGCTCGTCAGCAAAAAGCAAGTGCAATGGGTTAAGTAATATATAATCAAGTTGCAAAGCTGCACTGTGGCAAGTCAATTCCATCAAATCGGCAAAATCACCAATCCCCAATCCAGCCTTATTTTTTAAGCTGTATAACTGAATTGATAAGCCTGTGCGCTTCTTATCAGTTATTTGATAACTTTGTTTGGGTGTTGCCCAAATCTCCGTTGAGGCTGTTTTATTATTAATGGAAACTTTAGCACGATGATATCCCACAGGGAGATTAGGTAAGCCAACCTGTAACTCTAAATAAACGACATCATTAAAGGTGTAATCCCCTGTACATACAAGATTTTGCAAGCTGGTTTCTATTGGCTCAATATCCAGACTATCAAAAGAAATATGACAAATGTGGTGTAATAATCGCTGATCAACACGTACTTTTAAAACAGGTGTATCGCTTTGAACTATGCTACAACTGGGCACATATTCCAACCACTTAGCAGCATCCAATGAAATATTTAAATGCTCAATTTGTTGAACGTCCTCAGTGTCTACACCACAGCAATTAAGTGCAGCTGAACGGGTATCATGTTCAAAAAATACCTGTTCCCCTGTATATTTAGTGTATTCGTAACCTATACCATGCAGATAAAACAACTGCGAAAGTAAATCCATTATATTACCTTACACACGTTGAGTATTAACAATGCTGTTTTCAGTACCGAAATTATTAGCTACGTAACCATCTGCTTGATGGTCATTATCCCAAATAGTACCGTCTATAAGGTATCTAAAATGAAACTGTTGATCATTAGGTAAGCGTTGCTTTAATTTAAAACAGCGCTGTTTCTTATTAAATTTCATTGCGACAGGTTGCCAATCTGTAAATTCAGCAACAAGTTGCACTTCTTGTGCTTCAGGGTGACTAAATTCGAACGTTACTTCAGCTTCTTCTTTGGTTTTAAAAAAACGTTTACTCAACATAGCGGGCTCCAACTAAACTTCATGTTTATTTATCCTTGCCACCGTGCCAGTTCAACTACTCAACAATGCCGGGGGATGATTATAAGTTAATCAAACTTATATTTATGCTTTATGACAGTGCATTAAAAAACTCACTGCACAAGCATGGTGCAAAACAGCTCTATGTGCGGCTATTTTTTTCGTTAAATTGAAATCTGCAAGAACTAAACCATAGTTCACTTATCAAACAACTAACAGTAAACAAAATAGATAACATATAAAGATTCGTAAAGTGAAATAAACTAAATTTGAAACTAGCGAAAAATTCAACAAACACAGTAGATTAAGTACTCTAAAATATAAAATCATATTTTTTTAGTACCGTGCTTGTGAAAAGTTTGTCTCTTGAACTCACACACTATATACTGAAAAAAAGTACCAACCCTCTTCGCTATAATCATAATAAAATAGGGGGTCATAATGGCTTAATAGAATGACTAAATTTTTCCGTGTAATCAGTATTGCTTTAATTACTTTAATTGTCTTTTGTTACGGCTTAAATATTTTGCTGACAAAACAAGTAAATAGTATTAATCCAAAACAGTCCAGTGTTGCTATTCGGACGTTCCCTATAGCGCAAACTCATTTAGATATGCCTTCTTGGTATAACCCTGTTTTAAGTGGGCACAGTGTAATATCAACCAACGACCATGATTATTTACTTATAAAAATCACGGATTCTGAATTTGTTACCGTGCAATATTCGTCGTTACTACTAGCCACTATTCTTTCTCCAGCAAATCTCATTATTTTAATTCTGATGGGCTTTTGGTTAACTTGGTATTTAGGTAATTTACAACGTGCACGACGTGAACAAAAAGTGATCGAACAATTAAACGTTCAAACTGATAAATTGTTAAGTTCATTTAAGATCCAATTACCATCTTTAGAAATTGTTAACCCTGTGACTCGGTTAAGCCAAGGTTTATCAGCCTTAAACTCACATATCGCAACTTATGCCAGAGAAACACAAACAAGCATTAGCCAAGATAAGCTAACACAACTAATTGATCGCCATGCTTACATTGAACACCTTGACCGACAATTAAATAGCGCTGAGCTTGAAAAAATGCACTGTGCCTTACTGTTTATAGATTTGGATGGCTTTAAACAGGTGAATGATTCTTTCGGCCATAGCTTTGGCGATGAAGTGTTAATACAAGTTGCTGAGCGACTTGCCAGCGTATTACGTAATCACAAACTTAATGATATTAATCCAACCAGTATGTTAGAGCAAAACCTTGCGCGTTTGGGCGGGGATGAATTCTCTATTTTTATCAATAATATCGATAGTGAAAGTAAAACATTAGACGTTGCGCAAAATGTACTGAGTGAAATAGAACGTGATTTTGTTTTAGGTAATAAGCTGATAAAAATAAGTGCAAGTGTGGGTGTGGCAGTTTACCCTGATAGTGCATCTACACCTCATGCATTATTACAAATGGCTGATGTTGCGATGTATAGAGCGAAAACCGACGGCCGTGGAATTTTTAAAGTTTATTCACCTGAAATGGGTAATAAAATGCGCCGCTACCATTACCTACTTGAAGAGTTGCGTTTAGCTATTGCGTGTCAAAACTTTCACCTTTCATTTCAGCCAATCGTTCATGTTGAAGATTGTGCTATTGACTATTTCGAAGCATTGGTTCGCTGGGATCACCCGGTCGAAGGAATGATATCACCCGTTGAATTTATTCCAATTGCTGAAGAGTCCAACCTAATATTAGAGCTCGGTGATTGGATTATGCTTGAATCATGTAGACAAATGTCAGCATGGCATAATGCCGGTATGCGCAAAGTAAAAATCTCAGTCAACGTTTCAGGAATTCAATTAAAACACCGCCCAATCCATGACTGGGTTATGCAAAAACTTGATAAAACAGGCTTACCACCTTCAGCACTGATGCTCGAAATAACTGAGTCAACGCTAATTAAGGCCAGCAATAGCATAATCAAAGAATTAGAAAAGCTTAGAACACAGGGCGTTACTATTGCAATTGATGACTTTGGTACCGGCTTTAGCTCTTTAAGTACTTTGGCTGATCTACCTATCGATGTTTTAAAAATAGATAGACTTTTTATTGCTCAAGCAAATGAAAACCCGAAATACAATGAAATTTTAAACTCCATCAGTGAACTGGGCACTAAATTAGGTCTGAAAATAGTCGCTGAGGGTGTTGAAGAACTAGCACAATTTGATCTTGTTAAACGCTTAGGGATTGGTAGCGTGCAAGGTTATTTAGTCAGCCGACCGGAATCTTCTATTAATGTTGGCAACAAAGTATTGCAAGGTAACGTCAATCATGTAGCTGCAACAGGCACAGGTGTATGGCAAATTGAGCCTAATGGTTAAGTCTCCAAGTAGTAATTATTGCTTAAATACAGCATAATAGTGGGATATTAATATCCTGCCAAAAAACCTATGCTCAAAAAAAGTTTCTTTACTCTCATCATATCTACCGTACTGATTTTAGCGGTTATTATCGGTTCATCTATTTATACTCTTTATAGTAAAAAGAAACTAACAGTGGATGCACGTCTTAAAGAAATATCAGGTATCGAATTTGATAAATCTAATCAACTTTGGGCCATTAATGACGGTGGCGATGATGCTAAGCTTTACCGTCTCAGTGAAGATGGCTCAATCTCAAAAGAAGTACTTGTTACTAACGCTAAAAATATAGATTGGGAAGACATAACCCAGAATGACTTCGGGCATTTTTTCTTAGGTGATTTTGGTAATAACAAGCAAGAGCGCCGATGGCTAACTATTTATAAAATTGAAAACCCCATCGATATAAAAGGTAACTCTACGCAAGCTGAAATTATTAAATTCACATACCCTGAGCTCAATGACCAGCCTGTTGCACCTAATAAACGAAATTATGACTTAGAGGCTTTTGTTGCATTTGGCAGACATTTATATCTTTTTACAAAAAACAGAACTAAACCATTTGATGGCATAACCAACGTTTATAAAGTGGGCGATCATGCTGCTAACTTTAATGCACAATTAGTTGATTCATTTCAAACATGTACCACAATGGAAAAACTATGCTGGATAACATCGGCTGCTTTAAGCCCAAGCCGAAAAAAACTAGTCTTACTCGATTCAACGAGTATCTGGCTATTTGAAAACTTTGAAGGTGATAAATTTTTCTCTGGTGACGTGTCTCAAATTGATTTAGGCATTGTGACTCAAAAAGAAGCCATAACCTTTTATGATGAAAACACGCTAGTATTTACCGATGAAGAATTTAAGGGTATTGGGGGTAATGCTTATGTTATCAAGCTCGATGAAGCAACAAAAAAGGTAATTAAAAAATCACCTTCCCAGTTAAAATAAATCAATGTCAGAATGGTTCTCTTTGGTATCTATCAAATTCTTTGTGACTAATTCATCGTAAAAACATAATTGGTCACGCCCGTTTCTTTTAGCGTAATAAAGTGCTTTATCAGCATTTTCGACAACCGAAATAGGAAAATCATAGGGACTGATCCTAGATAAGCCAATACTCAAAGATAGGTTTGATACAAAAGGAAATTTTGTATTTCTCACTAAATCTAAAAATGTATTTAATTTAGCTTGGATAAAATCATAATTTGTTGGTTCAAATACCAATACAAACTCCTCTCCCCCAAAGCGAAATATTAAATCTGATGAACGAAAATAGCTTTTCATTTTTTGTGCTAACAATAACAACACTTCATCACCACATACATGGCCGTATTCATCATTTACTTTCTTAAAGTGATCAATATCAACAATCGCAAGCCAAGAGGAGGAACCTGAATGCTTAGAACGTTTTTCATCTGTTTTGATGATTTGATGCTGCTTCGCCATTTGCTTTTCAATCAGTAACTTGATCTTTTTATCAAACGTTTGACGATTCAATAGCCCTGTCAGTTTATCTGTTTCACTTTCATGTAAAATTGCTAAGTAATTTTCGAAGATACGACAAAACGCATTCAGCAATACCTGATCTTCACTTTCTAAATGCTGCGATAAAATAGCGATAACAGCAACGGGTTTATCACGCACACAGATAGGAAGCCATCTACGTTCTTTGTTGTTATCTGATTTAACAGTAATAATACAGGAGGAGGTAATACATGAAATTAACTCAGCATCTGGCTCTTTTATGACGTCTTTATCTTGCCAAATAAAATCACTTTGAGATAAAAACTTTAAAGAAGCGCTTCGTTCAATCCGCAACTCTCCAACGACTTCTAAATCTTTATATATCGATATTTCTTCACACTTAACGAACTCTTGAATCGTAGAGATTATAGTATACTCGAGTGAGTCTACATCTTTGTTTTTCGTAATTTTAATAATTGAATTTAGTAAACCGACTTGCATAAGCCCTCAAAAGCCAAATCTTTGTGCGATAACACTATTTGACACTAATATTATTAAGCTTTATAGGAACTAAGTGTAGTTCCTATAAAAGCTATTTACACTAAATTGTTATGACTGATATTAAACTTATTATAGTGATTTATTTACTATTACCCTAACGATTAAATTTAGTTTCTAAAATAACTGAAGATGTAGTGCGCTCAACGCCATCTAAATTGCCAATATCATCAAGTAAATGACTTAACTTTTCTAAATTTTGTGCCTGAACAACAGCAATTAAATCAAATTCACCGCTGATCGCATATAACTGTGAAATAGCATCAATTTGCTTAAGCTCTAAATTTGTTTTCGTTGTTAGTTTTTGCTTAACTTTAATTGATACATGTGCAGCAACCATCGCATTAAGGTATGCCTCCCCATAGTCAACACTGTAGCCTTTTATAACACCCGTTTCTTCTAACTTAAGCATTCTACTTTGAACAGTTGAACGTGATAAATTCAGCGCCCTTGCTAAATCAGAAATGCTTGCACGAGCGTTGGTTCTTAAAATTGCAAGTAGCTTTTCATCTTGCTTTCCTATCACTTTGCTAACTCCATTCATCAATATGACTTTTATTATAGTCATTTTTAACAATTTAGCACTGCAAATTTAACTAACGAAGCTAGATAATAGGTAAATAACAATTAAATGCTGCTTCTAGCAGCCAAATGATATTTAGATACACGTTCATTCATTTTCTTATTCGCTATTTAAGGTGCGTCAAATGCAAGTTTCTCGAGATTTATTCAACGATGTCATGGTCCCAAATTATAACCCTTCTGCTGTAATCCCTGTGCGTGGTGAAGGCTCTCGCGTATGGGATCAAACAGGAAAAGAGTTCATTGATTTTGCAGGTGGAATTGCGGTTAACTGCCTTGGTCATTGCCACCCAGCACTTGTTAATGCGCTTAAAGAACAAGGCGAGAAGATTTGGCATTTATCAAATGTAATGACTAATGAGCCAGCATTACGATTAGCAAAGAAAATTACTGATGCAACATTTGCAGATAAAGTTTATTTTGCTAACTCTGGCGCAGAAGCAAATGAAGCCGCTCTTAAACTCGCTCGTCGTTTTGCACTAGATGTTCACGGTGAAGACAAAACACAAATTATTGCTTTTAACAAAGGTTTCCATGGTCGCACTTTCTTTACTGTCACTGTAGGTGGTCAAGAGGCCTATTCAGATGGCTTTGGCCCTAAGCCTGCAGCTATCGATCATTGTGACTATAATGACCTTGCTGCTTTTGAACAGCTAATTAGTGATAAAACCTGTGCTGTGATGATGGAGCCACTGCAAGGTGAAGGCGGTATTATTTCTCCTACTAATGAGTTTATCAAAGGCGTTCGTGAGTTATGTGATAAACACAATGCATTATTAATATTTGATGAAGTGCAAACCGGTGTTGGCCGTACTGGCTCTTTATACGCTTATCAAGATTTAGGTGTTACACCTGATATTTTAACAACAGCAAAAGCGCTTGGCGGTGGCTTTCCAATTGGCGCCATGATAACCACAACAGAAATAGCAGCGCACCTTAAAATAGGTACTCATGGTTCAACATACGGCGGCAATCCTTTGGCATGCGCCGTTGCTGAAGCTGCATTTGATACTGTAAATAATCCAGATGTTTTGGCAGGCGTTAAAGAGCGTGAACAGTTATTCCGTGACGGTTTTGCCGCGATCAACGAAAAGTATGATGTGTTTAGTGAAGTTCGCGGTAAAGGACTATTATTAGGCGCTGTACTTAATAGTAAATTTGAAGGTCGAGCTAAAGATTTCTTAGTTGCCAGTATTGAACATGGCTTAATGAGCTTAGTGGCTGGCACCAATGTTATTCGTTTTACACCATCATTAGTGATACCGCTTGAAGATATAAAAGAAGGCCTTTCGCGTTTTGAAAAAGCCGTAGCTGATGTAGTAAACGGTTAATTTAGTTTAGCGCTCTTTAAAGAGCGCTAATGGAGCTTTAATAAATGCATGTATTACGCCCTATCAAGAACACTGATTTTGAAGCGTTAAAACAAATCGCTATCGAATCTGGTCATGGTTTCACATCGCTACCCGTTGACGATACTTTGTTACTTGAGAAAATTGCCCGCGCAGAAAGCAGCTTTTCTAAAGACATCAGCCAACCGCTTGATGAAAGCTATTTCTTTGTCCTTGAAGACACTGACACAGGAGAGGTCATTGGTACAACAGCCATTGAAGCGGCTGTGGGTCTTAATGTTCCTCTTTATCATTACCACCTTGGTAAAACAGTCCATCATTCACCTACTTTAAACGTTTATAACACAGTAGATATTCTGAGTATGTGTAATGACTACACTGGTTGTTCTGAAATCTGCACGTTATTCTTACGTGAAAATAGTCGAAAAGGGCTAGCTGGACGTTTCTTATCACGCTCACGCTTTTTATTTATGGCACAACACAGTGAACGCTTTGCTGACACAATTATCGCCGAAATGCGAGGGGTAAGTGATGAAAACGGCCATTCTCCATTTTGGCAGTGGCTAGAAGAGCATTTTTTTAGTATCGAATTTCCACAAGCAGATCACTTAGTAGGTTTGGGGGATAAGGTTTTTATCAGTGAGTTAATGCCTAAATACCCTATCTATGCGAATTTGCTGAGCAAAAGAGCTCAAGAAGTGATTGGTAAAGTGCATGAAAAAACTAAACCAGCACTTAAATTACTAGAAAAAGAAGGATTTGAACACAGAGGCTACGTCGACTTGTTTGATGCAGGCCCCACAGTAGAAGCAAAACTTGGTAATATTCGCAGTGTAAGGGATTCAATAGTGTGCCCGATTTCTATCGGCGAGCTTGATTATGTAGATGAACAAAGCTCTGATACGTTGGCAATTTGTAATCAAGGAGTAGCGGATTTTAGAGCAACGTTTACCAAGCATGCACATTACAATCATGCTAAGCATACTCTAATCGTGAGCAAAGACGTTGCACACGCCCTCAAACTAAAACAAGGCGATGCAGCGAGATTTTTTCGCCTGTAAACAAAGTAGGAATTTTATGAGTCCTGAATCTCAAAACAACCAACTAATAAATAATCAATGGCAAATAGGTCTGGGTCACAGCTTTAGCTCGATAAACCCAAGTAATGGCGAAATACTATGGCAAGGCTTAAGCGCAAGTCCAGAGCAAGTTCACAACGCTATTAAAGCCGCACGTAACGCACAGGTTAGCTGGGCCGATACGCCTCTTGCAGAACGCATCAGCATACTTGAAAATTTTGCTGCTTTGTTAAAGAAACACAGCGAAGAATTCGCCACAATTATAGCCAAAGAAACAGGCAAGCCTATTTGGGAAACCCGCACTGAAGTAGGTGCTATGACAGGTAAAGTTGCTATTTCAGTTAGAGCCTATAACGAACGTACCGGCACCACTGAAAACCCTATGCCTGGTGCTAAAGCCTTTATTCGCCATAAACCTCATGGTGTTGTGGCAATATTTGGCCCGTATAACTTCCCTGGTCATTTACCGAATGGCCATATTGTACCGGCAATTTTAGCGGGTAATACGGTGGTGTTTAAGCCTTCTGAGCTGACCCCTTATGTTGCGCAATTTACACTTGAATTATGGCTGAAAGCGGGCTTACCTGCTGGCGTAATCAACTTAGTTCAAGGTGAAGTCGAAACAGGTAAAGCACTTGCAAGTCATCAAGATATTGATGGGTTATTCTTCACGGGTAGCTCAAACACCGGGCATATATTGCATAAACAGTTTGCAGGCCATCCGGGGAAAATTCTTGCACTCGAAATGGGAGGGAATAACCCATTAATCGTCAAAGATGTTGCTAATGTAAATGCTGCTGTTCACGATATTATCCAATCAGGTTTCATAACATCTGGTCAACGCTGTACTTGTGCACGCAAGGTATTTATTGAAAATGGATCAAATGGTGATGCTATTTTGGCTAAGCTTATTAGCGCAACTAAAGACATTGTTGTCGATGATAGTTTCGCAGAGCCTCAACCATTTATGGGCGCAATGATCAGCGAGCAAGCTGCTTTAGGAATGGTGTCTGCACAGCAAGCTTTAATTGATTTAGGTGCAACTTCATTAGTTGAATTAACACATTTAAAAGCAGGCACTGGATTTGTCAGCCCGGGTATTATTGATGTCACCGACATTGGCGATATACCAGACGAAGAGCACTTTGGCCCATTGATTAAAGTATACCGTTATGATGACTTTGATGCTGCGATAGCACAAGCAAATAACACTTCATTTGGTTTATCTGCAGGCTTATTAAGCGATTCAAATGCTGACTATCAACACTTTTTAAAACGTATTCGTGCCGGTATTGTAAACTGGAACCGCCCTATAACTGGTGCTTCAAGCGCTGCGCCTTTTGGTGGTATAGGAGCAAGTGGTAACCACAGAGCAAGCGCATATTATGCTGCTGATTATTGCGCATACCCTGTTGCATCCGTGGAGGCTGAACACGTTAATTTACCTTCTAGCCTTGCGCCGGGCTTAATCATCGAATAATTAGCAGACGCTATAGTCAAAAAATTTAAGGAATTATAATGCACACAAACGTAAACACATTATTTGAAAACTTATGGCAAAATTACTTAGCTGTTACTCCATCAGCAGTAAAGGTTCATGAGTTATTGGGCTCGACTCAAAAAGACGACATCCTAAATGATCACATTGCACTGCGTACTTTCAACCATGAAAAAATTGGCCTTGAAAAGCTAGCAGCTCATTTTTTAGCTATTGGCTATAAAGAATGTGGTGAATATCATTTTGAAGCTAAAAAACTCTATGCAAAGCACTATGAGCACCCAGACACCACGCAACCAAAAGTGTTTATCTCTGAGTTGCTGGTAGAAAAGTGCTCACCAGAGCTACAGGCTATCGTTAATGATATGGTTGAGGGCATTGATGAAAGTGCTGTCACGGCAGAAAACTTCTTATATTCAGGTACACACTGGCAAGTCAGCTCTGACACCTACAAAAAGCTACTTGAAGAAAGTGAGTACGCAGCATGGATGTCTGCTTGGGGTTACCGTGCAAACCATTTTACAGTAAGCATTAATGAACTTGCCCAGTTTGATAATATTGAAGCCGTAAATACAGCGCTTAAAGATGCTGGCTTTGCATTAAATACATCTGGTGGCGAAGTAAAAGGCTCTCCTGAAGTATTACTTGAACAATCATCTACGCTAGCTGATGACTTTGCAGTTCAGTTTAGTGACACAAAAATGAGTGTACCAAGCTGTTTTTATGAATTTGCCCTTCGTTATAACAAACCAGATGGTGAGCTCTATACTGGTTTCGTTGCAGCTTCGGCAGATAAGATATTTGAAAGCACGAACGCACGTTAATAAATACCGATATGAAAAACCTCACTAATTTAGTGAGGTTTTTTTGCGTAAATCTATTCAAAAGGGCTGGCTCAAATAACACTATAGAAATAAGGGCTTATAGTCATTTTCCAATTGCTCAAAAGATAACTCACCGATAAAACGGCCAAAGCTAAGCCATGTAGCAATACCCCGCAAATCTTTAAAGTGTGGTGGCACAAATTTAGGATCTTCTATTACACCCAAATCATGTAGTTGGGAGATTAATCTAAAATCATCAATCGATATTTTACCAACCAACAACAGATGCAGCTGATCTATCCTACCAAGCTGTATTGCAACGCGAATAAAATTATAAACAAGCACAAACCCCTTAATGTAGGCGATGTCCTTAGTAAAAGGTAAACCGGTAGGTGTACTGCCACGAAATACCCGTTGCGCTAAGGTATAGCTTTCATCTTTACTTAAACCTTGCGCTACATAGTCGCGGTAAATATCTACAAACTCAGCTCCATCAATTACTTTAGTCACCGCTTGAATACGGTTTACAAGCTTTGCTAAACGCCGAGGGGTTGATTTGAGCGTTATTATTTCAGTTAATACCGCCAACCCTTCCTGCGTTACAGTTGAGCTTGGTGTGCCTTTGCTTAAGCAAGTAAGGTAAGGCTGAGCCAATCCATTTTGTGTTGTACCTACATGAATCCACCCTTCATGCACCTCCAAAATATCAAGCTCACGCTGCGAGAACTTCACATCTTGATTTAGCTTTATATTGTTTGCACCTGCAGCCGCATCACTAACAATACCGTCGCTTAGAATAACTTCAACATCAATACCTTGCATACTCATGCGAACTTGATCTGCAAGGAGTTGAACCGCTTCATCTGCTTCAATGTTTTTCGGATCATCAGGTAAGATATCAGCGGCTAATAAGTCTTTTAATGGCATTTCCAACATATTTGCCAGTTCAGATAAAGAAGGCTCCCCGGCATGAAATAAATCTTTCGGATGACCGTACAATTCCACAGATAAATCATGAAACTCACCAGTGCCTCTGTACTCAATCATACTTAAAACAGTTTTATACTCTGTGCACATTTTGCTCATGTATTGCGCTATTGGATTAAGCTGCCCAAGTTGGCTGATAATATTACGATTTAGATCAGAAAACGCTTGGCGCAATTCACTAGGAACAAAGCCTAAATCACGCTGTTGGTAGTATGCTTTATCTATTAATGGGTTTTTCTGACATTTCTGTTTGAAAAACTCGTCTTTTACATTTTTATCCCAATTAATCGCATCTAAAATACGAATAGGGGTTTGTAGAGCGATAAGTCGGTCAGATAATTCGCGTGTTTTATTGAGTAACGCTTTGTCCATAGTGCTAAAAACTCAGTTAAATTTATGATTCGAGCATAGGTTAATTTTATTAAATTTCAAAGTTATATTGAGCACTCTAAACAAGATATTTTCAAACATAATCACGTTTATTTTATATACTATAGAAAACATTATGATAGCCATTATTAAACCAGATTGACTTTTTCAACGTATTATTGAAAAACGGAGGAATCATGAAAAACGAAATTGAAGGTAAACAAATTTTAGCTGTTTATGAACAAATCATTCAACACGGCGAGAATACGCAAGAAGGTAAGCTTTACATGGGGTTAACTGCTTATTCTGACATTGATGGGTATACTATTTATCTAAAAGGCAGTGGCGTGCTATTGCGCTTTGGTTTTCATAACACATATCACCTAGACTATGAGCACGATAAGCACAAAGATGATTTTCTCAAAAAGCTGTCAAACATACTGAATGAAGCCTAGGAGGTAAAGTGCCTAGAGTACAGCGAAGACAACGACCAACATCGCGCAGACACTCTCTTTTTATTAATCAAGTTGTTGATAATTTAAAAGCTGATCCCAGTAAGCTCAACATTATTCGCAATAATCTTGATGAGTATAGGCAGCAACAATTCTTAAAACGTGGCTTTTTATTAGCTATTGAACGGTTTGATTGGGTATTTGAAGCAAGTAATGATGTTAATCAGATTTGTGAACAAATATTGGCTGATGATTATATAGGCAACAGATTGAGGCGTTATCCCCTTTTATTTAAAGGGGTAGTTAATTAAACACACATTCAACGTACCTAACAAGTAAGCTATCGTTTATAGGTGATACCTCAGCTTAAAAATGGTAAATTGCGGCAATTTTTATAATTTTGAGTAATTTGCTATGTCTAAAGCAGTTGACACTGCAAACTCAACAGAAACAAAAAAAGAATCGGGCTTATTTAACCGATTTTTATCAACTGTTGAGTTTTTGGGGAATATGTTGCCCCACCCTATCACTTTATTTGCGATGTTTTGTGTGGCGATCATCGTCTTCAGCGGTATAGCCGATTGGTTTGGGTTAAGCGCTATAGACCCTCGTCCCGTTGGTTCGGCAGGACGCGATCCTGATGGTGTTATTGAAGTTGTAAGTTTATTAAGCGCCGAAGGCCTGCAACGTATAGTCACAGGTTTGGTGACTAACTTTACTAGTTTTGCTCCACTAGGCACTGTATTGGTTGCTTTACTTGGCGTTAGTGTTGCTGAGCATTCAGGCCTTTTATCTGCAGCAATGCGTGGCATGGTTATGGGCGCATCTAAGCGTTTAGTAACATTTATGGTGGTCTTTGCCGCTATATTGTCAAATACTGCATCTGAGCTTGGCTATGTTGTATTAATACCACTAGCAGCAATGATATTCCACAGCCTTGGTCGCCATCCTCTTGCTGGCTTAGCTGCCGCGTTTGCTGGTGTATCGGGTGGTTACAGTGCAAACTTATTACTAGGAACTATCGACCCATTACTTGCTGGTATAACCACACCGGCAGCACAGATGATTGATCCAAGTTACCAAGTTGGCGCTGAGGCCAACTGGTATTTCATGATGATATCAGTACTGCTTATTGCGCTTTTAGGTACCTTTGTTACTGAAAAAATTGTCGAACCACGTTTAGGAAAATATAACCCTGATGACGCCAGCGCCGATCTAGCTGATAACAATATTGAAGGGTTAACAACATTAGAAAAAACAGGCTTAAAATGGGCTGGGGTTTCTTTACTTTTAGTCTCTCTTTTATTGGCATGGACTATCGTGCCTGCTGATGGCATTTTGCGTAACCCAGAAACCGGCCTTGTAGCTCACTCTCCGTTTTTAAAAGGCATTGTGGTCTTTATATTCGTTACGTTTGGTATCCCAGGCTTTGTCTATGGCCGTGTAGTCGGTACCATGAAGAACGATAAAGATGTCATTGATGCTATGAGTAAAAGCATGAGTTCAATGGGTATGTACATTGTACTTGTATTCTTTGCTGCACAGTTTGTTGCATTCTTTAAATGGACAAATCTCGGCACTATTCTGGCAATTAATGGCGCTGCATTATTACAAGCGCTTAATTTAACTGGTCCTGAGGTGTTTGTATTGTTCATTTTTATGTGTGCACTAGTAAACTTAAGCCTAGGTTCTTCCTCTGCTCAATGGGCTGTTACTGCACCTATATTTGTCCCAATGCTAATGTTGATTGGTTACGCGCCAGAAACAATTCAAGCGGCTTACAGAATTGGTGACTCTGTAACAAACTTAATTACTCCAATGATGAGTTACTTTGGCCTCATTCTCGCTGTTGCAACTAAGTATAAAAAAGACATGGGTATAGGTACACTCGTTGCAACAATGCTGCCTTACAGCATGTTCTTCTTTGTTGGTTGGGTTGTATTGTTTTATTTATGGGTATTTGTTTTAGGGCTACCGGTTGGCCCAGGCTCCCCTATTTATTACACGCCTTAATATCAGTGAAAGAATACCAGCCAAGGCTGGTATTCTTTTCTCTGTGTTGTTTTAAAGAATAAACCTATTACACTTACTTTATTCAATTCTTATTAATTTTAATATGCCTTCGTATTTATTAATAACGCTATGTATATTGTCGCTGTTTTCATCCAATACATTTGCAAATGCAAAAAAACAGCTTGAATCAGCCTTTGCGGGCTCTCTAATCTTAACTAACGGTGAGAGCATCTCGCTAGGGTATGGTAATTTTGATCCGAATATACTCATTAACACACATCAAAATAACCTAGAGGCGGATGAAGCTTTAGCGTTAAGACAACAGCTTACTTTATATAGCCTGCCGTTTGATTTTAATTTCAACGAGCCAATCTTAAATCACAGAGGTACCTTTCATACTAGAGTCAGTTATTTAGAACAAAGACACAATGTCGCCATATTTAATAAAAAACAGGCCGATATCAATACAGAAAAAATATTTAATGCGACTGTAGGAGCGAGTATTGAGCATTCTATTGGTTCGAAATGGTTTTATAGCGCAGGAATAAATTCTCACTTGATGCACTACAATAATGATTACATTTACAACAGCCAACAGAGTAAGCAGCGATTGAAACCCCTTCTTGATGGAAATTATGTCAATATCAGCAGTAACTCTGTCATTATTAACCCTAATGCCTCATTAACTTATAAACTCCCTAGAAACTGGGGCCATTATGAATACAAGCTAAAATTTGAATATTACTATGGCTGGGCACTTTCAAAACCTCAATCACTTAAATCTATCAATCCAGAAAGCTGGCAAATAAATAACGCTATTAAAGCAAATTTTAATATGTTTTCTTTTTTTGATTTTACACAATCATTTTATGTCAAAGCACAGCGAGTAGACCTAGGCGCTGATGCAATTGCACCACTTGGAACAAACCATTTTTACGAATATGGTTTTGGCTTTTTATGGGATGTATCGCATTGGACTGATTGGTTTGATAATTTTGGCATTGGCATAAATATACACAATGGCAGTGCATTGAATGGTGGTACCATTGTGATCTATTTTAATGAAATTTAAAAATAGCTAATTGTATTCATATTGTAAACAAGGGTTGTTACACTATGCATACTAAACTTATTAATAAAATGGACTTTACTAATGAAAAATACACTTTTTCTTTTATGCCTATTTAGCTCAAACGTATTTGCCCTAGAGCTACAAAAGTACCCTATAGTGTTAGAATCGCCGCTTGGTGAGCAAGTGACTATTGTCGAAAATCACGATAAAACACAAGCTTTGGTCAAAGTTGTAGGCGTAAACCATCCCATTGATGAGGTGGTGTTTTTAACCGATCTACTCCCACATGGTAGTATTAAAGCATATAAATACACCTACGACGGACAACAGCGCGCGTTGGTTACCCGTGAGCAAGGTTACAGCTGTTGCAGTTATTCGTTATATTTACCAGATACCAGTAAAGCTATCTATTTATCTGAATTAAAAGACAAACGTAATAAAGCAATAAGTGAAGACACATACGCCCAATACAAAATGCAATTGGATAAAGGCGTTCAATCTAAGCTTGCATTATTCAATAGAGAACGAGCAATTGAAAATCTCGCATCGGCTTTGACAGATGCAGATGAAGCACTAGCCAAGCACTGTGGAAAAGAAATAAAAACTAAAGTTAACTGGCATGAGTTGGATAATAGTACCTTACAGACCTATGCTGTAGGAGCATACTGTGCTCAGGTAGCAAATGTATTAGTAAAACAATGTCAAAACTCAGCACTATTCAAGTCAAAAATAAAACCGTTTAAATCTGTTGATTGTACCTTTAGCGACGAACTGAAACTACGTCACACTCAAAATACTATTAACTTTAAAACAGCCCCAAAAGAACCAAATCAGATTCAGTTTGTAGAAGCCTACTTTAGGAATTTGTAATAACTTGCATCAATAAAAACGAGCCTAAATAGGCTCGTTTTTATTTGCTTTATTTATCACTAAAGCTGCCATGCGTAGCTTAATTTTGTGAAGAATGTTCGTTGGTCTCTTTCTAGGTTTTTTAACCCATCATTTTGAAAACCTTTATCAGAGTAACCGAGGAAAAATAAGGTCTGCGCATTAATCTTATACGAATACACTAGTTGGCTTCCATACTCTTTATTTAATTGGCTTATGCCATAGTAATACGCATCTTGGTTTCTATCTATATCTTCAAACTGTAAAATCAGTTTGACCATAGAGCGCATATTGAATTTATAATATACCCGCAGATCGGTTAAGTTTGCAGTAAATACATTCTCACCCTGAGGATTATCTAGGCGATTATAGCTATGCTCAACTTGCAGCTGCCAGTGGTCATTTATATCCCACGTCATTTCAGGCTCAATAATAAACTGGTCACCCAATTGCTCGTTACTGTAATCAATTTTACTACCGAATTCACTGTATAAGTTAAGCGTTATGTTTTTAGTTGGTTTAAACCCGCCCCAAATATAGCCAATGTTTTGATTGTAAAAATTATCATAATAATTTTCTTTACGATGGATAAAGCCTAACTCTAAAAATGACTGCATTTGACCTTTTAAGTAAATATACCCTTCATATTCTTCTTCCAGTAAAGTGCCGTCTTGCGCCCACGTTTTATCCCAATCTAGGTTATATGAGTATTCCGTTACTAGATTATTCGCATCTAAATACCAAGATTGACCACCGCCCACTAATGCTTTCTTATAATCAACTTTTGCTTGATAGCCTAAATCAGTTCGATAGTCATCGCCAATGTCTTCATAACTTGCAAATAATTTATAATCACGCTTCTCACGAGTAAACTCTACTTTATATGCTTGGTCAGACTGCTCCTCTTCTAAGTCATAAAAATCAACAAGGTATTTCGAGTTTTGACTGTCAGAACTGGCTATTTGATAAAGTATGCTGTCGGTCTGATTAAACCAATAACTACCATCAAGCGAAACCACACTATTTTTGTAATTATCAGCCTCACGGTGTGTTGTTGTTACACCTATCGTGCCTTTATCACCTATATCATACTGATAACGACCCACCGCAGATTTAGATTTTTCAGCTAAGTTTGCAAAACCAGAGCCCTGGTTGGTAGGTAACAAAATACTGGTATTTTCATCATCAGCATACATAAATGCATAACTATGAGCGTCTGACTTACCTGTTATTTTTGCGCCGATTTTCGGCTGTGCAATAGTACGGGTATAAAGCAGCTCAAATAAGCTACTTTTAAAGTATGACGCGCCATCAAGAAAAAACGGGCGCTTTTCAGCATAATAGATTGAATAAGTGGTATTGACATCAAGCTCTAAACTATCAGCTTCTACTTGTGAGAAGTCAGGATTAATTGTCGCATTAATAACCGCGTCTTGGCTGATACCCCAACGTAGGTCTAACCCAGCTTCGGTATCAATATCACCATTACTCCAATCCCCAGGTACAGTGTCTTTCATATCATGTCTAAGAGCTGTAACAGTTGGTGTTAGCTGAATGTTTTTACTTGGCTCCATTGCATTAAAACCAGTGATTTTATCAAATTGACAAAAGCTGCATTTTACATCGCGATCAAAGCCCACATTGGCTAACTGGTACATTACATCCCGCGGATAGTTTCGCCACACAGCGATACTCCATGTCATATCCGCTTTGTTTTTTGGAAATCGTAATGCTGTAAAAGGAATACGCATTTCAACTACATACCCCTCATTCGTAATTTGCCCTGCACTATCCCAAATCGTATTCCAAGACGGGTCTTCACTCCAGCCATCGGTATCCGTCATGCGCATATCTCCCTGCGCACCTAATGGGTTAACGTAAAACTCATACCCCGTTCTTTCATCATTGAAGGTATCTATCATTAAGGCAACGTTATCATCTGCCCATAGCGTGTCTCGATCACGTAATGCTGCTCTTATATTCTCTGGGTTATCATCATATGCCATAAACGCGACATATAAATATTGCCCATCTTCATATAAATACGCATCAGTTTTAACCGGAGGAACCCCTTTTTCGTTAGGTTCATTTTGATAAATTAGTGGGATCAAAGTGGCGTTTTGCCAATGCGGCTCTGAAAGTTCGCCATCCAAGTCTATTGATTGTTCGATGTGGGCTAAAGTGAAGTGTTGTTTCTGGGCCATTGAATCCGCGCTAAAAATCAACACGCAGATGATCAGAAGAGTTTTTATTATTAGATTATTGTACTGCATAAACATCCATTTAGATTCGATTACTCAGAATAAGTAATTTAACGCGTGGATTGTAATTTAGTGAGGTACATTTGTTAACATTTTTATGATTAAAATGTTAAATATAATAATAAATTCGCAGGTATTTTTTAAAAACAACTTATGTTTCAATAAGCTTAAGCTTGTTTTGGACACCATTCCAGTTGTCAGCATCACTCGGAGCAGGCTTCACCTCAGTAATACGCGGCCAAATAAGGGCAAGTTCAGCATTTAGTTCAGTAAACTCGACTTGCTCTTTCGGTAGCTCATCTTCTTGATATATTGCCTCTGCTGGGCATTCAGGAACACATAAACCACAATCAATACAATCGATTGGGCTTATAGCTAGGAAATTAGGGCCTTCATAAAAAGCATCAGCAGGACACACAGCCACACAGTCAGTGTATTTACACTTTATACAATTTTCTGTGACTACAAATGCCATAATACGCGTGCTCAAGGGTTAATAAAATATAAGCGGAAGATCATACCCAACCACAGCAAAAATACAATAAATAATCACTGCCATCAGCGCTTAAATTAACGTAAAATAGCTATATATTGTGAGCATAGCTGAAGAGTTATCGCTAAGACACCTAACAGAGATTAAATATGATACGTTTAACCGAAATAAAGCTACCGCTTGATCATGACGAAGATGCCTTACAACAAGCAATTTTAACCAAACTAGGCATAGAAAAAGCGCAGTTAAATAGCTTTAATGTATTTAAACGTGGTTATGATGCACGTAAAAAAACCGCTATCTTACTTATATATACCCTAGATGTTGATGTTGAAAATGAAGCAATTTTGCTCGAAAAATTCAGTAAAGACCAACATGTAAAAACAGCCCCCGATACACGCTACAAGTTTGTTGCTCAAGCACCAGAAAGTTTAAACCAAAGACCAGTAGTTATTGGTTTTGGCCCATGTGGTTTATTTGCTGGATTAGTACTAGCACAAATGGGCTTTAAACCCATCATTTTAGAGCGAGGCAAAGAAGTAAGAGAGCGAACAAAAGATACCTTTGGTTTTTGGCGAAAACGTACCTTAAATACAGAATCAAATGTTCAGTTTGGTGAAGGCGGCGCTGGTACTTTCTCAGATGGTAAATTATACAGCCAAGTTAAAGACCCTAAACACTATGGCCGTAAAGTTATTACCGAGTTTGTTGAAGCCGGTGCACCCGAAGAAATTATTTATGTCAGCAAGCCCCATATCGGGACCTTTAAATTAGTCACTATGATTGAAAAAATGCGTGCGCGTATTGAAGAGCTTGGTGGTGAGATACGTTTTAGCACTCGCGTTGACGATATCTTACTCGATGAAGGCCAAGTGACAGGTTTAAAACTCTCTTCGGGCGAACAAATTGACACGCAGCATGTTGTACTTGCTGTTGGTCACAGTGCACGTGATACATTTAAAATGGTCCACGATAAAGGCATTTATGTTGAAGCTAAGCCGTTTTCTGTCGGTTTTAGAATTGAACATAAGCAGTCTATGATTGACGAATGCCGTTTTGGTGACAATGCCGGAAACCCAATCCTAGGCGCAGCTGACTATAAACTTGTTCACCACTGCGATAATGGTCGTACCGTTTATAGTTTTTGTATGTGCCCTGGTGGCACTGTGGTTGCAGCAACCTCAGAAGAAGGTCGCGTTGTAACCAATGGTATGAGCCAATACTCGCGTAATGAAAGAAATGCAAACAGTGCAATCGTTGTGGGTATTTCACCTGAAAAAGATTTCCCAGGTCATCCACTTGCAGGCATAGATTTGCAGCGTAAGTTAGAAGAGCAAGCTTATGAACTTGGCGGAAGTAACTACGATGCACCTGCGCAGTTAATTGGCGATTTCTTAAAAGGCAAAGACTCAAGTGATATCGGTGATGTGAAACCGTCTTATACTCCTGGCATTAAGCTCACTGATTTAGGAAACGTTTTGCCTGAATTTGCTATTGCAGCAATTCGAGAGGCAATCCCCGCATTCAATAAAAAAATTCGCGGGTTTTCAACCAATGACGGTCTGTTAACAGGTGTTGAAACACGCACCTCCTCACCTATTTGTATCAAACGCGATAAAACGATGCAGAGTATTAATACGCAAGGTTTGTATCCTGCAGGTGAAGGTGCCGGTTATGCGGGCGGTATTTTATCGGCGGGCATTGATGGCATCAAAGCAGCCGAAGCACTTGCTTTATCAATGCTTGAAAAGCATAGTTAAACTAACAACTAACAACTAACGACTAACGACTAACCATAGCATTGATTCACACTGCTTGAGTCAATTTTGAGCAATAAAAAAGCCTGACTTATCAGGCTTTTTTATTGTTCTTAACTTTCACTGAACACTATTTTTTAAGTGCTAACTTTGCACCTTTAAGCGATTTACGCACACCAGAAATACGTGAACGGTTTTTAGCGCGCGCTTCACCCGTTGCTTGCCCTGATGGTTTATTAGTATGACTACGGCGTAAATGTGACGGCTTTTTACCAATTTTATCAATTAGCACATCACGGTTACTTACTTCATAGCCTTGTAAGAATTCACGTTTAATTTTTTGACCAATCAAGGTTTCAATTTCAAACAGCATGTTTTCTTCTTCACGGCTTACAAATGAAATTGCTTCACCATGATTACCCGCACGACCCGTTCTACCTATACGGTGAACATAATCCTCAGCAAGCCAAGGCAGATCAATATTAATTACGCGAGGAAGACCGTCAATATCTATACCACGAGCTGCCACTTCAGTCGCAACTAAAACACGGACTTTACCTTCTTTAAAATCACGAAGAGCACGGCGTCTATTGCCTTGTGATTTATCACCATGGCAAACAGCTGCAGGAATACCATCAAGGTTAAGTTCTTTTACGAGAACATCAGCAGTGTCTTTCATATTGACGAAAACCAGAACTTGCTGCCAATTTTTCTTACCAATAAGTTCAGATAATAACTCTTGTTTACGGCGCTCTTCAACAGGGTAAACAACGTGATTCACCGTTGCTGCGGTGCTGTTTGTTTGATCAACACGGACAATTTCAGCTTGCTTCAACACTTTACTAGCAAACTGTTTAATAGCCGCAGGGAAAGTAGCTGAAAACAATAAAATTTGACGTTCTTCTGCACAACCATTAATGACCGTTTGCATATCAGTGATAAAACCCATATCAAGCATACGGTCTGCTTCATCAAGCACTAAATGCTTTACCTGCGCAAGGCTTAAATTACCTAAACGAATATGATCAAGTAAACGCCCCGGTGTGGCAACAACAATATCAACACCTTCTTTTAAGCCATTGGCTTGTCCGGCAATGTTTACGCCACCAAATAAACACACTGTTTTAAGTGATGTATATTTAGCAAAATCTTTAATATTATTTGCAATTTGCTCGGCTAACTCTCGTGTAGGCGCAAGCACTAAAGCACGTGGTGCATTAGTTGCAGTATGAGCAGTATGAGCAGTATGAGCAGTATGAGCAGTATGAGCAGTTTCAGATAATTTATGAATAATAGGCAATGAAAATGCAGCCGTTTTACCTGTCCCAGTTTGGGCACTGGCTAAAACGTCTTTGCCTTTTCGCACTGCAGGAATAGCACCACGTTGAATGGGCGTAAGGGTGTGATAGTTGAGTTCATCCAACGCCTGAATAAGTTCAGGAGAAAAACTAAAAGATTTAAAATTCATGCTGTATTACCTACGGCCACATATCAAGGGGTCGCAAATTATACAGCAAAAGTGAAACAACCGTTAGTTAAAACAACTTAAACTTACTTTTATCCTTAGCTTTTAACAATCAGACTTTTAAACCACACGAAATAGGTTAAAACCCAGTCACAACGTACTGGGTAACCACGTACCTTTTTTTTACATTTTTATACTAGGCATACATTGCTTTTAATTGAATGTTATGTGTATTATCCACCAGCCTTTTAAAAGGCCTCATTTAAAATAAGGATAAACTAATAATGATAAAAAGTTGTTTAAGTGCTGCAGTTTTAGCAACTGCATTTATTTCTATGCCGTCACAAGCAAATAATGGCATTAACCCATGGCAAGAATGTGGTATTGGCGCGATGGTATTCCCAGAAAATGGTGTTGCCGCGGCAATTTCTAACATTATTTGGGATTTGGGTACAACAGCCGTTTCATCAAACATCTCTTCAGTAGGCAGTTGTGAAGGCGCAAACGTTAAAACGGCACAATTCATTCAACAAACTTTCCCAGTGCTTGAACAAGAAATCGCACAAGGCGAAGGTGAGTATATTTCAGCAATGTTAAATGTACGTGGTTGTGATGCAATAGCACACCAACAAATCATCAGCACTGTGCGCAATAATTTTGCAAATGCACCTGTAGATAACCCACAAGCTTTTTATGAGTTAGTTGAAGGTCAAATTTCGACTAACTTTTCAGCTCAATGTGCTGCTATCTAATTATTTAAGGGCTTAACGGCCCTTTGATCTTCGGTTAAGAAATGAATTTATTTATTCCCGTCATTAGTTTTTTTTTATTTCTCTCTTTCTCTAGCTTTGCTTTTAATTCACCACATTCACTAGCTAATAACCCAATTTGGCTAAAGTTAGGTCACTATAAAAGCCATATAAAGCCCGATAGCTATATTACTAATAACTCGTTTTTTTTAGCTAAAGATGGAAAAAACAACCCACTTTCAGAGCTTAAAGCGACGCTTCATGCCTTTGATACAGACGCATCAATGCAGTGCCAATTTCCTGCTCGCTATCAGTGGCTTACAGAACAAGGTGTCTCTTTTAAGCAAGGCACTGTTAGCTGTCCCGACTTAGCAAAGTGGCGAGATAGTCAAAAAATTCATTCTGTCAGTCTAGTATTTGCATCTGGCTATATGAGTAATCCTGCATCTTTATACGGCCACCTTTTACTTAAACTCAACCGCTCAACAAAGACAAAAAATCAACTGTTAGATTATAGTATTAACTATGGTGCACATGTTCCTGAAAATGAAAATGGTCTGATTTATATAACAAAAGGCTTATTTGGTGGCTATAAAGCCGGCTTTTCAGATCAGCTTTTTTACCGCCACCAACATAACTATGGCGAAATAGAATTAAGAGATTTGTGGGAGTACACGCTTGACTTAACACCCCGAGACGTGACTTTTATTGCGAACCATTTATGGGAGCTATTAGGTACGGATTTTGATTATTATTTTGCAGATGAGAATTGTGCATTCCACCTTGCGCAGATTATTGAATTAGTGATTGGTGACCAACTAACCAAATCAAGCACGCCATGGGTTATACCTGCTACTATTTTTTCTCGTTTAGAAAGGGCGCAATATAATGGTAAAAAGGCGGTTAAAGAAATCAAGTTCACACCTTCTAGAAATACTGTATTTAACAAACATATAGATGGATTAACTACAAAAGAAATAGCTTTTGTCAAAAGTATCTACTTGTCACCTAAGGTACTGTCAAGTAATGACTTTTTGAATTTAACTATACATTCTCAAAAAGCAATCATTGGCACTTTATTTGAGCTGGTACAACTCAAACAAGTACAAAAGCAAACACCAACCCTGACTAATAAGTTAAAAAAAGCATTGATAAAAGCGCGATTAAAATTACCTATTGGTGAAAACAAACATAACTATCAATATTCCAAGCAACCTCCACATAAAGCACAAAAGGCATCGAATACGTCTTTTACAGCAGCTCATAGCGCTGCTAATAACTATTTTAAAGTTGGCTTTAGGCTTAGTTATTTTGACTCTCTTGCGTCTGATATTGCCCGTATACCGTTTTCTAATTTAGAAATGCTGGATACTGAAGTTACTCTCAATAACAACAATTTTTACCTAAATAAAGTTCACTTGTTAGACTTAGAATCCTTTAATCCCAATTCACTTGATTGGGCCAATGAAACAATGTGGTCGTGGAAAATAAACCTTGGTTTTGAACGACAAGAATCCTTATGTAGATCGTGTAAAAGCACTTTTGCTGTGGGAGGCGTTGGCAAGTCCTGGCAATTCAATGAGCAAACTTTAACGTATGTGCTAATTAATGGTGCTATAGGCGACTTACCTTTAAACAGTCATTTTTATGATTCTTCAGTTGAAGCAGGCATTATCACTGGCAGTAATTCAGGCTTAAAACTCAGAGCATCGTTTGAGCAATCTTACCTTCACAATAAATTGCCAGGAATTGCGAATTTAGAAGTGTCACTGCCAATTAACCAAGACTTAGATGTACGGTTTGCTATTGAGTATGCAAATGAATCAGTGTGGCAATTAAAGCTTAATTACTATTGGCAATAACACTACTTTCAGCCCATATTATTATCGGCTGAAAGTAGTGTTCTGAAATATTTAAGATAAAACCAATACAGTATCTATATCTAAATTCTCAGCGAAACGACCCACAACATCTTGCTCACTAAGCTGGTTTATAAGCGTTTTACCTTCAATTTGTTGTGCTGAGCTTAGCGGTGTGTAAGGCATTCTAAATACCGGCTTAACAGCGCCTGTCATCATTAATGCGGTGTTTATTGCAATCGGATTAGGTTCGCAAAACAACCAATTCATTAATGGCTGTAACGAATTGTTTAGTTCTTCATTTTTTGTATCTATTAACTGACGAAACAATCCTGGGATCAAGTTAGAAGTAACTGAAATCACACCATGTGCTTTGTAGGTATGTCGTGCATTGTGGGCTTCGTCATCATTACCAGACCAACACGCAATACCTTGCTTTTCATAATGATCAATTCGCTCATTGCCACCGCACTCTTTAACGCCGATAAAGTTTTCATGTTGTGCTAAAGGCTCAATAATGTCAGGAGTTAAATCTTGCCCAGTTCGTCCTGCAACGTTGTAAATAAAAGCAGGACCAATGGCTAAAACGCGTTTAAAGTGCTCTTTCACACCAGCAATAGAAGTACGGCCATAATAAGGATTAATTTGTAGCGAGGCATCCATACCACTTGCAAACCCATACTGCGTAGCTTTAATTGCTTCACGCGTATTATTGCTGCCAGTGTTCCCTACAATGACAAGTCTGTCTGAGTATTTATTTACACTGTGAGCAATAAGCATTAAGTGCTCTTCCCAGTTCATTAACTGGCCTTCACCCGTTGTGCCACCCACAACAATACCATCAACACCCGCTGCAATTTGCTGTTCAACTAAGTCATCATAAGTCGCAAGGTCGATTTCACCCGTTGATAAGTAAGGGGTTTTAATTGCTGTAATAAGACTTGCTTGTTTAATTTGTTCTAGGCTGCGCATAAAAATATATTCTTAAAAAAACTTGCCGTATTTGTAACATATATAGGTTTATTTTGGGAGTTCTGCATAATGAAATTATAAAATAACTTGTGTTATGTGTGACCCTGGTTCAGAATGCACTGTACAAATAAACAGTATTTATATTTTATAACTTTGAGTGCCACTTTATGCGTTTATCACAATTTTTAGCGACCCACTTTTATCACAGCGAAGAACTCTGCCAAGCGCTAGCCATTGACGAAGAAACACTCATAAAATGGCAGGATTCAGGATTATTTCCTAAGCCAAGCTACTGCATTAAAAATACCCTTAGTTGCAGCTCCTACTCTGGTTTATATGAATGCGAAGAATATGACGACTACTACCCACGCGGTAGTGTGAACTGGGGACAAGGGTTAGCTAAACAAAAAATTGAATCATCCAGTCATGCATTTAATTATTTTGCACAACAATATATGGCTGCACTCAATAAGCTTGCGCAGCAAGGATTTGTCTTTAACGAAGAGCTATTTGGCAGTGAAATTGAAGAGCACTTACAGCAAGTATGGCAACAATTTTTATGCAGTAAATATGGTGTACTTACACAAAACGGATTAATTGATGAAATAGCCGCTGTTGATATTGGTCGCCTAGTCGTTGATGACATTACGGAACTGCGTACTAAAGCTAGCCTCAATCAAGATGAGAGGGCACGACTTCACCCAGCTCTGAAATTACTAAATCGTGCATTGAGTCATGGCGCTGAACATGAAAAACAGCACACATTAAGAACACACTACATCGAAGCTCTTGTGCTTAAATATGATTTATCAATTAAGTAGTTGTATTACAGTGCCAAACTTAAAAAAGTTGCTCATTCTCTAAGCTGTACTCAATTATCAGCCTTTAACCTCTAAGCTACTCGGTATATCACTTTTATGAGTTAAAGTGGCGCGGTGACTTGAATTAAAATACGGTATTATTTTTTTGCATTTTTTGTGTTTACAACTACGCTTAGCCTAGGAAATGGAGATTGTTATTTAACCTTTTCAATTAAAATAATGTTTGTAGGTTATAAAGTCACTCCACCATGATGCATAGGAATGAGAATTAAATGCCTGAGAACTATATTGAAATATAGTTAGGCGATAAACTTTGCATCAACAAAACTTTAAATGCTAAGGAAAGCTATGAATATTAATAAAATCACCTATTTTGTAAAAGTGTTGGCTATTGCTTCATTTATTGCTATTTGCGTTAAATATTTTAGGCCTAATGAAATAAGCTTTTATCTATTACTTACCCCATACCTTATTATATATCTCTTATCTATGGATTATCATAATCTTGAAACAGCTTGTGTTAGGGGCTGCTCTGCAGTTTTGAGCTTTGTATTAGTGCCTTATTTGGTATTCGGGGTTGAGCTCGATATTCATGCAGGAGTTGGGATTTTACTTGCTTTAGTTGCCCAATTAACAGTGATAACTTCATCTGAAATAATTGTTCTATTATTTATAGATAAGCGTAATGAAACAGCAACTTAACATACAAATTCAGTATAGAGATATATGTATACGTCGTGCTGTCACAAACTTTAAATTTAGAGCACATTGCATTTTAAGTTAAACAGGCAAATTAGATACTATTAATAAACACAATAATTTTATTGATAAACCCTAGCCCTATTTAACAGCCAAACTAAGGTAAATTTTATAGATACCGATGGTGAACACAATGAAAACTTCGCCCATTTAACTAGACATATTAACTCAATAACCCCCTGAGGCTGATAGAGTTAATTTTAACGTTCAACTATATTTGAAGTTAATTTTACTCAATAATACTTAACCTGAACTCTGGTTAAGAGATGTACTAATATATTGATATTAAATCACAAATATACTTATTAGTCTCCAGCCGGAAACTGTTAGCGGTAAAAGTAGCCGCTGGAGATAGATTTATTATCCAGATTTCAGGTTACTTACTTATCGAATGAGCCGTTAGATTTAAACTTTATCTATAGTGCGGTTGCTCAGAAGCTCGCATAAATATCAAAAATTTGTTTTATATACACTATTGTAAAGCGGTGCAATGGTACTGTGTTTAAACCATTGTGCTTGCGAATAGAAAAAGGCGTCTGTTTGAGCGGTTTCTTTAATGACATTGTCTATTTTTTTTACCAAAGCCCTTCCTTCAACAGAATTAGTACAGGCTATATAACCTAGGCTATGGCTACCTGTTTGTATAATAGAGTATTCAAAAACCTTATTAGAAAGAGCTTGGCTTGCATACTGAGCAAAAACATTAGGGTACTCAAGAAGAAGGTCGAACCTTTTCTTTTCAAACATTTTTACAAGCGAACTTGACCGTTTGCTGGCATGAGTATTTAGTATTTCTAATTTTCCAATACTCTTAACATTAAACCCATAGTTACGAGCTTGTTGTATTGCCAAAAGTAAATCAGGCTCAGAAATCGTTCTTAAATCAACAGTGCTCGATTCAGATAATGGTACATGGCTATATAACCTCAATCCAGGGAATACCACTTGAGGTACTTTACTCATCGCAAACATAGCATCACGTTCAACAGTTTTTCTTAAATTACCTCTACAACTCAGTTGTGTTTTATCTGACAAAAGTCGTAGTGCACGAGCAGTATTTGCATGTACATATTTGATAGGCAAATCTAGCTTTGTTTTTATCTCTTGGAAAGTCGTGTGGTTGACATTTATGGAATTTTTATCTAATTCATCTTCAATCCAAACAAGCTCTTGCATAGCCATTACCTTTGTGGAAAAGGCAACACATAAAATAAAAAATATTTTCACACGCAACATTTTGCTCATTTAGTAATAGATGAAAATTAAGTGTAGCACGAAATCAATACACTGTATTTGCGTTATAAAACAGCCAACAATTGTTAATAAAATACTATTCAATTTAGAGCCAACTCAATAGTTTTGCACTGTTGCTTAAATAGGTAAACCATATTTAACCAAAATTAAACACCCAACTATATGGCTAACTACAGCAAGTAAACGCAGAAATAATATCTATTTTATGACTCTTGATGCTCAAATTGGCCACGGTAAACTTCAAACACCTTTAAAACGGTGTGCTGCGCTTTATTTAAGCCATCAAACCAAGTATCAAATAAATCATCGTCATCTTGATCGCTCAAAGCTAAGTATTGCGCAAGTAATTCAACGATATCGTTATGAGTGCAACTAAGTGGATCAATCTGTTGAGCAAGTAATGAATTATCTTTACTTCTCAATGTATCCATAACACTTTGATCTATTTGTTGGCCTTGCTCATTGGTGGTATTTGGTATTTGTTCGCTCATACTAAAGCTTGCCTTCTTTTTCTTGGTTACATCTTATTTATAACAGGCTAAACCCCAATAGCCAGCTTTTTTATACTGACTGCTTATCTTTTGATTAAATTGTATAAATTACAAACACCACTGATATTAATTGAGCAAAAAAAATTTGCAAACGATTCTCATTTAATATAAATTAATTGATACACTATCACATTGCATAGAGCTTTTCATGAAACCAAACATTCACCCAGAATACCAAACGGTTGCTTTTCACGACACCGCAGCAGACAGTTACTTTATCATCGGGTCCACAATTAAAACGAATCGTACGATTGAACTGGACGGTAAAACATATCCGTATGTACCGATTGACGTTTCTAGTGACTCTCATCCTTTCTATACAGGCAAGCAAAAAACGGTTGCAAGTGATGGCCGTGTTGCAGCATTTAACCGTCGCTTTAAAAACCTTTCGACTAAATAAGGACAATTTATGAAAGTACTAAGCTCACTTAAAAGCGCTAAAAACCGACCTGGTTGTCAAATAGTTAAGCGGAAAGGACGCGTGTTTGTTATCTGTAAAGACAACCCGCGTTTTAAAGCAGTACAAGGTATGAAGAAAAAAGGCAAAAAATAAGTAAACTTACGCCCTTTTAGCTGTCCGTAACTTGGTTACGTACAGCTATATTCTGTAAGTTATTTACCAAATAATAGTTCCCAAAAACCAGGTGGCTCATGCAGCTCATGATACTCTTTACGTAATTGATCAATTGATCTTAAAGGTACTTTAGCCGCTTCCAACCCTTGTTCGTTCGCAAGTTTTTTTGCCAATTGAGCTTTACCTAATACTTTATCGAGTCCTTTAACTGACTTTTCTGCTTCTTTGCTAAACTTAGCAAGCTGACTTTCCTCTACCAAATTAATAAACTCATCAATAGCAAAGTTAAATTTCTCAACATCAGTTGCTTGCACTGTTTGCTTGTAAGCAAGCCCCATATTTTTCATTGTTGTTTCCAACTCGTTTGCATCAGCTGACAGTGCTGATTGGCTAAACATAAGTACTACAATGCATAAAAATGCTTTCATTTATTAACCCTAAAAGATTATTGCTGTGAGTGTGCTAAGGTTAGTATTATATAGCACCGCATAAGCAAATATAACCTTTGTAGTGTTTTCATCTAAATCACTTTTTATACAAAAGCACTTACAAGTATAAGTTTTAATTGAGACCAAATGCTTCTAGCCCAATTTTATCGTTACACAATGAGTTTTATTTGTTTATTGTTTGTATTTAACAGCTATGCGCTTGACGTTACCTTTGTCAATCCGGGCTACCCTGACTCCCATACAGAAGAGAACAGCACTGGTAACTTTTGGTACAAAGTTGCAAAGCTTATGCACAACGCAGCTGATGATTTAGAGATTAATCTGAACGTTAAGTATGCTAATCGCAATCATATTTTGATGAAAGATCTCATACGAGAGGCAATTAAAGAGAACCCTGACTATTTAGTACTCGTTGATGAAAAAAGTGTATCAGGTGACTTTTTAACTAAAATAAATACCAAAAATATTCCAATATTTTTTCTACTTAACCCGCCCTCGCCTAATAAGCTAGTTGTGCTGAAAGAACATGGACTCAATATAATAGGAAGTATCAGTCCTGATAATCAAAATGTAGGCCGTATGCTGGCGCAGGACCTATTTAAGGAACATAAAACCCATTCAGCTGAACCTGCCAATATGCTGGCACTCCTTGGTGATTATTCAACATCAGCTTCAATAGAGCGCACAAAAGGGCTAATGGATTACCTCTCACGCTCTAATGTAACACTGATCGCGAAAGATGTGGCTAACTGGTCTGAAAATGAAAGCTATATAAAAACAATGGCATTTTTACAGTTAGCCCCAGAAATAAACCTCATTTGGTGTGCAAATGATGCTATCGCCTTTGGTGCAAAACGAGCACTTAAAAATCTCAATAAAGAAGCTAAAATTAGGGTTGGTGGTATAAACTGGGACTCAACACCTAAAACATTACAACCATTAGATGTCTCATTTGGTGGGCATGTTTTATTAGGAGCCTATGCATTAATCACCTTATATGACCACAATAAAAACCCAGCGGCTTGGCCAATACCTCATCAAACATACCCTATTTTTACTCGTTTAAGTGAACATAACAAACCATTGATATCACGAATTAATAAAGCAAATTTAGCTGAAATAGATTTTAAAAAATTCAGTAGAACAAGTGATAATTGGCAAGAATTTACAGTCGAAAACCTCCTCAAAGAACTTAAATAATAAGACTGTAAAGGGGATTTACATTTTTCTAATTGAAGTAACAAATTACATCAAGAATACTTTTATTAAAAGTCTAATCAATTGATTTTATTACATCCCCAAGCACCTAAAAATGAACGGTTCAGTTAGAATAAAAAGTCATTTAGCCAAAGCATAATTGCAATGTAACCCCTAAATATTAAACACCTGTGAAATGCTGAATTCTGCATCTTGAGGTTGCTTGGGTATATAACTATAGCCTATTAGATAACCACAATGCTTGATACGGTTTGAGCTCAATACTTTGATGTTCATTACAAACAGGCTCATCATTTATTAACTCAAACCATTGCTCTGTGTCTATTAAGTTTAAATCGGCAAGCAGCAGAGTCTGTGACTCATCACTGATGTTATAAACGCAAAATACACTTTGGCGACGATCGATACTTTGTCGCCAAAAGCCAAATAAAGCGCCGCTTAAATGCAAAGTGAACTGCGTTGCATTCGGGTGAAACGCATCCTGTTGCTTGCGAATAGACAACAAACTATTAATACTATTATACACATGATAATGATGACTTGACTCATCTGATAATTTTTCAAGCAAAGCAGATTCTTGCCAACGGTGACGATTTATACACCGATTATGCTGACTATTTTCAAAACGTGCGTAATCATTGGTTGTCCCCAAAAGACTGTGAATATAAAGCCCAGGTATGCCTTCTAGAGCAAACATGATTGCATGTGCACAGATAAACCGATCCAATCCCCATTTATCGACTCCTTTATGAGTCCCTTGTAAAGCATCGAATAGCGCAATGTTGAGTTCATACGGCGAACTTGTGCCATTGTTTGCTGTTCGCATCGATACTTTGGCACCAAAGCGACTAACCGTGTTAACCATATGACCTATTTCATCTTCATTTAGCAGGCCTTCAACTGGCCTTAAACCAATACCATCATGTGAGGCAATAAAGTTAAAATAGGCTGTCCCGTTTTGGGCTGGCGGCATACTCATCATCCAATGCTTTAATGCTTTGCTGTCACCACTTAATAATGTATGCAGCAACAGCGGCGGCAATGAAAAATTATAAATACAGTGCGCTTCGTTAGCATTACCAAAGTAAGATAAGTTTTCACGATTAGGAATATTGGTCTCTGTAATAATAATGGCGCTTGGCTCGACATGCTCGATTAGCGTGCGCAGAAGACGGATCACCTCATGAGTTTGCGGTAAGTTTATGCAGGACGTATTTAGCTCCTTCCATAAAAATGCTACCGCGTCTAGGCGAAATATTTTAATCCCGTTATCTAAATAATGGCGAATAATACCCACAAATTCATTTAACACTAACGGGTTTGCAAAGTCTAAATCCACTTGATCTGGACTGAAAGTGCACCACACGTGGCGCTCACCAAGTGCAGTTTGAACGCTGTTTAATAATGGTGACGTTCGAGGGCGTACCACATTTGACAAATCATCTTCTAAGCTAGCCGTTTTAAAGTAGCTTACGCCGGGCTCTTTACCTTGTAAAAAATTTTCAAACCAGCGGCTTCGACTAGAACAGTGGTTAATCACAAGATCAGCCATTAATTTTACGTCTTGTGCAATTGCTTGAATATCATCCCAGCTTCCCAGTGCTTCATTTACTTGAACGTAGTTCATTACCGAAAAGCCTTCATCTGAACTAAAAGGATAAAAAGGCAGTATATGTAAAGCATTGATAGTGCCTGCACATTGATTTTTCATAAAACGATGTAAAGTATGCAAAGGTGGCTCACTGGGAACCGGCACGGCCTGCTCTTTCGCTTCATAACGCATAATTGAATCACCATAAGCAATTAATATAACGTCTTGCTGATCCCAGCGATTTTTATGGGGTGTAGGGTCACGAACAGGATCATCTTTTAACATGGTAGTGATCAACATACTTGCTAGTGCATCAATACTCATGCATAAATCAACACCTTCGTATATGCTTGCTAAATGTTGCTCAACCCGTTGTTCAAATAACGCTTTACTCATATCCCTACCCCATTCTTTTATGAAAACTCTTTATTATCTAGCTCTACGGCTTCTTCTAAACGTGAAAATACGTCTGGCATGGCTGAGGCAACACGGTTCCAACTCGGCACGAACGGCGCTTCCATCGGGTGCTGTAAAAAGTGCTGGCCAGCATTCATTATATTTTGGGCAAACATTTCGACCGCTTTTTCCTCTTGATGAATATCAAGGGTTAAACCATTCATCATAGCGTCGTTATGATATGTCTCAATGAAATCCAATGCGATACGGTAATAGGTCGCTTTTAGTGAGCGTATGGTTTCAGTGGTAAATGTAACACCTTGCGTTGCAAGTTTACGAAACAATGCCTTTGTTATATCAATCGACATTTTAGATAAACCTGCGGCTTGATTATCAAGCGATAGATCTTGATGTTTGTGATCATAATTATCTGCAATATCCACTTGGCATAAACGGTTATGAGAATAATTGCGGTACATCTCTGATAAAACACCAATTTCTAAGCCCCAATCGCTGGGAATCCGAATATCATTGAGTACATCACGGCGAAACGAAAACTCACCCGCTAATGGATATCTGAATGAATCCATATATTCCAAATAATCTGTACTACCTAAAATTGTTTTAAATGAGCGCAATAGTGGTGTTACCAGCAAACGCGAAACACGGCCATTTATTTTGCCATCAGCCGTGCGAGGATAAAAACCTTTACAGAATTCATAATTAAAACGAGGATGTGCAACCGGGTAAATCAATCGTGCAAGTAAACCGCGATCGTAAGTTAAAATGTCGCAGTCATGTAATGCAATCGACTCTACCTTGGCAGTTGCCAACTTGTAACCCATGCAATACCAAACATTACGGCCTTTTCCAAGTTCGCGGGGAGCCACACCAAGCTGCTGCAGCTCTTTATCTAAGGCTTGCAGTCTTGGTCCTTCATTCCATAAAACTTTATGTGGCTGGTCAAGCTCTGTAAAAAATTGCAACGCGCGACGATACTGCGATTCATCAGCTCTATCTAAGCCAATTGTAATTTGCGACAAATAAGGCACATGCTTGAGTTCTCTAACAATATTTTGTAGCGCAGGTCCCTCAAGTTCACTATAAAGTGAGGGTAAAATCAAACCCATTGGACGGTGTTTAGAAAAACCCACCAGCTCTGCTTCTAGCTCTTCTACGGGACGATCAGCAATATTATGTAACGTAGTTATAATGCCATTTTGATAAAAATCAGCCATGAGATTGCTCCTGTTTCGGTGCTATATGCGCCTTAATAATGTTGATGTCAGTGACTTCGTCAATCCAGCCTTGTGGTGCTGGTTTATCGCTAATACGCCATGGTTTATGGGATAATTTAGCTTTTGCTTTGCTTTTTGGGTTGGTGATCAAAACTGCAATATCTGCTTCATCAAGCATAGCCATATCATTTTGACTATCACCCAAAGCTATCGTCGTAAATGGGTGGCGGTAGTGATGTTTAAATTGATTTAATAGCCAGTTTTGCGCCTTGCCCTTATTTGTTTGTTTATTGACATGGATAAAACGCCCGCCGACTAGCACTTCATAACCCAGTGTCTCCATCCGAGCTAAAAAATCATGCTGCTGCTGATCAGTGCCTTGCCAGTAAATGGGATCTGAGTATTCACGCGCTAAGGCGAGTTTACTTTTTGTGATATCTAACCCAGTAAGAGATGCAACCATTGACGGGGTTAACTCACTAAACAACTGATAACAATGAGCTAAGTCACTTGCATGCTTTTTTAAATCAGCATGTAAGCTTTTACAACTAGGTGCTAACGGGTAACGCCAATATTTATCAAGCTCTTCGCAGCCTATTGGTTTAATAGCAAAATAATTCTTTGGTATATAAACAGCCGAGCCATTTTCGGTGATGAATGGTTGATGGTGATTGAGAGTGGATTGTAAATCGGTTACTTCAGCAAATGTTTTACTGGTATTAAAAACTACACTAATGCCAGCAGCGGTCAATTTTGCTAAGAAAGGCTGAATCTCCGCACAGTCATAATCATCATGATTAAGTAAGGTGCCGTCTAAATCTGTAAAAATAAGTGGTGCGGCGATAGTATCGGCCTTTAAAACCATAGAAGTTATGTCACGCGCTTTATCCAAAGTGAGTAACGCATCCACATGTTCAGGCATGACCTTCAAGTTTTCTCGGGTAATTCGCTCAAAGTGTGAAATAAATCTGACAAGGCTGGTTTCATCAAACGTACCCTGCCCCACGCCTTTATTTGCTAGCAGTTTTTGCTCTTGCTCCAGCCGCCACCCATAAACAGCTTTAAACGAAGGCGCTTTGAGCATAATTTGGTAATCAATTAAACTAAATACGTTTCTATATTCATTTGCTAAACAACTGTTAATACATCTGCGCCACACTCCTTCCTTATCTTCTTTGTCTTCAAGCTGATTAATCGGTGACTCAAGTTGGTACGGTTGTTGTGCTGCGCTTGCTACACACCACCCTTCAAATATGACTATATCAATCGGTGTGGTATTTTTAATCCACTTGTCTTCTGCAACAGGTTCGTCTGATTGCTTGTCAAACTCAGGTAAAGCGATATTAGTTTTGCCGGCAAGTAAATTAGTAATGGTATCTGCCATAAGTGCTACGTTATGAGTTCCAGGCACTCCCCGTGTGGTAAATAATGGATGCACACCTTTTGCAAGCTCAGCTCTGTGTGAACGGCTATGATAAAAGTCGTCAATCGAGATACTAATACTATTAAACTCAGTGTTACTGTTGATCCAAGTAACTAAAAAATCGGCCAAAGTAGTTTTTCCTGAGCCTTGGCAACCATTAATGCCAACTAAAATTGCTTGGTCTGTGGGTTTGGCACTAATTATATCTTCAGCTAAAGGAATAAAATATTGCTCACTTAAATATTGGTATTTAAGGGGTAGCTGATGTTTTGCTAAAAACGGAGTAATATCCACTATATTCGCCTCTTGCATAGATTCTCCAAAAAGTATGGCATGCGATTGAATAAGGTAAATGCAGTTACTAGACCAATTTTAGTTTTCTTTATTTTTTATGAGGTTAAAAAAATAGCGCATATTAAATGCGCTATCATGGTGCAAAAAATTAACACTTTGTTCAAAACTACGCGGGCTTTTCAGCCTTTGGTAACACAAGGTTAAGCACAATTCCCAAAATAGCGCATAGACTCACGCCTTGCAGGCTAAACTCACTGCCGCCAATATGCATACCGCCAATCCCACATACCAAAATAAGTGCAACTATGGATAGGTTACGTGGCGCAGTGAGATCCTCACCAGATTTAACTAACGAGTTAAGGCCAACAACTGCTATTGAGCCGAATAGTAAAATCATAATACCGCCCATTACAGGTACAGGGATAGTCTGTAAACCAGCACCCATCTTAGCGACAAACGCCAAAACAATCGCGATTATGGCCGTCCATATCATCACTTTAGGATTAAAGTTACGTGTTAGCATCACAGCACCTGTTACCTCTGAATAGGTAGTATTAGGTGGCCCACCAAAAATAGACGCGGCTGTAGTGGCTAAACCATCACCAAATAAGGTGCGATGCAAGCCTGGTTTTTTAAGGTAATCTTTATTTGTAACTTGGCTGATTGCCATCATATCGCCAATGTGTTCTATGGCAGGGGCGATAGCAACAGGGACCATAAAGAGTATTGCCTGCCATTTAAATTCTGGCCAAGTAAATGCGGGCATAGCAATCCACTGTGCATTACTGACTGCGTCAAACTGTACTATTCCAAGTGCCAATGACAAGCTATAACCTGCTACTACACCCGCTAAAATAGGGATAAGCTTAAATACGCCTTTTCCCCATACAGCAAATATCAATGTCACTAACAATGAAAATGCAGCCACCCAAATTGCTTGCTCATAAGCAATGAGCTGTACCGAGCCATCACCACTTTTGCCCATTGCCATATTGACTGCCACCGGTGCTAAAGCTAAACCAATCACCATGATCACAGGCCCAACAACAACAGGAGGCAAAATTTTGTGTAATGTTGCTACGCCTTTTAATTTAACTAAAATGCTAAGCAGCATGTACGCGAAACCTGCAGCCATTAAGCCACCCATAGTCGCAGGCACGCCCCACATTTGCACACACGCTATTATCGGTGCAATAAAAGCAAAAGAAGACGCTAGAAAGATTGGAACTTGCCCTTTAGTCACAACATGGAATAACAAGGTGCCAATGCCAGCCGTAAACAACGCAACGTTCGGATCAAGACCTGTTAAAAGTGGCACTAACACGAGCGCCCCAAAGGCGACAAATAACATTTGCGCCCCAGTTAAGATGGTTTTTATAGAAAATGCAGATTCTTGTTTCACACTATTTTTAGTCACAGTAATAGCCTAAACGGTGCCAAATATTTTATCGCCAGCATCACCTAAACCAGGGATGATATAACCTTTTTCATTTAAGTGAGAGTCAAGAGAAGCGGTAAAAATTTCAACATCAGGGTGCGCAGCTAAAGTTTTTTCTACACCTTCGGGTGCTGCCACTAACACTATTACTTTAATCTCTTTACACCCTGCTTTTTTAAGCATATCAATAGTAGCAATCATTGACCCACCTGTTGCAAGCATAGGATCAATAACAAGGCTTAAACGTTCATCAATTTTACCTACCAGCTTTTCAAAATAAGGAATTGGCTCTAGGGTTTCCTCATTACGCTGAAGGCCAACGACACTTACTTTAGCCGCAGGCAGTAATTGCATAACACCGTCCATCATACCAAGACCGGCTCTTAGGATAGGTACGACGGTAATTTTTTTACCTTTAATATGCTCAACATCCAGATTATTGCCATCCCATCCTTGAATTTCGACATTTTCAAGTGGTAAGTTTTTTGTTGCTTCGTAAGTTAATAGCGTACCGACTTCAGATGAAAGCTCACGAAAGCTTTTAGTACTGATACCGTATTCACGCATTAAACCAAGTTTATGTTGAACGAGAGGATGTTTGATTACATGGATTGTCATTTTGTTGCCCGATAGAAAGATAAACTTAGTTTATTTTAACGTAAAATTTCCAACGAGACTTTTAAAAATTTAGCTAATGCCTAAAAAGTGTGTGTTTTTTTGTTTAGTTATCCTCATTTAGACTGTTTTATACTCATAAACACAATAATAGAATAAATTTTGGTTTAAACAATCTATAATTAAGCTATAAACAAAGAAGCGATTTCAATATGAACAGACACCTGCGTTATTTTTATATTTTGTTTATCTTAACTTCCTGGCTGTTAACAGCCGAGCCCAAACCCTATACAGTTCAATTAATGACTGATTTTGCACCACAGTTAGGCGATGATCCTCAAAATATAGCAACTGTTCACATGCTGGCTATAGAAAAGGTATTAAAAGGAAAAATAACCCTCCAGTTCGCGCCTGCAAGCCGTATGCGAGAATGGCAACAACTGCATACGTCTAAAGATGTGTGCTTGTACAATAAAGTTAAAAAACCTGAGCGTATGAAAAATGCTATTTTTACCCGCTACCCCATTATGGCATTTCCTGCAAACCGCTTGATTGTTCTAAATCGCCCTGAATTACCTGTTAGCCTTAGTTTATCTGATGCAGTGAACAAATATAAATTAACCATAGGGATCACAAGTGGCCGATCATATGGGCACCTTATTGATAAGTACATTGATGAACACCCTGAGTCATTTTTATCATTGCCAGGAACCACGAGTGCATACCGTTTAAGTAAAATGTTGTTTGAAAATAAGGTAGATGCAATTATTGAATACAGTGCTGTTTTTATCTCAAGACATGAAAAAGACATGCAAACAAACAGCGCACTATACCTCACAATTGAAAACGCTAATGACGCCATTTTTGGTTACATTGCCTGCGCGAAGTCAGAGCAGGGCCAAAAAGTTATTGAACTATTTGATAGCGCTTTGCAAACAAAGCAGATACAACAGCAAATAATCAACGCGCATTCTGAGGTATTTCCTGAGCCTGAAAAAGAGCTAATAATTCAGGCATTAATAACACAATTTAAACAATAGCAAGTTATGAGTTAAGAATTTGCTGCATGACCCAGCTAGTATGTGTTGCACTTTGCGCTGTAGAGGGATGAGGGTGACTATTACATAGTGATTCAGCCATGTTTTGCACATGAAATAATTGAATGTTATCTGGGTTTGCAATTGTAAAACTCTCGCTGCCTTGTTCAGTGATAACACGGATATCACACTCATCAAATACACTAAAGCGTATTTCTCCTTTTGAGCCGTAAATTACCACATCATCAAACCGTGAAAAACCACCAAAATTCCAACTACCTGAGCCAGTTATACCTGCTTTATGCTGCCAACAAGCTGAGACAGCATCAAAAGCGTCATATAATTTTTGTTGATTTGTTGCAATACCTGATACCGCCTCATAGTCACCCAATAGATATGCAAATAAGTCTAAGCCATGACTGGCTAAGTCATCAAAATAGCCTCCCGGTGCGACCTGTTTATCTGTGCGCCAATTATATGTGCCTGATAAATCAAGTGGATTTGCAGGTTTATTAAGATGCCAAGTAATGTGCCGCACATTTCCAATTGCAGCATCTTCAATAAGTGCCTTCACTTTATTAAAACGTGGCAATGAACGCCTGTAGTAAGCAACAAATACAGCAATATTTTTAGCTGCAAAAGTATCCATAATTTGCTTGCTTTGCTGATATGTTGGCGCTAATGGCTTCTCAATGCAACACGGTTTACCCGCCTCAGCTACTTTTAAAGCCAATGCTAAATGGCTATCAGGTGGCGTAGCAATATAAACTGCATCTATATCAGGGCAATTGATCAGTTCATCTGCACTGGCGTACACGCAGGGTATTTTGTGGCGCAATGCATAATCTTTAGCGAGTGCTTGGTCACGCCGTGTTACACCGTATAACTCAAATGCTGGTGTTTTATGATATGCCGGGCCACTTTTGACTTCAGTCACCGCACCACATCCTATCATTCCCCAACGTATCTGCTTTTGCATTAAACTACTTCCTATTTATTTTTTGAATAACAGCTTGATACTGGTTTAGCATGTAGCTATTTATTTTCCAATGGCACGGGCTCCACCCCACTAAAAACCGATAAAAATCAGCCCATGCATCAGGCCAAAGTGATTGCCACTGCTCAATTACTGACTGTGCATCACACGATTTTTCAAAGTAATTAATCGCATCACCTAGGTGTTCATAATAAAGTGCTGTGTACTTATTCGCATCAGTTATTAATGTTTTCTCATCCAAACAACTGCCCAAAAAGTACATTAAATCAACAGTGCCAATGCCCTTACCGACATACTGAAAATCATAACCGAGTACGTCTAGTGTTTGATGATTAATTGCAAAATTAGCGAGTTTTGCATCGCCATGAATCAAAGTTTGGAATGGACAGTCTTGAATCTTACTTGCAATGATAGGTGCCGCTTGTTTTAACTCATTATCAGTTATTTTTTCAAATTCATCCGGTCGTGTACTTAGGTGCCAGTAGTTACCTTGTTGCCACAAACCATCTGCCTGAGAGTCCAAATTAAATGCATGAAAATAAGCCAACCATTTTATAATTGCCAAAATATGCTCAGGGCAACAAGTTGCATTGTCATACCCATGCTCCTTAAAATCAGCAAACACAAGAGCAAATAACTGTTTATAGTTAATGGTATTAAAACACTCCAAAGCACGTGATTGCACTGGAAGTAAACTGCTATAATCGCGATACCATGTAAACTCAACCTCATAAGACTGTTGTTTACGGTTTATTGCAAACTGACTTTGTTTGATACGTGGGTGCTCAATGTGTTTAGGCACATTGATTGACTTCACAACACAGGACTTTTCATCCAATTTATAGCGAGCTATCTCGCCACAGCCACTCCATAAGGATGTAATGACCTCTTGCAAGTTGACACTATTATAATGACGATTTAGTAACTTACTGTGCATTTATTAAAAGCTCTACCATTTAAAAAACGTAAAGTATAACACTATGAATAAATATATTAACAAGATAGCGAGGCCGCATTAGGCGCTTAGAATCTGAGAAAAGTTTGTGGCTAAATTGATATGATTTTAAGACAGCAAAAGCCTAAATAGCACCATAAATAATTAATAAGGTTATATAAAAACCTACATTGGAAATATCGAAGCACGAGATCCTCCCAATTAAACCGCTTTAATAAAAACTTCATTTAATTAAGTTAGATAGCGTTTACGATTAGTTACAAACACTGTTGACTAAAATACCTTCTATAGGTAATTTTCAACAAAATAACAAAATTAAAAGGACATAAATGAAAAAGTTAATTAGTGTGCCTCTTCTTGCTTTAGTTTTAACAGCCTGTGAAGATACATCAGACGACACAATTCCTATTGAAATAAATACCCCCCCCACACTCTCTGGAACACTATCAATTAACAGTAAAGCTCTTGAAACGGCTAGCCTGGTTGTTGACCTTTATGACCAGCAAGGCGATGAAATTAGTGCAACCATTATTAATCAACCACAATGGATAACGGTAAGCACTGAAAATAACCAAGCAACATTTAATATCAACCCCAGCCTTTTTGAGGTTAATAACCATACGTTTACTGTTGAAATATCTGACGGACAAGCAAGTAATCAGTATCAGTTGTTTGTTAATGTGGCAGAAAATCGTGAAGCATGGCAACCCATTGAACTGACCAACAGTGAAATCATGGGTAGTTGGCATACAGCAAATCAAGATATACTGATTTCGTTTGCAAACGAAGAGAGAGGCGTACTATTTAATGACAATATTTTAAGTAGCTTTTACTGGAGCAATCCTGACGTAATAACGTTAAGCACGCAGTTCGTACCAAATTGTATTGGAGACGGCTGTGCGCAAAGAGAGCTAATAGAAATTGATGTGCTTGCAAAGCGTGATGATGCGATTCGCGTTGAATTTTTTAATGTGACTGAAGATAAAGGTGAAGTAGTCACGCTTTATAAAGATATTCCTTCGGCTATTTCTTCGGGGTATTACACTAATCACTCAATTTCATCATACAAGATAGTGAGTCACTTAAACGCAGAAAGTGAAGACAGCTTTTTTGAAACGCAAATTGCAATTTCGTTACCTATGTATGATAGCGCGGGTACAACAACAGACACAGAATACGTCGACTTCTCTGCTGTATTACAAGGTACTCGACTCACAATAAACTCAGCTAAAACAGTTGCCACCATTGATAAGCTTCAAAAAAATAATGAAGGAAATACGTTTAATGCGCAGTTTGATGTAAACCTAGAGCATGCCGATGTGGTAGCGCAATTTAATGAATTCCTCGTGCTCAAGTTATCTCATTCATTAAGCTACCATGATGACTTAACAGCCAATAACATTCTTGAAACACCTGAACTACTCGCTGCTATGGACACGCAAGAAAGCATTTTTGCTGTAAGGGTAATAAAGCCTATGGCAGTGCCAACACTAGAAACAGGCAAACGCTATACAGGGCGCCTCATACAAGGGCAAGTAGACACAGGTGAAGGCCTTGCTATTCGGTATGTACCTTCAAGCTTTTTAGTCTCTGCAAATGACAATGCAACCGTATCCTTTGACAACCCAAAAACGGGCGAGACGTTTAATTGGCATTTAAGCCTTGATAATAATGGCGAGACAATCAAAGTATCAGGCAATGGTGAAGAATCGACATTACATTTCTTTGAGCTTTTTGATGGGCAAACAATCGTAGCGCATGCACGTAATAAAGAGCAACGCCATACTATGCTAGGTTACCCACTTCTTGAGGTAATCGATGAAGAAGAGGTAACACTCGCAGATTACAAACATTTCTTTAATTACCTGCGCGAAGACTATAACTCTGGCTACAGTTCAGCTTACTGGTATTTAAATGATGACAATACCGGTTCTTTCCTAAGTTTTGCACAAAATGGGCTTACAAATTCTTCTAGCTTAGAACCAAACACATACTGGCAATTTGAAGAAGATAACAGCATTACATTTGCAATGATGTCAAACTGCCCAGAAGCAACTGATTTTACAACCTGTAAAACCAGCATTTTAGCAAATGAAACAGGTACATACCTTTCCCTTATTAACTTTAAGTTACTCCACAAAGATGGCAATAACTACTTGTTAGACCGTTTGTTTTGGCAACGCGTGTACGATTATAGCGAATCAACGTACAAGGAAAATATCTACCAAAACAGCTACTGGTTAGGCAAATCATAAATTAAATCCAGAGTGCCGCTTTTGTATAAAGGTATAAAAGCAGCACACTAATTATCATAAAAAACTAAATATAACCGCGCATAGGGCTCTAGAATCGTAAATAAACTAGACAGCCACTTTAATTATAAATAATCTAGACAGCCACTTTAATTAAGTAAATATGACTGTGCGACTAAGTTTACTCTTTTGGACTAAAAACTTATTTCTTTTCTGTTTTCACTAACACATCGCTCATTAAGTGAGCGTTTATCACTGTTACACCTAAATTACACGCATAAAAATAACTGCATGATTGCAGTTTTCATTCTTTATTGAAGGCTTTTAACTTTATGCCAGTAACTTTTCGCTATTGCTGACGTTGCTACGCCGTTTTCTGTTCAAGTTTTCACAGTAACTGTCTTGTGAGGTCGTCCTACCTACTGCGCCATGAAATACCCGCGTAAATTGCGTAGTCAGTTTTAACCAGTTTTCTGGGGAAATATTGACTCTTTCTAGTAAAGGTAAATGTGTGCTTTCAATATACCCGCGCTTGCCTTCTCGTATACAACGCCCTGTTAATTCAACCAGTTCAAGGTAGGATTTAAGTTCAAACGGTAATCCTTTTGGTTTAATTTGACGTGGCATGCCGGCAAAACGCAATAGTTTTTTTGGTTGCTTGCCTTCTGTTACGCTTTCTAATCGTTTTTGTACGCTTGTGTGGTCCGATGCTTCCGGTGTTTGCGCCATTTTTGCTCTGATAGGATTTAAATCAACGTATGCCATACAGGCGGCGAGTGCGGCTTCATCAAGCAGCGCTTGTGACTTGAACCTTCCTTCCCACAAAATTGTAAGGAACAACTTTGAACGCCTTAGGCGGCCCGAAGGGTGAGCGCCATGGATGGCAGCGAGTAAAACCTACCTGTGCAGTTATCTTCTTTATTTGCTTTGCGCGCTATATCTTCATTTAGCAACCGCATAAACCAGCTAATACTTGATAAGCGTTCGCGATACTGTTTGACCGTTTGATTAAAAAAGATGAGTTCTGCTTTACTTAGCTTTTCACCTTGTACGTATTTTTGCGTTAGCAAGGTGCCTTTACACAGTTTATGCCAGCGAATAACAATCGCTTTATCATTTAGCCGCTCCGCTTTTTTATCATCAACATACAGCACTAAATGAGTGTGGTTACTCATGACTGCATAAGCACATACATCAATGCAAAATACCTTGGCTAATCCAAGCAGCTTATCTTCAACCCAGCCTCTGCGATGCTCAAAAGACTGACCTGTAAAACGATCTTCACCGCACAAGAAAGCACGTCGAACACAACGTGAAATACAGTGATAATACTTTGTATCAACCAAACTTACTTGACGCTTTCTTGCAATTGCCATGTGACACCCTAATCATATTTTGCACTAATTAAAAGTTAGTGCAAAATATAAAAAATACAAACATTAGCATGGGTGTCTTCTTTATTTGTCGCTTGGTTTTTTGAATAAAAAGATCAAGAAAACACAGCTGCCTGCTTGACCGGAACTTTCTAATGGGTGACCCTAGTCTCTGCTCTTTTCAAGCAGCTCCTTTAATTCATTTAATAAAGGACATTCATTATGAAGGCATTCTCTTGTTGCATTGTCTTTGATTACGTCAAGTGCACTGTACCCAAATCTATTTACTGCCGTTTTATCAGCTCCATACTCAATCAAAATTTTCATTGATTCATAATTACTGATAATTGCCGCATAAATAAGTGGACTGCTGTCAACGCCATCTTTAACATCCAGATTTGGATTAAACTTTAACAGCACCCTGAGGTGTTCCCTTCTATCTGGCCCTAAAACTTCAAAAATAAGATTTTTATTTGCCGAATCTTTGTATAAATTCGGATCCCCCCCCGCTTTAAGGAGTTCGTTGAAATAATAGTGGTCGAAATTTATGGTAGATAAACTTAGAGGGCTGCCACCATTATCAAGCTTTGCGTTTGGATCTGCTCCTTCCTCCAGTGCCGCATTAAAAGCTTCTTTGTCACTTTCATTTATAGCTTTAGCTAATCTATGGTTAATTGAATGACCATTTTTCACCAAAGTTTGCCCTTTGGGTTCCACTGATAAAAATTCCTCTTTAGTATCACCACAACCAATTAGGAAAAATAAACATACGATCGATATAGTCGAGAGTAGGCTGCAATTAACTGTCATCATAATCTATCCAATGAGTTTCTGATTTCATCAATACCGTGTGCGCGTAGCCAATCGCCTTGGTTAGTTGGTCTAATGTTGAATGCTGGTTGAAGCATTACACGATTGCCCAGAGCAGCTGGAGCAAACTGCAGAAGATCTTGCGCTCTGGAAACAATATCGTATTCAAAATAGTAAGCCATTATATTTGTGGTACTTCCGTTGTTTGCCCGAAAGCCGTGAATACTATTGTGATGTAAACCAGCAGCATTAAACGTAGAGGATCTTAATGAATACTTCATTGCACTCAAACTGGCTAATCCTCCTCCCAAAGAGTGCCCCGTAGTAGACAGGTTGTCACTGTTAACGCCAAGAGATTGCCTTATGATTCCAGTGTTGTACTGGGCTAAATCATGTTGCTTTGAATATTCCCCTTCAATCTGCGCTCCATTTGCTGCCCAGTCTTTAGCATCTTGAGTACCCGCAAAAGCATAAATGTATTCATCTCTTTCAGAGTCATGATAAAGAGCAGATTGAAACCCAGATTCGTCATCATTGAAATCTAAACCATCCAGTCCCAGTTCTTCCAGCTTTTCTTGGCCGAGTCTTTGCAGATTTGAATCTTTCCCAAACGTGCTTTTCTCGCTGTACACATCCTGAGCAATAGCAGCATCTCTTTTAGCAATTGATACTTGGCTTCCTATATCAACAGTATTAACTCCGTCAGATATAGTTACATTTGAAAAACTCGCGCTCTCAGCTCCGTTGTTAAAGTTGACAGTAATTGAGCCGTCTTCGTAGATTTCTATATTTTTTATATCGTCAACGTCAAACTCAGCTGTTTCAGGTAAATAACCAGTAGGATCAGTCCCCGACAATGGATTATTCATGATGTACGAATAAGGGTTAATTCCCTGACTGCCACCTTGAAGGTGAATAAACGGATCAACACTCATAAACCGACCAAGGTTATAGTCATACACCCGCCCGTTCATATGAATAAGCTCTACATTATCTAAATGTTCGTGGTCGGTAAAGCCTCTTCGTGTTTTAGTATCCTCTAAATCATCTTCTTTAGCTGGATTTTTTAACCCACCACTGGCTAGGCGAGGTTTACCAAATGGGTCGTAGTTTCGCTCTGCTTCTACTTGGCCGTTGTGGTCGGTAAATACCCGTGCGCTGCCTAGGCGGTCGCGGTGAGTATAGCGGATGGCTGCGCCTTCATGGGTGGTTTGGCTTATTACGGCGATGTCGTCTATGTAGGCACGCCAGGTAGTGTTTGTGCCGTCGATTTCTTCTTCATACAATTTATCACTGTAAAAAGTAGTCACGCTGCCATTTACTTGTTTAAAGCGCATATGCTGCGGACCATAGGTAAAGTTGAGGGTTTTACCGTCCTTTACTATTTGTGTGGGTTTATCCATTTCGTTTTAAATGGCACGAGTAATTTGATATCACAAACAAAAAAGCCCATACAATTTTGTATGGGCTTTTGAATATAAAAGCGCCCGAACTGCTGGGCGCTAACATTGTTGAATTAAATCAAATATTACTGATTAACAACGCTTTTCAGTGGGTTTACTGGCTTTGCATTTTCATCTAACAAGTTTAAGTCAAAATCAAACTCATCAACACGAATTGCGCGTTCACGCTTTTTGTTGTAATCAATTAATTTTGCATATTCATCTTCTGTGATGATGTTAGCTACAAGCGCATTATCAAGTGTTAAGGCAAAACGAATACCTGGCTTGATTGTTTTGCTGCGTAATGCTTTTTTAACTTTTGCAAGTAAGTCTAAACACGCCATTTTAGCTTGGTATGCTTGCTCATTAATATGATGACCGTCGCCTTCAACTGGCTTAACTAGATGCGTGATTTGCTTTTTAAACGCTGTATCTAGCTGTGCTTGCTTAGATAGTTCACGGATTAAGTCATCGCTGATCTTTGGCATTTTAGTTGAGTAGTTCATGGTAATGAAACGCATAAACTTACGTGTACCGCTTGCTGGGAAGTTATCTAAAAACTTGTGCAATGCTTCTTCTGCGCTTTGTAAAGCAAAACGAGTTGCATAGTGGAAGTATGGCGATGCTTGCTCACGCTCACTGCTCGCTACTTTTTGCTCGTAGTACTTGATTGATGCCATCGCCGCATATAAAAAGCTCATCACGTCACCTAAGCGTGCTGAAAGCATTTCAGCTTGCTTAAGTTTACCGCCTAGCACTAGTAACGAGAAGTCAGCATAAACAGCAAGTTTTGCAGATAACTTTTGCGCTGCTTTTTCGTATTCGCGTACTTCTGGCAATTTAGACTCTGCGCCCGCGGTAAATGGTAAAACACCTAAACGGAATGCACGTAAGCTGTTACCTACACTGTAGCCTACTGTTTTACGTAAAATGCTGTTGAATTCTTTATCTGCGTTTTTATCTTCGCTGTGGATTGACTCAACCATAGACTGTAAATATGGGTGGCAACGCATAACACCTTGACCAAAAATCATTAGGTTACGAGTTAGAATGTTTGCACCTTCTACAGTGATAGCAATAGGCTGTGCCACATAGCCACTGGCTAATGTATTTTGCGGGCCATTTTGAATCGCTTTACCGGCTTGGATATCCATTGCTGAATCAAGTACATCGCGACCAATCTCTGTCATGTGGTATTTTGCAATTGCTGTAACAACAGATGGTTTTAAGCCCATGCCTAAGCCTTCAGTTGTCAGTACTCGCATTGCTTCTTGTAGGTAAGTTTTACCTGCAATGTCTGCTAGTTTTTCTTGAATACCTTCAAACTGACCAATGGCTAAACCAAATTGCTCACGCACTGCTGCATACTCAGATGCACCTTTAAATGCAACTTGTGACGAACTTACACCTAATGCCGGTAATGAAATACCACGGCCAGCGCCTAAGCAGCTAACCAGCATTTGCCAACCGCGGCCGATGTTCTTTTGACCACCAATAATGAAGTCCATTGGTACAAATACTTTGTTACCACGGGTAGTACCGTTGTAAAAGCGAATACCCATAGGGTCGTGGCGATTACCAAGCTCAACACCTGGGTGCTCTTTTGGAATAAGCGCACAGGTAATGCCTAGGTTTTCTTTGCCGCCAAGTAAACCATCAGGGTCAACTACTTTAAAGGCTAGGCCAAGTACTGTAGCGATTGGCGCTAACGTGATGTAACGTTTGTCCCATGTGATTTCAAGGCCTAATACTTCTTCACCGTTATACATGCCTTTAGTCACGGTGCCTAAATCAGGGATACCGCCTGCATCAGAACCCGCTTCTGGACTAGTCAATGCAAAACAGGGAATATCACGGCCATTTGCTAAGCGTGGTAAGTAATGAGCTTGTTGCTCTTTTGTACCAAAATGAAGTAGTAACTCACCCGGACCTAATGAATTAGGTACCATAACAGTTACCGCAACCGCTGAGCTTTTAGTTGCAATTGTTCCTACGATAGTTGAGTTAGCATAAGGACTAAACTCTAAACCGCCGAACGACTTAGGGATGATAAGTGAAAAGAAACGTTCTTTTTTAAGAAAATCGAGAATGTAGTCAGGTAAATGAATGCCATTTTGAATCTCTGTATCGTCAATCATGCCCATTAGTTCTTGTAATGGGCCATCGATAAAGGCTTGCTCGTCTGCACTTAATGTTGCAGCTGGCACAGCGCGCAAGGCGCTAAAATCAGGCTTACCTTGGTAGATAGAGCCCTCTAACCAAACATCACCCGCATCAAGCGCTTCTTGTTCAGTAATAGAAATACTAGGTAACACTTTTTTTAATTTTGTACGTAAACTCATGATTAACTCATCCGACCAGATAATTTATAGTACTATTACGTCATAAAAATCACTTTAGATCAATTGCTCTAACCAACTTTTTAACAGTTTTTTCAATTTATTTATTTTTGGTATGCATAAGTTATTGAATAAAAACGGCTTACACGTGTAAGCTGAATTGAAAATACTTTTGAATTTTTGTGCAATAAAACCGCAAATCTATCATTTTATACCCAAGCCACCTCAAGATGTGAGTTTCAGTTGGAATTAAAAGCGATTTAGGCAAGGCATTGATTGCAAATAATGGTTGTTCCCTTGTTAAAATCAATAACGCAGTATAAATCGCTTTTAAACCAAACCCTTGGGCGTTTCACAGGTACTTACTCTCATCGTTGTTAATTCTTAAAAGGGACTGCCATTCTTGCAAAGTAACGCCTTGATATTAAGCCCCTGTGCAACGCTGAATTCTGCATCTTGAGGTGGCTTGGGTATATTTTTCAAAAACAGGCAAAGGTCGCCTGCGTTAGCGTTTGTAAATCCAACGGACACAGTGCTATCTCAAGGCCGCGCTTACCTGCACTCACATAAATAGTGTTAAATTTTTCAGCACTTTGATGAATGTATGTATCAAGACGTTTTTTTTGACCAAGCGGGCTGACTCCCCCTAAAATATAGCCCGTACTAGCAGCCACTTTATTTGGCTCTGCCATCGCTACTTTTTTAACCCCACATGCTTTAGCCAGTTGCTTTAAATTTACCTGCTGCGATACCGGCGTAATTGCCACAACGAGTTTGTTATTACTCGTTTCTAACAGTAACGTTTTAAATACTTGTTCTGCATTTAATTTAAGTTTTTCAACCGCTTCAAGTCCAAATTGTGTTGCTGTTGCATCATGTTCATAACTTAATACAGTAAAGTTTATGTGCTTTTGCTCTAAGAGTATAATTGCCGGTGTCATTGTTATTTTTCCTTAAATCTGTACATAAAACGTACTGCAGATAATTAACCTGAACTCTGGTTAAGAGATGTACTAATGTATTGATATTAAATCACAAATATATTTATTAGTCTCCAGCCGGAAACTTTTAGCGATAACAAGGCGAATTTACGCGTCAATAGCTGGCCTATTGCAAGTAAATTCAACGCAGTTAGCGGTGAAAGTAGCCGCTGGAGATAGATTTATTATCCAGAGTTCAGGTTAATTACATACTTTGTGGAATATTTGGACAATAACAGAGTTGGTTTTAATTTTTCTTGGTTGTTAAATGTACTAAATCAACAAAATTATAAATAAAATCTGGTTTAAATTTTATGCTGAGGAGGTTAGCGCTTAGGTGCGGGAAGTGCTGCTGTATAATTGAATACACACGCTATTTTTTCAGTTTATACTAAAATGGCGCCATGTGGCGCCATTTTTAAATCACTTAACGATTATTACTTAGTTAAATCATCAAAGAATTTTTTCACGCCTTCAAAAAAGCCTTTTTCTTTAGGGCGATTTTTTGAACCGTCTTTACCCATGCTTAACTCAAGCTCTTCAAGTAATTCGCGTTGACGCTCATTTAAGTTTACAGGTGTTTCTATAACCACTTTGCAAAGTAAGTCACCTACAGCTCCACTGCGAACTGATTTAACACCTTTGCCACGCATACGGAACATCTTACCCGTTTGGCTCTCAGCAGGTATTTTAAGCTTAGCGCGACCATCTAGCGTAGGTACTTCAATCTCACCGCCTAGGGCTGCTGTGGTGTAGCCAATTGGTACTTCACAGTAGAGGTTGTTGCCATCACGCACGAAGATTGGGTGTTCACGTACCGATACTTGAACATATAAATCACCAGCAGGTGCTCCATGAGCTCCCGCTTCACCTTCGCCAGATAAACGAATACGGTCGCCCGTATCAACACCCGCTGGTATTTTAACTGATAAGGTTTTAGTCTTCTCTACACGGCCTTGGCCATGACAGCTATTACAGGGGTCAGAAATAATCTGGCCTGTGCCCTGACACGTAGGACACGATTGTTGAACAGCAAAGAAACCTTGGCGCATTTGTACTTGGCCTGCACCATGACATGTTGTACATGTTTTTGGCTTAGAACCAGGCTTTGCACCACTGCCGTCACAAGGTGAACAGCTCACCCATGTAGGGACTTTAATTTCAACTTCTTTACCACGAACAGCTTCTTCTAAGCTTAAGTCCATGTTGTAACGTAAATCGGCACCACGTTGCTGACGAGATTGACGACGACCACCGCCGCCTCCGCCAAAGATATCACCGAAAACATCACCAAAAATATCACCAAAGTCGCCTTGGCCGCCACCAAAACCACCGTGACCACCGCCACCACCTTGTTCGAAGGCCGCATGACCATATTGGTCATACATTTGGCGCTTTTGATCATCGGTTAAGATTTCGTAAGCTTCTTTAACTTCTTTAAACTTGGTTTCCAGTTCTTTATCACCGGCGGTACGATCTGGATGATATTTCATCGCTAAGCGTTTGTACGCTTTTTTAATGTCTCTTTCGCTGGCATCTTTTGCCACACCAAGAACTTCATAATAATCGCGTTTTGACATATCTATCACACTACTCTTTTGCTACTGCAGCTTGGCTGCGGATAAACCGATAAATCATATCGATTTACCATTAATTTTTAAGCTATTTTACATGCTCTTTTTACATGCAAAAGGCGCGTTAAGCTTTAGCCTACGCGCCTCATTTGTTCATCCTAACTTAAACACCCAATTTAGTCATGATGTTTTAGGTTAGTGAGAAGCGTTAGTGACAATTACTTGTCGTCTTTTACTTCTTCGAACTCTGCATCTACAACGTCGTCATCTTGTTTAGCTGACTGTTGTGGTTGCTCACCAGCGTCGCCGCCAGTTTGTTGTGCTTTAGCTTGTGCAATTTCCATCAATTTTTGTGATTTCTCAGCAAGAGCTTGAGTTTTTGCTTCAATCTCTTCTTTGTTGTCACTCTTAATTGCTGCTTCTAGGTCAACAACAGCCGCTTCAATTGCTTCTTTGTCTTCACTAGGCAGTGCATCGCCAGCTTCTTCAACTTGCTTACGCGTGCCATGAACCATTGCATCAGCTTGGTTACGAGTCGCTACAAGCTCTTCGAATTTTTTATCTTCTTCAGCGTTAGCTTCTGCATCACGAACCATTTTTTCAACTTCTTCATCACTTAGACCTGAAGACGCTTGAATAGTGATTTTTTGCTCTTTACCTGTATCTTTATCTTTAGCTGATACATGTAAGATACCATCCGCATCTACGTCGAAAGTAACTTCGATTTGTGGTGTACCACGTTGTGCAGGACGAATGCCTTCTAGGTTAAATTGGCCTAGAGATTTATTGTCGCTTGCACGTTTACGCTCACCTTGTAGTACGTGAATCGTAACCGCTGCTTGATTGTCTTCAGCTGTTGAGAAAGTTTGCGATTTCTTAGTAGGAATCGTCGTGTTTTTCTCAATTAACGCAGTCATTACTGAACCCATAGTCTCAATACCTAGAGACAGTGGAGAAACATCTAGTAATAGTACGTCTTTAACGTCACCTGCTAGAACACCACCTTGAATCGCCGCGCCTACTGCAACAGCCTCATCTGGGTTAACATCCTTACGTGGCTCTTTACCAAAGAACTCACTCACAGTTTTTTGCACTAATGGCATACGTGTTTGACCACCAACAAGAATAATGTCGTTGATGTCGCTAACAGATAGGTCTGCATCAGCTAGTGCACGTTTTAGTGGTTCAATTGACTTAATCACTAAGTCTTCTACTAGTGACTCAAGCTTAGCACGTGTTAATTTCACGTTCATGTGCTTAGGACCTGAAGCATCAGCAGTTACATACGGAAGGTTTACTTCAGTAGATTGTGCCGAAGAAAGCTCAATTTTTGCTTTTTCTGCTGCTTCTTTAACACGTTGCATTGCAAGTGGGTCAGTTTTTAGGTCAACACCTTGGTCTTTCTTGAATTCAGCAACTAAGTAATTAATTACACGGTTATCGAAATCTTCACCACCTAAGTGCGTGTCGCCATTAGTAGCAAGTACTTCAAAAGTGTGTTCGCCTTCAACTTCATCAATTTCAATGATTGATAAATCGAAAGTACCGCCACCTAAATCGTATACTGCAACAATGTTTTCGCCTTTGTTTTTATCCATACCGTACGCAAGCGCAGCAGCTGTAGGCTCATTGATGATACGTTTAACTTCAAGTCCCGCAATACGGCCAGCATCTTTTGTTGCTTGACGTTGTGAATCGTTAAAGTAAGCTGGTACTGTGATAACCGCTTCAGTTACTTCTTCACCTAAGAAGTCTTCCGCTGTTTTCTTCATCTTTTTCAGTACTTCAGCTGAAATCTGTGGTGCAGCGCGTTTTTCGCCGCCCGCTTCAACCCATGCATCGCCATTATCAGCTTTGATAATTTTGAAAGGCATGATGCCTATATCACGTTGTACTTCTTCGTCTTCAAAACGACGACCGATTAAACGCTTAATCGCAAATAAAGTGTTAGTAGGGTTTGTCACTGCTTGACGCTTTGCAGATTGACCAACTAATGTTTCACCATCTTGCGTGTACGCAATGATGGATGGTGTTGTGCGATCGCCTTCCGCATTTTCAATTACGCGTGCTTTATCGCCATCTAGTACTGCAACACAAGAGTTAGTAGTACCTAAATCGATTCCAATAATTTTACCCATGAATCATCTCCAACTTCAAAATTCGTTAATACGTTCGATGACTAGTAAATAGGGATGCCCCAAACTGAATTCAACTGTAAAAATGAAAAAAAAGTGATTTTTTGTAATTTATTTTGCAAATAACCTTATAACAAGTATGAATTGGTGTTTTTTAGACCATTTGAGCACGCTTTCACAAGTGGTCTGATCAGTTTTTGTGTGATATAAATTAACTAAATAACATATTATTCCAAAGGAACGGCTATGCACTTTGATGATTTACTACAAGCTGCAACAAAAATAGGTAAGATGTCAGCACTTGAACAAAAAACAGCAACCATGCAGTTTCCTGCTAATTGGTGCCAAGGTAGAACCGCATTTGGCGGCTTATCTGCATCACTACTTTATCAAGCCATGCGCCAGCAGATTGAGCCATCGCGACGTTTACTGTCATTAAGTACAAATTTTGTAGGACCATTATTAGCCGACACAGACTTTTCATTACATGTTGAAATATTACGAGAAGGTAAAAACAGTACTCAAGTTTTAGCCAAAGCTGTACAAAACGATCAAGTAAGCGTGATTGTGCAAGCTTGCTTTGCTAAAGCACGTAATTCTGGTGTTCATGTACCCGTGTCGAAAGAAATGACTTTAAAACCTGTGGATCCCCGGTATACACTTCCTTTTAAATCAGGTGCTATGCCTGAGTTTTTCCAACATGTTGATTTATGCCCACAACAAGGTGGTATGCCGTTTGTTGGGGCCGATACATCGCACTTAGGTGGTTGGATGAAACTAAAGCACACCCCAAAAAATTTAAATGAAGCACACATTATTGCGCTTACCGATGCTTGGCCCCCCACTCTATTACAAATGTTTCAACAACCGGCGCCAGCAAGCAGTATGTCTTGGTATTTAGAATTCGTGCAAGAACCACAATTAGCAGCGCATGAATGGCTAGGATTTGAAGCAATCACACATCACTGTAAAGATGGGTATGGACTTGAAGACGGCGCTATTTGGTCACAATCCGGTGAGCTTATTGCGCTAACACGTCAAACTGTTGCTTTATTTGACTAAACCATCGTCTGGAGCAGTTGCGTAATTAGTACCATTGAAGGCCATAATTGCGTTGTACTCTCCACTTTGTTTGATATGGTCTAGTCCCATATCAAACAATTCTTGTAATGACTTATTATTGAAGTACGCAGGGCGCGCAGCTTCGCTAAATATAGGATGTATTGTTATCTCTTTTGGCTCATTGTTTGACTGGTATTGCTGTAAATAATATAAAAACACCCGCTTTTCCAGGACCACTACATCAACCCACTCTTTCATTAAATGATCAACCTGCGCAGCCTGATTGACGACCTCTTCATAGTGATTCAATTTTGTCGTCACCCTTTTATAAGGATGTGGCAAGAATGCGGTGGCGTTTTGAAAAGCCAATACACTTTTACCTGTTAACGCATACACTGAGTTTATCTTAAAGTTATTTTTAGCAAGGCTTACAGCTACATTTTGATAAGATAAAAGACTTTGGCTTGGATAAATCCCCTCGACACGAGAGCCGGCGTAATTCACTGCAACATCTAATTCAGCTTGCTCTAAGGAGTACTCTACACGTTTATTCGACATGTAAATAATATTAAGGTCAGTTACGCCTTGGCTTTTAAAGGCTGCTTTAATTAACTCTAACTGTAAACCCGAGTTATCTTTACTAAATACATATGGAGGTAATGAAGGGCTTACACCAATATTAATAGGGTTAGTCGATTTTTGCTCTGTTAGAGCATGTAGATTTACGCTTATTAAAATAAAGCAAAAACAAAATAGTTTCTTCACAAATTAACCCTTGAGGCATTATTTACGCCTAAATGCGTGCATGTATGACTCCATTCATTCTTATCTTATGATAGTGTATTTAAAACAATCATCCAATTGTAATTCACATTTATTTGGTGCAGACTTTAATCCGTGTGTACTTTATTTGGCTATCGCATTGCAAACAGCTTGTCCTAACTGTGATCTAATTGTTGAGCTTCCTCAAATAGCAGCCAAGCAGATAGCTGTGTGCCCTCATTGCCGCACCAAACTGTCTAGCTTAAATACAAACAACGATACCCTTATTGTGGCATTAAGTATAAGTGCGTTAATCATGCTTTTAAGCAGTATGTTCTATCCTTTTATTTCATTCAGTAGTAGCGGTATTACGCAAACCATCACGTTACCTGATGCGGCAAAAATTTTATTTAATTATGACAGTGAATTACTCGGTATTTTTATTGACGTGAGCATTATTGGTTTGCCCATGGCGTTACTTGCAACACTTATCCCACTGCATTTAGGACTTTTAAAAGTACTACCTTTTGCTATTGCAAAGCGGTTACTTAAATTCACGTTGGCATTAGAGCCATGGATAATGTGTGAAATTTTTCTGATTGGTGTACTTGTCAGTATGGTTAAAATTATGTCGATGGCAGACATTAGTTTTGGGATTAGTTTTTGGGCTTATATCTGCTTCGTCATTTTGTATATCGCTGCACTTAGGCACCTAAACCGTCAGCGTCTATGGGAACAAGTGCGCCCATTAGCTAATATTAGTGAAGCAAACAATGGCGACAGAGGGATTGATAAAAACATTAGAGCATGTCATGTGTGTCACCAATTATCTGAGCATGAATATTGTCCCCGCTGCCACAGTAAAGCACATGTTCGTAACCCTAATAGTATTCAAAAAGCATTCGCGTGGTTATTAACTTCCGTTGCCTGTTATATCCCTGCAAACATATTTCCTATTATGTATACCACTAGCTTGGGTGATCAATCGCCTTCTACTCTTATTGGTGGTGTTTTTGTGTTATGGCAAGCAGGTTCGTACCCCATCGCTATAATTATATTTTTAGCAAGTGTAGTTGTGCCACTAGCAAAAGCACTGATATTAATTTTTTTATGCATTATCGTAAAACAACCAGCAAACAGCCAGTCAATACGATATACCAAAGTGTATCAATTAACTGAATTTATTGGTAAATGGTCTATGATTGATGTATTTGTAGTTGCAATTCTAGTAGCCTTGGTCCAGTTAGGTAATTTAATGTCTGTGAGCCCAGGCCTAGGGACTGTATTTTTTACTGCTATGGTGCTCAGCCAAATGATGGCAGCGCACGCATTCGACCCCCGTCTGCTTTGGGATTCGCCAAATGACGTTACACGTAATTAGAGATAGTTCATGAGTGAAACAGCCAACGTAAAACAAGAGCCTCGCATTTCTGCTATTTGGATTATTCCTATAATAGCCCTATTTGTTGGTGCGTGGATGTTGTATCAATACCAGACAAATAAAGGTGCGACTATATATATCACCATGACGCAAGCAGAAGGGATTATTGCTGGTAAAACTGAAATTAAAGTTCGTAGCGTAAAAATAGGCCAAATAGATCACATTCGATTATCTGATGATAAAAATAGTGTTATTGCGCGAGCGCAAATAGAAAAGCATTACGATAGTTTAATGACCGAAGACGCTACTATTTGGGTTGTAAAACCACGTATTGATGAAACAGGTATTAGTGGTATGAGTACCTTATTATCTGGAGTGTATTTAGAATTTGCACCGGGTGAAAGCAAACAAATAAAAGAACATTTCATTTTACAAGACGAACCCGCATTAATTGGTAAAGATGTCAAAGGTGGTCGGTTTGTTCTGCAAAGCTATGATGCCGAAGTAATGGATGTAAGTACCAGCATTTATTATAAAAATTATAAAATTGGCCAAGTTGAGACTGCCACTTTTGATTGGAAAAACCAAGCAATGAAATACGGCATCTTCATCAATGAGCCGTATCAAAACCTAATTACACTTAACTCAATTTTTTGGGTTAACGCGGGTGTTGAAATTGATTTATCTGCTGATGGTATTAATGTTAATACGGGTTCTTTAAGTAAATTACTTAAAGGCGGTATATCTGTTGGCTTACCTGAACAACAAGCCCCTGGTGATATAGCTAATGATGGCCACGCATTTTCATTAAGTAAAAGCTACAAGCATGCTCTAGAAGAACGTTTTTATGATTTTGATTATTACCTGATTGAATTTGAGCAATCTATACGTGGCTTAAGACCTGGCGCCCCCGTTGAATACCGAGGTATGCGCGTCGGAACAGTAGTAGAAGCGCCAGCTAATGTGATGATTGATGGTGTGCCTGCTCATTTTAGAACTGATAATACAGCCGTACCTGCTCTTATTAAGGTTGAATATGGCCGAATTTACCATGACAGTAATCAAGCCCGCGATTTTTGGCGCAGCAACGTCGAAGGGTGGATTAAAAATGGTTTACGCGCATCGCTTAAACCAGGAAATCTACTTACTGGTGCCGTGTATGTTGATTTTGATATATATAACGACGCTGATGACGCTAAGCTAACAACTGTGTCTCAATATCAAGTATTCCCAAGCGTTTCCAGTGGGATCACGGTATTGGCTGATCAAGTCTCAGATGTACTCAACAAGGTGAATAACCTAAAGATTGAAGACAGCTTAGCCCAAATGCAATCTACATTTACTGATTATCAAGCGCTTGCCAATGAAATGCGTGACTTGCTCAATCAACAAGATACACAAAATTTGCCCGGTGATATTAACCGCAACTTTGCTGAAATGACCAAAAGCATGCAACAATTTGATGTCACGATGAAACAGTTTGAAAAAACCATGGCAAGCTATCAGCAAGGTTCGCAATTTCATCACCAATTACAACAAACACTTTCTGAATTTAAGCGCTTAAGTGAAGAGTTGCAACCTTTAACACGTGGCTTAAATGAGCAGCCAAACATGTTTATTTTTGATAAATCATTACCAGCTGACCCAACGCCGAGGAAACAATAAATGCGTATTTCCAGTTTAATTAACACGCTATTCGTTACTTGCATGCTAGGTATCACTGGCTGTAGTCAATCATTGAATGCCCCCGTGAAGTATTTTCAGTTTAATCAGAAAATAACCCCTTCTGCGCGCACTAGTGATAATACAGATGTACAACTGCGTATATTAACCGTCAACCTGCGCGGTGCTTTAAATAATCGCGGTATTGCACTAGAGGTAGATAATAACCAAGTCACATCGGCAAATTATCATTTATGGAGCGAAGCGCCGGATATTATGCTAACAGCAAGTGCTCATCAAACACTGTTTACCCAATTAGATACATGGATGGTCGTCAAAGGATTACCTGTAATTACCGACACCGACCAACAAGATTTTTATGAAATTGAATATGAAATTCACCACTTTAATGGTGACAATGCAGGTAATGCAGACATATCAGGTCTGTGGCGGCTTTACCACACAACATTTAAGAATGGCCGCACGTTAAAGGAAATTCACTACTTTAGTGAATTAACTCCTTTGATAGATGATGATTACAAAGGGCTCGTTGAAACACTTGAAAAAACATGGTTGGCGGTCAACCTAAACGTTGCAGAGCAATTAAAAACAATGCAAATTAAAGTTACAACGCCTTAATATAAAGGCAAATAGGCTGCTTGTCGGGGCTTGCTATTATATCTGTCATGCGGGAAAAGTTTAACTTTTTAAGTATTTTTTGTGATGCGATATTATTTTTAGAGGCAATTGCTGCAATCCTTTCAAAGCGATTGTGAACATTTTGAATCAATTGTTCACAAGCCTCTGTTGCATAGCCTTTACCTGTATGGTTTGCTAAAAAGGCATAACCAATATCAGGAAAATGTAAATAATCTCGTTTAAACAACCCAACCATCCCAACAGGGGTAGAGTCTTTAAGCGTTACTACATAAGGGCCAAAGCCATTTATTTTATGCGAATTTATAAATGCATTTTGAATATAATCCTGTGCCTGCTCAGGTGTATAAATGCCTTTATCTGCAATATTTTTATAAAAACTAGGTTGGTTAAGTAGCGCCAAAATAAAAGCACTATCACTTAATTGACCGGTACGCATTAACAATCGTTGTGATTTAATATTAGTCATAACATCCTTTTAAGTGAGGCTTAATACAACAAACGCATTTAATTTAGCTCACCTGCACAACCTGCTTCCCGGTAAAACCACCTTGTAATTGCTTATTGAGCGCTGCAGATACATTGGAAGCATTAAACTCAACAGGAATAATACAAGGAATGGTCAATGCATTGTTTGCTAAGCTCTCTAATAACAAATTACCCATAAAGCTCATTCTTTGCTGTGCACATAAGCTATTTGCAAGCCAAGCACCGCCTAGTGAAACAATACCTATATTGGGAGCTCGGCGGAACATTAGCTCTTGTTCAAATGCTGGTAAAGGATTTAAACAAGCAATACGTCCACAAAAACGCATTAACTCAACGTTACGAATAGTCGTTTCTCCCCCAATTGAATCCAGAACGGCATCAAAACCTTGGGGCCCGAGCTCTCGGCGAATTTTATCTGCTAACTTTTTATCGTGATAATCAAATGCAACATCAGCTCCGAGCTGCTTAACAAGCTTATGATTGCGCTTACTCGCTGTCGTAAACACTGTTGCACCACGTTGTTTTGCAAACTGAATTGCAAATTGGCCCACTGCACCTGCACCCGCTTCGATTAATATTGAATCACCTTCGTTTAATTGCAGTTTGTCCAGTGCAACTAATGCTGACATACCAGCACAGGGGAGTGTCGCCGCATGGCTTGATTTAACCGAATCAGGTATTACTGATACCGCAAAATTAGGGACTTTTACGTATTCGGATAACACGCCTTGCTCACCTAAATTACCATGGAACATAACCCGATTTCCCACTCCAGGGAAAACACCTTTGTCAGCCTTTACAACAACACCAACGGCGTCTAAGCCTAAAGTGTGTGGGTAACTCCATTTACAAAATCCTGTTTTAGCGAACTGCGCATCCGTGGGATTTAACCCCACATACTCCACTTTAATTAACAAATCATTCCCTGATACATCAGGCACAGGTATTTCACGTTCAGAAAGTAAAATCTGCTCGTTAGGCTCCTCGAGCACAATTGCACGCATAAGCCTAGGGATTGTTGATAAAATATCAGTATGTGGCATTAATGACTCTATTTAACTAATTAACTAACGCGTAGCCCCAACGTCCATTGAATACTTGGTAAGTATTTACTTTGGCAAGTAATGATGAAATGGTTGAATCTACTGCATTCTCTTGGGCTATTAAAACATCCTGTCGCGCATCTAACAACTCTAAGTAGGGAATTTGCCCTTCTTGATACATCGCTTGTGCTTGTAAAAATGCATTGTTGGCATACTTAAAACGCTCATTTGCATACATGCTTTGTTCGCTTTGTTTGACTAAACGCTGTAACGATAGTTCACTTTCGCTCATCGCATTTAACACTACTTGCTGGTATTGACTATACGCCGCTTTCGTCAAATATTGTTGCGCGTCACGCTGAGCAAGTAAAGCAGGGTAACTCAATAATGACCACTGGATCTGTGGCATTAACTGCCACTGTTGTTGTGTATCAGATAATTGATTATTACCTAAGCTAATTACCCCAGCAAAAGCAGTCAAGCTAATATCTGGCAGTAAAGCTTTACTTGCAGCCACACTCAGTGAGCTTGCTTGGCTAAACTCAAAAAGTGCTCGGCTGATATCTGGCCTAAGTGCAACCGCTTTGCTTGGGCTGGTTAAACTTACCGTAAAATTGCGATTGAGTATGTCTCTTTCAGACTGTAATTTTATATCACTAGCGAGCTGCCCTGTTAATAAAGCTAACATTGACAAATCACTAAACTGAGCAAATTCAATTTCAGGTAACAGTGCTTGCTGCTGTTTTAGTTGTGCCATCGTCCGATTTAAATCAAGCTCACTTGCAACGCCTTCTTCAACACGTGCTTTTAGTACGTCAATACTTTGTAAAAGTGCCTCTATTTGCAAGTTTATTATTTGCTTTTTTTGTAAGTTACCTTGGTAACTTACAAACCCTTTCACTACTGAAGAAAGTGTTTCTATTTGCAATGCCCTTAATTGCTCAGCTTGACTCATTGCACCGGCGTTTGCAGCGTCAACCAGTGCAGTGACTTTACCAAACAAGTCTATCTGCCAATCTAAATTAACACCTGATTGCGATTCACGTGATTGACTATTATCGGTGCTAGTGCGCGTCGCACTCGCACCAATATTTCCTTGTGGTAAGTACTGGGCACGTTCAGCACCTAAGCGCGCTAAAGCACTTTGCAATTCAAACTGGCGGGTCTTTAAATCAAAATTATTACTGCGCGCTTTGACAACTAGATTATTGAGCTGTTGTGAGCCCAATTGTTGCCACCAATTAAGCTCATCAGTGCCCTGTAATTGCTGTGCAATTTGCGTTTTTTCAACAAATGATTGTAAGTCTAATTGATACTGTTGCTCATCAATTTTGCTCGCACAACCACTTAATAAACCAGCAACAATCACAGCTGTTAATCTTAACTTATTCATTAATTTGCTCCTGTGATGGGGCTTTACGTGTCTTGGTTACTAAAATATAAAATACAGGTGTAAACAATAAGCCAAATACTGTCACGCCTATCATGCCAGAAAACACCGCGTTCCCCATTGCATGGCGCATTTCAGCTCCTGCTCCTGTAGCCAGTACAAGCGGAATAACACCTGCGGTAAATGCTATTGATGTCATTAATATGGGGCGCAAACGCATACGGCATGCCTCTAAAATGGCATCAAAATGACTCATGTTCTGCTTGGTTTTGTCACGGGCAAATTCAACCATCAAAATGGCATTTTTTGATGCAAGTGCCACTAAAACAATTAAGGCAATTTGTGTAAAAATATTATTATCGTCGCCCACTAGCCACACACCCATTAGTGCAGAGAATATAGTCATGGGTACAATCAAAATAATAGCTAATGGCAAACGTAAACTTTCATACGTCGCTGCTAATACCATGAACACAAGTAAAACCACCAAAGGGAAAACATAAACCATCGTGTTACCCGCCAGAATTTGCTGGAATGTTACTTCAGTCCATTCATACTCAATCCCAGTAGGCAGGGTATCAGCTAAAATTGCCTCTATTGCATATTGCGCTTGGTCAGAGCTAAAACCTGGCGCAGGGCTGCCATTGAGTTCAGCACTTGGGTAACCGTTGTAATGCATAACTCGGTCTGGTCCAATGGTTGGTGTAACTGTCAGTACTGAACCAAGTGGCACCATGTTCCCCTGGTTATTACGTACTTTAAGGTTCAATATCTGCTCTGGATCGAGCCTATATTGAGCATCTGCTTGCGCATTAACTTGGTAAGTACGACCAAACATATTAAAGTCATTTACATACATTGAGCCTAAGTATATTTGCAGCGCATTAAAGACTTCATCTAGTGGAATACCCTGTATTAGAGCTTGCTCACGGTCAATATCAATATCCATTTGTGGCACTTGAATGCGAAAACTCGAATACATCCCCATCAACGCCGGATCTTGCTGTGCTTTTGTAATTACCGCTTGAAGACTATTAAACAAAGCTTCAAAGCCTTTATTTGCGCGGTCTTCTATTTGTAATTTAAAGCCACCCGTAGTACCCAGCCCTTGAATTGGCGGAGGTGGAAAGACAGCAACAAATGCTTCATCAATAGCTGAAAAACGCTGGTTTAGTTGTGCAGCAATTGCCATGGCTGACAACTGTGGTTCTGCTCGCTCACTAAATGCATCTAAAGGAGTAAACACTATGGCGCTATTAGGGCTATTTGTGAATCCGTTAACAGACAATCCTGGAAACGCAACCGTATTTGCAACGCCTGGTACTTGCAATGCAATTTCTTGCATTTGCTTTACAACATCTTGCGTACGATCAAGGCTCGCTGCATCAGGTAGCTGAGCAATGGCAACTAAGTATTGTTTATCCTGTGCAGGGATGAAGCCACCTGGCACTGCATCAAACAATTTAATTGTGCCACCAACTAATGCAATATAAACAACCAATACGATAGCACTCATACGCATTAACTTTTGCACCAGCTTTTGATAACCTTTTGCGCCACGGTCAAATAGACGATTAAACGGATTAAACAACCAGCGGCCAAATAAGCGATTTAGCAAACGTGTTAATGCATCTGGTTTTGCGTCATGGCTTTTAAGTAATAAAGCAGATAACGCAGGTGAAAGTGTTAATGAGTTAAATGCTGATATTACAGTTGAAATGGTGATCGTTAATGCAAATTGTTTATAAAATTGGCCCGATAAACCACTAATAAATGCAGTAGGTATAAATACGGCACATAACACTAAAGCAATCGCAATTATTGGCCCGGTTACTTCGGTCATCGCTACACGGGTTGCTTCTAAAGGTGATAAACCTTGGCCGATATTTCGCTCAACATTTTCAACCACCACAATCGCGTCATCAACCACAATACCAATAGCCAACACCAAACCAAATAACGATAAGGTATTGATTGATACACCTAGCCATTGCATCACAGCAAATGTACCAATCAACGAAACTGGGACCGCAATCAATGGAATAATAGATGCTCGCCAAGTTTGTAAAAACAACACAACCACAATAACAACCAATGCAATTGCTTCAAGCAAAGTCGCTATAACAGCATCGATTGAACCACGCACGAATACTGTCGGATCATAAACTATGTCATACTCAACGCCTTCAGGAAATGCTTTAGATAGCCGTGCCATAGTTTCACGTACTTGATCAGAAAGCTCAATCGCATTTGAACCCGGTCGTTGGAAAATAGGCATAGCCAGTGCTGGTTGATTATCAAGTTCAGCGCGTAATGAGTAGGTGTTTTGTCCCAAGTCTACCCGCGCAACATCACTAAGGCGAGTTAATTGCCCTTGTTCACCCACTTTTATAATAACTTGATCAAACTCTTCAACACTGTTTAAACGCCCTTTAACATTCAACAATACTTGAAACTGACTGTCTGTTGAGGCAGGTTGAGCACCCAAACTCCCCGCTGCAACCTGTTGGTTTTGAGCACGAAGAGCCGTAACAACATCCATCGCAGTCAAACCACGTGCAGACAATGCATCAGGATTTAGCCAAACTCTCATAGAGTACTGACCACCACCAAATAATTGCACATCACCCACACCCGCTAATCGTGCAATTTGGTCTTTGATATACAAATCAGCATAATTCGATAAGTACGCTGTATCGTGTGTCTTCTGCGGTGAATATAAATGCACAACCATCGTTAGATCTGGTGATGATTTTTCTGCAACGACACCTAAACGCTGTACCTCTTCCGGTAAGCGGGGTAACGCACTGTTTACGCGGTTTTGTACTTGTACTTGCGCTCTATCGAGATCAGTGCCAAGTGCAAACGTAACAGTTAACGTCATTCGGCCATCACTTGTAGCTTGTGAAAACATATACAACATGTTTTCAGTGCCATTTATCTCTTGCTCTAATGGTGTTGCTACAGTTTGAGCTATAACCGTTGGATTAGCACCTGGATAGTTAGCAGTAACAACCACTGTAGGCGGCACAACTTCCGGGTATTCACTCACAGGGAGCTGAAACAAAGAAATACCACCAGCAATAAGAATAATTAATGACAGCATTGCTGCAAAAATAGGTCGCTGAATAAAAAAGTGTGAAAATTTCATGATATGCCCTACTTCCTAGCCATTAAATTATGAGAAGACGGCTGTAAAGTAAATGCAATACCTGAGGTATCTAATGCCACATTGTTTGGTGCAACAGGCATACCCGGACCAACTCTAGCAGGGCCATTTACAGCAATGACATCAGACTCAGATAAACCTGAAGTAACAACCCTAAAACGCCCATATCGCTCACCCACAGTGACTAGCTTGTACTGTAAAACATTGTTTTGGCCAACGGTTAATACAAAACGGTTTTTAAGATCAGTGCCAATAGCACGCTCAGGTACAATTATATGCTCTTGCACTGCATTCGCGGCAAGTTTAATCCGTGCAAATGAGCCCGCTCTTAATTCATTTTTTGACTGTTCAAACCGTGCTCTTACACGCAATGTACCTGTTGCTACATTAATTTGATTATCGATAAAATCGATATGGCCTGCATGGTCAAATGTTGCTTCACCTACTTTTTGCATCACAACCGCTTGTTTATCTGAACGGGTAACATCGCTGAATGAGCGATTCCATGTACGCTCATCTACATCAAAATACGCATACATTGTTTTATTAGAAACAATCGAGGTTAGAACCGATTGACCAGCTTGAACATTATTACCTTTTGTAATGTTAGCGCGTGAAACAATACCTTCTATCGGTGAGCGAATTTTAGTAAAAGCCAAATCAAGTTCAGCAGCTGTTAACTGCGCTTTATAAGCAGCAAGCTGTGCCTTACGTTGATGTAAAGTTGAAGTGCGTGATTCAGCCTGTTCTGTTGAAATTGCTTTGCGCTGCGTTAGCCGCTCAGCTCTTTTGGCTTCACTGCTAGCTTGCTGCAGTGCAGCTTTTGCACTGGTAACTTGCGCTTTTAAGCTTGCAACAATAGCTGCGTAAGGACGTGCATCTAGCTCGAATAACAAGTCGCCTTTTTTAACTACATCACCTTCTTCAAAAGCAATGTTTTCAATAACACCCGAAACACGAGGCATTAAAGAAACCTCTTCAGGCGCCTCTAAACGAGTTGTGTATGTATGCCAACTTTGCACTGGCTTTGTGATTACTGTTGCCACATCTATAGGTTGTAGCTGCTGTTGGGTATTTTTTTGTGCAGATTCTTCTGCACACCCGCTTAAGGTTAGTAATGCCGCTATAATTGCGGTAGCTATTAAGTGCTTGTTCATATCGACGCTTCTCCATTTTATCTATATTTAAATGGTACGGAACAAACATGCGGACAAAAACCATAGATTTTCAAATTCATTAATGCCAAAATGGCATCAATTATTATTGATTGGATATATCATGGACACAACGAGCCGTTTATTGATGCTATTAGAAGTCGTCGAAAGAGGGTCGTTTGCTAAAGCTGCCGAAACACGCAACATTGATCGTTCTGTTATTTCTAAACAAATTAGCCGCTTAGAGGATGATCTAGGTGTCCGTTTACTCAATAGAACAACACGGTCTTTTTCACTAACGGCTGCTGGTGCAGAAATGGTAAAAAAAGCAGCAGAATTAAGAGAGCTACTAGGTGAAACAGTTCGCCTTGCTGAAAATTATCATCAAGAGCCACGCGGTGTGCTAAAAATAACCTCTTCTACAATTATCGGCAGGCGCTACTTACAACCTGTAATCAACGACTTTCAAAAGCGCTTTCCACAAGTAGAAATTGAATTGAGATTAGATGACAAATTAGTTGATCTAGTTTCTGAAGGATTTGATTTGGCTTTTCGTGTTGGCGAGCCCAAAGACTCTTCGCTCATTGCCCGTAAAATTGCACGCAATAGACTATTACTATTAGCTTCACCTGAATTTATAGATACTTACGGAATGCCTAAAAGTATTGAAGATTTAGCCGATTTGCCGGCTGCTAGCTACTCTAGTACTTCATTAAGAGTAGAAGGTGTTCGCTATATTGACCAAAATGGTGATGCTCAAGAGCAAAAAATAAAAAGTGTGTTTAGAGCAAACGATGCTGAGGTTTTACTAGAAAAAACACTATCCGGTACCACTTATGTATTGGCGCCCGCTTTTATTATTGATAGCGAAGTCACAACAGGTCGATTAGTCCCCTTATTAACAGATCTACATCTCACGGAGTACAGTGCAATGTACGCTGTTTATCCGCATCGAGATTTACCGGTTAGAACACGCCTCTTCTTTGATGCAATGAGGGAACATTTAGGCAAAGACACGCCGATTTGGGAAAAGAACATACCAAATTTTGACAGCATGTATCGTAGTCGTTAAGAGATCTTCTTTAGGTCACTCAGCATAACAACATCCTCTGGTGGCATAACAACTTGGTTTCGACCATTTCGCTTTGCCTCATATAGCCTATCATCTGCCGCTTTTATGGTGTATTTTAATGTTTCACCTGATTTATATTGAGCAACACCTACGCTAACTGTTAGTGCAATTGTTTGATCATCAATCAAAAATGGATGTGCTTCAATACTGCTACGTATCATCTGCGCACTGCATTTTGCTTCATCAAAAGAGCAGTCATATATAAAAATTGCAAACTCTTCACCACCTATCCTAAACACATGAGCATCAGGTAACGCATCACGTAAGATTTGAGTAACGGCAACCAATACTTTGTCACCGACCGCATGGCCATAAACATCATTAACGCGTTTGAAGAAGTCTAAGTCCATGACAAGAGTGTACAAGCCGAGCTTATTAACAAGCTCAGTCTCGAAAATATGGTTCATGGCTAGGCGATTTCCAGTGCCTGTTAATGGATCAAGCAGAGCCAAATTTTGCAATTGTTTGTATGAGTTTTCTCGGCTGCTTTCAAATACATGCGCCAACACCCAAATAAGAAGATAACCAAGAGAAAGGTTCAAGCCTAAATTCAATGCGGCAAATGGAAAAAGATCAGGTTTAGAAAAAAGTACAATACCTTCTAGCACTATGGTGAGACAAGATAATGACGCCCCCCAACGAACTCCCATTAACAAATAATAGGCAATTGGGAGCACTAACATCCAGACAAACAATGCGTTTTTCATTGCGGCCAGGTAACTGCCAAACACAACCAGCAAAGCTAAAAATAAACAAATACTTAGAGATTGCCAGAGCCTAACTTTCTTACTCGAAACAGTGATATATATAAAGAAGCAATAAACTGCAAACACACCTTCTAGGATGCCGAGTACTAAAAAGTTGTTGATAAACACATTAAAATAGGTAAACGCTGCGGCTACAAAACTTAAACAGAAACACATCCATTTTAGTATCTTACTGCGTAAGACATGTGTACTGTTAAGTGCTGCAATAGTCATCTAAATACTTAATTTTAAATTTATAACATCAAGTTTAAACACTCTTTGTTATAACTCAAGCTAAAATGGCCAATCCATTATTTAAAGCTGGCCCTTGTACTTAGCGGCCATAACACTTATCTCGAAAATATCAAAACCAATAAATTAAATATGGTACGTTAATCGACTATTAAATCATCGATTTCTTCAATCATATCTTTAAATTTATCCTTAGCATGCTTAATTTGTTTCGGGCTAAGTGTATGGCGTAATTCAACTAATAGCTTCGCATACAAAGCTTGATTTTTTTCAGTTGCAGCAATCAACTCTTGACTCATAAAGGCTTCACGTTCAGTAATAATATGCAGCATGTTTTGGCTAAATTCAGCCTCATTTATTGCAGGGTTATCAAAAACTGCAACCAAGGCATCTAATCGCGTGTTTTTGTATTTTTGCCATTGTACAAATCGGGGTTCATAGCTGTCATTGGCTTTCGCAATTAGAGTGAGTTGCTGTTGCGAGAGCTTTCCTAACCACTCTTTGTAGGTATCGGTCTGTTTCTCTAACCGTTCCTCGCTTCGCTCTGCATCAGTTTGCTTTTCATATTCTTCCAACTCTTCATTTATGTCATCTCGAATCTTAGCAATGAATTGCATTTTTTGATTTTCATCAAGAGATTTAGCAACGTCTATTAACGGTTGGGCAATTTTGTTGACCAAGGTCTGCCAATGCTCCCTTGAATTATTAAAGTGTTCGATGAGCGCCTGCTCAGATGGTGAATCACTGAGTATGTTTTGCAAATATATTAGATCAGATTTATAAAGTGGTAACTGGCTTGTTCTGTGCCAGTCACGCGTATCTTTAATCAATAATTTGACTGTTTGCGACTGTTGCTTATTTAGATCTACATAATCATCAATCCAGAAGCCTGAAAGCCAGCCAATATTATTGTAGGTAAAACTTGCAGAGCATCCGCTGACAAACACAATGAGCATAACCAACAGCCCATTTCTTAAGCTTAACTTGTTATTTTTTTTGCACATGTAAGTAAAATCCCTTGTTATTCTGCCAATAAATAAATTGGCTTTATTTATACTGTAGCTAAATTAAATACGATCACATTATTTGATAATAATTATCATTTAAGTATTGACGAACACTCACCTGTAAGTAATAATCATTTTCATTAACACAGGGTAACCAATTTATTTAAGTACCGACCTCAGTGCCTAAGGATGGAATTCCCAGCATGGATGCTGGAACCATTAAACTGTATGTTGATGAAGAGCGTGCCGCTTCAGTGAGATACTTTACTCGACCCAAAGTATTTCACTTTTAGATCACATTTACTTGCTACATTGCTCATATCGGTGACGGTAGATATGACTGAAAAGCCCCTCAGGGGCTTTTTTTATTTCTTTGATTTATCTCTTAATATCTGTATCTTACCTTCATTATTACGATTTTTAATTATAAGTTGGGTTTTTTGCAGCTTAGAACTAAAATTATACAGTTACAACTTATTGGAGGTTTTGTCATGTGGCAACCGAAATTAAAAGTATTGTTAATGATTGGTGCATTGAGCGTGTCTTGTTTTAGCCATGCAGGCCTTGAAGAAGGTATTAAAGCCGCCAATGAAGGGCAATTTGAAGAGGCCTTAAAAGAATTTAATTACCTTGCTGATAAAGGGTTCGCACCTGGTATTTATGAACTGGGGCAATTATACGAAAATGGCCACGGTGTAACACGCAATTACCGTAAAGCTGCTGATTTGTACCAGCAAGCAGTTAAAAAGAGCCACGTTGATTCTATGTTTGCCCTCGCTGTACTTTATGATGAAGGTAAAGGCGTTAAGCTTGATAAGCAAATGGCCGTGTCCTTATTTAAGCAAGCTGCAGAAAAAAACTTGCCAGCAGCACAATTTAACCTCGGGGTAATGTACTCAAATGGTGATGGCGTCAAACTTGACTACAAAGAAGCGCTAAAATGGTATGAAAAAGCAGCCGGAAATAACTACTCCTTAGCCCAGTTCAATATTGCACTCATGTATTATGAAGGTTTAGGTGTAGAAAAGAATATCGAAAAGTCATATATCTGGAATTCAGTAGCCGAGTTTAACGGAAACTTAAACGCAAGCCACAGCCGCAAGCTAGATGAAAGAAAAATGCTGCCTGCACAAATAACTGACGCTAAAGAAAAAGCGAATGAACTTTACGAGCGAATTCAAGCAGGACTCTATGCTGGAGAAGGTCGAATCTATTAACAGCAATTAACACTCATATAGCAATTGCCCGATAAAACCATTTAAGAACAGATTTTTATCGGGCAACTTGAATATTCTTTATAAATATTTGGTAAGGCCGTGTGAATCAAATAGCGACCCAATATTTGTTAGTTACGCAAATACATCCACTTAAGCAATTTAATAAGAAAAGAGTTTTGAGATAGCAGTAAGTTTAATCGTGGATTAAATTGACCACTCAATAGTTTACTTCTTTGGTGACTAAAAGTAATAAACCCTTCTCTACCATGATAGTTTCCCATACCAGACTCTCCTAAACCACCAAATGGTATATCTTCCGCTGTTACTTGCATAAGCGTATCATTTACTGCAAACGTGCCACTTTGCGTTTGCAACTCTATGGATTCGTTAGCAGCCTTATCATGACCCATCACATACAATGCAAGCGGTTGCGGATGGTTATTAATATACGCTATAGCGTCCGTTAGCTTGTCATAACTCATGATAGGTAATACTGGCCCAAATATCTCTTCTTGCATTATCAACATATCATCATTCACATGCGTCACTATGTGCAATCCCATGCGATGCTTCTGTTGATCGGTCATATTATCGTCAAGAGGCTCTATTACTTGTGCACCTTTGCTTTTTGCATCCTCAAGTAAGCTATTTAATCGCTCGTAATGAGCAGTATTTACCACTGATGTTAAATTTTTTCCCTCTACACCCAATCCATAATATTTTTTATATAAGGCGCATAAGCTTTGTGTTAGCTGATGTTGTAACTCTTTAGGAACTAAAACATAATCTGGCGCGACACAAATTTGTCCAGCATTAGACATTTTACCAAACAATATAGCCTTTGCAGATTTAGTAATATCTGTACCAGGAGCTACTACCACTGGCGACTTTCCACCTAGCTCTAAGGTCACAGGTGTCAAATTTTTGCTTGCTGCGGCCATTACATGGCGCCCTACATTAGTGGAACCTGTAAAAAACAGGTGTGCGAATGGCAGAGCTGAAAACTGCTGGCTTACCTGCGTCTCGCCTTCAATTACAGTGCAATACTCACTTAATTCGTCGCTAAAAAGTCGTTTCAAAACTTGATTAGTATGAGGTGTAAACTCGCTTAGCTTCAGTAACACACGGTTACCTGCGGTTAGCGCCGTTGCTACTGGTACGAGAGCAAGCTGAATTGGGTAATTCCACGGAGAAATAACACCCACGACCCCTTTTGGTTGATAACTTACCGAGACTTTAGAAGGTGCTAACGAAACACCTGCACGACGCGGCGTATCTTTCACCCACTTAGGGAGATGCTTAATATTATAAGTAATGGCTTTTACTGTCGGTAAGATATCACCTAAAACAGTATCAAAACCTGTTCTGTAGCCAAAGTCTTTTGAAATAGCAGCGACTATCTCACCTTCACCCGCAATAAGTTTGCTTTTAAGTGTTTTTAAAAGATTAATACGATCTTTTATAGCGGGATATGGAGCACTGTCAAAGCGTGTTTGCATGACGTTGAAAGCAGACGTTAAGTCAGCAGAAATACTAGCACTGTCAGTCAAAAGAAAATCCGTTCATTAAAATTACCAGAAAAATACTATAACCGTGTTTATACTGAGGAGCAATAAAGAGTGCTTATACTAAACATAAGCACTCTTGGTTGGGTAATTATAACCAAGGCAACTCAAGATACGAGCGCCGTTGGAGTTAAAAATTAAAGACTGATGCAGCTATGGTCATAGTAACTAATGTGATCAGCACGATTGCAATGATATTTAAAACAAATCCTGATCTAATCATATCTCGCATCTGTATTTGTCCAGAGCCAAACACAATCGCATTAGGCGGCGTTGCAACTGGCATCATAAAGGCACAACTACAGGCTATTGCAGCAGGAATAACCCACACTAATGGAGTTCCAGTAATTGACTCTGCAACTGGCCCTAGCAACGGTAAGAATCCTGCGGCCGTTGCCGTATTGCTCGTTATTTCAGTTAAGAAAGTGATCATAGTTGCCACCAATAGTACACTTAATACCAATGGTATTGTGTCTGCACCATCAATCATATGCGCAATGTACTCGGCTAAACCTGAAGATTTAATCTGAGCAGCAAGGGTTAAACCACCACCAAATAACAATAACACACCCCAAGGAACGCCTGATGTACTTTGCCAATCTAAAATACGTTCATTGCTGCCTTTGTTTGCAGGTAATATAAACAACATTAGCGCTGCAGCGATTGCAATACCGGTATCAGATATTTTTAAACCTGAAAAATCAGCAAGTAGAGGCCTGAAAATCCAGCAAACAGCAGCCAGAGCAAATACAGCTAAAACGCCTTTTTCTGCTCGTTGCATTGAACCAAGTTCCAGTAACTGCGAACTAAATAACGATTTGGTGTCTACTTTTACACTCCCTGCCTCAGCCTTGTCTACTTTATAGGCAAACTGTGTTAACCACACCCAGCAAATAACTAACATAACCAAAGACAAAGGTACACCGACCATCATCCATTGTGAAAAACCAATTTCAATTTGATAGCTATCAGACAAATAAGCAGCCATTAACGCATTAGGTGGTGTACCAATCAGTGTAGCTATACCACCAATACTGGCACCATAAGCAATCGACAGTAACAATGCTTTACCAAAGCCATTATTTTGTGGGTTCGATTGTTGCACTAAATGCGTAATAGATAGAGCTATAGGCAGCATCATTACCGCTGTTGCAGTATTTGACATCCACATTGATAAAAAAGCAGTTACAAGCATCATCGCTAATATTTGTAAACTTGGCTTAGACCCCGCGTAAAGCATAGTTTTTAAAGCAATACGTTTGTGTAAACCCCAACGCTCCATGGCAATAGATATTAAAAATCCACCCAAAAATAAGAAGATTAATGGATGCGCATAAGGTGCTGCAACACTTTTAATAGATGCTATATCCACTAAAGGCGAAAACACGAGCGGCAACAGTGACGTTGCAGGAATAGGCACTACTTCACTGACCCACCATGATGCCATCCAAAATGCTAAACCTGCGGTTCGAAAAGCCGCAACACTCAGACCTGATGGAGGATCAATTAGACAGGTGAGTAACATTATACACGGACCTAACAACAGTATAATATACTGCGTAAGCGGTGATTTACCTTGATCGTTATTGATTATTTCACTCATCACTTACCCCTTAAAATTTGTACTTCAGGCCTAGTGCAAGGCTGCTATCGCTTTTTTGATCAAGATCTAAATCTGTATAAAACAAATAAGCACGTGTTTGCTTATCAAATACATAATCTACCCCTGCGGTCCATTGACTGCCATCGTTATCATGGCGTAACTGAGAATCGTCGCTAGCAAACTGCACCTTTGGTACCCATTTATCTAATGTATAACTTGCACTAACCACATACCCATTACCTGATTTGCTGCCATCAAGTGATTCACTGCGCTGATAAATTGCACCAAATTGCCATTGTGCTTGTTTAAGCACACCCGCTACACGGGTAGCATTAATATTATTTAAAGAATCAACATGACTAATCGCAACATAGTAATCTTTATTTTTTAAACCACGATCGCCGTAAATAACCGTTGCAGCAAAGCCTGCTTCGTTATTAGCACTGTCATCTTTGGGTGCATAAGTGAGGGATAGTTGCGCACCAGAAAAAGATTTTGATGTGTAAGTTAGTGTGTCACCCAGTCTATCTTGACCTGGTAAAAGCTGAGCAATATCCGCTTGGGTTTCATTAAAGTTATCTACTTTACCTTCAGAGTATTTAAATCGGGTATCGTTGCGACCGATAACCACTTCACCAAAGTTTCCTTTTAAACCCAAGTACGTGTTTCGCGCACTAAATGGCTCACTGGTATTATCGTGCTCAAAGCCTTTGACTTGCACTTCATACTTAAATATCGCGCTAAGTGATTCTGTTAGCTTGTGGTTACCTTTAACACCAATGCGAGAAAAAGGAGCGTCAATTTGAGTGCCTTCACCTGCATATCGCATAGTACCTTTATCAGTGTGGGCTATTTGTACTTCTGCTTTTCCGTAAATATCGTACTCTGCTGCATATGCACTTTGCAAAGGGGCCAATAGAGCGAGCGATGAAACTGCAAGTAGCAACGTTTGATTTTTATCTATTATAGTCATTATGTGCCTTCTTTATTATTAAAGGAATTTGTTGTTCCTTCATATAAAGGCAAATATGTTGCCAACCCGTTAGCAAATGTTAAAAACGTTATTAATCATAAACTTAAAACAAAACACATTAATCCTCGCTTTCCTTTTGGGTAGAAAACCACACAAGAAAAAAGCAGGTTTGTCACCAAAACCACCCATTTTTAAATACTAATCTTTAAACATATCTTTATTCAAACCATACTTACTCATCTTGTCGTAAAGTGTTTTTCGGGCAAGTTGCAGAGTGTGCATGGTTTGTTTAATACTGCCTTGATTACGTTCTAACGCTTCTTTAATTAGTGATTGCTCATAAAAGCTCACCTTTTCTGCCAAGCTAAGATCTACCGGGGGGGTTGATTGATTTACATTATTTGTAGCAAAGGCGAGATCTGCCCCCAATAAAACAGCACGTTCAGCCTGGTTTCGAAGCTCCCTTACATTACCAGGCCAATCATACTGCAATAAATATTGCTGTGATTGAGCATTTAATGGCGCAGGCGGTTTATGAAAACGCGTAGCAGCAATCGAACTAAAGTGCTTAAACAGTAAAGGGATATCTGCCTTTCTATCACGCAGCGCAGGAATACTGACTTTTACCAAGTTCAAACGGTAGTATAAATCAGCGCGAAATTTCCCTTCATCCACCAACGTTAATAAATCAACTTTAGTCGCTGCAACAATTCTAACGTCTAACTCAATGGCTTTATTCTCGCCAACTGGCGTTACTTTTCTTTCTTCAAGCACTCGCAGTAGTTTGATTTGTAATGACATTGGTGTACTTTCTATTTCATCTAGAAAAACCGTTCCGCCTTTTGCAAATTCAAACTTCCCTTGTCGGCTTTGAGTGGCACCTGTATACGCACCGCTGGCAGCACCAAAAAGTTCACTTTCAATTAATTGTTCTGGTACAGCGCCACAGTTAATCGCGACAAAATTGCTATTAGAACGATTACTTTGATCGTGTAAGTACCGAGCCACCAGCTCTTTACCTGTGCCTGTTTCACCTTCAATCATCACATCTGCAGGGGTATCAATCACCGTGTTTAAAAGATGCATCATATGCTGCATTTGGGGCGTATCACCTAAAATTCTGACGCCCGGTGCCGATGTTTTCTCAACCGCCAACTTCAATGCACGATTTTCCATCACAAGTGCACGCTTATCACATGCGCGAGCAAGACAATCCAGAAGTTGTTCATTAAGGGGCTTTTCAAACAAATCGTACGCCCCTAATTGCATTGCTTTTACAGCAACTGACACATCTGCAAATCCGGTTAAAAATATAACAGGGAGTTCACTATCAAATGCACGGACTTGCTCAAGCATCGCCAAACCGTCCATTTTTGGCATATTAATATCACTGATCACTACACCGTTGAACCGCCTTGTTAATTTGGATAACGCAGCAAGTGGCTCACTAAAGCACTGCACTTGGTAACCTTCAATCTCAAGCAGTTGTTTGAGTGAGTCACGGATCATTGCTTCGTCATCTATAACAATAACCTGCTTACACTGCTGGTCTAATTCGGTCATATACTTCCTTTATCCGAGGCTAAGGTAATAATAAATTGCGCACCTTCATTTGGTCGATTATGTGCTGTAAGGCAGCCATTAAAAGAATTGATTATCTGTTTTGAAATTGATAAGCCAAGGCCCAAACCATTGCTGGACTTGGTACTATAAAAAGGCTCAAATATGGTACCTAGGGCATGCTGCTCAATCCCCGGACCAGTGTCGAGTATAGAAAACTTAACTCGCCCATCAAATTGCTCAAGTTCAAAGCTTAACTCTTTAACACTTTGGTTTGCCATTGCTTGGCTCGCATTTGTGATCACGTTTACCAACACTTGCTCAAACTTCACACCATCCACCCAAACAGTCACCGAATCATCTATTTCGATGGGTTTTACCATAATTTGATTTTGTTTGAGCTGTGGGTTGGCAATCAACATCGCATTTTTTAACAATTGAGAAAGGCTTTGTGAGCGTAACTGTGTTTGCGCAGGCTTACTAAAATGTTTCAATTGCCCTACGATTTGGTGCACACGTTCAATCAAGCTTTGCACAATAATAATGTTATCTTGGGCTGCTTGGATATTTCCTTTCGCTATCAGCTTTTTGGCACTGACTAGGTAAGTACTCATCGCACTGAGCGGTTGGTTGATTTCGTGATTTATACCTGCACTCAACTGCCCTATTGTGGCTAACTTAGCAGATTGTACTAACGCCATTTGTGCTTTTTCTAAAGCGTCAGTTCGTTCAATAACTTCTTGTTCGAGGCTATAGCGAGAATATAGCAACTTTTTATAACCAGCAAAGCGTGACATCAATCCATAGCCAATTATAAGAGCTAAAATATAAAAAACGCTTAGCCAAAAAAGACGAGGGATTTGCGCAAAGTTAACAGAAGATACATCCACCAACACAGTCATTTTGGCATCAAGTTGCTTAATTTTCGATTCTGCAAATACAAACTGAGTGAGCTCTGTTTCTTGCGTTATATTTAATAACTCAATATCTTGGGCATTACTTATATAAGTTGTGATTTTTTTAGGTATATGATTTAGATAACTTCGTTTGCTACGTAGTTTTTCAAGCTCTGTTTCACTAAACGATTTCATTGTATTCAATCGCCACTTCGCTTTATTAGACATCGCAATAACACCATCACTGAGCGTCAGATAAAAGTGACTTGTTTGCGACGCACTCAATAATTGCCTATCACTTTCGAATTTTGATACGTTCACCTTCAACGCTACAACACCAATGATATTTTCACCCTTATATATGGGCTCTGAAAAATATATCCCCCGCTCATTTGAACGTAACCCAAGTGCAAAGTATGCCACCTTGTTACCTTCTATTGCCTCATAAAAATAGGGCCGAAAAGCAAAGTTATTGCCAATATACGTATAATCTAACTCCCAGTTACTTGATGCGACTACATCCCCTTTTAGGTTCAATACATATACATCAGACGCGCCGCTTGATTGCTGTATATCTGCTAAGTAATTATTAACCGCATTAGCGTATTTATCATCATTTTGAATAAAACCAGACAGCAATTGATTGTCTGTCACAAGGTGAGGTATCGCAGAAAAACGAGCAAGTTCAGTATCTAAATATCGGCTTAATTGTGTTACCTGTTGTTTAGCTTGCCCAGCACTTTGTTGTAAATCATACTGACGCCCAAGCCAAAATGCGCAAACCAGTAGTATAAGCAGAACACCTGAGCCCGCCAAATATTTTTTTGAAATGCGCTGCATTACGTATCGTTTACCTACAAGAATAATGTGAGGGCGCTAGTCCCTTTTAAAAGTCCATTGAATAGTTTAACGATATTTCTCTAGATACACCAGCTACAGCGCCATTCGCGACCCGTGGATCATAGGTATTATGCTGTTTATCTAATAGGTTATACATTTTTAAGGTTAAACGGCTTTTATCGTTTATTGAATATCGTGATGTCGCTGAAAATAGCATATAGCTTGATTGCATAAAGGGGGTTGCTGCTAAAGTTTCACCTTTTACTTCCCCGCGCCATAAACCGTTTATACTAAATAGCCATTGGTCCAACTCGTAGCTGCTTACAATGCTTGCAAAACGCTTGAAGGTCGGTTTGATAGGCTTGTCAAAATACTGGGTATAAGTAGCTGTCAAAGAAATTTCAGGCGCTATATTCCAGCGGCTATCAAATTCAACACCTCGGTTAGTATCATCTAACTGATTTGAAAATGTAAACATATTAGCGTTGTTTAGTTGCGGCACTGTGGTTATAAAATCATGCAGTTGATTGTGAAATAAAACCATGTTCGAATGCCATGTGTTTGCTTCGTGACGCCATATGAGTTCTGTTGTTTTAACATATTCAGATCTGAGTTCTGGATTACCTACAGTAACATCATCGTTTGAATATAATTCATTAGTAACTGGGGTTCTAAATGACTCACCGTACTGTAATTTAAACGTATTCGCGGGCGTAGGTTGGTATATAGTGGCAAAACGTGGGGATAATTTACTATCAATGCCTTTTACGTCATCAAAGCGACTGCCTAAAAAAACAGTTATGTGTTCAGAAAAAGGGATTTTCAATTGACCGTATAGGCTGTGTGTTTCAAAAGATTCTTTCAGGCTTGCAAAAGGAGCATAATCTTCTAACGTAAGAACCTTACCTAAATAATAGTCATCTTCTAGAATTATATTGCCACTTTCAGAGTCATAAAAATTGGTGCGGACACCGGCCTTTTTTTGCTCTGCATCAGAGTATTCATAACCGGCATTAAGCACCCATTCGTTAATAAACTGATGTTTAAAATCGATATTTACTTTAAGATCAGTAGTTCTCCATGCAGGTCCAAGTAAAAAATCATTGCTTGCAGAGGGGTTATCGTTAGCTGCTAGAATTAACCCTGCACTTTCAATATCATGCTCTGAATACGCCACTTTTGTTGTTAATTGTGTTTTTGTATTTTGCAGCAAGTCATAGCCAAATGATATAAACTTGTTCTCACTACGATGCTGATTTAGTTTAGAGTAACCGGCAAGATTGATAAACTCATCCAGTTCAACTTTGTTGTATCGACCTCTTACTTTTAGCGCGTGAATGTTCAAACCCGCTTCAAAATACATTGATTCCAAAGGGTCTCGAACAGCTTGAGGATAATATTCACCGTCTTTTTTATTGATTGCCAAAGAAGCAAATGCGGTTACATCTTCATTGAATTGATAATGCCCACTTAACGACAAGCCTTGCTTAGCGTTTGACCCTAGCATTGCAGTAACTTCATTAACATCTTGTTTAGTAACAATATTCATCACCCCCATAAATGCATTACTACCATAGAGTGCAGAGCCAGGACCGCGGATGAATTCAACTTTTTCAATAATCTCTACTGGTATAAAAGGCATATAAACAGATGCTTTGCCAAACGACGACTCATTAATGCGTTCACCATTGATCATCACTAATACATTGCCGCTATCTAAGTAGACCCCACGCGCATGATCTTTTGGCACTGCACCAACCCAATCTCCACGTGTAGATTGCATACCTGGAACAAAATTCATTAGTTCGTAGGCGCTGTCGACCCCTAAAAGGTCAATTTTTTGTTTATTGAATACAGTAATTGTAGAAGGAGCGGAAGCAAGTGTTTCTGAGGTGTTAGAGCCAATATCGACTTGAACGTTGAGCAAATCTTCAAAGCTCATGGAGAACAGATCCTCCGATTCTGCAGCTAATAGAGGGGCTGCACTTAAGCACAAAAGTACACAAAAGATTTGCTTTAAATTCATTACGCCACAACACCAGTAGTTAATAAAAGCTCGACGGTGCATTATAACCATCTATTTACAATATTAATACAAATGTGTCACGGCGTAAGGTATTTTTCTATAAATTTTCGTATCTTAAGCGTTCGAACTCACGGGTTTTGCTTTTAAATATTTGTATAAGCCGATTAACGATGCTGCTATCCAAAAAATCTCAATAACAAAGCTCGCCAAATTGAAGTTATAACAAAGGCTTATCAGTAGCAATATCGCGCCAGATAAATTCATTATGTTATAAAGCAAACCAGTTGGTGTTGCTTTGCCCAGTTGCAGCATAAAAAACGCGCCTACAACTAAAAAAGTACCTGTCATACCAATAATATCAAATAAAAGTGCAATCACGAGGGGTTCCCTTGTCCATTACTATAATTACCCACACTACTGGCCCATTCCATGGGGAGGGTTGTTTTCATTCATTGAAACAGCAAACCGAGCAAGTTTAGCAGGGTAAGAAAATTGCCACAGGATAAATGTCCGCTTTTAAAATGAACTGTATCTAAAAGGCGTGTAAGTTTGATAAATAATAGTGTTTAATTGTTGCGTACCTCATATACTTCGCCGAAAAGTCTATCGGCATCTGATTATATGTATTGAGCAGACAGTTGAATCGCCTCGCCCGATTTTGGATGTGTAAGAGAAAATACTGCTTTTTTGTTCTATAGCTTTATATCTTTGTCAAATGTGGGAAAAATGAGTAATAAACTAAACTTAATTAAGTAATTAGCCTTATAAAAAATTTAACCGCAAAAATTTCTCTGAAGCTCAAGTGTGTTTAAAGCGATATTTATATAATCTAAAAAACAAGTACAAAGGCGAAATTAATGTGAAGAACATTCCAATAAAGAATGCATAAAGAACAACTTTTCTTTTTGATACTGAGTGGCCGGCTGATACCCATAGGTTTGAACATATAAATATAAGGCTGTATAGAGTTAAGATTGGTATTAAAACCGATGCATCAAAATTGTATCCTTCCATACCTAAACCCCTCGCTGAAATTTAATTTCATAAGCTGTAAGACAATTTCCACAGCAAATGCTACCACAATGTTTACTTTATAAACATTTGTAGCTTTTTATTTGGCTAACTAAAAACCTGAGGCACAAATTTGACCTCATACTAACTTGGCATTTATTCAGTGCTATTTTACCTATTACTTTTCATCCTAAAAGAGCCCAATATAATCTGAGCATAAGTTTATGAAACAATATTCAACTGCTCCAGACTTTGATTAACAGACTTTTTATACACAAAATATCAAAAAGCTTTAAGCAGTCACTTAAACGTCACTTTACCGCCAATCATTTTATAAGCAGGTGCGCCGCGGATCATGGTTTCGCGGGCAAAGGGACGTTCGCATTGAGGGCATATACACGGTGTGGAAGTGAAGTCTTGGCTGATTCGCTCAACAAAGCATTTTACGAGTGCGCCTTTTCCGCCTTTGCGATATTTATAAAGCTGAGCTTTACAATGCCCACAAAAAACATCTACCGTTTTCGTTGGGCCTTTTTTATTGGGTTTTGCCATAACTCACAGGAATACACATTGCAAAAAATAGGCTTGAAGTTTATCAGCTTATGGCAGTAAACCCAAAATTAACCCCATGATTGTAAATTGTAAAATATGATAACCACTGTTAATCAAAAACAATTTGAGTGGGCGTTGTTCAAACAAATAAGTGATCCCGTAAGCGCTTCCTATCCAACAAACCCCAATTAAAAAAGCAGCGCCAACACTCACGCCTAAAGTAGGAGTGGGTCCAAAAAAGAGTGATAAACTGAGGGCAATAAATAAAGACAGAATAAAACTCCCACCAAATACCCTTTTAGGGTTTACTGTTTTCAAATCTAATTCAGTAAGACCACAACCCTCCATCCATGCTCGTTGAAAAAGTAATGGGGAATACCAAATCCCACCTAACGCAAATGAAGATAAAGCGGCAATAAAAACAGCAAAAAGATTAACATGGGAAATATCCATAAGGACTCATCATGACAACTTAAATAAAGTGAATATTTTTACTGTAGTTAATGAATCCTATTGCAGCAACAATTGCTAATAACAAAATAATACTTACTTATACACGCAAGTAACGAATAAAAAACAAACCATTGATTTTATTGTATTAAATTATAAACTTTAAAAAACCCTGTACCCTTTAATCCAAAAAATATGACTTTTCTGATACAGCCTCCGCTAATCTAGCAACCCTTTGCAATTACTGTTTCACAGGCTTTTTTTGCAATTTACGCTGTAATGTCCGGCGGTGCATGTTGAGTTGTCGCGCTGTTGCTGAAATATTTCCTTGGTTACAATGCAGTACTTGTTGAATGTGCTCCCACTCTAACCGTTCAGCTGACATCACCGAGTCAGGTGAATTAACGACCTCTTTTTGCAGCTTATTATTTGGGCATAATGCATTCACTAAAGTCGGCATATCTACTGGCTTTGTTAAATAATCATTAGCGCCCAAGCGCATCGCTTCTACAGCCGTTGCAATGCTTGCAAAACCAGTTAATAAAACAATTTGGCACTGAGGTAATAAACACCGCAATGGAGAAAGAAGGTCCATTCCATTATCATCAGCAAGCTTCATATCTAATAAAATATGGGTCGGTGTAATTTGCTCTGCGAGCATTAAAGCCTGCTGGCTATTATGTGCTACATTGCAAGTAAACCCTTGTTTGGTCAATCGTCTTAATAAAGTGCTGGCTAGGTTTTCATCATCTTCGATTATCAGCAGTTTCATTATTCACCTTCGCTTGTTATTGCCAGTTTCACTTTTGCCACGGCACCGCCTTGTTCATGATTAAAAAGTGTTAAAGAACCCTGTAACCGTTCAAACGTAACATTTGATAACATCACTGCTAATCCCATTCCTGAGCGGCTTGGCATAACTTGCCCCCCAAGTTGACTTAGTTGCTCTTTAGTAAAGCCCTTGCCATAATCGCGGATCAGAAGACTAACCTCTGGTTCATTCCCTTGGTTGGTAAGTTGCCAGCTTAACGCCAACTGGTTTTGATTGTTTTGTTGATTCGCAGTTGTTGCATTTTGTAATAAATTTAGTAATGCGGGTAATAACATCGCATCGCTTTTAACACTGACATTAGGTGTTTCATTTTGCCATTTCAGCTGCTGGTCTGGGTAGTGTAAGAGCATGGTGTCTTGAATTTGTTGCGCTATATCTAATAACTTTACAGCGTTTATTTTACTGCCTGTTCTCAACTGCGCTGACAGCTCTCTGAAATTATTTAATTGGGCTGTGCACTGCGCAAGCGGTTTTTGCATTTCAATGATCAATTCATTGTTAGGTTGCTCTTCCTTAAGCTCTTCTAAAATCAATTGAAGGTTAGCAATTGGACTCGCCAGTTGGTGAGTTATTTGTACTGCCGCACCATCAAGCGTGACAATCTGTTCAGAGCGTAACTGCTTTTCTCTTACACTGGCGATGGTTTGTTCTCGAAAACGCAGAGCACGATTCATTGCCCCCACCACCAAAGCAATAACGCTGGCACTGATCACAAAATTGACCCACATACCGATAAAATGACTCGTCATATCCATATCATGCATACTGTGTTGAGGCACTTTTAATAGTAGTAGGCTGTAAGCCGTGATAGCCAAAATTGCAATGTATGCCAAGCCCTTTGCGCTAACACTTACCGCAGCAATCATAATTGGTAAAAGTAATAGCGACACAAACGCATTCGTTGCCCCGCCGCTAAGTGATAATAAAATGGCTAAAAATAATACATCAGCAGTAAGCTGCATTAACATACCCATTTCTTTGGCTTTACTCACATTACGATAAGCAACCACACTTAAAATTTGAAAAGCTGCTTCTAGTGAGATAACAAGCAACAATTCAAATAGGGCAATTTGATGCTCCAATAAAAAGTAAACTGCAATAACGGCTAATAGCTGAATAGCAATAGCACCACTGCGCAGCATTAACAAGCGGCTAATGGCTGGATCTGTTCGCATTAAAAATGCCATAAAAAACCTAGCAAGAAGAGTTAATCTTCATCCATTGAAATATTAAATACAGGACAAGGGGTACCTTGGTGGTACACCATTTTCCACGACGAGTCACTAAAGCGCCATAGTGACATTCGAATGGAATAATTAAACTCTGCGCGTGCTGAACGTCTATAAGCAGCTTGATAACTCAGTTGTACAATATCGTCACTAAGCATGCGGCCTTTAAAGTTTTGATTATAAAACTGCGGTACAACCTCTGTAGGCAAACGCGTCAGCACTTGGTATTTATTAAACACCGTGCCATTACCAGCAATTTCTATAAACTCGTCATCCAGAAGTGCATCTAAAGCTTGCTCTGACTGTCGGATTTCCGGTTCAAGTAGCTGGCGTTCGGCATCAATAAGATGGTTAAACAATGATGCCTTTATTTTGCTACGCATAGTAGCTCCTACGGTTGTTTATATATTTGCCCTGCTTTCATAACAAACTGTACATTTCGCATTATCGTTATATCTTGCATAGGCGATCCTTTAACGCTGATAATATCCGCTTGCTTACCAACACTCAAGTCACCAAGCTGCGCATTTTGGCCAAGTAACTTAGCCGCCCCAACAGTAGCTGATTGAATTGCTTGTTGCTCAGTCATCCCATTTTGAACTAACAGCTCAAACTCATGCGCATTCAAGCCATGGCGAGATACCCCTGAGTCTGTACCAAACGCAATATTAACCTTGTTTTTCAGTGCTAATTTAAACGAGGCCTGCATTTTTGGTGTCACTTCACGCACTTTATCTGCAATGGCCTTGGGCATATTAGGGTTGCTCAACACTTCCTCACTCACAGTAGCACCTGCTAATAATGTTGGAACCAAGTAAGCCCCTTGTTTTTTGAACAACTTAATAGCTTCTCTATCTAAATAAGAGCCATGCTCAATCGAATCGACACCAGCTCGAAGCGCGGCTTTTATACCCTCATTACCGTGTGCGTGAGCTGTCACTTTTCGCCCAAGATGATGTGCAGTATCAACAATTGCCGTTAACTCATCGTTTGTTAATTGTTGATTAACGCCTGCTGCCGTATTACTTAATACACCACCTGTTGCAGTGATTTTAATCACATCCGCACCTGTTTTTATAACTTGTCGAACCGCGCGGCGACAATCATCGGCACCATCACAAACACCTAAACCACCCGTTATTTCATCTGTTATATCTTGTCTGTAGCCATGTAAATCAGCATGCCCGCCAGTGGGAGTGATCATGTCACCTGCAGCAAAAATACGTGGCCCTACAATTTCGCCTCGGTCAATCGCACGCTTTAATGGAAATATAACCTGATGGCTACTACCTAAATCTCGTACAGTCGTAAAACCAGCTTCTAGTGTTCGCTGTAAATACTTGATTGACCTAAGGGCATAATCAGCTTCGTATTCCGTTGCCCAACGATGTGGGTTAACTTTAGCATCACGCTCAAAGGTAACATGAACATGCATATCTATAAGCCCTGGCATTACAAAGTTATTTTTTAAATCAATAACCTTAGCGTCGGTTAGCGCTAGCTGTTCCATTGTCAAATAACCGCTTTCTATGCGCGTAATAAACGTATCTTCAATCACGATCGTTTGCTGTTTTTTAACGGTTTGCTCAACACCACTTAACAGTGATCCAGCATAAATAACCTGAGTCTGCGCTGCAACGCATGTACTGGCTAAAGTTGTTAATGCTAATAAAGCAGACGTATTTATTATTTTAATTTTCATGGTGGCCCCTTTTTTCTACTACCATTAACGTAAATTATGTTTGATTACCACTATTTACGATATAAACAAAGCGATAAACTAGTCTTATAACGGGATTTTTGGTATAAACACGCTATTAATGACAGATGTCTGACCACTTAAAGAGAACACACTATGTCTTACGCACATATTACTGGTTGGGGTAAATGCATTCCACCAGCACGCATTAGCAACGATGATATAAGCCAACTTGTTGATACCAATGATGAGTGGATCACGACTCGCACCGGCATTAAAGCCCGAAGAGTAAGTCATGTTAGCACCGCAGAGCTAGCAACTGTAGCAGCAAAGCACGCAATTGCTTGCGCAGGTGTTGATGCTAAAGATATCGATTTAGTATTATTAGCCACTTGTACACCTTCAACTATGGTGGCAAATACTGCCTCATTAGTACAAAAAAATATTGGCGCTATAGGTGCTGCTGCTATGGATACCAACGCTGCATGCTCTGGTTTTTTATATGCAATTCAAGCTGCAACCGCACAGATTCAAGCGGGCATGATCAAAAAAGCGGTTGTTATTGCTGCTGAACGTATGACCTGGTACGTCAATTGGGAGCGCCGCGATAGCGCCGTTTTATTTGGCGATGGTGCAGGTGCCGTGGTATTAGAAGCCGCCGATACACCAGCAGGCTTGTTAGCAACCAAAACCGGTTGTGATAGCGAAGACCGCGATATTTTACACATTACCAACTTTGGTAGTGATATAGATAAATACAGCCCAGCAGGCCCATCCGATTTACTATTCGAAGGTCGCGAAATTTTTAAACGCGCTGTAAAAGGTATGAGCGAAGCCTGCGATGACGTGCTTTCACAAGCCGATTTGAAGCTGGATGAAATTGATGTTTTGGTTCCCCACCAAGCTAATTTACGTATCATTCAAGCAATTCAACAACGCTTAAAAGTAGCTGATGAAAAAGTGATGGTGAACATTAGCGAATACGGCAATACATCGGCCGCCACCATCGCTATCGCACTATGCGAAGCTGTTGAGCAAGGCCTAATTAAACCTCATTCTAATATTATGTCAGCCGCTTTTGGTGCTGGATTAACTTGGGCAGCAAGTTATATAAAATGGGGTGATCGTGTAACGCCAATTGCAATAAGCGATGCGAATTTACCACCTTGTGATAAAACAGGATTAGAGCTTGTTTCTGCAGCGGCTGCAGCATGTAAAGGCACTGATTAATCTGCTAAATTATAGATTAAAGCGCGACTTTCGCGCTTTTTTTATGGGTTACTATGGAACTTTTAGCTATTCATCATGCTGCAATAATCTGCAGTAATTACATTGAATCCAAGGCTTTTTACACAGAGATACTCGGATTAACGGTTATCAATGAGGATTATCGTGCAGAGCGGGATTCTTATAAGTTGGACCTTGCACTTGCTGATGGCAGTCAAATAGAACTTTTCTCGTTTCCTGATGCCCCTATCAGGCCTAGCTACCCCGAAGCACAGGGACTTAGACATCTAGCATTTGCAGTCAAAGATATAAAACAAGCAAAACAGGTATTAGAAGCACAAGGTGTTGATGTTGAGGACATAAGAGTGGACGAAATCACCGGGAAAGCGTTTACATTTTTTGCCGATCCCGATGATTTACCTTTAGAGTTATACCAAGTTTAATTTACGCACTTTCAAAACGACTTTGTAGGTAATTAAATACCGCACGAACACCCAGCGCCTCGCCGCCTGCAGGGCGGCCCGGTAATGAACGTAAGTTCCATGCCATTACATCAAAGTGAACCCAATCAGTTGTAGGCTCTACAAACTCTTTTAAGTAAAGCGCGGCTGTTATTGCTCCACCAAATGGGGTGCTTGAGCAGTTAGTCATATCAGCAACATCACTCTTTAAAAAGCTCTTGTATTGATGAAATAACGGAAGTTGCCAAACAGGGTCACTCACTCCCATGCCTGAGTCGATAATACCATTAGCTACATCGCGATTTGTTGAGAAAAAGCCTGGTAGCTCCGTTCCTAACGCTACACGACATGCGCCAGTGAGAGTTGCAAAATCGATCAGTAATTCCGGCTCATCATTTTGAGCTTCACTAAGTGCATCACATAACACTAAACGGCCTTCTGCATCTGTATTATCAATCTCAACCATAATGCCCTTACGGGTTTTAATCACGTCGCCTGGACGAAATGCATTACGCGACACGGCATTTTCTACAGCTGGTACAAGTACACGAAGTCGAATAGGTAAACCAGCGGCCATAATAAGCTGCGCTAGGCCAATAACATGGGCAGCGCCCCCCATGTCCTTTTTCATATTACGCATGCCAGAGCTTGGCTTTAAATCTAATCCACCCGAGTCAAAACACACTCCTTTACCTACAAGAGTAACTAGAGGTGCTTTTTTATCGCCCCACTTTAAATCAAGTAACCGAGGTTTATTTTCACTCGCACGGCCAACCATATGAATAGTAGGGTAGTTTTGCTCAAGCAGTTCATCACCAACCCATTCACTGAATTCGCCTTGATAAGTGGTAGCAAGATCAGCCATCACTTGCGATAAGTGCTGAGGCATCATATCCGCTGCAGGTGTATTTACTAAATCACGTACAAGGTTTATAGCACTCGCTTGTTGGTTTAAACGTGTAAACACATCTTTGTCTTCGATAGCCAACTGCGCTCTTACTGCACTGTTAGCTTTATATTCGCTAAACTCATAGCCCCCCAGCATAAAGCCAAGCGCAATTTGCTCTAATTTATCATCAAGCCCTTGAACCTTGTAAAGACCTTCTGGTAATTTTGTAGCCAGATCTCCCGCTAACCAAAAGTCATCAAGGTTATCCACTAAGCAATAAGCATGCGCCAACGAGCCTGATTGTTCATTTACAACCAAAGCTAAACCTTGCTTTTTAAAGTCGCAACTTTTTAACCAGTTTTGTAAAAAAATGGACTGCTGCGCTAACCAATCTGAAAGGTTGCTTTTAGTAACAAAAGATAAAGGAATTCCAGAAGAAGTATGACAAATTAATGCACTCATTGAATGACTCATTTAGTAAAAATTTATACCTAGCATACCAATAACCCCAAACAAAAGGTATAGGTTAAGCATCGACTTCCCTAAGTTGCGGCATTATTTTTTTACAGATTGATCACTTGAGCGGTTTTTATGTTCATCTTTTGCGATTTGCTGATCTATTTCTTTTAGCGGTTTATTGATATTAAAAGAACTTGGCAGCACATCAACACCTACCCACCGCCCTAATTTCACAACGAATGGAATCGTAATGGGTGCAAATGGTAAAACAGCAAATACTCCAAGTCCTAACCCCTTGAGAATATCCACAAATTGGCTATTGGCTTTCGTTAACTCATCTTTACTCACATCACCTTGAGTATAACGGCGATAAATCGAGAGCATTTCTTTGGTTTCGTGTTTTTCTTGCGCCAAAGCAATTTTCAACGCCACCATAGCGCGCTTAAAACGCAGCTGCTGACGCCTTTTACCTATTTTGACTACGCGAATAGGTGCTCGGTGAATTACTTTGTATAATTTCATGCTGGCATTTTCACATAGCCACGCGCGTTCACAAAGTAGAATTTACATTTGCTGTGATATACTTTGTTTACTTTAAATAATTAAAATCATATTTAATAAAATGAAACCGCACGAGCCTGTATCAAAACCCCAAGAAATAATAAGCAAACCACAAAGACCATCCCCAGATGAGTGTTGTGGTGGTGGCAGTTGTTGCCCATGTGTGTGGGATGAATATCGCGAAGCATTAAAGCAATGGCGAGATTCGACAAATAACGACGCCCAAATTTCTTAATATGGCAAATTATTCTCATGACTCACTGAATAAATTAAATTAATTATTTTTAAAATCAAGCCTTTTAGCTGCATTATTGAGCAACCCATATAATACTCATGGAAAAAATCGTTATTTATCATATGGGTTAGCCACATCCAAATTTCCTCTATAGAAAAATAAAAAAAACGTTTCTTTTTAACATCTTGCACAACTGGTTAACAATATGTATAAATAAATTACACCTATTTGATTTGTAGACTAATATTGGTGTGAAAATTATAATAATTCTAACTGGGGAAATTAGAATGAAATTGAAAAACAACATGTTGAATAAAGCTGTAAAGCTTGCCTTAACTACCACAACAGCCGGCTTATTTATGTCTGGTACTGTTATGGCTGAAGAGGCACAAACCACAGAAGTAAAAAAGAATGTAGAAAAGATTGCCGTTGTCGGCACACGCTCTGCGCCTCGTTCGATTGGTGATTCACCAGTACCTATTGATATTATTGGTGGAGAAGAATTAGGCAAATCAGGTAATACTGACATGCTAGAACTCCTTAAAGGGTCGGTGCCTTCTTTTAACGTTCACCAAAACCCTATCAGTGATGCAGCTTCTCTAGTTCGCCCAGCGAACTTACGTGGCCTTCCGTCTGACAGCACATTAGTTTTATTAAACGGTAAACGTCGTCACCGTGCATCAGTTATTGCCTTTTTAGGTGGTGGTATTAATGATGGCGCACAAGGTGCTGATATTTCAGTTATTCCAAGCATTGCTTTAAAGCAGGTTGAAGTACTGCGTGATGGTGCTGCGGCGCAATACGGCTCTGACGCTATTGCTGGCGTAATGAACTTTGTATTAAAAGATGCCTCAGAAGGCGGTAGTTTTGAAGTTCGTCAAGGTGAATACTATGAAGGCGACGGTGATACGACACAAATCTCTGGTAACGTCGGCTTGCCATTCACTGATAGTGGCTTTGCAAACTTAAGCTTCCAGTATAAAACAGCGGATGCAACAAGCCGCTCAGTACAACGCCCAGATGCTGCTGCACTTGCAGCTGCAGGTGTGCCAGATGTTTCTTCTTTAGCACAAGTTTGGGGCGCACCTAAAGTAGATGACGATATCTCTATTTTTGGTAACATTGGCCTTGAGTTAACCAATGATTCTGAATTCTATATGTTTGGTAATTACTCTGAGCGTGACGTGCGTGGTGGTTTCTATTATCGTAATCCAACAACACGCCCGGGCGTTTATGGCGGAAACATACGTGATGTAAATGGTGTTAATATGCGTCGCCCTGGTGATGATGATCCTCAAGGCCAAGAAGCATGGGATGCAGCAACCCCGACCGTATTAGTTGGTTCTCTCGATGGTTATGATGAACAACTTAATTGTCCTCTAGTTGAACTTCAAGCCAATGGTGCACCTGATCAAAATGCACTGGATTCATTAACAGCTGCAAATTGCTTTGCATTTAACGAGAAGATCCCTGGTGGTTTTACACCAAACTTTGGCGGTAATATTGTTGATACCTCTTTAACCATTGGTACAAAAGGTGAATTCACAGGCGGTTACCTAGAAGGCGCGTACTATGACCTAAGTGGTACTGTTGGCTTTAACGAATCACGCTACTTTATTTACGATACGGTTAATGCCTCTTTGGGTTTAGATAGTCCGCGTGATTTTAGTCCAGGTAAATATTCACAACTCGAGAAAAACTTTAATTTTGACTTATCAAAAGGGTTTGATTGGGGTTTAGCGTACGACGTGAACGTTGCAGGTGGTCTTGAATGGCATGAAGAAACCTTTACTGTAACCTCTGGCGATGTAGCCTCATTCACTGCAGGCCCATTTACGGATCAAGGCTTTGGTATTGGTTCAAATGGTTTCCCTGGCTTTAAACCATCAGATGCAGGCGAATACACCCGTCGTAACTACGCCGCGTATATGGACGTAGAGGCACCATTCACAGAAGAGTTTTTACTGGGGTTAGCACTACGTTTCGAAGACTATGACTCATTTGGCTCTACAACAAACTACAAGCTAACAGGTCAATATCACCTGACTGATGACTTAAATATTCGTGGTTCAATCAGTACTGGTTTCCGCGCACCTACGGTTGGTCAAGCCAATGTTAGTAACGTACAAACAAACTTAAGCAGTGGTGTATTAGTGGATTCTGCGCTTTTACCACCAACAAACCCAATTGCGGTTCAACTAGGCGGTACAGAGCTACAACCTGAAGAATCACAAAGTTATACCTTTGGTGCTGTTTACACTATAGGCGACTTATTCTTTACCGTTGACTACTACAACATTCAAGTGGAAGACCGTATCAGTCAATCTGAAAAAATAGAGTTAAGCCAAGCAGACAAAGACACATTAGAAGCAGCTGGTGTTCCAAATGTACAAAGCTTAGCGCAAGTAAGCTTCTTTACTAATGACTTTGATACAACCACTCAGGGTGTTGATTTAGTTGCGAACTATTCTGCCGATTTATTCGGTGGAAGCTCTACATTTAGCTTAGCGTACAACTGGAATGACACTGAAGTTACACGTTCAAGCCCAATTACTGGTGAATTTAAAGTAAGTCGACTTGAGAATGACTTACCTAATCATCGTTCAACACTTAGTTGGGCTCAGCAGTGGGAAAACTTTTCTGCATTCACTCGCCTAAATTACTATGGCGAGTACCAAGGTGTACATGTTGATTATGATGCAACGGCTAAAACAGCAGATGCTGCGATTACATTAGATGCAGAAGTCACTTACTTCTTAAATGATTCTATTAGTTTATCAGTGGGTGCACAAAACTTACTAGATCAAGATGCAGAGGAACTTGATTTTACCGTAGCGCCTAATAATAACTGGGGTGGTAAGTACTATGAAACATCGCCTTATGGGATTAACGGTGGTTTCTACTACGTAAAAGCGACGTACACTTTCTAATCTAAAGTTAAAACGTTAATTAACGTATCCGGCGAAATGCAGAAAGAGATTTCTTTCACATTTCGCCTTTTTCGTTTTATAGTGATTAAAAAAATTAATACATAAACGCATGCTACTTAAAAAAGCCAATGAACTTTTAGCACAAAACAAATTAAAAGATGCTGAATTTCATTATAAAACAATACTAAAAACCGACCCTCAAAACGGCAGCGCTTTATTTGGTTTAGGCCGAATAGCACTTCGTTTAGAACGTTTTGATGCCGCAGTTTATCTTTTGCAAAGAGCGTGTGAACGCTTACCAAATATGCTTGAGCCACTTCATGCACTTGCAGATGCTTTCAACGGTGTGAACTCTCCTAATGATGCGTTAACAGTATTAGAGTATGCAAAATCTTTGGCAAGCCATAACCCTGATCCACACTACTACCTTGCTCAGCATTACCTTACCCATGGTGAATTAGATAAAGCTCACACCACATTTGCCCAAGCTCTTAGTATCGGACTTTATCCTGTCACTGCCTATATTCTATATGAACTTGTGCAATTAGGTCGCTTTGATAAACAACACAACTACATCAGTAATTTGCACCACTTACTGACGCAAACAAATAATCTACGGCTAAAAATGGTGTGTTATTACGCCTTAGCTAAAAGTTATGACAAGCTTGATGATATCGACCAAGCTGCAAATTATTATAAGCTCGCTAATAACCTGCAGTTTCAATTGGCTGATTTTAAAACGCAGCAATTAAATGATTTTTATACCGCGTTGATTGAGCACCACCCTGCGTCAATCTTTGCTGATATAGATAAAAACTTTACCGGCTCAGTTACCCCAGTGTTTATTATTGGCATGCCGCGCAGTGGTTCAACGCTATTAGAGCAGGTTCTAGCCAGTCACAGTGAATGTGCGACCATTGGTGAAGATACGACAATCAGCCGAGATGTCGTGCCGTTTATAGAGCATAAAACTCAACTGTCATACCCAGCCTGTGTAATGGCATTAACACCTACAATAATAGAACAAGCCCGCGATATTTATACACAAAGGTTAAAGCAAGCTAAACCCATTCGCCAATTCATGATTAATAAATTGCCGGCTAATTACCAATCAATGGGGTTGATTAAACTACTTTACCCAAATGCAAAGTTTATTGATATGCAACGTAATTTTGAAGCAACAGCGTGGTCGGTTTACAGCAATTACTTTGCTGAAAATGAGCCCTATTTTTGCTCAATGCCTGAGTTCAAAACATATTATGGTTTGTATCAATCACTGATGGAGCATTGGCATCGTTCGTTTTCACATTCCATACTTACAGTACAATATGAAGAGTTTGTAAATGAGCCTGAAGCACAGCTCAAAACCGTGTTTGACTTTTTGGGCTGTGAGTTTGAACCCACCTGCTTAAACTTTTATAAGTCCAAAAAACCCGTTACAACGCTGAGTAAAGGCGCTGTGCGCGAGCCAATAAACACCAAAGCAATAGAGCACTACAAACGTTTTGATAGAGTGCTTAAAACTTTACTTAATGAGCCGCAAACCAATTGAGTAAGTCAGTAAACTGATCTTGTTTTGCATTTGGATGAGTCAGCATATTAATGTGATCATAATCTTGTTGATGTCCATGTTCACGGCCATAAATTTGCAGTGACTGCTTGCCTTTGCCCGATTCATCCATAAACTTTTGAATATCAATAGGCTGGGCCAAAGCTTTATCTTTTACACCCGCAATATGTAAGGTAGGGGGTAAGTGCATATTACTAACCACTTTTGCGTAATCAAAGCCGTCGTCAGAATCTACCCATGGTCGTCTTTTTGCCCACTGCATACTTTGATAGTGAGACTTTTGCGTTTCGTCATCACTACCCCACTTTAACTTTTTGGCTGGCAGGTAGCCGTATTTTTTAGCTAAAATAGGTGCTAAAAAGTACCAAATAACATTACCTTGAAAATACTTTTTGGGGTGATGATTATACAAAGAACGTTTAGTGCCAAAATACGCGCACGCTTTTACCTCATTTATATAATCAGGGAAACGTGCAAAAACACTATTCATTAATACCCCTCCCCATGAATGCGCAACCCAATAAGCAGGCGGTGCTCCCTCTAACTCTTTAATTTTAGCAATGTAAGCGGGAATATCTTCAGTTATAGCTTCTGTTTGTCCGTACTGAGACCTTGGTGAAATAGCTGGACGGCTCTCTCCCCTGCCTCGTAAGTCTGCAACATAGCAGACATACCCTTGCTCAGCTAAATAAGGTGCCAAGCCTTTATTACTGTGGGTATAAAATATTTTGCCGTTTTCAACTGCACCATGAACAAACAACACTGATGGGCCAGATTTAGTCGAATTATAAATGCGCCTTAAATGCAAAGTTTGCTGTTCGTCGAGCTGAATATATATAGATTCTTGGGTTACAGACATAGTCGCATACCGTGTTATTATTTTATCCTTTCATGCAACTCATCCTACCAGTATTTAAAAAATATAACACCGCTAATTTTACAGCACTTTTGCAATCAAAATGATAAACTACGCTCTTGTTCTCTCTGCAAATAGTACCCATGAAATCTGCGCCTAAAAAATCAAAACTTCATCCTCGTAATCGCCATAACAAAGGGTATGACTTTGCGCTGTTAACACACAATGAGCCTGCACTATCACCTTATTTAGTACAAACACCAACAGGTCAACAAAGTATCGACTTTAGTGACAACAAAGCAGTTAAAACCCTCAACCAAGCCTTATTAAAAAGCTATTATAATGTTGATTTTTGGGACCTGCCGGCGCATAACCTGTGCCCGCCAATCCCAGGGCGCGTTGACTATATACACTACCTCGCTGATTTACTTGCTGATGATAATAACGGTGTGATCCCAACAGGAAAACAAGTAAACGTTTTAGATATTGGTACTGGTGCCAGCTTAGTATACCCGCTCACTGGCAGCGCAGAGTATAATTGGGCATTCACAGGCACAGACATTGACCCCGTTTCAGTTAAACTTGCAAAGCAACTTGCACAATTTAATAACCGCAAAATCAGTATTAAATTACAAAAAGATCCTAAGCACATTTTTCAAGGTGTCATTAACGCTAAAGATTTATTTCATTTAACACTGTGCAATCCGCCTTTTCATGCCAGTGAGCAAGCAGCCGCACAAGGTAGCGAACGCAAATGGCGTAACCTTGGCAAAGCGCCTAAATCAACGCTTAATTTTGGTGGCCAAAATAACGAATTATGGTGCGAAGGTGGCGAGGTAAAATTTATATCAACCATGATCAACGAAAGTGCTGATTTTTCAGAGCAGTGCTTGTGGTTTACCTCTTTAGTATCAAAAAAAGAATCTCTAACAGCTTTGCAGGAAATATTAAGCAAACACCCAGTAGCCGACGTTAAAATAATCGACATGGCCCAAGGGCAAAAAGTAAGCCGTTTTATCGCGTGGTCTTACTTTGATAAAGCAACACGCGAAGAAATATGCCAAACGTTAAGCTAATAAGACAACTATAAGGAACTTAACAATGATCGACCTTCGTTCAGACACTGTGACTCAACCATGTGATGCAATGCGACAAGCCATGAACAATGCCCCGTTAGGTGATGATGTTTATGGCGATGATCCCAGTGTTAATGCTCTCGAAAAATACGCTGCGCAAAAACATGGCTTTGCCAGTGCATTATTTTGTAGCTCAGGTACTCAGGCTAACTTACTTGCGTTAATGGCGCATTGTGAACGTGGGGATGAATATATCTGTGGCCAACGTGCCCATAACTATAAGTTTGAAGGCGGTGGTGCAGCCGTACTTGGCTCGATTCAACCGCAGCCCATAGAAAACGAAGCAGATGGCAGTCTGTGCTTAAATAAAGTAAAAGCGGCGATTAAAGCCGATGACTTTCACTTTGCTAAAACCAAATTGGTCAGCCTTGAAAATACCATTGGTGGCCAAGTGCTTTCTCTTGAATACCTTAGTAAAGCGCGGGAGTTTGTTGATGCACATAATCTTGCGCTGCATTTAGATGGCGCCAGAGTCTATAATGCGGCGGCTAAACTGGGTGTTGATATTACACGTATAACAAACCACTTCGATTCAGTCTCAGTGTGTTTATCTAAAGGGCTTGGGGCACCTGTGGGCTCTTTGCTGCTTAGCAGTGAAGTACTTATTGCCAAAGCTCGCCGCTGGCGAAAAGTACTTGGTGGTGGTATGCGCCAAGCAGGAATGCTCGCAGCGGCCGGACAGTATGCACTTGAACACAATACTAAGCGCTTATCGGATGATCATGACAATGCACTGTATTTAGCTACGCAACTAAACACCCTTAGCGGCTTTAATGTAGAGCTTAATAGCGTAGAAACAAATATTGTCTACGTAAATGTCGATGCTAACATTGATTTGGCGGCTGTCAGTAAACGCTTAGCAACTCAAAATATACTGTTTTCACCCGGTGCACCGCTTCGACTAGTGACACATTTGGGTATCACTAAACAATCGGTCGATACGTTTGTACAGGCATTAGCGGCTGAGATTTAACGCTGCTTTGTAATGTTTGCGGCAAACCGAAACATAACGGTCATTGCCGCCAATTTCTACTTGATTACCATCAGCAATCGCTTGCCCATTTTCATCTGTACGCAGAACATGGTTTGCTTTTCGGCCACAATAACACACGGTTTTAAGTTCAATTAACTTATCAGCCCACGCGAGTAAATACTGTGACCCAATAAAGAGCTCGCCTCTAAAGTCATTACGCAAGCCATAGCACAACACAGGAATACCCAGCTCATCAACCACATCCGTTAATTGTAAAACCTGATCTTTTGATAAAAATTGACTCTCATCGACTAAAACACAGTGTCGTTTTTGTTCTGAATTAAGGCTTTTTATGAGTTCAAATACATCTTTATCTGCATCAAAAATATGTGCGTCGGCTTGCAAACCTATGCGAGATGACACTTTACCCACCCCGGCTCTATCATCAATTGCAGCGGTTAATATCACAGGCTCCATGCCTCTTTCACGATAATTAAATGCCGATTGGAGTAATGTGGTTGATTTACCCGCGTTCATTGCAGAGTAATAAAAATACAGCTGAGCCATCTATTTACCTTGAACTGATCACCATAAAAAAGAGCGAGTATGCTAGCGCATATTCACCCTTTCATCACCTTTTATATGTCATCTTGAACAAAAACAGTTATTAATCGGCTTTTTGAAATCTCGTTATTTATATCCCTTCATGTTTTAACAACCACTCTTTGCGCTCTAGCCCACCAGCATAACCTGTTAATTTACCGCTAGCACCAATAATACGATGGCATGGCACAATAATACTGATTGGGTTTTTACCATTGGCCGCCCCAACTGCACGAACAGCTTTAGGATTATTTAACGCATTTGCGATATCACTGTAGCTTTGGGTTTGACCAAAAGGCACTGTCATTAACGCCTGCCATACCGACTTCTGAAACGCAGTACCTTGCGTATCCAATGAGAGTGAAAAACTCTCTCGTTGCTTATTAAAATATTGCGCTAACTGTTTTGCACATTCAATAATATGCTGGTTAGTGACGTGCTCAATGCTTATTTGCGGGTGTTGCGTCGGTGGATAAAACCCAACGTAACTTACCCCTTCATCTGTTGCTTGGATAATAATAGAGTCAATCGGGCTTGATATACTCGTTTGAATTATATGCTTGGGCTTATTCATACTAATTGCTGCCATAATTGAAAGGTTAGATAACTTCGAAAAGGTGAGCAGCCATCACTGTCAAAATCGGCTGTTTTAGCTTGCACCTTTTTAATCCCTAAATCACCATCAAGTAAAATATCAGGCTGACTTTGACCACGCAATTTTGCATAGTTCACTGTCCAAGGCCCGATTCCTTTTAATGCCAGCCATTGCTCTAAATCATCACAATCTGGCTGCTGTAGGCAAAAATTGGCTAAGTTTCTTAAGGCATTTTTACGTGCCTGTGGCATCTTAAAAAAGTCTAACTCGCAGGCTGCTACAGCTTCAGGTGTCGGAAAGTACACTCGTCCATTATCAATCTGTCCTAAATGATTGACTAGTTTTTCAACTAAATTATGCGCGGCTGTTACACTCACTTGCTGGCCTAATACCGCTCTGATCCCAGCTTCAAATGTTGACCAAATCCCAGGTAAACGTAGCCCTTGTGTTAAAGGGAACGCAGCATGAATATGAGTACTTAAATGCCGCTCAATCAGCGTTGTGTCGGCATCTAAATCAAGTATTCGCCGTATATTAGTGACAATAGGGTGTAAATAGCGGGGTTCGTTGATATCAATAGCGACTAAAAAATGATGCTTATCCTCAACAAAAGTGACTGTAAATTGTCCTTGGCAATGGTTGTTACTAAAACTACGACCATAACTAGTATCAGTTAGCCACTCTATGGGGGCGATTAATCTTTTGGCAAGAAATTGCTTTAAAGCTTGCCAGTTATAAGGGGGGCGAAAAGGTAGCTTTAATTTTATGGTCGATTCGCTGGGTTTAACACTGGTCCGCATTTTACTTGGGCAAATATGTAACTGCTGCAAAAACGCATCGTTAAAACGTCGAATACTATTAAACCCCGATGCAAAAGCAATATCAGCAATAGGTAAACGGGTTTCTTGTAACAACCTTTTGGCAAAATGGCATTGATTAAATATACGATATTGCGTTATTGAAATACCAAAGTGTTGACTAAATAAACGCCGAAGGTATCGGCTGGTTACACCTAATCGCTCTGCTAATTGTTCACAGCTTTGCGGCTCGCTAAAGTTACTGTCAAGAAGCTGTTTCGCACGCAGTGCCGTGGTTTTTACGCCTTGCCATGCACTACTACCTGGCGCACTATCAGGGCGACAACGAATACACGGCCTAAAGCCTGCTTGAGCAGCACTGTGTGCATATTGATAATATTCGACATTGTGCTCTTTTGCGGTGGGAGCAGGGCAAATTGGCCTACAATATATACCTGTGCTTTTAACGGCAATAAAAAAGAGTCCGTCAAAGCGATGATCGCGACTTTGACGGGCATGTTGCCAATGACGAGTATCCATAAATTAATGCTCAACTAACTGCTACTGGCAACTAGATTACGCGAAAAAAAACAGTTTACTAGCCATTTTCGGCACTCAACGTTTAAATTGCGGCAAGGTAGCGACGCTGCACTTCGTCCCAATTAATAACATTATAAAACGCTGCAATGTATTCTGGACGACGGTTTTGATATTTTAAGTAGTAGGCGTGCTCCCACACATCTAATGCTAAAATAGGTGTATTACCCTGCATTAAAGGACTATCTTGGTTCAAGCTGCTTTGAACCACTAGCTCTTTATTTGCAGTAACACATAACCACGCCCAACCACTGCCAAAGCGGCTTACAGCTGCATTGGTAAATTGCGTTTTAAAACTATCAAAATCAGTAAACGCACTGTCAATTGCCTGAGCCAATTCGCCTTGCGGTTCGCCTCCCCCATCAGGGCTCATAATAGTCCAAAATAATGAATGGTTGTTATGACCACCAACATGCTCTTGCACCGCTTTTTGTAATGACTCTGGTAGTGTCGTTATTTTACGTAATAATGTTTCTGTGTCTTGCTGCGCGTAATGAGTCCCTTCAAGCGCTGCATTAGCTTTATTTATATAGGTTTGGTGATGCAATGTATGGTGTATTTCCATGGTTTTAGCGTCAATATGTGGTTCTAATGCATCGTACTCATAAGGTAGTGTAGGAAGTGTATATGCCATGATTACTCCTTTAAGGCTTAAGGTTAGTTGATCAATGCATGGTTGCAGTTTGATCAGATGAATAACTTAAAGTGTGATTTATTTGTTCAATCAAATGTGGGTGATGGCTATGCATCTGGGCAAATTGGACAAGTTCTAAATAGGTTTTATGGTGATGATGTAACACCACAGCTCGCACCGAATTACATGGATGCTCAATAAGGTGGATCAAAGTAAGGTGTACATTGCATAACCATTTACAAGCCTGTTCACATTGATTCATCGCACGGTAGGTATCTGCGAGGTTATGGGCTGCAACCACCAACGCCGGACAGCAATGTTCAATTGCACCGATAACCGACTGGCAAACTTTTGCTCGACTAAACTGGCTTAATAGATGGGCTGCAAGAGTGTGCGCTGTGGTGTATTTATCTCTTGCTTCAAGCAAAGCACCGCGTTCAAAGGCATAGTTGCCCGCCATTATATTGGATTGCCAAGGAGTCAGTGCTTGATCGACTTGTGGTAAGTCTAACTTGTCATTAAGTTGAGGGCGTGACATTAAATCACCTGCACAAAATTATATTGATGCGTTTAATTTACACAGCAACACAACTTAATGCAAATGATTTTTATTTATATTGTTATTTTAACTTTCAGCAAAGTCGATCAATTCTTGCCCTGTTAATCGATAGATAATCCACTCATCTTGCGGCTTTGCGTTAATGCTATTATAAAAATCAATCGCAGGTTTATTCCAATCTAATACTACCCATTCGAAACGACCACAGTCTTTACTAATTGCTTGGCGTGCTAGGTGCTTCATTATTAATTTGCCCGCTCCTTTACCTCTGCTATCGGGGCTCACATATAAATCTTCTAAGTACAGACCATTTTTACCAAGCCACGTAGAGTAGTTATAAAAATAAACAGCAAAACCAATTGGCGTATCGCCCTCTAAACAAATTATGCTATGTGCTGTGGCGCCATCACTGAACAAGGTGTTTAAAATTGCTTGCTCATCAGTTTTAACCGCATCGGGCTCTTTTTCATAAATGGCCAGCTCAGTAATAAAATGCAAAATAGTGGCCGCATCGCTAGGGGTAGCGTCTCTTAAAATAATATCTGTCATAAATTCTCTTATTAATACTGCTCGAGTTTATCTTTGAGCGTTTGTAATTGTATAGGTTTTGCAAGGTAATCATCCATGCCGCTGGCTAAACACTGCTCTTTATCTTCATCCATCGCATTGGCAGTTAACGCAATAATAGTTAAATTTTGGTGTTTGGTGCCAGCCTGCCCTGATCGAATAGCACGAGTAGCATCAAAGCCATCCATGATAGGCATTTGGCAGTCCATAAGAACTAAACTAAAATGCCCATCTGGTACATTTTGTAAAATATCGAGTGCGTGTTGACCATCTTCTGCCAAGGTAACTTTATAATCTAACTTGCCTAACATCAGCTTAGATACTTGTTGATTAATTGGGTTATCTTCAACCAATAAAATATTTATATTTTGATCATGAGGGCTACGCAACGATGAAATATAACTCGAAGTAACTAAAGGTAAATCATTTGAGCCGCTATCATGGGCTATCACCGCCATTGCACTAATTAAATCTGCCGTAGTGATCGGTTTAGGAAAATACGCTTGAAACCCTGCATCACTAAAGCTCTGCGCTCCTTCCATGCCTGCAATACTGGTCATCATTACTAATGGCATTGCTTTTAAGTCTGCGTCAGCTTTTAGTATTCGGCACAATTCTAAGCCATCCATTTCTGGCATTTGCATATCTAGCACAGCAATATCATAAATATTAAGTTTATCTTCGAGGCGCTTTTTACATAGCTGAAGAGCTTGTGCTGCATTACAGGCAAGCTCTACTTTAGCGCCCCATTGGGCAAGCTGTTGGCTTATTACAATGCGGCTGGTTTCGTTATCATCAACTACTAATATGGTGAGCTTGCTCATATCAATGGTCGGTATACTGCGTTCGGTTTCATTGCCCGGCTCTAACATCACCGTTGCGGTAAACTCACAACCTTGTCCGTCTTCACTGACTAAAGTCACTTCTCCACCCATCAGCTCACACAATTGCTTGCTAATAGCCAAACCTAACCCAGTACCGCCATACTCACGGGTAGTCGAAGCATCTACTTGCGAAAAAGGACTAAATAAATCTTTTTGCTTGGCTTTATCAATTCCAATTCCCGAATCTTTTACACTTATACTCAACTGATACTGTTTATCAATTGCAGTAATTGCAGCAGTGATCACTATCTCACCTTGAGGCGTAAATTTAACAGCATTGCTGAGTAAATTTGTTAACACTTGGCGAATTCGTCCCGGATCGCCTCTAAAATGGCTTGGCACAACCGCAACCAAATCAAGAATAATTTCAATGCCCTTATCTTGTGCAGCAAGGGCTTGAGATTCCGCCACATCACCCAGTAAGTTACAAACATTAAAGTTGATGCTTTCAAGCTCGATTTTACCCGCTTCGACTTTTGAGAAGTCTAAAATATCATTAATAACCGATAGAAGTGAGTGTGCACTATTTTTAGCGATTGCCACTTTAGTTTGCACAGGCTTTGGCAATGTCTCGAGGCCAATCAGCTCTAACATGCCCAACACCCCATTCATTGGAGTGCGTATTTCATGGCTCATGGTTGCTAAAAACTGGCTTTTTGCAGTCGCCGCATCATTCGCTTTAACCAGAGCGACTTTTAACTCTTCAGCTGTTTTTTTACGGCTTTGCGACATCAATACACTGCCAACCAATGTGGCTAACGAACGTAAGTAAGTTTCTTCATTTTGACTCCAGCTGCGATGTTGACCAACACTTTCTGCGCATAACACGCCTAAAATCCCCTCACCTGTTGAGATCACCGCATCAAGCATAGATTTGATGTTTGAACCTACCAAATAGTTGTCAATAAATTCTACTGTTGCGGGGTGCGTATTAACATCATCAATTGCTACTAAGCCTTGTTCAAATAAAGCTTGATAATAAATTGGAAAGTCACACGCTTTAAGCACTACTGATTGTTCGACAAAGCCTTGCTGATCAACAAACAAACTCACACACCGTATTTCATCGCTATGCTCGTCGAATAACCACACAGACGCTCGATGCACACCCAGTACTTCACACATTGACTGCGTGACTAAACTTTTCACCTCATCAAAATGACCAGCTAATACTTCATGTGACACCGTTAAGCTTGCTAAGTTTTTGTTGTATTGATTGGCTTTTTTACTTTCCAATTCAAGATGCTTATAGGTATCAATATTTTGAAATGAACCATAAACCCGGATACAGCGACCTTCTTTAAATTCAGCTTGGCCGATTGATTTAACCCAGCAATTATTGCCAAGTGCAGTAACAATAATAGATTCAACTTCCCAACTACTGCCGTCGTTCACAGCCTTTGAAAATAATTGTTTGATCCTTTCTCTGTGTTCACCCTGTTGATAAAAATCGATCGCCGTTGCAATTACAGGTTGGTAATCTTCGGTTACTTCATGAATTGCCTTAACTTCGTCAGACCAATACATGGTATTAGTCTCTAAATCTATTTCCCAGGCACCTATTTGACCTTGCTTACTCATGGCTTCAAGCAGACTTTGCTGACGATATAGTTGCGACTGGGTATGGTATCGCTCGGTAATATCGTGAATAAAGCCATCTAAATACAAAACATTACCTGCCTGATCATACACGGCTTGACCTTTCTCATGTACCCAATGGATACTGCCGTCAAAAGCAACCAAGCGGTATTCTAATGACCATGGTTTATTTGTATCTATATCGGTTTTCACTTTTTCAGCGACGCTAGCAACATCATCCGGATGGATTAGCTCAACAAAGCTGAGCTTAAAATTGTCTACTAAATCAGCTGCTTCATAGCCGGTAATGAGCTTTATTTGCTCACTCAGATACAGCATGCTCCATTGCTCATCATATTTGCAACGATAAACAATGCCTGGAATATTCCCAACTAAAGATACAAAGCGATCGCGACTTGATTGTAGCTGTGACTCTGTCTCTTTTCGCTCTGTAATATCAAGGTGGGTCCCTATCATGCGCTTTGCAGAGCCATCACTGTTATATTCAACAACTCGACCTGTGGTTAGCACCCACACCCAATGCCCTAATCGATGTCGCATGCGTACTTCGCAGACATAATAGTCACTCTCACCAACAAAATGCTGCTCTAAAAGCTTTCCTGAAGTAATTATATCGTCAGGGTGAGTGTACTTAAGCCACGTATTAAAATCGGTTGCGTGCAGTTCATCTAATGTATAACCGATAATGCTCGCCCAACGGTTATTAAAATACGCTTTGCCGGTATCAACATACCAATCCCAAATACCAACTGCCGTGCTATCAAGGACTAATTGTAACTGAGTTTTATGCTGTTCAAGTTCTAATTCTTGTTGCTTTAAATCAGTGATATCGGTACGAATAGCGATATAACTTTGCGGCCTTCCATGCTCATCTAAAAATGGTGCTATGGTGGTATCAACCCAATAAAAAGCACCATTTTTCGCCCTATTACAAATTTGCTCGTGCCAAACTTTACCCTGCTTGAGGGTTTTGTACATACTTTTAAAAAAGCCTTTCGGATGGACACCTGAATTTAATAATCGATGATTTTGACCAATTAATTCGCTTTGGCTATAGCCGCTTATTTCACAAAATTTTCTATTTACAAAAGTGATCTGTCCTTTAATATCCGTAACAGCCACAATTGCATGCTCATCAAGGGCACTTTTTTGCTCAGCTAATTGCTTTAAGGCAATTTTCAATGCTGAGCTTTGCTCTTCAAGCCGCTGCTGATGTCGCACTTTACTACTTACTAAATGTTCAAGGTCAATCGATAGTTGATGCAACTCACTACTATCATGCAAAATAGGAATATGGCTGCGTTCACCTTTAGTAATTTCGGCACTGGCATTGGCAAGGCTAATAAGCGGGCGAGATAAACGCCGCCCAAACCACCAAGATAGGAGTAAAACCACGACAAATGTCAACCCATTGGCAAGCACAGCAACAAATTTATAGTCACTGGCACTTTGTAACATGGCCGCTGCTGGTTTTTCCACCAATAACTGCCAACCTTCTGCATTGGCAAAATTTAAGTCAGTTAAAATTGCATAATGTAATGTGTTATCTGTTTTGTGGTAGGTAAACACCTGCTCAGTATTTACTGTGTCAGTTAAAAGGCTAGTCATCGGTAATAAATTAGGATGTAACTGAGTGCCTGTTATTTCACCGCCTTTTACAATAAAAAATGTCAGTTCTTCATTATCGTTGTGTATATGTTCTAGATTATCGAGTAAGCCTTGCAAATTAACATCAACTACAATTATTGCGTATAAACCGCGCGTTTTATCTGCCATCGGTACCGCTACAAAGTGATGTGGTTGTTTCCCCGTTGAAGATATAAATACACTTTGCTGCCCTTGTTCAATGGCTGCTAACATTGCGATTAATTGATCGCGCTGTAAAGCAGCAAACGCACCGTTATTAATCGGGTTTGGAGTATTTAAGGGATTGAAAATAATATGAATTTCATTTACAAAATCATAACGAGTAACAAACTTATCCATCAACAGTTGCTTATTAAGCTGACTGTGGCTGATTTGATCATTGAGTAAATATAAATCTTCAATATGATCAGCAAACCATATATTGGCAAATTGCTTACCAATACTACTTAATTCGCCAAGCTCTACTTGGGCATTTTTTTCAAGGGAGTTGCTTACATGTTGATAGCTAAACCAAGACATTAAAAATAATGGAGCAAGTGCAACCACAATAAAAGTGACAATCAATTTCGTCCGTATGGATTGGCCTTTATTTTTTATCAGGCTATGTAGCATTATGTTTCCATTATCAATATTTAATCAGTTACGCAAGCACGCGCATCTATAATAATGCACTAAATAACACAAGACGCAAGTTTGCACACCTTGTGTTAGGGTATATACCCAAGCTACCTCAAGATGCAGAATTCAGCGTTTCACAGGGGCTTAATATCAAGGCGTTACTTTGCAACAATGGCCATCCCTTTTAAGAAGGAACAAAGATGAGACTAAGTGCCTGTGAAAAGCCCAATGGGTTGGTTTAAAAGCGATTTATACGGCGTTATTGATTTTAACAATAGAACCACTATTACTTGCAATCAATGCCTTGCCTAAATCGCTTTTAATTCCAACTGACACTCACATTTTGAGGTGGTTTGGGTATAAATTAAACCTATTTACTGTCGTTATTGCTCCGATAGAACTGCTGACTAAATATTGCGTAAAGCACTGGCAATACAAATAAAGTCAAGAATGTTGCAGTAAACAAACCGCCAACAATAACAGTTGCCAATGGCTTTTGAATCTCAGCGCCAATACCAGTTGATATTAACATCGGGATCAAACCAAGCGCCGAGGTTAAAGCCGTCATTAGGACTGGTCGTAATCGCGATAATGCGCCATTAAATGCAGCGGTATCTAAACTATCACCACTTTTAACGCGGTTATTAATACTCTCTACCATAACCACCCCATTGAGTACGGCCACCCCAAACAAGGTAATAAAACCGACTGAACTGGGAACTGATAAATATTGGCCTGATACATACAGCGCTACCACACCACCAATCACCGCTAATGGTACATTCACTAAAATAAGCATAGCTTGGCCAATCGAGCCAAATGCAAAGTATAACAATAGTGCAATGAGCGCCAATGAGATAGGAACAACGATTGATAACCTTTGTTGTGCTCGCTGTTGGTTTTCAAACTGGCCGCCAATACTAATGCCATAACCTGCTGGTATATCGACTTGCTCAGCAATCGCGGTGCGAATATCTGCAACCACAGAGCCCATATCGCGCCCCTGTACATTAGCTTGAATAACAACGCGGCGCTGCACATCGTCACGGCGCACTTGTGGTGGACCTGATTCTATTTCAACACTTGCTACATCGCCAACCCGCACCAAGGCACCGGTCGGGGATGATAAACGTAAGTCTGCAATAGCTTCAGGGCTGTCACGAAACTCTGCACCAATGCGTACATAAATATCATAACGCTCATTGGCATTAATAATTTGCCCTGCCGCTGTGCCGCCAATACCATGCTGTACTATGGTCATTAAATCGCCCACCGATAAGCCAAAGCGAGAAAGCGCTAAGCGGTTAGGTTTGATCACTAATTGTGCTTCACCAGCAATTTGCTCCATTGCGACATCCTTTGCGCCAGCAACGCCTTTTACAGCTTGCTCAATTGCTTGGCCTTTGCTGACTAGTACATCTAAATCAGCACCAAACAGCTTGATCGCCAGCTGCGCTTTTACCCCAGACAATAGCTCATCCACCCGAGTGGCTATCGGCTGTGAAAAGTTAAAGAGCAAGCCCGGGAACTGCTCTAGCTTTTTCTCCATTAAGACTTGCAATTGGATGCGGTTTTCAGCCGATTGCCACTCACTCACCGGCTTTAACCCTAAGTAAATTTCAATATTATTTACCGGCTCTGGATCGCCCCCCACTTCAGGACGACCCACACGACTTAACGCATACTCGACCTCAGGAAACTCAAGCAATATTGCTTCAAGTTTTGGTGCAACCGCCAATGCCGTATCTAAACTGGCGGAAGGTGCCAGAGTCACTCGTAAATTAATGGTGCCTTCTTCAAGCTCAGGGACAAACTCAGTACCTAACTGCGGCAATAATACGCCCGCAATGACCACCAACACGCCCGCTATGGCAATGACTGTTTTACGCGCATTCATCGCCCAGCCTAAGCACACTTTATAGGCTTTATCGAGTGGCTCTAACACCACACTGCGTCTTAAGGTCACGCCATTGGCAAATAAATACACCGCCAACGCCGGCACAATTACCAGTGCGACAATAACCGCCGCAATAATTGCTAACATAATACTGATTGCCATCGGCTGAAACAGTTTCGCTTCAACGCCTTCAAAGCTAAATAATGGCATAAATACCACCAATATGATCAGCGCCGCAAAAAACACTGGACGCGCCACTTCTTGGGCAGCTAACTTAATACGATCAATATGGTTAACTGATTTATTGGTTGATTGTGCAGGCGGCTGCGTTAAATGACGGAAGATGTTTTCTACCATGACCACCGAGCCATCCACTAACATACCAATCGCAACAGCAATCCCACCCAGTGACATTAAATTAGCAGAGAGCCCAAACCACGCCATCACACAAAGCGCTAAGCCAATTGAAATTGGGATCGACAATAAAACCAATAATGTGGCTCGTAAATTCATTAAAAATAACGCTAGCACGACAACTATAAACACAAATGCTAATAGCAGTGCATCAACCACAGTATCAACCGCTTTGGTGATCAAATCGGCTTGATCATACAGCGGCTCAAACGTAACGCCTTCAGGCAACGCTTGATTGATTAGTTCAATACGAGAGGTTATGCCGTCAATGGTTTGTTTAGTATTAGCGCCAATGCGCTTTAGCACCACACCTGTTACTACTTCGCCCAGTGAGGTAATGTTACCTTGCGCATCTTTGGTACTCATCGTTGCCGCGCCTTGGCGAATTTCACTGCCTAATGACACTTCAGCCACATCAGCAATGGTTACAACCGTGCCATTAATGGTTTTTAGCGGCGTTTGCGCTATTTCTTGTAAGCCTTGTTTACCTGCATTAAACCAGCCAGTACCACGGATCACTAATTGCTCTTGACCACGGTTCATATACCAGCCACCTACATTGGTGTTGTTTTCTTCAAGTGCGCTCACAACTTGTTGCTGATCTAATTGATAAGCAAGTAACTTATTTGGATTAAGGTTAACTTGATATTGGCGCACATCACCACCAAACGACAATACTTCTGTTACGCCATCAACAGGTAAAATGAGTAGTTTTACAATCCAATCGTTTAAGCTGCGAAGCGCCATACTATCCAGGCCAGACTCCGGTGATGCAGCCAATAAGTATTGATACACTTGACCAAGCCCAGAGGTATTCGGTCCCATTTCTGGCAAGCCTATTCCTTCTGGGATCAGCTCTTTTGCTGCTTGCAGGCGTTCAAACACCAACTGCCGTGCAAAATAAATATCCACCCCTTCTTTAAACACCACAGTCACGCCAGATAAACCGGTTTTTGAAATCGACCTTACTTGATCAACATCAGGTAACGCATACATCACAGCTTCAATGGGATAGGTGATCAACTGCTCAACTTCAACAGCAGCCAAACCTGGCGCTTCGGTATTAATCGCCACTTGAACATTGGTCACATCAGGAAACGCATCTAAATTCAATTTAGGAATAACCACAGCGCTCATCGCAACAACCACGCACAGGGCTAAAAAAACCAGTAGTCGATTGCTAATAGCTGCATTAACTATTTTATTAAACATACTCGTCGCTCCTAATGGTTATGCGGATCAAAGCCGCCTTTGGCTTGCTCTGATGCAGCAAAAAAAGCACCTTCTGTCACCACTTTAGTGCCCTCTAACACGCCTTTTATTTCACGAAAACCAGCAAAGCGTTGGCCTAGTTCAACTTCTGTTGAAATAAACTCACCATCTTCATCTTGGACAAACACCGCCCAATCACCATCAGGGTTTCTCATTAATGCTTGCTCAGGCACTGCAAGTACTTTTTGCGCAGTGGCAAATTCAAAATACACATCACTGAACATACCCGGGTGCAAAGTATGTTGACTGTTTTTAACAGCTAAACGAACCACCCTCGAACGGGTCACTTGATCTATCGTGTGCGCTTCTTGGATCACCGTAGCTGGGTACAATACTTGGTTTACTTTCACTTGAGCCTTAGCCCCTTTGGCAATTTCGATTGTTTGATTTGCAGATAGTTTTGCCTCAACCCACAGTAAACTTTCATCGGCAATTAACATCAGCTCAATGCCTGAATTGACTCGCTGGCCTTGGGCAAAGTTATCACTGAGTACAGCACCTGATGTGCCCGCGTAAAGCGTGTATTCACCTAGTTTTTCAGCGGCGATATCTGCACTTTGTTCAATCGCTTTGCTAGATAAACCAAAGGCTACCAGCTGGCTCTGCGCCACCTCATATTCAGCTTTTGCAGTCAGTAAACCTTTTTCACTCACGGTGCCTTTGCCCATTTTTTGCACTCGTTGCCACTGTGCTTTTGCTAATCGATAAGTAGTTTGCGCACTGGCAACCTCAGCACTAAATAAGCTCACCAATGGTTCACCTGCTTTAATGTGCTGGCCCAGCGTTGCATGACGTTTCACCACGATTGAATCAACCCGTGGCGACAACACATAACTGCTATAGCCATTGGCTTTAATTTCGCCCGGCGCGTACATTTGTGATTTAAAAAACTGTTTGCTCAGCTTTGTCACTTTAATGCCCGCCAAGCTTTGCTGTGCTTGGGTTAAGTAAATGACCTGCTTTGATTCGTTTTCATGCCCCCCTTCTGCATGCTCGCTAGCAAGCTCTGTACTATTGGCAGCCAATGATGACAGGTTCAACAGCACACACCCCAAATAAATAGGCCTCATGAGTAAAGCCCCATTAAAACGATATGGCTTTTGGCAAGTGCGATCACCTTGAATAAGTTGGGCAAAAATATGTGAAAATGTTATAAAAAAACGGGGGAGATTTGCACGCGCGCACGCACGCACAAACTTAAATAGTTTGGTAAAAATCATTATTTATTCTCTAATTTATAAATTAATAACAGGCCTTGAGGCCATCAATCCGTTAACTTATTAGAGAAAAAATGGGCGGTCTTAAATCAGGAGAAATCAGATGGGAATTAAAACGCACATCAAGTAAGTTTATTTCATCTTTAAAGGCAGGTAAAACAGGATAATGCCAAACGTAACTAAAAAAGGCAGGAATATGGCACACATGACAGTGACTGTCTTCTAGCGCGTCTGTCAAAGCGGTATTAAGCGCGTCATGCTCAACTTGATGCGATAGATGATCGCGATTCAATAAACAATGCTCATCTAAGGCTGATTGCTGTTGCAGTAAATTAGAGGTGTGTTTAATCGCACTATTATAATTAGCCACATCAAAGCTATCCAACACGGGTTGAATTAATATAAAAGCTAAAAGAAATAACAGCGACTGTTTCAAAGATTAAACCTCAAGGATACATACCGTAAACAGTAACAGAAAATAATAAAACTAAAAAGCATAAAAAACCGATTTAATAAAGGCGACTTCCCTGCCCATACTCACTCATATACATACGGCGGTTACAATATAAAGGGACTCGGTACAACCTCCACAATCGGTGTTAAAAAGCTGTTTTAATGCTCTGCTTTTCTAACTCGTTCATTATATAGGGTAATAAGCGAGTTATATATTACTTACCTTAAACCTTTTATCTTGAATATAAATAACAATCCGTTCATAAAGCAACCAACAATGCAAACTTAAACGAGAATCACACTCAATAGTAACCAACTGATTTAAAAGGAAAATACTTGCTATTATTGGATTTTCTACTACACTAGCCACATTGAGTATTTTAAGAGGCCACCATTATGAAAGGTAATCAAAAAGTTATCGATAGTTTCAACACATTGTTAGCTAACGAGCTCGCTGCAATCGATCAGTATTTTATTCACTCTCGCATGTATGACGATTGGGGCTTAGATAAGCTTTATGTTCGCCTCAATCACGAAATGGAAGAAGAAAAAGATCACGCTGATTGGTTGATCAAGCGTATTTTGTTCCTCGAAGGTGTACCAAATATGACTAAACGTCGTGACCTAATAATTGGCCACGATGTAAAAAGCATGATGCAAAACGATTTAACCCTTGAGCTTGAGGTTGTTGAATGTGTTAAAGAAGTTATTGCAGTATGTGAGCAAGAAAAAGATTATCAATCGCGCGAAATCTTAGAGAAACTGTTATTCGATACCGAAGAAGATCACGTTTATTGGTTAGAGCAACAGCTTGGTTTAATTGATAAAATTGGTAGCCAAAACTACCATCAATCACAAATGGGCGAATAGGAGCTAAGATATGAAAGGCGATAAAGACGTAATTGTTGCACTAAACAAGGTCCTAGCTAATGAATTAGTTGGTATCAACCAATACTTTTTACACGCACGTATGTTTAAAGATTTTGGTTTTAGTGTTTTAGATAAAGCTGATTACAAAGTATCTATTCAAAAAATGAAAAACGCTGATCGTTTGATTGAACGTATTTTGTTTTTAGAAGGTTTACCTAATCTTCAAGATCTTGGCCGCTTACGTATTGGTGAAAACAGCGAAGAAATGATTAATTGCAACATGAGTTTTGAACTTGATTCACTCGTTGATCTTAAAGACGCCATAAAACTTGCTGAAAGTAAAAAAGATTATATCAGTCGCGAAGCGCTAGATAACATTTTAAATGAGCAAGAAGAACAAATCGATTGGCTTGAAACACAGCAACTGCTCATTAAGAGCACAGGACTTGAAAACTACCTGCAATCGCAAATGTAAGCATAATACCAATCCGCAATAATACTTAATCATTTTGCGGGGCTAAACGTGTCGCTACCTGCGTTAAAAAATTCTTATTTAGAACAACTAAATAGCGATTTTTTTGCCTTGCTATCAACACGTTTTCCTACCCCAAAAATAGCTCACTTAATTAAGCGAATTGGTATAATAAACACAAAAAAGCAGCCTAGGCTGCTTTTTTTCGTTTTGTCGCGAAGAAAATCACGACACAAAGTGAGAGTTTGACTAATTGAACTGAAATGAGAAAAGTATCAATGAAATGCTTTGAGCAAATACCTACGCAACTTGATCTGTGATATCCGCTATTTCAATAAGTTTACGATTAAGGATTTTTTTAGTACAGCAGCAGCACTTGCCACACTGACTACCGACCTTAAGCTCTTTACTAAGCTCACGCATCGTCATCGCACCTTCGTCGATTGTTTGTTCAATTTTTTTATCTGTCACACCGTGACATAAACAGATATACATGAATACAAACCACTCTCAATTACATTTGAGTCTGTATATTAATCTAAACGTTAACTGTTCGCAATTAGTTTTTAAAATAAATTGAGAATTATTTTTATTTGTGGCCAGCGCCACTTAAATTGAGAATTCGCGGCAGCTTGAAAATTGACTGATTTTCATGCAAATTTTGCCACTCAAAATGAGATTTATTGATCTTAGTAAGGCCTTAAGTTGTGCCATACAAATCGAGATTTAATTATCTTACTAAGCCTTTAAATTGTGCCCATTCAAGTCGAGATTTATTGATCTCATGGAGCTCTTAAATTTAAGTAAGATTAGCTATAGGTAAATAAGTAGGTGAGTTTATAAATTGATCATACAAAGGCTTTTAAAGCCTTTATGTATAAATATGGGATTTATAGAAGTGTTTCTATGGGAAGTCCAGACCTTGTTGAACGACGAGGGTTTAAACGAGCCACTATTACGTTGACCGCTAAAAACGCCCGTCTAATTTGGGCACTATTACACTCAGAAAAAGAGTATCAGGCTGTGACTATGCGAAATGATTTTTTAAAGTAGTAGACTTCCCTGCTTTTACTAGACAGTTTTAAATTACGAGTTAGGTTAAACTACAAGCGTTTGACCACTTCAACTATCCCAGACATCCCCTGATTTATTTCTTTAAATATGCCATCTACATGGCTAATTAGTTGAACACCTTTTTGGGATTTTTCTTGTGCCGCCTCTATGTTTTCACCTAAGCGAATAGTTAATTCAGTATTACTTTTTACAACATTGGCAATTTCTGAGGTGGAATTAGACGTTCTGGCTGCCAGAGTACGGACTTCATCAGCTACTACTGCGAAACCTCTACCTTGCTCTCCTGCACGAGCAGCTTCAATAGCTGCGTTAAGTGCTAGTAAATTTGTTTGTTCTGCAATAGACGAAATAGTGCTCACTATTGCATTAATTTTCTCAGACTCATTATTGAGTTCTTTGATATCAGTAAAGACTACATCGATATCGTTAGTAATATCGTCCATTGTAACAACGCTTTGCTGTAATGTCTTTGTAGCTTCGCCGCTCACTTGTTCGGTTTCTGTCGCTGTTGATTGCACCGATTCAATTGTGTCTCTAATCTTTTGAGTTTGCTGGGTTACATCTGAGACAAATTTAACAACCCTATCCACACTGCCATCACTGTTAAAAATTGGGTTATAAGCCCCCTCTAACCAAAGAGTGTTTCCTCTAGAGTCGATACGTTCGTATAAGCCACGTTGGATTTTACCTTCTTTCAAATCCTTCCAAAACTGCTTGTATTCAGGCGTTGAACTAATTGATTTGGGACAAAATATTTGATGGTGCTTACCAACTATGTCTTGCTCTTGGTATCCAACTACATTTAGAAAGGCCTCTGTTACTTCCAAAATATGGCCATTCACATCAAAAGATATTCCTGCCATCGATCTTTCTATCGCTTCTAATAACCCTGCTTTTTTTATTTCAGCCTTTTGTAACTCTGTAATATCAGTAGCTAACTTAACTATACTAGTAACTTGTCCCTGCTCATCGATAACGGGTGTGTAAGAGGCTTCAATCCATACTGAACTACCATCTTTCTTTATACGCTCGAATCTATCTGAATTCGATTCGCCTCGTGCTAATTTATCCCAGAACTCACGGTACTCTTTTGAGCTGACCTCTTGAGGTAAGCAAAACATACGGTGGTGTTGATCAACCACTTCGCTTAGCTCATAACCGAGAGTCGACAGAAATAGTTCATTAGCATTAATGACCTCACCTGTCGGAGTAAACTCAATAAAGGCAAATACTCTTTGAAGTGAAGTAATCACATTGAACTCATGTTGGTAACTTGGAGTAATGTTCGTTTCTTTAGTTTTTTCTTTTTTGTCCCAAAACATTCGATTCCTCATCAGAAAGCAATTACCAAATGGACTTTTTAACAATAGCAGAATTTTACTTTTACGACTTTTATTTTTGCATAATTCTCAACCATTCTTCTATTTAAATATGGAATTATGGAAAGTCCACTTGATCGCTCGAAGTTGCCCCTTAAACTTTAAGGCTCTAAGTAATTATTTCAAACAATCCAGTATAATTGTAAATCCGTATTATGTGATTTTAATTGGGTTAGATCACATTACACATTTGATGGCTTGTATGTTATACCAATTCGGTTAATTAAGTGATCTATTTTGAGGGTAGAAAAACGTATTGATAGCAAGGGAAAAATTCGCTATTTAGTTGTTCTAAGTAAGAATTTTTTAACGCAGGTATCGACACGTTTAGCCCCGAAAAATGATTAAGTATTATTGCGGATTGGTATTAGGTGGCCTAAATAACAACAGGTGTTTCAGAGACGCCATGTACATTAGGCTTTAAAATAAACACAGACCCACTATATTCATATTTCTTTAATGTGTCCTCATCAAGCCCTACTTTTGCAGAGGTTACGGCTAAATACTCAAGGCTTTCTCCAACAAAAGTAACACTAGTTATTCTAGGCACTGGCAACTCAATAAACTGTATTTGTTCTCCCAATGGTGTGAACCTATATACTCCAAAACCATCCCATGCAGCTACCCATAAATGGTCTTCGCTATCAACGGTCATACCATCTGGATACCCCATACCATTTTCAAACTTTACAAAAACACGTTTATTTGTGATGCGCCCTCTTTCATCTAAATCAAACTGATAAATAGTCTTTGATGAAGACTCTGTAGAATACAAAGTGCGACCATTTTTACTAATCGCAGGGCCATTACTGATCACATAATTTGTATCAACTTTTTGTAAACTATTGCCATTACCAAGTCGATACAGTGAGCCAGAACTTTGCTGCTCAAGCTTATCCATAGTGCCAAAGAACAAATTTCCGTTGCGATCAGCTTTAGCATCATTGAAGCGGTTTCCCTCAGGCTCATTTAGTTGGCAATGCAAGGATGTTCTTTGCAAGGTTTGGTTATCGAGGTAGTAAATCGCACTTTCAAATCCAGCGATAAATTGCTGATCTTGGGTTTCCATCAACCAACAGATAGGCTCTGGCATCTGGAAAGTCTGCACTGTCTGTTGAGTCCAATCAAATCGATACAATACGTTACTTAAAATATCTACCCAAAATAAGCAGTTGTAAGTACGACTGAAGTAAGGCCCTTCGCCAAGTAAACATTGGCAAGGAATGATCATTTTTATTGTGTTAAATGCCATAAAAACTTAATTTTAATCTGCTCCGAAGGCCAACATATTAACGGTGAATAAAAATAAGCGCTAGACCTGAAAAACTGGCGACCAAAATAATGAGTATCCGTGTGGCTTTTTCGTTTATGCTGTTATTCACAAAATACGACGCTCCCCAGCCAATTAATATTGCCGGTAAGCACTTTAAAAATAACACAATATCTTGCATACCCGCAGAACCTGTTACGAGTAATGCAATGATGCCGAACAAATTGATAAACACAAAAAATATACTGAGGTTTGCTTTAATTTTATCTTTATTTTGTGCTTGATAAAGCAGCCCCATTGGCGCACCACCTGCGGAAGTGGTAGTGCCAATAAAGCCTGATGCTATAGAGGCAACAAGGTTTGATACCATAGTTAATTTAGGCGACCAACCTGTTAATGACAGGCCTACTGCAAGTAATAAACAGCTGCCTAGTAACAGCCGATATTGTTCTGAATCTACATATATCATGACAGCAGCGGCACTGAGTACACCAATAGCCCCGCCAAAAATAGAGTAACCTGTTTGTTTAATGTCAATTGCACCACGGTGCTTTACTGCCAGCAACGCGGTGATCAACAGAGCATTGAGTATCATAGGTGCTGGTACTAATTCTGGCATTAGCCAATACAGAACTGGCACGCAGAGTAAACCTAATCCAAAGCCAATGACGCACTGTAAACATGCTCCAATTATCAATATAAAATAAACGAGTACAATATCGGGCAACGCATTCTACCTTTTAAGCTGGTTTTGACTAATATACAGCCAATAATATTCTAATATTATATTATGATTACCGATAGGTAAATTTTTTTATTCGTTTTACGTCCAACCGGCATCAACAACGAGCGATTGTGCTGTCATCATTTTACTGTCATCCGCCGCTAAAAACAGCGCAGCATTAACAATATCATCAGCTTGCAAGGTTTCATTAATGCATTGACTATGTCTAACATCTTCTATCATTTGTGGTGTTAACCAATGAGTGATTTGCCGTTCGGTCATCACCCAACCTGGTACTAAGGTATTGATACGAATATTGTCTTTACCGTAAGTTGCTGCTAATGAACGAGTCAGGCCTTCTATACCGGCTTTTGCTGTAGTGTACGCTGGCATACCTGTTTGTTTAATCCGCCAACTAACTGAGCCCATATTGATAATACTACCACCACCAATACGCTGCATTTGTGGCGCCACAGCTTGCGCTGTGAAAAAACAAGGACGAAGGTTCACAGCAAGTTTATCATCCCAATACTCAACACTCATTTTATCGGCAACATGGCGTGTGTCATCTGCAGCATTGTTAATCAATACGCTGATTTCGCCTTGTGTTTTACCCGTTGTTTCAATGGTTGCTTTTAATTGCTCAATATCACGTAGATCACAGTAAATATACTGAGGATCGAAGCGATATTGCCCTGCCAACTCTGCGACGAGCTTTTCACCTTGTTGTTTGGCGATATCTATAAAAGTTACTTTCGCATGCTGCTCGCAAAAGCGTTTTACCATTACTTCACCAATACCTGTAGCACCACCGGTAATAAAAACACTTTTACCAGCGAGGCTTGGATAACTTGTTATATCTGTTAAAGCTGGCATGATTTCCTTAAATATAAAGATGGTTCATTAATAAGCACGGCTATTTTGATACCTTGCTTGCCTCTTGTTCAGCAATTTCTTTTTCAATAAATGACATTGCTTCATCTATCATATAAGTCATCATATTTTTAGCGCGTTCCGGTTCGCCATTTAAAATAGCTTGGTACACTTTAGTGTGTTCATCAGCAATCGCTTTTTTACTGCCTTTGGCCGGTGTTGTATGCTGAATACTGACATTCAATGCGGTGCGAATAAAGTCACGTAATTGGAAAAAGAACCGGTTGCCGCTGGCAAATAAAATAGCGGTATGAAAAGACAAATCAGCTTCGTGAATTTCACCGTCAGGCTCATCTGCAGCTGCTTGCATATTTTCAAGTGCAAGGGCTATTTCTGCAATCGCGTCTTTATCTGCACGCCTTGCAGCAAGTGCCGCCGCTTGTGGCTCAATGGCTAAACGCACTTGTAAAAATTCTTTCAAAATATACAGTGATGGGCTGCTTTCAAGTAGCCATTTTAAAACGCTAGTATCGTATAGATTCCAGGTGTTTGCCGGCTCTACACGAATCCCTTGGCGCGGTCGTGATGATATAAGTCCTTTTGCTGCAAGCATTTTAACAGCTTCACGAACAGCAGTACGACTAATCCCATACTCTTCACATAATTTTGCTTCAGTTGGTAACCCACTTTCAGCGGTATAATGACCATTGATAATCGCTTTACCTAGCTCATTGGTTACTTGTTGTGACAAATTTAAATTTTCAATACGTGCCATAAAGAAACACTTCCTTTATAAATACTTATTATATGATACTACTATAATTTTCCCGCGTCATCTTTCAAATTGCTTGCTGAGTTAAAAAACCGTATTTCATTAAAGTTAATTTTTTAACTCATAACTGCACTAATTTTAACAAATATCTTTCATTTAACCTATTTGTATTATAATATTTTTATTACACACAAATTTACCGGATTTATTTTCGGGCTTAAATGGAATCAAAGATGATCGAATTAAGTACATTAGACTGGCTCGTGCTGGCGGGATTTTTTGTCTTGCTCTTAGCTGTAGTCATCGTCTCAATGAGACAAAAAGAAGAAGATACGACAGATTATTTTTTAGCCGGGAGAAATGCCAGTTGGTTAGTCATTGGTGCCTCAATATTCGCTTCCAATATCGGCTCTGAGCATCTAGTTGGCTTATCTGGCGCAGGTGCACAATCGGGCATGGCGTTAGCCCATTGGGAAATGCAATCGTGGATAATATTATTACTTGGTTGGGTCTTTGTACCTTTTTATTGGAGTAGTAAAGTTTATACCATGCCGGAGTTTTTAGAGCGTCGCTTTAACTCTAAATCGCGCACATTCTTATCAGTTATCTCGTTAATCAGTTACGTACTTACTAAAGTTGCAGTGACCGTTTATGCTGGGGGTATTGCGTTTAAAACAATCCTCGGTATCGAAAGCATTTGGGGAATCGACTTCTTCTGGATTTCAGCCATTAGTTTAGTCGTGATCACTGGTATTTACACAGTACTTGGTGGCATGAAAGCCATTATGTGGACTTCCGTATTACAAACACCGGTTTTAATTATTGGCTCTGTGGTTATTTTAGTGGTTGGCCTAGACAAAGTCGGTGGTTGGTCAGAGGTAGAGCGCTTAAATGATGTGAATATGCATTTAATTCGCAGCGCTTCCGATACAGAGTTTCCATGGCCGGGCATCATTTTTGGCTCATTCATCATTGGTTTTTGGTACTGGTGTACTGACCAATACATCGTACAACGGGTGCTTTCGGCCAAAGGCATTAAAGAAGCGCGTCGCGGTACTATGTTTGCCGGTTACCTAAAGCTGCTGCCTATTTTCATCTTTTTAGTACCAGGGATGATAGCTTACGCATTAAAAGCGAAAGGCATTATTAGCTATGATAGCGCCGATCAGGCATTCCCAACTCTGGTTGCTGAGTTGCTACCTTCTGGTGTTAAAGGCATTGTAATTGGTGGACTAGTAGCGGCGTTAATGAGCTCGTTAGCATCACTATTTAACTCATCCGCCACCTTATTTACTATCGATTTTTATAAGAAGTTCAAACCTGAATCAAGCGAAAAACACCTGTTAAAAGTCGGTCGTTTAGCCACAGTTGCCATCGTAATTTTAGGCTTGTTATGGATACCTATCATGAGCTTAATAGCCGATGTACTTTATGAATACCTACAAAGTGTGCAGTCACTGATAGCACCAGGTATTGCTGCGGTATTCTTATTAGGTTTATGTAGTAAACGTATTACACCAACCGCGGGCTTTGTTGGGTTAGTTTCTGGTTTTGTCATGGGTATGTTCCGCTTAGTACTATTGCCATTTAAAGACAGTCTAGTCGGCACCCCTGTAGAGTGGGTAACCTCAATGAACTGGCTTTATTACTGTATTTTATTATTTGTATTGGTGGTCGGTATTATGATTGTGGTCAGTATATTCACTAAGCAAGCAAGTGAAGAGCAATTAAAAGGCCTCACCTTCTCAAGTCTAGACAAGGCAACATTAAAAGAAGTCGCTGATGGTTTAGATAAATGGGATTACATTCATACCGCGGGGATCATTGGTATCACTGCATTTATTTACTACCGCTTCTGGTAGGACATAGTCAGTTGTTTCAACACGGGGGGTTTCCCCCCTTTTAACACACAGAAAGAGATGCTCATTAATAAACCAAGTTATTTCCAGCTTAGGCAATATTAATGATAATAAGAGGTAATGATGAACACACTGCTTAAGGTTGCATCAATAAGTTCACTGGTATTGATCAGTAGTTGCTCGACACAAACCAAGGAAACATCAGTACAAGCTCGCCATGTGCCAGAGCGAATGGACGACTTTGCATTTGAAAACGATAAAGTTGCGTTTCGTGTTTATGGGCCCGCTTTAAAAGACTCAGCTGAAAATAATGGCACAGACTGCTGGCTCAAACGGGTCGAGTATCCAATAATTGATAAATGGTATAAAGATCATCAACAAGGAATTTCTTATCATGAAGACCATGGTGAAGGCTATGACCCCTACCACGTTGGTACTTCCCTTGGTTGTGGCTCAATAGCGCTATGGGATACTGAGGCAAAAACCACTGATAAACTCATCCAGCCAAATGTCTTCACTGATTATTCAATAATAGAAAAAACCGCCGATAAGGTTATCTTTGAACTTACATATAATTACAGCACCCGTAATATCAAAGAAACCAAGCGCATCACCCTTGAAAAAGGCAATCAGTTTTATAAAGCTCAAAGCCAATTTAGCCAAAATGGCCAACCGATTCAGTTAGACGTTGCGGTCGGTGTGACCACTCATGATGGCAAAGCTGTTGCTAAGGTCAACTCTGAAGGCGATACGATCACAACTTGGGAAACTATTGATGATAGCCAAATTGGTACTGCTGTCGCCTTAGAGAAATTCACCCATACCCAGTATATTTTGCAACAAAGCCAGCAAAAAGATAGAAGCCATGCATTGCTTGTTGCACAAACCAATAAGCAAGGTGAAATCACCTATTACGTGGGCTCTGCTTGGACAAAAGCAGGTGATATAACCAACTTTTCAGCTTGGCAAAGCTACGCTGATAATTATTTAGCTAAAGCCGATACCAGTCCAGTAACAGCCGACTCGGTAAAAGCGTTAACAAAGAAAGTCGCCGACTGGCAAATTGCTAATCACGAACAGCAAGGTAGCTATCGCGCCATCCCACGTAAACCACCACAGTGGATGAACCGTGAACGTTATCATGACTTAGAGTGGCACCATGGCGCACTTTATACCGGCATGAACGAATGGCGCAAAATAGCCGATGATCTGAAATACACGCAATGGTTACAAGCCATTGGAGAGCGTAATGACTGGGGTTTGCATCAGCGTCCCTATCACGCGGATGATCATACTGTTGGCCAATTCTATCTTTCATTCTATGAAGACTTTCATCAGCCTGAAATGCTCGAACCGACACGTAAGCAATTTGATTGGATTTTGGCTAACCCAAAAACCGGCACCCTTGATTGGCTAGCAGAAAACACCCATGCTCATGACCGCTGGGGCTGGTGTGACGCGTTATTTATGGCTCCGCCTGTATGGGCACGATTAGCAAAAATAACTGGTGAAGAAAAGTATTTAGACTTTATGCACCAAGAGTATAAAGCAACATACGACTTATTATGGAGTGAAAAAGATCACCTATTTTGGCGTGATTCAAGCTACTTTACGCAAAACGAGCAAAACGGCCAAGATGTGTTTTGGGCACGTGGCAATGGTTGGGTATTTGGTGGTCTTGCATTAATGATCCCAGATTTACCGGTCACTTGGGAGCAACGTGATTTCTACATTAATTTATATCAGCAAATGGCTGCACGGTTAATCGAAATTCAACGCGATGATGGCACCTGGTCAATGGGATTATTAGGCGGAACAGAAGGTTACCCTATAAAAGAAACCAGCGGTACGTCGTTTTATGCGTATGGTATTGCATGGGGTATCAACCAAGGTTACTTAGATAAAGCCACTTACCGTCCAGCGTTAATGAAAGCATGGCGCGCCTTGGAAAAATCAGTTACCGATGAAGGCATGCTTGGCTTTGTACAACCTGTAGGCGCCGCTCCAGGTGATTCATTCCCTGATTACACTGAAGTTTACGGTGTAGGCGCATTTTTAGCCGCAGGTACTGAAATCTATAAATTATTAGACAGCGAACAAGCTAAAAAAAAACTCGCAAATAACCCCGTAAAAACCTTAATGTATAACGCGGGCTGGTGTTGGTTCCAAGACCCCCGCGCTATTATCCAAGACGGAAAACTGGTTATAGGCAGTGTTGCCGGTAATGGCATTGGTGATGCAGCAGTTGGTGTATATGACCTCGACAATAAGCAACTATTAGGGCGCACCACATTAAAACCTGATTTTGATAACGATGACCATAACTCACCCGTTTTTTATACCCGCCCAGATGGCAGCCTATTAACTGTGTATGCGCGCCATAACAGTGAAAAAGTGCATTACTATCGTGTTTCACAGTCCGCTGACTTTTTAAATTGGGGCGAAGAACAAACCATACAAAGTCCCGCCAATGTTACTTACATGAACTTGTATAACCTGTCAGATGAAGGAACCCTGTATAATCTTTATCGTGGTATTGATTGGAACCCGACTTATGTAACATCTAAAGATGATGGTGCAACGTGGGACGATGAACACGTCCATTTAATTCAAAATGAAGTACCGGGTGTGCAACGACCGTATGCTCGCTATGCCGGAAATGGCAAAGACACCATTGGCTTATCGTTTACCGACGCTCACCCGCGTGATTTTGGTAACAGTATTTATTATGCTGAGTTTCGTGATGGCAATTTCTACAACGTTGATGGCAGCTTTATTAAAAACTTGAAAAAAGACGGACCACTTAAGCCCTCTCAAGCGCAAAAGCTGTTTCAAGGTGGTGGCGGTGATTTTCGTGGCCATGACTTAAGCGTCGAAAAAAGCGCATGGACCAGCTCTGTCGCATTTGATGATAAAGGCTATCCACATATCGCTTACACGTATTACCTAAGTAACCAAGATCAGCGTTACCGCTTAGCGTCATGGGATGGCAATAAATGGCATGACCGAGAAGTGGCTTTCGCTGGGAGCCGTTTATACGAGCGAGAAGCAAGTTATACAGGCCTTATAGCGGTTGATCCGAGCGACCCAACGCATCTGGTTATTTCAAGTAATGTTAATCCGACTACCGGTAAATCGCTAGCGATGCCGCATCAAATATTTAGCGCACACGTAGCGCTGGATGATGATACTAAAACTATCCAGTGGCAACAGTTAACGCATGATAAAAATAATGAAAACTTACGCCCTATGATTGTCAATTCCGACAAACATAAAGTCATTATGTGGTTACAAGGTCAATATAATAGTTGGACAGACTATTATTTAGATGCTGTGGGAATTATTGTTGAGTAATAGCATCTCACATCTCAACGTGTGATTAAAAATGGGAGCCAAGGCTCCCATTTACATATGTATTAGTCTGGTTTGTCAGGCGATAAAATCGGAAAGCCATTTTCATCCCATTCAATAATACGCGCTCGGGCATGACGGTTTGGATCTGTTAATGGCGTGCCTTTGAGCTCTTTGTAATCACGGCTATGGTAAATTAATAAGTCTGTTACACCGTCTTGTGCTTTAACAAAACTACTGTGACCTGGACCGAAACGCCCTACTTTTTCGTTACTAGCAAATATTGGTTGCTGCTTTTTATGCCAGCTTGCAGGGTCAAGTAAATCGGCATCAGCATCGGCCCATAACAAGCCCATCGCGTAACGATGATCAGTCGCACTAGCAGAATACGTAAGTAGCACTTTCCCCTCTCGGATAATCACTGCGGCTCCTTCATTTACCTTATAGCCTTGCACTTCCCAGTCTAGAGTAGGCTCTGTTATGGCTACAATTGGCTCTTTGATAGACGTGGGCGAATCCATTTCGGCGATCCACAATGCGGAGTTATACGTTGCTGGTTGATTTTGCTGCGCCCACACTAAATAACGTTTGCCATTATGGCTAAATATTGTGGCGTCCAATGAAAAGCTATCAAGGTGTGTTTTTAACTGCCCCATTTCTTGCCATTGCCCAGTCATAGGGTTTTCACTGTCATTTTTAAGCACAAACATGCGAATACTAAACGGCTTTTCAACATCGCCCGCTGCAAAGTGTATGTACCAACTTCCGTCAACCTTATGCAGCTCTGGCGCCCAGATATTTGTACTCATAGGCCCCTTTTTGTTTTTATGCCAAATCACTTTAGGCTGAGCTTGCTTTAAATCATTGAGTCGACACGCTTGGCGTAGCTCAATTTCATCAAACTTAGGAGAGGTGCCAATAAAGGTATAACAACCTGTTTTATCATCGCGGACTAACCAAGGGTCGGCACGTTGCAATACAATTGGATTATCAATTGGTGCTACACTTGTGCTGCTATTAGCATCTGCATAACTAAATGTTGGCATGGCAAGTAACATACTCACAATGGGAATTAGAGAGCGTTTTTTTAGCATATTTTTTATCCTGTTATTTGTCTTTTTTTCATTGTTAATATTGTATTACATATATTATAGTAGCTGAATAAGTGTAATGATTAAAATAAAAAAGGTAGGCAACTATGAAACATGCAAAAAAACTCGTCCTAGCTGGTAAGTTACTCGGTGTAAGTACACTGCTTTGTTTAGCGAGCAACGCCATGGCTAAACAAGTTGAAGTACATGACCCGGTGATGACCAAAGAAGGCGATACGTACTATGTCTTCAGCACAGGTATGGGTATCACTTATTACGAATCAAAAGACATGAAAAATTGGCAGCTTACTGGCCGCGTATTTAAAGACGAACCTAGCTGGGCTAAACGAATTTCAAATGATTTTAACGGCCACATCTGGGCCCCTGATATTTATGAAAAGGATAGTAAATTTTATCTTTACTACTCTGTATCAGCGTTTGGTAAAAACACTTCGGCAATTGGCGTAACCGTAAATGACACTCTAGACCCTAAATCACCTGATTATAAATGGATTGATCATGGTATTGTTTTACAGTCAGTGCCTGAACGCGATAACTGGAACGCGATTGACCCAGCCATTGTTGAAGATGATAACGGTACTCCTTGGATGAGCTTTGGTTCGTTTTGGGGTGGCCTTAAATTAGTAAAACTTGATGATGATATGGTTCGCCTAGCGCAGCCGCAAGAATGGCATAGCATTTCAGCGCGCCCTAATACTGAACACGGCCCCGTTGAAGCCCCTTACATATTTAAAAAGAATGGCTATTACTATTTATTTGTATCGTTTGATAAATGCTGCCGTGGCTTAGACAGTACTTACAATGTACGCGTTGGTCGTAGTAAAAATGTTGAAGGACCTTACCTAGATAAAGAAGGTCGTGACTTAAATAATGGCGGTGGTTCACTGGTGATCGAAGGTAATAAAGACTGGGCAGCACTTGGCCACAACGCCGCCTATACCTTCGATGGCAAAGACTATTTAGTACTTCATGCCTACGAAAGTGCTGATAACGGCTTACAAAAGCTGCGTATTTTACCTATGACTTGGGACGATAATTGGCCTTTAGTTGATAGCAAAGATCTAAACAAGCGCACCACTAAGCTGATTGAAAAGTAATATTAAATAACGCAAAAAAACCTGCAAATTGCAGGTTTTTTTATACTTTAATTTAAGATCTTAATTAAAATCGATTAGAGTAATATCCATAAAAATAAGCTGCTCACTTATGGCCGCCAGTGACTCATTGAGCGTCACACTATAAATATCGTAAGCAAGGTGAGGCAATATTAATAGCTCGAAATGGCTTCCTTTAGACATTAGCTGTAATGCTTCTTGTAAGCCTTCAATCGCTTCTGCTATTTCATACTCTGCCAGTTCTGCTATGTGGCGAGTATCGTAAAGTACATGCCCTGTTGCTGTCATCACTCTTTGCTGTACTTTAACCGTCGCATCCCACGATGGAGATTCGCCAAAACCAGGGGTAATAATCCGATACATTAAGCCCGTTCCAGTTACATGTACACCCGGCTGTTTTATGTATTGCTCCACCAGCGGGTAATGTCGTGAACTGACAGTTGGGTTTGTGCTCTGGGTATGATGTAAACTCATGCTCACTCTACTACTTATTATTTATTAAGCGAATGCCGTATATACCACCGGCCACTGAATCTTGTGCGGCACTAAAACGCAAGGTTAAAGAACGGGCTTGTTTCATAGAGTCAGTTAATGGGTAATAAATAGTATAAAACTCATTGGGTGTTTGTTTAGCAGGTAAGCTTACTTTTGCTAACGTGTCACCGTTTATAGTAATAGTAAACTTACGTCCAATATCACCACTAAAATACCGAACCCTCAATGCAACTGCTTGTTGCTGGGGATTACTTAATTGGTATTCAAACCAACCTGTTGCATCACGCCAGTGGTGACCATTATTAACACCAGCTCGAGTGTTTTCACCACTAAAATCATGTTCTACCTCAGGCTGTTGCTCGCCTGGTGTGATTTGGTCAACAGTTAAAAGGCGTAACTGCTCTTTTGCGTGCTCTGCAGCTTTTGAGTCTTTAACAAATTGAGTAAATTCGGCCTCACTTTGCTGCGGCCAATAAACTTGGTAGCGACTATCATGCAGCCTAAAGAATGGAATTAGTTGAGTTGTTTGTGTGCTGCCAATACCCTGCTGAGCAATAGCGACATTTTTATCTGTGGTAAATGATAGTTTAGCGTTAGGCGCACGTTTTAAACCTGCAACAAATTGCTCAGGTTCACTGAGCATAATAGGCAGTGCTTCAGGCGGACACGTCGGCCCTGCAGCAATATGGCCCATGCGGCTGTTGCCTGCCACAAAATTCAACTGCTCGTTTTTAAATGCGTGTACTTTTGTTGCCATAACCACTGGGCCATACAGTACTGCATAATAATCTTGGCCATCCGGCAGTTGCTCTGTGTACAGCTTTGGCGCTAAAGTAAAAGTTAATTTGTCGCCATCCTGCCAGTCATGTTTTATTGCATAATATCCTTGCTCTGCAGTGGCATTTATTGCTTTGCCATTTAGCTTAAATTTTACGTCAGCGTTAAGCCAACTAGGCTTACGAATGTACAGCTGCGCTGATGAGTTATACTTTTTATCTAATGTATTAATAACTAAGGTTATATTATTATCATCAGGAAAGTGGCTTTGTTGAGTTACTTTTAAACCTTGTTGCTGCCAATTTAGCGTGCTTGGAATAAATAAATTAACCCATAAATTAGCGTCATTTTTAGTATATATCAGCTCGCCATATTTACTATGGTTTTCAATGCCTGAACCGACACAGCACCACATAGAATCTTGTACCGATGAATACATACGATAATGCCCAGGTCGCATTGAGGTAAAGTAAACTAAACCACCATGTTCAGGGTGCTGAGATGATAAAATATGATTATAAGTAGCACGTTCATAATAGTCTAAATAACGCGTATCACCGCTATTTAAAAACAACAACTTACTAAGTTTCATCATGTTGTAAGTGTTACAGGTTTCAGGGCCTTCAACATCATCAACCATAGGAGTAAAGTCGTTTTTATCGTGAAAATGCTCACGTACGCTGTTACCACCAATGGCTACTGAGCGCTGTTTAGTCACTGTTTGCCAAAAGTAATCAGCGCCTTGCTGCCACGCTTTATCATCATTGGCATTGGCAACTTTTAACATACCGATGATTTTTGGAATTTGCGTGTTTGCGTGTAAACCGGTCAGCTTGTCTTGCTTTTCTAGCAGCGGATCTATAATGCTGTCATGCGTAAATTGACGGGCTAGCTTTAAATAACGTTTATCATTACTAATGGCTGCCATATCAGCAAAAACCGCATTTAAGCCACCATACTCTGAATACAACATTTGTTGGATTTGAGCATCACTGAGTTTAGCGGTTAAGTTTAAAAACCACTCTCCTAATGAAAACAACATAGCTTTAGCTTGCTCACTGCCAGCAATTAAATAAGCATCACGCAAACCGTGAAAAACTTTATCTATATTATAAAGTGGCACCCAACGATCATTTAAACTAAATAGATCAGCTTTAATGTTACCGTCTTGGATCTCTTGCCACATTATCTGGCCATTAGGTATGCCGCCCAAATAGCCGTTATTAGCTTGTTGCGCCTTTTGTAGCTCATTTAACATGTAATCTAAACGACGCTTTAATTCTTTATCCCCTGTTGCAGCCCAAGCAAGGCTTAAGGCAGATAAGTAATGACCACCGATGTGACCGTCAAGGCCTGTGTCTTCCCAGTTACCATAAGAAGAAGCCTTGGTTTTTAAACCTGCTTCACGTAAATAAGGCGCCAATAATTGATCAGGGTGTAATGCCAACAAATAACGTACGTTAGTTTGCTGAGCATGTAAAAATGGGCTTGCACTTAACCCTACCTGATTAAGTGCAAACAGCTGTTGGACTTGACTCAGTGTATGTTGCTCAGTGACAGGCTGTTCAACGCTCACTGTATTGTCACCGCAAGCTGATAAACAAAGCATCACTGTTGAAAGTCTAAGAAAACCGTTTAGCCTTTTTACCGCTAACATACACATCATTCCTTGTTATTTATTGTTCGCCAGGTTTGCCAAAGACCGGCATATCATTATTATCCCAGTTAAGTGGTTTAGTAAAAGTATGTCTATCGGGGTTCCATAGTGGATCACCCTCTATTTCTGTATATTGACGACAGTGATAAACCAGCACATCGTTCCCCTGTTCATCTTGAGTAAAACTATTGTGCCCAGGGCCAAACATAGATTTAGGTTCATTACTTCTAAATACAGGCTCTTGTAATTTCGTCCAGCTGTTTATATCAAGTAAGTCACTGTCTAAATCCGCATATAACAAACCCATTGCATAGTTTTCGTCAGTAGCACTGGCTGAATAAGTTAAAAATATTTTGCCATTTCGTTTAAGTACATTAGGCCCTTCATTTACCCAAAAACCAATGATTTCCCAGTCCAATTCTGGAATTGTTAAACGTGTTATATCGCCTGTAATTTCTGTTGGTGATGACATTTTTGCCAAGTACAGATTTGAGTTTCCTTTAACACCAGGCTCTTTCTGCGCCCAACAATAATAAAGTTCATCATTATGATAAAACGTGGTGGCATCTAGGCAGAACGTGTCCCATGGGGTTTCAATTTGCCCACAAAAATCCCAATCTCCATCCAGCGGATTGGCATCTTTACAGCTAATTGAATACATACGATGTTGAAATAAGTCATGCTTAATTTCACGATTTGGCGCTGCGGCAAAATATACATACCAAGCCCCTTCATTAAAATGTATTTCAGGTGCCCAGATAAGCTCAGAGTATGGGCCTGTTGCTGGTTTGGTCCAGACCATTTTTGGCGTCGCTGTTGCAAGCCCTTCCAGCGTCTTCGCACGGCGCAGTTCAATACCATCATAAGCAGGTACTGAGGCAGTAAAATAATAATAGCCGTCAGTATGTTTATGAATATAAGGGTCGGCACGTTGTGGGATCAATGGCTTAGGTAAAGTAGACATAAATGCTCCTAAATTTATTTCGGTAACCGTTGGCGTATCACCATATCGGTATAATATTGGTCGGTAATTTTATATTTCTTTAAAATAAAGCCTAGCAATGCGTGAAATACCCCGGGGATAACAGTGAGCATTAAAGCTAAGCCCATTAAGGTAAATTCAGATTGTTCAACATTAGGTTTGTATTCGAAAAATGCTAGCAATAAACCACCCGCAAGACCCGCTAATCCACCGCCTGCTTTTTGGCAAAATGAGATACCACCAAACGATAGACCAGAGGCACGTACACCATCTTTAATTTCACCGTAATCAACAGCTTCTGCAATTGCAGACCAAAAAACAGGGGCATGTAAATCAACCACAAAAGAAAGAATTATATATAGAACAAACGCAAGATAAACATCTCCTGGTTGTACGGCGAAATACATCACAATAGATATTACTAATACGGCAATTTGTGATTGACGGAATAACTTCATTTTGCAATAGCGCTGAGTTATCCACGTACTGGCAATCATAGACACTATTGAGGCTGCAATGCCGGCACTGGTAAACGCACCAGCTAAAGTAGGTTCACCTAGATAATAAGTCGCATAATACATAGCAACGCTGCCGCGAATTGCATAACCTAACGTGCCAAGCACACACGCTGCGCACAGTAATAACCACTGGTCATTTTTTAGCAGCGCTTTAAATTGTGTGGCGATACTTTCAGTTTGCGGTTCATGGGTAATACGCTCGCGAGTAGTAAAAAAGCAGAATAAAAACAAGGCTACGCCGCAAGTAGATACTAAAATCATTGCTAGCTTATAACCATGAGCAATATCTCCACCGCCCCACATTGATGCTAATAAAGGCACTGAAAATACGATGATTACATTCGCAATTTTTGCAAAAAACATGCGATAACCATTCGCCGATAAACGTTCTTTTGGGTCAGCTGTTAATACACCAATGTATGAAATGTAAGGGATAGCGACACCGGTAAACATCAAAGTAGCAAATAGGTAGGTGAGATATGCCCATAGCAACTTCATGTTGTAATCAAAATCAGGTGTAGTGAAAAGCAGAACGATTGCAATACCATAAGGTACAGATAAAAATAAGAACCAGTGGCGGAATTGCCCCCAGCGGGTTTTTACCTTATCAGTAACCACCCCCATCAATGGATCAGTAAACGCATCGACAAAACGCGCGACTAAAAATAATATCCCCATATCTACAGGGTCAAGGCCATAAATGTCGGTGTAGAAAAACGACATAAAATAAAATAACGCAGCAACCATCACGTTCACTGCCATATCGCCGGCACCAAAACCGACTTTTTCTACCACTGATAACTTTTGATTTTCCATACAACTACCTGATTTTTAAAATACGTAGTACCTTAATACTTCATATTTAAAAGAATAAAGGTCACCTATTCTTTGTTTTATCACACTGGTGACCATTGTATTGCTTATTATTGTAAATTTAATGCTAACACCATTAATAGTATTATCATACTATTTATAACGCAACCATTTAAAGCCAGATTCTAGAAAATAAAAAAGCCCCGGATAATCCGAGGCTTTCGACTTAAACACACATATCAGAATGAGTAACGTGCACCCAATGCGAATGTACGACTATATAGTGCACTATTTGAATTATGAGTGGTTGGGTACTCATAATAACTTTGTGCTAACTCTTCAGTTAAGTTAGTACCATCAAAGGTAATCATAAAGTTCTCTGTTACATCGTAACTTAACTGGAAATCCAAGCTTTGCTCTGGGCGACGATAGACACCTAGTGGGTTAGCAAACTGGGCTGCTTCGTAGTTATTTAAGAAGTTATCACGCCATACATAGCCTAAACGCATATCAAAGTCTTCGCGTTCATAAATAAGTACAGTTGAATAAGATGACTTAGAGACACCAAACATGTCACGTGAAGTATACCCTGTCAGTTCACCTTCTTCGTATATTGGCAAGTCTTGGCTTGAATCAAGAAGCGTAGCACTTGCTTGAATACCGGCACCCATTAACCAACTTGGTAAATTATCAGGGAAATAAACTAAACCAAGCTCTAAGCCATCTAATGTGCCATTTGAGGAGTTATCAGGCTGACTTAAAATATAAGGATATGGCGCATCGTCATCTGGCCCTTGGTAATCTACAATACTTCTTGAGTCAAATACAAAGCCTTCAATATCACGCTTAAACAAAGTTCCGTATAATGAGCTGTCATCAGCAAAGTACCATTCAAGTGTTAGGTCATAGTTCTTTGATTCAACAGGCTTAAGATCTGAGTTACCACTGCTTGCTGTGCCGTAGCCAATGTTGGTCACGTCTTCTGCATAATAAATAAACGAATTTAACTGCGCAAAATCAGGGCGACGAATCGTCTCTGTGTAAGCTGCACGAGCAATAACATCTTCCGCTAAATGATAACGCACTACAATGCTTGGTAATATACTTGATGAACTATTTTCAGCGGTACTGACAGCTGTCGGGTTTTGATTAATATCAAAGAAAGTCATTTCAGCCTTAGCGCTTTCATAGCGAAGGCCTACCTGACCATCAAAATCACGGCCAAACAACGTAGTTGAAAAATCACCTTGGACATAAACCGCATAGGACGTTTCATCAATATCAAAGGTATTTTCTAACACGAGATCTTCCGCTTGAATACCATAAAGCTCACGGAACTGTGGACGGTTGTTATAAATATAATTTCCACTTGGTGCTACCCAGCTTGACGGGAAGTTTGCATTACCATCAAAGAAACCATTATTCACAGCTGCAAGGCCCGCATCCAATGAGTCAAATGATTGACCTAATGCATTGCCACCAGCTTCTCGCACTGAATCTGTTGCACCGCGCTTGTCATAGCGAACACCAAACTGCATTCCGTCAAAGCCGAAGTTATCTACAAATAACTCACCGTCTAGTGTAAACGTTAGAGCATCGCCTTTAGATGAACCGCCATTGTCGTATAGTTCAGCTACATTCCATTGCGAAGTATCGGTTAAATCTGCTTCGTTTACATCAGTATCAGGGTTATCTACATATTCTAATGAAGGTATACCATCTTTATCATTAAAATCTACATTCAAGCCAGGGGCAACACGATCGCTTCGCATAGCAAGAAACTCTGTTTCATACTGGCTGTCTTGATAGTAAATTTCTGAAGAGAGGTTAAAGGTATCTGTAATAGCCCATTCACCACCGAGTGCATAAACAAAACTGTCTGTCTTGCTAACCGTTAAGTCACCACTATTAAACCCATACGGTGCATCAACATAACGTTCTTTAATGATGTTAGTACCATCAAATGTTACTGGCGGGTTTTGCGTATCAACGTTGCCCCACCAATCAACAAAAGTAAAACTTAGAGAGTTAAATGATTCATTACGATAACCATTGTAAAATGCCTCAAAGTGGTATTGTGAGTCGTCATTAGGGCGCCATTGAAAAGCAACATTTGCCGCAGGACGTTCACGTTTACCTGTATAATCACTAGCAAAAACAGCATCACGAGATAAATAATACTCAGTTGGCACCCCATTAATATTTAATGTGGAACCCTGTTGAAACGGTAGGCCACTCTCAAGTCCTGGCTCCCATATAGGGCTTTCACTTACATTGCCATTGCTTGGGAAAATACGTTCGAGTGGGCCATAACCTGCTGCAGGGTTTAAGGTCATAAAAGGTACCATGGCACCAGCGGCAATATTTTGGTCACGATAATGAGTTTCACCATACGAAACGTTAACTAACGCACCAAACTCACCAACACCTGAGTCCCAGCGATTCGTTGCCAATAAAGATATATTTGGATCTAGCTCATCAGCCTGCTCTTGATAAATACCACGAGCTGAAGCGACTACTTTTGAGCCATCAAAGTTAAATGGACGCTGAGTTTTAATATCAATTTGGCCAGCAATACCACTACCTACTTGTGATGAAGAACGGGTTTTATAAACATCAACACTTTCTAATAATGCAGCTGGAATGTCGGCAAGCGCTACATTACGACCAGCAGCAGTAAATATTTGACGACCGTTCACCGTTGTTGTTACATCAGTTAAACCACGGATAGATACCGTATTTACTTCACCTGCACCACGGTCAGTAACTTGTATACCGGTTACTCGCTGTAGCGCTTCTACAACGTTATTATCTGGAAATTTACCAATATCTTCGGCAACAATCGCATCAACAACTTGAAAAGATTGTCGCTTAATGTTTAAGCCTTTATTTAAACTGCCACGAATGCCTGAGACAACAATAATTTCCAAATCATCTTTTTCAGCATTCGCTGATGTATTATCTTCTTGCTGTGCATATGCTAATTGACATGAGACTGCTAGTATAATTGCACTTGCTATGTGTGTTTTTTTGAACATGTTGGTGTTCTCCATTTATATTTTCCCCAGAAGACTAATTGCCCTCTGCTTGCCCTTATTAATGAAGCTTGTTGTCGGAGCCTCAACTAAGGTTGCCTTTTATTATGTTAATTATTTGCTGCCTTAAATTGATAATATTGTATGATTAATTAACAGTCAACTTGTAAAGATAAATAAATGTTAATTTTAAAAATCTCATTAAAGGCTACAGATTTATGAAGGCTATGTTATAAAACCCTTAACAACAAAGGCTTAGCTATTTTACTATGGAGAAAATGAAGAACTTAATTATATTTTAACAACAATTAAATAAAGTTATTTTTATTTAATTCGACCAATAAAACTACTATATTACAATTTAGGGGCTAATTTATTTGTCTAAAACACGTGCATACTAATGTTCATGATGACTTCTTTACTACAAACATTGCTATTTTCTACCCTAGATTAAAGGCGAAGTGAAATACAAAAAGCCCCAGACATTCTGGGGCTTTTTAACTAACAGTTTTAGGCTTAAATTAACACTTAGAAAGTGTAACGTGCGCCAATCGCGAATGTGCGAGAATAAACACCATTACTAAAGTTAAATAGATTATCGTTGCCTTCACCGTAATAGCTTTGATACACATCATCTAAGATGTTTGTTGCATCAAATGTCACCACAAAATCATCCGTCATGTCATAACTAAACTGAAAATCTAAGCTTTGCTCAGGACGGTTCCAAAATTGTAACGGGTTAGCAAAAATAGCCGCTTCGTTGCCGGTATAAAACTCAGAACGCCAGACATAAGATAAGCGCATATCATAAGAATCTCGCTCATAAATACCGACGATGCTATATGACTCATCCGATACACCCGCCATATTAGAATCAATGTAACCAGATAAGTTACCTTCTTCATCAAAATCAGGGGTGTCTTGTGATGAATCCAGTAAGGTTAAACTAGCTTGTACTCCTATACCTTGTAAGATATCTGGCACATTGTCAGGGAAGTAAACAGCACCCAATTCAAACCCTGATAACTCACCATTAGATGCATTATCTGGTGTGCTCAATACAAATGGACGCATTTCGCCATTGTTATCTTCACGCACTATTGTTTTACGACCAGGTACAACTAAGCCCTCCACTTCGCGTTTAAAGTAAGCACCATAAATTGAACTTGAGTCAGCAAAATACCACTCTAAAGATAAATCATAGTTTTTAGATTCAGTGGGCTTAAGTTCTGGGTTACCACCAGTACCGGTACCATAGATAGCCCCCTCGGTTAAAGGATCAGTCCAGTAACGCAGCGCGTTTAAGTCAGCAAAGTTTGGCATACGCAAGGTTTGCGTATAAGCAACACGGCCAACTAAATCATCGGTTATATTCCAGTTCAGCATTAAGCTTGGCAGTACTTTACTAACATCTGCATTGGCTGAACTTGAATCAAATACATTGGTATTAGTGCCTGTTTCTGCAGTGAATTGCATGTCTTGCTCGTAGCTCACGTAACGGACACCAATTTCACCACTAATATTTTCTGTTAAGAAAAAATTCGTCGTGGCATATAATGCATATGAGGTTTCGTCGATATCAAATGTTTTATATTTATCTTCGGCTTCTAGGTCATATATATCGCGTATTACATTAGCGTTATCAAGTAAGTAACCACCATCTGCAGTGATGAAGCTGTCAAACACATCTGCACGACCATCAAGGTAATCATCAACTTGATAAACCATACCTGAGCCGTCACCTGATGCGCCATTAGATGCCAGCAGCTCAATTAATTGCGCGACAGATGTATTGCCAATACCGCTATCTTGCGTACGGGTAAATTCTTGTGCAGTACGGTTTTCATAGCGCCCACCAAATTTTACTTTATCGATGTAAGTGCCACCAACTAAATACTCAGCATCAAAGGTAAACGTAAGTGAATCACCACTATTACCACCACCATTGTCGTAAAGCGTGCCTGCATTCCAATTTTCGATGGCTGCCATGTCAGCTTCATTTACAGCAGTGTTTGGATCATCCCAAAATGCAATACCTGGCATACCATCATTATCATTAAAATCAACATCAAGACCCGTAGCTACACGATCAAACCGCATGCCAATAAAGTCACTTTCAAATTCACTTTCTTGGTACACAACTTCGGTATTTATCGTTAAATAATCACTAGCCTGCCAGTTAGCGCCTAGGGCATATAAGTAGCTGTCGGTTTTTTCAGAATTTGAGTCACCACTTTGAAAGCCACCTGCACCTATTGCTTGTTTTTCTTTTACAACATTAGTGCCGTCAAACGTAATTGGTGTTTCGATGAAGCCGTTACCGTTTTCAAAAGTATTAGAGAACCAAAGCGCATTTTGCGATTCGTTTTCATAACCGGTGTAAAAACCTTCCGCTGTAATTTCTAAGGTATCGACCGGTGCCCATTGTAAAGACACTGACGCAGCTGGACGTTTACGAAGACCGGTGAAAGATGTACCAAAAATAGCATCGCGGGCAAGTAAATATTCTGTTGGTACCCCACCGATATTCAATGTAGACCCCCCAGCAGAAGGAAGGCCGCCTTCAAGGCCTGCTTGCCAAATCAGATTTCCTTGCGGATCTCGGTTCGGAACACGTGAATAAGGAGAATAGCCTGTAGCCGGTTTATCATTAAAGAATGGAAATGCAGCACCAGCGGTCATGGTGTCATCACGGTAATGAGTTTGCGCATATGAGATATTCACTAATGCACCAAATTCACCACCACCATCTACTTCCCAACGATTACTTAATAAAGCACTAATGTTTGGGTCCACTTTATCTGGCTGGTCTGAATAAATACCTCGCGCAGCGAGTACGACTTTTTCACCGTCAAAGTTAAATGGACGGTTGGTTTTAATATCAATTGAACCGGCAATACCACGTTCTACTTGATCTGCCGAGCGCGTTTTATAAACAGTTACGCCAGATAATAAACTTGCAGGAATGTCTTGCAATGATACATCTCGCCCAGCGCCGGTAAAGATATCACGACCATTTACTGTAGTATGTACATCAGTCAAACCACGAATTGATACTTGGCTTACTTCACCAGCACCACGGCCTGTTGTTTGTACCCCTGTTACCCGTTGCAATGCTTCTACTACATTGTTATCAGGGAATTTACCAATATCTTCAGCAATAATAGCGTCAACAATTTGCACGCTAGCACGTTTCTCATCTAACGCTTTATTTAGACTGCCACGAATACCTGTAACTTGAATAACCTCGATATCATCAGCGCTTTCTTCTGTTGTGTTGATTGCTTCTTGTTGTGCGTAGGTAAGTTGGCAGGTGAATGCCAGAATCATCGCACTGGCTATGTGTGTTCTTTTAAACATAAGCGGTGTTCTCCTAATTATAGTTTTATCGGCACGCTGAACTGCTCCATTTAGCCACCGAGAATGACCACTGTATTGTCCAGAGATGTTGTCAAAACAGTACACGGGGATCTACATATTATTGTGTTAATAGAATAAAGCCCGAACTTTAATCATATTGTATGACTAATCATCGGTCAACTCTAAGCTCTAAATTAAAAACACCTGTAATAAATATTAGGTTTCTCTCGTAATTTAAACTTACTCGCATGCTTACACACATTGATAAAACAGAAATAAACTTTTAAATCAGTACTTTAAATTATTTATGAGTACATTTTAGAGGTGACTGATGGTAAAAAATGAGTAACAAGATATTTACCTTAACAATTTTGATGCTAATATATTAAAAATACAATATTACAATAAAAACTATTTTTTCACTGTATGTTTACTTATTTGTACCAGTTGAGCCCTATGTTTGCTCTATAATACAATTTGAGTCGGTAACCGTGAAGAGCGCATGTTCATTATAATTATTAATCACATAGGACACTTCATGAACACTAAATTAAAAGCCCTAGCACTACCATTACTATTATCTAGCACGATGGCAGTTGCACAAAATCCATTATTTACTGATGTATTTACCGCGGACCCTGCTGCCTTGGTACACGAGGATACGGTTTATCTCTATACCGGTCATGATGAAGCCCCTAATAATGATGTTTTCTTTGAGATGCATGATTGGCTTGCCTTTTCTTCAACCGACATGGTGAATTGGGAAAAACACGGCCCTATAATGAAAGCTACCGATTTTAAGTGGGCTAAAGGCGATGCGTGGGCAGCGCATATGATTGAACGCGACGGCACTTTTTATTTCTTTACCACTGTACGTCATGATGAAACGAAACCTGGTTTTGCAATTGGTGTAGCCACCTCACAATCTCCTACTGGGCCATTTAAAGATGCCATCGGACGCGCCCTAGTCACCGATGATATGACCAAACATACACCAAATGATTGGGACGATATTGATCCTGCCATATATGAAGAAGAAAACGGCGACACATACATGTTTTTTGGTAACCTAATGCCTAAATATGTAAAGCTTAGTGACGATTTGCTCAGCTTAGATGGCGAAATTCAGACCATTGATTTACCGAACTTTACTGAAGCACTGTGGGTTCATAAAAAAGATGAATACTATTATGTTTCTTATGCATGCGAATTCCCTGAGAAAATCTGCTATGCAATGAGTAAAAGTATTCATGGACCATGGCAGTACAAAGGTATTTTGAATGAAATAGCCGGTAACAGTGAAACTAACCACCAATCAATTATTGAGTTTAAAGGCAAAAGTTACTTTATTTACCATACTGGTGCAGTCCCTCCAAAAGACGGCAAACCAAGTGGCGGACGCTTTCGTCGTTCTGTTGCAATTGAGCCACTACTTTATAATGAAGATGGCTCTTTACAGCGCATCATCATGACCACTGAAGGGTTGAGTAAAAGTAAATAACTTAGTTAACAATTGGGCTCTCACTAAAGGGCCCTCATGACTATTATTTAAAGCCTACTATTGGTAAGTAAATCGTTTTTACTGCAATAACTTTTTTCAATTCTAATTGGGTTGGCTTAGGGTTGAATTAGCTAAACAAATAAGTCTTTTATGTACCTTTTTTTAGTTCTGACCATATATGAAATACCCGCTAATTTCGCGCAACGCTTCGATTATTTGCCGCAAATAGTTACTTGAAAAAATTTAAAACATCGCTGTAAGCATTATAAACAAAGCACTTTTCATTTACATTTTAATTACTTTTGCAAAAGTATTTGCACATTTTAAATAGTACTATAAAATTACAATAATACGCAGTTACTGTTTTTACGTTAGGTGCACAGCAATTTTATTGACAACATGAAATAACAAAAATCCCAGTAATAAGAGGACACACAAAATGAAACTAACTAAACTAGCAATGGTTATTACCTGCGCTTTAGCTTTAACAGCATGTAAAGAAGAAGGTACCAAGCTAGAGTCATCGCCAGCTGTAGCTGATCCACAAAGCGCAAAACCTAACATAAGTGATAGCGTCACCTTCAATGATGATGGCAATGTAGCTGTAAGCTATGTCGGGGTACATGACCCTTCAGTCATTGAAACTGAGGGTACTTACTACATATTTGGTTCACACTTAGCCGCCGCTAAATCCACTGACTTACTAAATTGGGAAATGATTTCAAGCCTGTCAGCCAATGCTGCGGTTAACGAAAGTCCACTGTTTGATTTTGACTATACAGGCGAGATTGCCCAAGGTATTGAATGGACTGATGGCTTCACTGGTAACTGGGCTGCTGACGTTGTTAAAGCACCAAACGGTAAATTTTGGTTTTATTATAATCACTGTGCACAGGACAATCCTGATACACCGGATGTATTCGACGAAGTATGCTGGAACCGCTCTTATTTAGGGCTTGCAGAAGCCGACAACATAGAAGGCCCATATACAGATAAAGGCGTGTTTTTACGCAGTGGCTATCGCAACGATGATGAGTTTGCACAGTACCCGCTTGATAACGGCCAAACAACGTGGAATGGCGCCGTTGATCCAAATGCCATTGACCCTGCTGCCTTTTATGATAAAGATGGCCAATTATGGATGGTTTACGGTTCATATTCTGGCGGTATATTTGTACTAGCTATGGATGAAGAAACCGGCATGCCAGATGCTGAGCAAGGCTATGGCAAACATCTTGTAGGTGGTGATTTCAGAGCTATTGAAGGCGCCTTTGCTATGTATAGCCCTGAAAGTGACTACTACTACTTATTTTATTCAGTGGCAGGCTTTGATGTAAACGGCGGTTATAACATTCGTATAGCACGTTCAAAAACGCCAGATGGCCCATACTTAGATACCGCGGGTAACGATATTGCCGCTGTAGGTGGTTTAGAGATTGGTGAAAAGTTATTAGGTGGTTTTGAATACACGCAAGAGCTGGGTGAAACCTCACCAGCTTGGGGTTATCAATCACCGGGTCATAACTCTGCCCATTACGACGAAGCGACTGGCCGTCACTTATTAATTACTCACACACGCTTCCCACAAACCTCGACGCCGTTTCCCTCTACAAGTGAAGCACACCAAGTTCGCGTACACGAAATGTTTATCAATTCATTAGGTTGGCCTGTTACATCACCACAACGTTATGTGCCACTAGAGGGTGATAACCAAGTGATCGCTGAGCAGCTATACGGTTACTATAAATTTATACATCATGGTACTGATGTGAATACCAGCGCGGTGCGCTCTACTCACATTGCTTTAAATGCCGATCACTCAGTAACAGGTGATGAAACAGGTATTTGGTACATGGTAGATGATTCAAACGTAAAACTAGAGCTTGAGTCTGGTACATTTTACGGTGTGGCTAAATGGCAATGGGATGATGGTAAAAAAGATCTGGTCGTCACTTTTTCTGCCGTATCGTTAGAAAATGCCACAGTCTGGGGTAGTAAGGTCGCTGAAATTGATGAAACTTCAACAGTATTAGCGAGCGTAAGCGATGCACTGGATATAAAAACTGAGCTGACAATCGACGATGAGGGATATGCTTTACCTACAAAAGGCAAAGCGGGTACGGCAATCAGCTGGGAATCAAGTAATGAATATTACATTGATACACAAGGCAATGTGTTTATACCCACCCCTGATCGGGGTGACCAAGCTGTAACCTTGACGGCGAATATCTCACTCAATGGTGAAACAACCACCAAATCTTTTAATGTGAATGTAAAAGCACGCCCAGTCTTTAAAAACGCCATTGCGCACTATAGCTTTGAAAACGGCTTAACAGATAATTTAAGCAACCTTGCTGATGCCATGACCACAGATAACAATTTGGACAACACAGGTGTTGGTACGCCAGCCTATGCTGCGGGTCAAACAGGTCAAGCATTTAACTTTGATGGCGCCACCGGTGTTAGGTTACCCGATGACATAATCAACTCAGATAACTACACAGTTTCATTTTGGTCTAAACCTGATGTTGTAACTGGTTATAGCCCTGCCTTTTTTGCCGCTGAAAACGCTGATCGCTGGGTAAGTTATATCCCTGGTGGCGCGCCTCATTTCACCACAAATACGATTTTATGGAGTCGCTATCTAGTTGAACCAGAGGTAGAGCAGTGGAATCAAATTGAGATGACTCAAGGTGCCACGCCAGGTGAGTGGAACCATGTCACTATTAGTTATGCCAATGGCACAATGAAATACTACTCTAACGGCACACTTGTTGGCTCTATGCCACGTCCTGACATGTTTAGTGGTGATACGGCTAAATTTGCACTGGGTGTAAACTTTGGTTGGGATATTCCGTTCCAAGGTCAAATCGATGAGTTTATTGTCTATGACTACGCATTAAACAGCTTAGATATTAATGGCGCAGCGATTAACAATTTAACTGACCCAACTAAGTTTGAAACCTTTATTACCGATGCGCTGGACTTAGGTGATACAAGCGCAATCCGTGAAAGCTTTACCTTGCCGCGTGTTGGGCCATTTGTGTCGGGGATTAGCTGGACATCAAATAATGAAGAGTTCTTAAAACCTATTAATGGCACTGCCGTTGTTAATCAGCCAAGCGCCAATGCGGGTGACCAAGTTGTTACTTTAACAGCCACTATTAACTATAAAGACTTTACCGATACCAAAACCTTTGAGGTTACCGTTAAATCACTTGCCCCTGCAGAATACAGCTTTGAGGGCGATTTGGCTGAACTAAAAGCAGCTTACGCAAATGCAAAGCCTACTGGCGACCGAATTGATAACACTGGCGGTAACGTCACTTTTGTTGAAGGTATTAAAGGCCAAGCAGTATTCTTGCAAGGCTCAGGGGTGCGTTTACCAAATAACTTGATCACAACCAACGACTATTCTGTGTCTATGTGGTTAAAGCCGGAAACGTTCTCAGATTACACCACTGCATTTTTTGCAGGCGCAAGTTCGTCTGCATGGATAAGCTTAGTTCCCTCAATGGTTGATTCGAATGCGACTCGCCTTTGGGCAAATGGCGGCGGTGCGTTCTTTGATAATGGCGATTTAGGCATGCGACTGCCAGCCAAAGAGTGGTCACATGTTGCCTTCACTGTTTACGGAACGAACGGTGACACCTTGAAGATGTATGTAAACGGTGAGCTTAAAATTGAAGCAGGTGGCTTCCCTCGCGTGTTTACTGTTGAAGGCGAAACCAATGAATTTGCGTTAGGTGTAAACTACTGGGATACACCTTTCAACGGCGCGGTTGATGAGTTAAAAATATTTAACGGAGCAATCGATGCTGACGCAATCAAAGCACTCTACGATGCAGCTACTGCACAAGAGTAAGCTATTTAGGGTGAGCTGCCTTACCCGATAGTTTGTTGTCATAAAAAGCCAGACGAGAGTCTGGCTTTTTTTACTAAACAATTCAGGTTTTCATAATAACTTCAAGGGAATACGATGCACCACTTTTTAATCATGCTCTTATGGCTTGCTCCAAGCTTGTGTATTGCAAAAACCATCGAGTTTAAAGTCATAGATGGTGGTGGCAGTGGCGCATTTAGCGCTATTGCAGCCACTGAAAGTTCATTAGGTGACTATGTTATTTACCGCCCAAAAGAGTTAAACCAGTCAACAAAATTACCCATTATGGTATTTGCTAATGGCGGCTGTATGGATACCTCATATCCATTTGAGCATATGCTCTTGGACATTGCCTCGCATGGTTACTTAGTGATTGCATTAGGCAAAATGCAAAACAGTCTGGATGACAGGCCCTTAAATAAGGCCAGTAATAGCATGATCCCTCACGCGATTGATTGGATCACAGCGCAATCGGCAAATCCGTTAAGTGAATTTTACCAAAGCGCAAACCTTGAGAGAATTGCTATAGCAGGCCAATCGTGTGGCGGCGCGCAACTACTTGCCACTGCCGCAGATAAAAGAGTCAGCAGCTATTTAATGTTTAATTCAGGCATTGGTGATATGACCATGGCAAACGCAGATGTTATGTCACTGCAAAACTTGCATGCTCCTGTTATCTACCTTGTTGGCGGTCCTACTGATATTGCCACTAATAATGCCAAGCTTGATTATCAACGCATAAATCATGTACCCGTAGTATTTGCTAATCATAAAACAGCTGGCCATTCTGGAACGTTTGAACAGCCGTATGGCGGGTCATTCTCAAAGTTAGCGATTAAATGGTTGGATTGGCAATTAAAAGATAAACAAAGCAATTCAGGGCTATTTTTACAGGGCCAAACCGCTGATTTTGTCAGTTGGGATATAAAAGCAAAGCAATTTTAAAAGGAATGGTTATGAACACAGCAACATTTAAGCGGTTTTTATGGGCTGCATTTTTTTCTGCAGCAACGGTCACTGTTCACGCAGAGCCGCTCACCCAAGTAAATGTGACACAAGGTAAACTGCAAGGCACAGCTCAGCAAAACCTCGCTATTTTTAAAGGTGTGCCGTTTGCCAAGCCCCCCGTTGGCGAACTTCGTTGGAAAGCCCCGCAACCGGCAGAAAAATGGCAAGGGGTGCTTAAAGCACAAGAGTATGCTCATGCCCCAATGCAAGCAGGCAATCCGGTATCTGGAGTCAGTGAAGATAGCTTATATTTAAATATTTGGACGCCAGCACAATCTGATAAAGACAAGCTCCCCGTATTAGTTTGGATTTACGGGGGAGGCTTTAGTTTTGGCAGTTCATCCGATCCTATTTTTGATGGTGTGGCGCTTGCGAATAAAGGCGTGATTGTAGTGTCTATCGCCTATCGTGTTGGTCAATTAGGTTTTTTAGCCCATCCGGAACTTAATAAAGAAAGCCCAGCTGGGGTGTCGGGGAATTATGGTTTGCTCGATCAAATAGCCGCCTTAAAGTGGCTTAAAAACAATATCAGCCATTTTGGTGGTGATGCTAACAATGTCACTATTGCGGGTGAATCCGCGGGCGGTATATCAGTGAGTATGCTTGCAGCGTCACCGTTAGCAAGTGGTCTATTTAACAAAGTTATCTCGCAAAGTGGCGGTTCATTTGGCCCTACTCGCATTAAAAACTACCCCGGTGAAAACATGTCGACCTTAGAGCAGGCTCAAGCAGAAGGTTTCGACTATGTAAAACAATTTGGCACAACCTCAATTGCACAGCTGCGAAAAATGAGCGCAGACACCTTTATTCCAAAAGGTTGGTCACTGCCTGGTGGATGGCCTATTGTTGACGACTATGTGCTCAAAGGCGACCAATATAAGCTCTATCAACAAGGCAAGTTTAATGATGTCCCAACCTTAGTTGGCTATAATTCCGATGAAGGTGTCAGCTTTGTGTGGGACCCTGATGTAAATAACTTTGTTGATGGAGTAAAGACTCGCTTCGGGCAATTTGCGCCAAGCTTACTTGAGGCTTACCCAGTAGCAAAAAAAAGCATTCCTCGTAGCGCCCGTAATCTAGTACGTGATGCAGCCTTTGGCTGGCATACATGGAGCTGGGCTAAATTACAAAGCCAGTACGGTAATGCTCCTGCTTACCTTTATTACTTTGATCATCATCCTGAGCGTAAAACTGGCGCCAAAGATGAAGATCATGGTTCTGCTCACGGTCATGAGATTGCCTATATGTTTAACAACCTTAATAAGTCAGATCCGAATGTAACCGCAAACGATTTAAAAATGGCAGAAACAATGGCCACCTATTGGACTAATTTTGCCAAAAATGGCCACCCAAATGACAATACATTACCCCACTGGCCGGCTTTCAATGAGAGCAAACCTAGCACTATGTATTTTCAGCAACAAGCGAAAGTAGGCCCCGTCCCCGACCAGCAAGCACTAGAAACCCTTGATCAATACTTCAAATGGCGCCGCACAGACGCAGGCAAAAAATGGGCTAATCAAACACCCTAGTTAAACAATTCATAAAAAAGCCACTAACTAAGTAGTGGCTTGGTGAGAGTCGAACATGGTCCGTGACTAGTTTGGCTCACGTAAATGGAATATTTGGCACTTACTCCCTAAATCAGGTTGTTGTGCAAAATTAGTATTTTCTGCAAGGCCACAATCGCTTAAACCAAGCACTTGCTTTGTATAACGGTTGATCAGCATTACGCCACCGCCATCAACTGGTGCAATACGCCATTGTGCAGTCTTACTATCACACGCAGCCATTTCTACATTGGCACCAGGGACCATGGCATTTTCAGCTACAGCTGCACAGTAATCACTTGATAAGTCTTGTTTTAAAGCAACGTAACCGGTATCAGTTGGCGCAAAGAACCATTGCTGAGCATCACTGTGAGTAAATGCTTGTTGCTCAACATTGGTGCCCGCTTTAACGGCTCCTGCCACACTTAATGCTTTACCACTTTGTTGACTCATCACCGCAACACTGCCAACAGGCTGTAATTGCCAATCGCTACAGGCAGACTCTTTACCTTGTTGTAACACAGCTTGATTTTGCGCTGCAGAACAACCAGCTACTGCAATAGGTTTTTCTGTATAACGGTTCGTAATTGACACATTACCATCTGTTGTCGGCGCTACTTTCCATTGCTGGCAAAAGTTATTACGCCACGCAGCAGATTGTACTTTGGCATTATCTGAACCACTGCAGTTGGCTAATTCTAAAAATTTGCTATCTTCACGATTCGCTAAACGCACAAAACCATCCGTTGTAGAATCAATCACCCATTGTCCGTTGGTGCTAGCACATTGACGCTGAACAGCACGCGCATCTTGCGGATCGGCTGCAATATCTAAGCATAAGCCGCTGGTCGCATTTACTAAATTGTAGCGTTGGCCTTGTACGCGCGTTACCAATGGGCCATATTCACCCGCTGGCGGAGCCACTTCAACACCAGGAGTCAGTGGTTTACCAAAGTTTGGCGTGCCATCGTCGTTCCAGGTAAACTTCTGGGCACGTAATGAACGTGTGGCACTACAGCCATGTTCTACTGAGTCATTGCCGTGATAAACCAACCAATCTTCGCTACCATCAGGAGATGTGAAGAAACCATTGTGACCGGGACCAAAAACGTCTTCTGTACGTTCAAACACCGGTTGATCATATTTCTTCCAGCTACTTGATTTAAGTGGGTCATCGCCCACAAGTTCAAGCATCCCTAGTTTGTAATCAGGGGTATTACAAAAACTGGCTGAGTAAGTCATAAAAGTTCGACCATTGTGCTGTAAAATCTCAGCGCCTTCCGTTACCTTACGGCCACTGATCTCCCAATCAAGTTCTGGGCGAGTAATAACAGTGTGCGGAGAGTCTTTTTTCAGCGTCCATGGGTTTTCCATTTCGGCAATAATATTAAGTTGCTGATCGCCCTGCCACTGTGAGTAGATCACATAGAGCTTATCTTTGTAGGTTAAGTAGTTGCCATCAATGTTCCATACATCAGGCATGAGCGCGCCTTTGTACTCATACGGCCCCATTGGATCATCACCTGCACTTTCTAATACATTAAGATGCTGGTTTTCCAGCGTACCATCTGTACCTGAGGTATACATCATATACCAACGATAACCATCTGGCCCTTTGACACGATGAAACTCAAATGCCCAAAAGTTACAACAACGCTCTGCTTCAGTCGACGACCAAACATTAATGGGCGTTGCATCAGCAAGGCCTGCTAATGTAGGTGATTTACGCATCACCAACTCAGATGTCCACGTAGTGGTCGTTAAGTAATAGTTACCATCCCAATACTCTAACCAAGGATCGGCACCATTAGGAAATAAAGGATTGGTAAACACCCCGTCATCTTGAATCGGTGCTTTAGCAGCCGCGACAGGCGACTTGTCTGCTGTTTTTTGTGTGTCTGCGCTGGTTGTTGATTCACAACCAGTTAGTGTGCTTAATGACAAAGCCAGCAGCCCCAATAGGCCTGTTGCTTTGACGGTGCGCTTTAACTTAGTGCGCAATTGATGTTGTGCATTCATTGTTGTTATCACCCTTATTTTTATTATCCAGCCGCCTATTGAGCGCTGATTTGAATTAAAAGTTTTGGTTTATTTTCCGCTTTCTATCGCTGCATGTAACTTGGATGCAAGCCTGCTAGCGCTATTTATCAAGGCTATTACTTAGTGCCAAATTCATACACGATACGGGTTGAATAAACATCGCCCGGCATCAGTGTTGTGCTTGGAAATGTCGGCTGATTCGGCGCATCAGGGAAATGTTGTGGCTCTAAGCAAAAGCCACTACGAAACTTATGAACCAAGCCAGAAGCTTGCTTGGTGCTACCATCTAAAAAGTTGCCTGAATAAAACTGTACGGCTGGCTCTTCGGTATACACAGTCAAGGTACGCCCTGAGTTTGGCTCATAGACGTTAGCGGCTTCAATCAAATCATGGTTGGGCTTATTTTTAAGAACAAAGTTATGATCATAACCTTTACCAAGCTTGAGCTGCTCATCATCAATATTAATTTCTTTGCCAATTGCTTTTGCATTTCTAAAATCAAATGGTGTACCCGCCACTTGCATTAACTCACCCGTTGGGATCAAGCCACCATCAACTGGGGTAATTGCACTTGAGTTGATTTGCATTTGGTGATCAAGAATATCGCCCTTCCCAGCTAAATTGAAATAGCTATGTTGGGTCATATTAATGATGGTGGGCTTATTTGTTGTTGCCACAAATTGCATATCTAGGGTATTTTTATTGGTCAACGTGTAGGTAACTTGTGTTGTTAGTTCTCCAGGATAACCTTGGTCGCCATCCGGGCTCACTAAACTGAGTGTTACACCGGCACTGTTTTCAGTGCTAAAGGGTGCCATAGTCCATACTTTCTTATCAAAGCCCTGTACACCACCATGTAAGTGGTTGTCACCATCGTTTGTGGCTAGCTGATAGTCAGTACCATTTAGGCTAAATTGACCATTGGCAATACGGTTACCAAAACGGCCAATAATTGCACCAAAGTAAGTTGATGAATTAGTATAATCTTCTAGATTATCCATGCCTAAAACAATGTTGCCCATGTTGCCATTGCTGTCTGGCGTTTCGATACGAGTAATGATGCCGCCATAATTGATCACATCCACACTCACCCCATTACTGTTCGTTAATGTTACTTGGTTAATGGGAGTTTGATCTGAAAGCTTGCCATAAGCCTGTAATAAAGCTGAAGGTGATTGAGTCATATTGTCTCCTTGGTGAGCACATGCGGGGGTTAAGGCAACGCCAAAGGAAATTGCCAATGCAAATAAACCGCGAGAATATTTTTTATTAGATACTGACGACTGATGAACCGCTGTTAAGCGCTGAGTTATACATTGCAATGACATACCAATAACCTTCTTGTAATTATATTTATACTTTTATAATACAATATGGCATTGAATTGCAAATTTATTCGCCTAATTGTTTAGTTGTATTTTTCCATCTTTAACTAAAATACAGTCCATACCTGCCGCCTTTGCTGCTTGATAGCCAATTTTGGTGTCTTCAAACACCACACAGTGATTTGGCTGTACGCCAATTTGCTTAGCAACCATTAAAAAGGTTTCAGGGTGCGGTTTACCGCTTTGAACATCACTGGCTGTGACTAACGCATCAATTTTATTGATAAGACCAGTATGCGTTAAATGATCAATAGCATGGCTACGGTCGGCGCCGGTACCAACACCTATCGGCATCTTGCCGTGGTAATGGTCTAATACTGCAACCGTTTGAGCAATAATTTCAGGTTTATGGTTTAAACCTAGCCAAAATTGATGCTTTTGTTGAGCCACTTCAACTGCATCATGGGTTTGGGAGAATTTTTCATTGAGTAGCTCAATAGTCGCAAGCGTAGGCACTCCCCCTAAGCCATGCATATAATCATAATCAAATGGGTAGCCAAAGGCATGACAGGTTTTCTCCCATGCTTGCAAATGGCCGCCCATAGAGTCGATAAGCGTACCATCCATATCAAAAATAATACCTTGGTATTTGGTTAGATCTAGCATTGTGATTTCATAGCCTCATATAAACAAAAGCCAACTTTACTACAAAGCTGGCTTATTTAGTTAACTTAGCTTACTGCGTGAGAAAACGACTATAAACCGCGTTTTAACATGTAGTATGCTGCGTTATGGCGAAGTTCTGTTTTGAAGCCACGAATACTGGTGTCGCCATCAATAATCATCGTTTCAACGCCAGCCATTTCTGCAAAATCAACAATCATATCTGTAGTGACCGCTTGGCTATATGCAGTGTGGTGTGCACCACCAGCATGGATCCACGCAGCAGACGCTACTGAAAGATTTGGTTTTGGTTCCCACAGTGCTGAAGCAACAGGTAAATGGGGTAAATCAGCAGGTGGGGCGACTGTGTCTACTTCGTTAATAAGCATTCGGAAACGGTTACCCATATCAATCGGTGAAACGTTAATTGCTGCGCCTGCTTTAGCAGTAAACAATAAACGACCCACATCACACTTAACACCAATAGTGTGCTCATGCACTTCTAAATGTGGTTTTTGCGCGGCAATTGATGGGCACACTTCTAGCATATGCGCACCCAATACTTGGTCAGTTTCACCCATGTTATAGGTGTAATCTTCCATAAATGAACAACCGCCCTCAAGACCTTCACCCATCACTTTCATGATGCGAACCATAGCAGCTGTTTTCCAGTCGCCCTCGCCACCATAGCCATAGCCTTTAGACATTAAGCGCTGAGTTGCAAGGCCCGGTAAACCCGATAAACCTGACAAGTCTTCAAAACAGTTTGTGAATGCTTTAAAGCCACCTTTTTCTAAAAAGCGCTCCATACCCAGCTCTAAACGTGCTTCATTACGCAGCATCGATACTTTGTAATCATCTTGCAGCGTTTCATCGCTAATCACATAGTCAGTTTTGTATACTTCAAGCTGTGCATCTACTTCGGCATCAGTTACCGTATCAACTACTTTAACCAACTCAGCGACACCAAATGCGTGTACTTCATAGCCAAACGTAATTTGTGCAGAGACTTTATTACCTTCTGTAACCGCTACTTGGCGCATGTTATCGCCAAAACGTGCCACTTTAAGTGTTTGGCTTTCTGCCCAGCCTTTTGCTGCGCGACACCAATCATCAATTTGCTTTTGCACGTCAGCACGTTGCCAATGACCTGCAACCACTTTACGCTCTTTACGCATTACTGTGCCGATGAAACCAAATTCACGGTCACCGTGGGCACTTTGGTGCGTGTTCATGTAGTTCATATCAATGTCGGCCCAAGGAAGTGCAGCATTGAATTGGGTATGTAAGTGTAACCATGGTTTACGTAATTCGCTCAAACCAGCAATCCACATTTTTGCTGGTGAGAAAGTATGCATCCATAATACTAGACCTACACAATTAGGATCAGTGTTTGCAGCTTGGCAAACAGCATGAATTTCTTCGGGCGTTTTCACTGTCGGTTTACACACTAGATTGACAGGTAAATTAGCTTCGCTATTTAAACCAGCTACTATTGCAGCACTATCATCTGCAACGGTGTTTAACACTTTTGGACCATATAAATGTTGTGACCCAGTTACAAACCAAACTTCTTTCATTGACGACGGCATATATAAATTCCTCTTGTACTTGTTAGCCACGGTTATTTTTGGCCGTAGTAGGCATCTTTACCGTGTTTTCTTAAATAATGTTTATCCATCACAGACCTTTTAAGCGCAGCGGCACTTTGATCAAGCGTGCGCGTTAGGTAAGCCATGCGAGCAATCTCTTCAAGTAATGCAGCATGGTAAACAGATTGTGCAGCGTCTTTACCCCAAGTAAACGGTGCATGACCTGCAACAATGACCATAGGGGCCGCTTTTGGATCCCGCTCTTTATAGGCATCGGTAATTTGAATACCGGTTTCTAGCTCATAATCACCATTTACTTGCTCATCGGTTAATTCACGCGTGCAAGTGATGTCACCATGGACATAATCGGCATGAGTAGTACCAAAGCAAGGAATACTTTGTTTTGCCTGAGCCCATGTAGTGGCATACGTTGAGTGCGTATGTGTTACACCACCAATATCATTAAAATGGCGATACAAATGAACATGGGTTTTAGTATCAGAAGATGGCCGCATACTGCCCTCAACGATGTTGTTTTCTAAATCCACAATCACCATGTCTTCTGCTTGCATTTGGTCATACGATACACCGCTTGGTTTTATCGCAATAACCCCTTTGTCGCGGTCGATTTGCGATACATTACCAAAGGTGTAAATCACTAATCCACGGCGTTGTAATTCCATGTTAGCTTCAAATACTTCACGCTTTAATTCTTTATAACTCATGCTTTTGCTCCATCAACATACTGTGCTAATGCTTGATAATTAGCATAGAGTTCGTTAAAGACATCAACCCGTTCTGGGTTTGGTAAATATTGATGACATACCGCAGATGCCATTACTTTTTGTGCATCAGCTACGCTTGCGTACTCGCCTGCTGCCACTGCGGCCATAATCGCGGCACCTAGCGCACAGCTTTGTTCGCTTTCAAGCACATCAATAGGGCAATTCCAAACATCGGCACAAGTTTGCATAACGTAATCGGATTTTTTCGAGATACCACCAATAACGACCACAGAGTCAATGGGGACCCCTTCATTTTCAAAACGCTCAGTAATAGCGCGAGCGCCAAAGGCCGTCGCCTCAACCAATGCTTTAAAGAACTGCGGCGCATCAGTGCCCATTTTCATGCCCGTCATGGCCATTGCTACGCTTTGATCTGCATCGGGAGTGCGACGACCGTTGACCCAGTCAAGTGCCGTTACATCGGTATTTTTAATAGGTAACGCACTGGCTGCTTTTGATAAATCAACTAAAATTGAGTCTTCAATTTTATTGATCAAGCCTTGTTCTACGTCGTTTAAATTTGTTAATTGGCGAGTTGGCCATAGCATCAGGTTTTTAAACCAAGCGTATAAATCACCAAATGCCGATTGACCTGCTTCTAGACCAATCATGCCCGGAATAACTGAACCATCTACTTGGCCACAAATACCTTTTACACAGGTATCACCAAGTTGTTGTTTTGAAGTAACCGTAATATCGCAAGTTGAAGTGCCCATTACTTTTGTCAGTACGCCAGGGCGGACATTGGCAGCAACGGCCCCCATGTGACAGTCAAAAGCACCGTAACCAACAATAACGCTCTGCGGTAAACCAAGTTTCTCAGCCCACTGTGCAGTTAATTTGCCCGCGACTTGGTCGCTTGGTTGGGTGGTGGCATTAAGTGTATCAACCATGCCATCTAACAATGGATCAATAGAGCTGAAAAAACTATTTGGTGGGAAACCACCCCATTGTTCGTTCCACATTTGTTTGTGGCCTGTAGCACAACGGCCCAGCGTTAATACTTCAGGGTGTGTGGTGCCGCACATTAATGCAGTCATCCAATCGCAATGCTCTACCCAAGAGTAAGTTGCTGCTTTTACCGCCGCATCACCTCTGAAGATATGCAGTGCTTTAGCCCAGTACCATTCAGATGAATAGATACCGCCCATGTGTGAAAGATAATTAATGTCGTTATTGTTTGCTGCATTGGTAATTTCATTCGCTTCTTTAATCGACGTATGGTCTTTCCAAAGAATAAACATAGCATTTGGATTTTCAGCAAATTCTTCAGTCAGCGCTAACGGTGTGCCTTGGCTATCAATCGCTACTGGCGTTGAGCCTGTTGTATCAAAGCTCATTCCTACTACTTTGTCTGCGGTACCCGCTGGCACTTGCTGCCATAGACCATTAACAACTTCAACTAAGCTATCGATATAATCTTGTGGGTGCTGGCGAAATTGATCTTTACTTGGGTCACAATACAATCCTTGTGCCCAACGCGGATAATTAACTAAATGGCTAGCCAGCTCTTTACCTGTGGTAACGTCAACAAGCAGTGCTCTTACTGAATCAGAGCCATAATCTAATCCCAATGTATAACGAGACATAAATACCTTTCACTAATTGGATACTAACAATGTTAGTCATTACTGTTATTTGTATGATAATATCAATAATGACAGGTTGTAAAGGTATTATAAAAATATTATTAACAGATTTATTCTGAAATATTCTGACAGCCTTGCCCATTAAACTGATGTTTTGCAGTATCAAAGGGCTATAACCATGTCAAAGTAATGCTAAAAGCCGTTAATTTATTTTGGATGAAAAAATAGGATGTCTATGTCTAGCCAATTAGAACAATTAAAAACCATGACCACTGTAGTTGCTGATACGGGTGATTTTGAAGCGATTAATCAATATAAGCCACAAGATGCCACAACCAATCCATCGTTATTATTAAATGCGATCAAAATTGAAAAGTACCGTCCACTGGCTGTAGAAGCCGTTAATTGGGCTAAGCAACAAACTAACGATAGCGCCCAAGTGATCAGCAAAGCCGCTGATAAGTTATCGGTATTGATTGGCGCAAACTTAATGGCACAAGTGCCTGGTTTAGTATCTACCGAAGTTGATGCACGCTTATCATTTGATACACAAGCAACCATTAATAAAGCGCTTGAGCTCGTTGCACTTTATAAAGAGCAAGATATTGATACCTCTCGCGTGTTAATCAAAGTAGCGTCAACATGGGAAGGTATTCAAGCGGCAAAAGTACTAGAGCAACAAGGTATTCGTTGTAACTTAACGCTGGTATTCGCATTTGCTCAAGCCCGTGCCTGTGCAGAAGTAGGTGCGTATTTAATTTCGCCATTTGTTGGCCGTATTCTAGATTGGTATAAAGCCAATAATACTGACGCTGATTACAGTGGTGCTAAAGACCCAGGCGTACAGTCTGTCACGCATATCTATGACTTTTTCAAAAAGCATGATTATAAAACCATCGTTATGGGCGCAAGCTTTAGAAACATCAGCGAAATCCAATTACTGGCAGGCTGTGATAGATTAACTATTAGCCCAGGGCTACTTTCAGAGCTGGCAGCAACAGATGCGCCATTAACGCGTCAACTCACAGCTGCTACACAAACCGCTACGGCGCCTGAGCCTATGAGCGAGCACGCTTTTCGCTGGGAAATGAATCAAGATGCTATGGCGACTGAAAAACTAAGCCAAGGTATTCGCCAATTTGCGATTGACCAAGAAAAACTTGAAGCTATTTTAGCTGAGCTTATCTAAATCAATAACTAAACCGAGCTTTTGATAATCAATCATTATCAAAAGCTCAAATTTAAAATATAAAAAAGCCCGCTGATTTAATTAAATCAGCGGGCTTTTTATCAGGTAAAAATTAAACCTAGATGTCGTTTAATAGCGCATTTGCTTTAGCAACTAAGTTCTCTACTGTAAAACCAAAATGCTCTAGTAATACAGCACCTGGGGCAGACTCGCCAAACGTAGTCATACCTAGTACGTCGCCATCTTGACCAACGTATTTATACCAAAAATCACTGTGTGCAGCTTCTACAGCAATTTTAGCAACGCCTACAGGCAATACACTTTGGCGGTAAGCTTTATCTTGCAAGTCAAACTGATTGGTTGATGGCATAGATACAACGCGAACTTGCTTGCCTTGAGCTGTTAATTCAGCTGCCGCATTAACCGCCAATTCTACTTCAGAACCAGTCGCTATTAAAATTAGCTCTGGTGTTTTCTCACAATCAACTAAGGTGTAACCCCCTTTTGCTACAGTGTCTAACTGCGCTTTATCACGCGGCATAGCTTTAGTGCCTTGGCGACTAAAAATCAATGCACTAGGCCCTGTTTCATTAATTAGCGCTTGGCGCCAAGCAACCGCAGTTTCAACTTCATCACATGGGCGCCACGTCGTCATATTAGGCGTCATACGAAGGTTTGCAATTTGCTCAATTGGTTGGTGTGTTGGGCCGTCTTCACCTTGACCAATCGAGTCATGAGTGTAGACAAAAATGCTTTGCGCTTTCATTAATGCCGACATACGCACTGCATTGCGTGCATATTCCATAAACATTAAGAAGGTAGCACCAAATGGGATAAAGCCGCCGTGTAATGCAATACCATTCATAATCGCGCTCATGCCAAACTCACGCACCCCATAAAATACATAGTTACCCGCGTCATCATCTTGTAAGCCCTTCGCATCAGGCCATAAAGTTAAGTTTGAGCCAGCTAAGTCAGCAGAGCCGCCCATTAATTCAGGTAATTGCTCGGCAAAAAAGGTTATCGCATTTTGTGATGATTTACGCGTTGCAATGTTTTGCATATCATCTTGGCACTTAGCAATGTATTGATCTGCAAGTTCAGCAAAATTATTCGGTAATGATTTAGCCATCACGCGTCGGTTAAACTCTTTACTTAGTTCTGGGTGCGCTTTGCTATATGCCGCAAAGGTTTGTTGCCAGGCAGTTTCTAAGTCTTGACCTTTAGCTTGCGTGTTCCACTCATTATATACATCTTGTGGAACTTCAAAGGCTGGGTGTGGCCAATTTAGTTGCTCACGAACCGCTGCAACTTCATCATTACCCAGTGGCGCGCCGTGACAATCATGGCTTCCAGATTTATTAGGCGAACCAAAGCCAATCACCGTTTTACAGCAAATAAGCGTTGGTTTATCTGCCGTAGCTTGGGCTGTTTCAATGGCGTTAGCAATAGCGGTCATATCGTGACCATCTACATCACGGATCACATGCCAGCCATACGATTCAAAGCGCTTTGCTGTGTCATCCGTAAACCAACCTTCAACTTCACCATCAATTGAAATGCCGTTGTCATCCCAAAATGCAATGAGTTTACCTAGCTTTAACGTACCCGCTAATGAACATGCTTCATGTGAAATACCTTCCATCAAACAGCCATCGCCTAAAAAGCAATAAGTAAAATGATCAACAATATCAAAATGCGGTTTATTAAATTGTGCCGCTAACGTTTTTTCAGCAATCGCCATACCTACCGCATTAGCAATACCGGCCCCAAGTGGGCCTGTGGTCGTTTCTACACCCGGCGTGTAACCGTACTCTGGGTGACCAGGCGTTTTCGAATGTAATTGGCGAAACTGTTTAATGTCTTCAATACTGACGTCATAACCACTTAGATGCAACAGTGCATATTGCAACATTGAACCATGGCCATTAGACAATACAAAACGATCACGATTAACCCAATTAGGGTTAGATGGGTTGTGGCGGTGAAATTTTTGCCAAAGTACAGCAGCAATATCAGCCATTCCCATTGGGGCACCTGGGTGGCCTGAATTGGCTTTTTGAACGGCATCGACAGCAAGCATGCGAATTGCATTAGCAGATTGAGAACTGGGCAGAGTCATCTTTTCATATCCTGTTAATATTATATTATAATTAATATCTCAAAATACACACTAAATAGCAATAATAATTACGTAAGCGTATAGCCATTGCATTTATTAGGGTCTGTTTACCTTTCAAAGTTGAATTTTTGCAGCAGGCTGTTTGGTATTGAGGCAAGGCAGCGCCTATGTTGTGTGGTTATTCCCCATAAATAGGTGATAACGCAGGAGCAGTTATTGAGCCCACTAGGTTACAAACCTCGCGCCGCGATTAAACAACCCCCTAGTTTGATTGATTTTCAATCCGCAAAGGTCAACGAACCCTAAAGTAAAAGCTGTTGTTATGAACACTTATTTAATCATAAGCAATGGCCGCAATTTATAAGCCAGCTACAAAGTGCGGCTATTTAAAAAGGACGATGAATTCGAAACCCAAAGTTCTTAGGGTAGAAAGTACGGCTTCATTGCGGATGCAAAAGACAGACTCACCACAGCTAAGAGTACTGGCGTTAAAATAAATATCAAAACTAATAATAATGGCCTTATCCAGAGCTTTTTGGCTGGCTCTAATTTTACTCTATCACTTTCGTTCCTGATACCTTTACGGATTAACACGTTATGTTAAGTTTTTCCTATTATATTGTTTTTGGTGCTTGCATTAGCAATCTAAAGTGAACATTATGATTAGACAATCTGAGCAGGAGTTTTTACTTATGGCTATGAGCATACAAGATCGTAATAACGTTAAAATAATTGGCGATGGCGATACTACACTGATGCTTGCACATGGGTTTGGTTGTGACCAAAATATGTGGCGATTTATTCAACCTCTGCTAACTCCCAGCTATAAATTAGTACTGTTTGATTATGTTGGATGTGGTCAGTCAGACCCTGCAGCTTTTAGTAAGCAAAGGTACCAGTCACTAAATGGGTATGCTCAAGATGTAATTGAAATATGTAATGAGTTACAACTAAAAAACATTGTATTTATTGGGCACTCTGTCAGTAGCATTATAGGAATGCTTGCAGCTATTGAATCACCGACTCTGTTCAAAAAAATTGTGATGATTTGTCCATCCCCCTGTTTTCTTAATTTTCCACCACACTATTTTGGCGGCTTTGACAAAAGTGACTTAGAAGAGCTCATAGACTTAATGGACAAAAACTATATTGGATGGGCTAATTATTTAGCGCCTTTGGTGATGGGACAAACTAATAAAGCAGAATTAATTGATGAACTATCAGAAAGCTTTTGCTCTACCGATCCTAACTATGCCAAACCTTTTGCTAAAGCCACCTTTTTTTCTGATGACAGAGAGACGCTGCAAAAACTCACTTTGCCTACATTAGTATTGCAAAGCAAGCAAGACAACTTGGCATCTGTTGAAATAGGTAAGTACATGCATGAAAAAATGCCCAACTCCACATTAGAAGTAATTGATTCCCATGGCCACTGCTTGCATATGACTGATCCAGAGACTGTATCCCATTTGATTAATAAATTTCTAGATGAGTAAACCGACACTTGACTCGTTTCCTTGCGTATTAATAGTCACTGACATGGAAACCAATAAACTCGAATATAGTAATCAATTTGCAAATGAGCTGTTGGGCCTAAATGCAAATTCCACTTACAGCCTATTTGATATAATTTCAAAGGCGAGCTCTATATTATTCGAAAGCTATATTCGACCTGCAATATTTAGCAATGGTTCATGCGAAGAAATTCAAATATCGTTAATCTTAAACGATAAAAATAAAGCGCCAGCCGTTGCACATATTAAACTGATGGACTCAAAACTATATTGGTCTATCTATGTAGCTATTGCACGAGATAAGTTGTATCAGGAACTACTCGCCGCAAGAGAACATTTAGAAAGTAAAACTGAAAAGCTCACCTTTCTCACCCGAGTAGATCCTCTTACCAACCTGCACAATCGACGAGCAGCAATAGATGATTTAACTAAAGTTATTCACCAACTAAAACGTCACTTTATGCCGATGTCGTTTTTAGCCATTGATATTGATTGGTTTAAAAGAATCAATGACAATCTAGGCCATAATCGCGGTGATGAAGTATTAACAGAGCTATCCAGCATCTTAAAACGGGTTACACGCACCAGCGATATTGTTGCACGCTGGGGAGGGGAAGAGTTTTTAGTTGTGTTGTACAACGCAAACCTAGAGAATACGCAAACTTTTTGTAAAAGACTACATAAAGAGGTACGCAAAGTGAAACCTAGCGCAGACACTTCATTGTCCATCAGCATTGGGGTTTCCGTTTTACAGCCTAGGGATTTGGCTTATTCTGATGTTATCGACAAGCAAATCAACGAAGCAGATGAAGCCTTATATGAAGCTAAAAATAGTGGTCGTAATAAAACAGGATTCTATAAAGAGATAAACCCAGATTAAATGTAATGCTTTACAAATACCTTAATAGACACAAGCTCAGGTATTATTAAAACAAGGAAAGTTACATTGGTGATTGTTTACTTTCCAATTGCGCCTGTAATTTTTTTGCTCTGACAACTATTTGCTTATCGTGCTGTGAAGGCGAGAGCCAAATGGAGGCCTCAGCATCATCAGCTAAGTATATAAATCGCTCTAATGAAGATGCTATTGCAGATTGCGTTAGTGCCGGTTGGCCCTGTTCTATTTGCTGATAAAAAATTGTATTATCAGCCAACTTACTAATAACTGTTTGATACCCTAGTTCCATTTGCAGCTTAAACCCGATCAATCCACTCAAAGTTGCACCAAGTAAAAATGCAATTACTGCTATACTTGCTTTATTCATGTTTTCTCCGAAAGCTCGCGCCTTTATTATATTTATACTTTAAACCTAAATGTATTTTCTAAAATAGTCTAAGCTCTTTTACTTTTAAAGTACCCATACCACCAGCTAAAAAGCTAAATAAATGGGTAGTAAAGTAAACTGAGAATAATCAAATGCAGTAATAAAGAGATTATATTATGTGGCTTTTTTGCCATTGCTGAATCAAGAAAATCATTTCAATTTCAGATAATTGCTTTTCTACAGCAAAATAAAAACACTTAAAAATTATTGGTTTTGATAACTTTTGTTTTATTTGCACCAATGTAGCGTCTCACACTTCAGGAGTTGTAAATATACCTCTTCAGTTGCCGAAGCAATACATTTGTCAAATATAGCTAAATTTAAGCCAATTGAAGTCGCCTGTACGTTACTGCACCTGATAGTAAATATCTTTACTTTGCACAGGAAGTACTTAATTTTGTCGAATTGATAAAGAAAATATTAATCGAAATAACGTGGGAAGTACTTTTGTTGAAATAGCTTTTGGTTTTTTGCCAATGACAGTAACGAGTCTAGTAATGGAATAACTTCAGTCTCTTCTGCATACACCGGGTTAAAAGCCATATAAAATGGGATTTTATTTAAACAACCTGCCTCTCGCAAAGCACTCTGTTGAAACATCCATTGTACGACATGCTTATCTTCAATAAATGCATCAATTCGTTTTTTTGCTAACAGCCTCTCGAGTCGAAGTAAGCTATCTGTTCCACCAATTTTGAACATATTCGTGTCGTTATGAATTTGTGCTGCGTAACTGTCTACTGGTTCACCGTAACCGTAATCACTAATCAACCCCAATTTTATGTTAGCTAAATCTTGTTCGGATTGATAAATCCAAGTTGATTCCCTTCTGGTATAAAAACACATTTGATAATACATACTAGGTACATTTGTAAAATCTAAGGTTGGTGCTTCGGATTTTATTGCGGTCACTAAACCATTTAACCGTCCAGAACGAACTTCTTGTATCGCTCTAGACCAAGGAAAAAACTTAACATTTAAGCTAATATTCTCTGCCTCTAATACTTCCCTGAGGTAATCCAGTATTAAGCCTTCGCCACGTTGTTCATTTTTACATACATAAGGACACCATTCTGTTGTTGCTAAGTTAATAACGCTTTTATCTTGGTTGACGTCTTGAGGGTTTGCAAACGTGTTAAAGCTTAATATCTGACCCAACAAAGTTAAAATAATAAATCGCATTATTTCACCATTTAAATTTGTATTTAAATATAGTAGTTCTATTTCGCTTTTTTGAACAGTCACAAAGCAAAGCAGTTAAGTCAGCATTTCGTTATTTAATTGACGTCAATCAAAATAAAGAGTGACTAAACACTTGTTGGACTTTGACCATTTAAGTTAGTCAAATTGTTGATGGGGGTTGAATAAAGTTAATTCGAGTTGAGCTTCAACATAATGTATTTTGGGTAAGTTTAACTAACACTAAGCGGCTATTCTAGGGTAAGGGAACTATCCTTAACTACCTCGACAATAACACCCTTGTGCTTGCGTAACCGTTAAGTTTGAATTGAAGCCTGCTTGCAAATTATTCATTACAAGTTCAACAAAACCACTAGAAGATGAGCAAGCAATACCTTCTGAAAGTGGCCCTGCATAAGCAAGTTCTCCTGTAGAATCTACAAGTACAGCTCCCGGCACATTTGGCAGCAGCTCTTTGCTCATTTTAGCGGCGTCTAATACAGTCACTTTTACATCATAACTATCCGCTAAAGAAGCTAACTGTTTTACATGCTCAGTTGAACGTTTGGAGCAGCCACATTCAGAATCAATCACAATGGTTAAAGTTGCATCGCCTGGGTTTTGCCAGTGAGTCTGTGTTTTAAAATCATCAAGCCAACCATTTTCCAACAGTTTCTGTTGCGGATCAAAGGTACTAATAGATGACAATTGAAAATAAACAAGTCCTGTTACAACGCTGATGAACCATATCAAAATAATGGCGTACAGCTTCAAATTCTGCTTACTTGAATTTTGCAATGCTTTGCTCTAGTACATCTATACTTACGTCTATCATTTGTACTTTAGCTGTTAGTTTTGCAACAATAACTGAGTCTTGCTCCTGACTCATACGTAAAGCGTCTGCACTGGCTGATATTTGTTCTGTATTACCTACTTGCTCAGCGACAACTTTCGCCACAGAGGTCGTGCTGCTAGCAACCGTTTCAATTTGTTGCGACATACCTAAAATATTCTCTTTCATAGTGAAGCTTATATCGGTTAGCTCTTCTACCACACTCATACATTGGCTCATAGACTGAGTTGATGTGCGGCTATTACTTACTAGATCCTTGAGGGTATTTGATATTTTATCGGTAATCGCTTTACTACTGTTTGCAAGAGAACGCACTTCATCAGCAACAACTGCGAACCCCCTACCCTGCTCCCCAGCTCTAGCCGCCTCAATCGCTGCATTTAAAGCAAGTAAATTGGTTTGTTCAGCAATGCCTGATATATCATTAAGCAGATTAGATATTACATCCCCAGCTGCAACAAGTAATTTTATCTGCTCTTCTGTGTGATTTAAGTGATCACGTAATTCCTGGCTTTTGTCATCCGTTTTTTCAACATCATTTAAGGTGTCTCCTGCAGCCGAGGTAATTGCATCAACTTGTTGTTTTAATACATTACTTTCGTGCTCTACAGACGAAAAGCCATGAGCAACTGAACTAGCTGAATGCGCTATATCATCCGTTTTCTGGGCACGCTTATTGGCAGCATCAGCAAGTTCATCATGAACCTCAACCAACTCTTTGGAATTACTTTTCAGTGATAAAGACTGCATCTTCACTTGTTCAATCACTGTATTCAAAGACTCTAGAAGCGAATTAAAGCCTTGAACAGTCGTGTTTTTTGTTTCATCTGCGCGTGTTGAAAGTAGAACATGTTCAGGATCGCTCATTATCTGCTCAGTGGCTGCCGTAAGTGATAGTCCTGCACGGCGCTCTCTTTGCAAAGTAATAGCAATATAGCCAGCAACCAAAGCCTCGACTATAGCGTAAACGGCATGAATAATAACCGTACTGAACGCTAAACGATCCGGATCAAAAACGTAAAAGCCTGAGTTTTGGGTCTGCAGGTAGTAAAAAGAAAAGTGGTGGATTGCGACTAACACAATAGCAGTTATAAATACCTGCCATTGCATGAACATAATTAAGACAGCCATTAAAATAAATATTTCAAAGTGTACTTCAATTAATCCAAATGATTGTTGAATGTGCAAAAATGAGAACATAATAAGCGCAGCGCTTGCTACATGAGCCGTAAGCTTGCTTTCAGGATTTGTCCGCAACAACCAAATGGGCAATAGACAAAGGGGCAGCCCTATTAAAAAAGCAGGCATAAGTGTCGAAAAATAAATGCCTAAAGCAACTGACTCAACAAAAAGCAAAACAAATAAAACTGTAAAAAGACGGCTTCTATCAGTCATGTGCACCCCTAAAATAGTAGTTTAAACGTTTATTACATCCTGTTAGATCATTTGATAATAAAAAATTCTAAAAGCTATGATCAGTTATGCGAAGTTATTCTTATATTATAGGTTACTTTACAATATTGAGTATTTTTTTAAAGGTTGCAGTATTTGCTACTTCTGCCCATTGAAAAATAATACTTTCTGCACTTGTAATAACCGCACCTGCTTTATGTAATTGATTAAGCGCAATATCACGATGAATTTCATTGCGCGAGCAAATGCCATCAGCAATCACAAAAACACTGTAGTCATTGGCAAGTAAATCTAAACATGTCTGCAGAACACACACATGTGCTTCCATTCCAACAACAATAATCTGGGGTTTACGGTAACCTGCAATAAGCTGTTTAAATCCATTTTCTTTAAAGGCACTAAAATGCGTTTTATCAAAATAAGTAGCCCCATTCAACACAGCTTTTAATGTCTCATCTGTACTACCTAATCCTTGTTTGTATTGCTCTGTTACAAGTAGTGGAATATTATAAAGCTTAGCGGCGCTTGCAAGCTGTTCAGTAACACGTTTAATTTGTGCAAACTGAGCCATGACAGGGCTTAACTTACTTTGTATATCAATTACTAACAGAAGACTTTGTAAACGACTTGCAGAGAATATTTTTTCCATGTTAACTCCTCATTATAAGTGTAATTTATAAGTGCGGTTTATTTACACTTGTTAAAAATACAGTAATAATTCACTCATTAATACACTGTTGCTATGCTATATTAGTCTGTAGTGACAAATTAAGCAGGGTCAACTTATACGTGCGTTTTAGTACTTTTTTTATGCTAATCTTAGCCTTGATGTATGCTATTTGCTCCCAAACGGCATATGCTAACAACTATGCCCAACAACTGCAGCGCCTGTCGCCTGATGAAGGTCTTTCACAAGGTTATGTCACTGATATCCTACAAGATGACTTAGGCTATGTTTGGATTGGAACGCTTCAAGGCCTTAATCGGTTTGATGGTTATAAAGTCAACATTCTTCCTGCTTTCGGTCAATACTCCATCGTTTTACTTAAGAAAACACGCGACAACAAAATTTTTGTCTCTACAGAATTTTCAGGTGCCTTTATCATAGATCCGATCACCTTAGCCATAGAACAAATTTATTCAGGTAAATTAAATAAAGAAGATAGAGTTTTTTCTCCTATTCTCGCAGTGGCTCAAGATGAAAACGCATTTTATTTTGCAATTAATCACCACGTTTATTTTTATAACACGACTACAAAATCAATGTCTCGCGAGTTCTCAATTAACAAAGAGAACCATATTGTGAGAGCGCTCACTGTTAATAACAATTATCTTTACATCGGCACAAGTAACGGCCTTTACTCTAAATCAATCATTGATGATTACATAACAAAAATTCCATTCTTGCCTGATTCAAAACAAAATGCTGACAATACAAATGTTAAATATTTATCCATCGATAAACTGTTTGGTTTGATAATTGGAACTGTTGAAGGTCTTTACTCCATTGACTTAATTGAGGGTACAAAGCTTGACCTAGCAAACATTAAAACACTGGTGAACGACAATAACATTTGGGACTATACAACAACACAATACGGTGACTTCATAGCAACTGAAAGTGGCCTTTACCAGTACCACCGCCAAAGTGGCCAAAAAGAGCAAATCCTTAAATTTGATCAAAGTAAGTTTCATTTTACAGATAACACCATACTCAAAGTTTTGGTCGATAAATCTGGGTATATGTGGTTAGCATCACGTTCACAAGGGGTTTTTACGTGGCCAACACTCGCTCGGCGTTTTAGTAATATTCAAATAACCAATAATGGCAAATTACACAACAATGTTATTTATAGCGTGTTTCAAGACGAACAGAACTCAATCTGGTTAGGGACTGAAAATGGCATAACTCATCTTGATAATGATTATAAAAGTACTACCTTTTTAGATACAAATGACGAAAAAGCGTTTTATGGTGAATTTAGTGTGTATGGCGTTACAAATGCAGACCTAGGAGAACCCACCCGCTATTTATGGCTTATGTTGTATGAAGGTCTAGCCCTTTTTGATAAACAAACTAAACAGCTGGCGCCTCTTCCCTCACAAGGGTTAACAAAAGATGTTATCAATCAGCCAGGTGTATATGGTTTTCATCAAATAACGACTGATACTTTCGCATTCTTCAATAGTGACAATTATTACCTTTATGATGGAAAAACAGGAAAAACTCGCATTATTAAGGGTCTTAGGGACCTACTCGACCCTGACACTGCTCACGCATTTTTAAAACCCCTTTCAAATGTCCCTGATGAGTTGCTTATAAGTGTTTCTGGTGCGCTTTATCGCTATAATGAAACAACACAAAAACTAACCTTGATCTATGAAGTTGAGAACTACAACCCCCTAACATATGTTGTCACTTATGACACTGTCATCGACTATAACAATACATTATGGCTAGCCTCTTCACATGAAGGCCTCATTGCATTAGATGCAACAACATATGAAGAAAAAACACGCATTAATTTTGCTCAGGGCATTAATACAAAATCTATTTTTGCATTGCAAATTGATCAGTTTGGCTTTCTGTGGGCGAGTAGTCAAAATGGTTTATATCGCGTTAATCTAAACTCACTGCAAGTAAATTCTTATTCCGTAAAAGATGGGTTAACTGTTAACGAGTTTAACCTTGATTCACATACTTTACTCAATGATGGCCGCATTGCATTTGGCACTACCCTAGGATTGTTAACATTAGCGCCGCAGGATTTTTTAAGTGTTCCATTTTCAGAGGGAAATTTAAACACGCAGATTACTGCAATTGAGTTATTTTCTCGGGATCTTAATTATCACCCCGAACAGTACGAAAATGACGTTTTACAATTAAGTGCTGATGATATGGGCTTGGAAGTTAGCTTCTCTAACTTTGATTTTTTGAATATAGATAAAACAAGCTATAAGGTAACCTTAAAAGGCCCAACTTCGTTTACTTATGATAAGTACAAAAAGAATAAAATCTTTTTTACAAAGCTTCCACCAGGAAACTATCAACTCTCTATTGCCGCTTACTTTAACAATAGTAATGGTATGAGCAAACCCACCAAGCTTAATTTTAATGTTGCCTATGCGCCATGGCGTTCGCCATTGGCATTATTTGTTTATGGACTAATTTCTTTATCTATTGTTTTTATTATTGTTTGGCAATACAGAACCAAACGCAACACAATAGAAAACTCCCACAAGCGAGTTTTACAATCTCAGCAGCAAACAGACTTGGCACTAAACAGTAGTAATAGTGGGGTATGGGAGGTTAATTTAAGCACAAGTTCAGGCACACAGAATCGTTTAGTTCAAGAGCTTGGCTATCAGATGACAGGTCATGAAGTAGGTTTTAAAGAATATGGTCAACTTATACATCCAGATGATAAAGCGCATTTAATAAAAGCATGGGACGAATTTGTCTCTGATAATAGTAATAATCAATGGCAAGCCACTTACAGACTTAAACATGCAAAAGGGCACTGGCTTTGGTATCAAGATACAGGTCGAGTATCACAAAGAAATGAACAAGGCGAAGTGACTAAAGTCTCTGGTATTTACACCAACATAACCCAACATAGAGCCAATGCTCAACTCGCAACCGTTTTGGGTGAAGCATTTAGTCAAATAAATGATTGGCTGCTCATTTTAGATAGTAATTATCAGCCTATTTCTGTGAATAACAGCTTTTCAGACGCATTCTCTATTAATTCTGATGCAGATAAACTCAATATAAAACGATTTTTATCCGCTTTAGGTAAACATCAATATGTTGAATATATCAATGTACTAAAAACGCTAAAGGCAAAAGAAAACTGGCGTGGCGATGCATATATTAAAAGTAAAACAAACCCTGCTCACCCAATTCATATCAGTATTACTGCTATTGCCAAAGAAACCAAAGAGATCAGTTATTATGTGATTGTTATTTCAGACTTAACTGAGCAAAAGCGAGCAGAGAACGAGTTACGCTATTTAGCGAATTACGATCCCCTAACAAAGTTGCCTAACCGTACTTTAATGTACCAAAAAATCAATAAGGTCATTCAACATGCAGATAAGAATGGAACTCTAGCAGCCTTACTGTTTATTGATTTAGATAAGTTTAAGCCCGTTAATGACTCCTTTGGCCACGCCGTAGGAGACCAGCTTCTTTGCAATATTACTCAGCGTGTTAATAACATGTTAAGTAAGGACTCTGTTTTAGGCCGCCAAAGTGGTGATGAGTTTTTATTATTAATACAAAACATAAAATCACCTCAGTCATTAAGCACTTTGGTTAAATCCGTTTCCGAAGAGTTAGGAAAAAGGGTCGAAATTAATGACTTTGCTATTAATATTTCAGCAAGTATAGGTGTGGCTCTCTACCCATTTGATGCAGATTCTGCAGACATGTTAATTCGCCACTCTGATATTGCCATGATGCATGCTAAACAAGCAGGTAGAAATGGCTTTAAGTTTTTCACAGAGCAAATGAATGACAAAATCACCCAAAAACTACTGTTAGAAAATGCTTTAAAGGATGCATTTAAAGATGATTTATTATTCAATTATTATCAACCCATAGTTAATAACAAAACTAAAAAAATCAATGCGGTTGAGCTATTGATGCGCTGGAAACACGAGGGTAGTTTTGTATCTCCTGCTGAGTTTATTCCTATAGCAGAAGAAGCGGGCTTAATTGATGTGTTGACTGAACAAGCATTAGACAGAGCATTAAGCGAGCTCTGCTCGTTGCTTCGATCAAATCCTCGGTTTTATCTTTCGTTAAATTTATCACCCGTCCATATTTTAAAATCAAATCTAAGTGAGCGACTTCTACTAATCTTAGCCCGTCATCATATTAAACCATCTCAGTTGCGGTTAGAGATCACTGAAAACACCTTACTAGAAGACAAAGAAAAGGCTTCAAAACAGTTACATGCTCTAAGAAACGCAGGATTTAAGTTATTACTTGATGATTTTGGTACTGGCTACTCTTCATTGACTTACTTAAGTCAATTTCCAATTGATGTTATTAAGATAGACCAAAGCTTTGTCAGAAATATTGGCTCTGACGCATCAAATGAATCTATTATTAAAACAATTTACTTGCTTGCTGAAAATTTAGGGCTTTATTGCATTGCTGAAGGCGTTGAAACTCTTGAACAAATAGAGTTTCTAAACAAGCTTGGCTGTCATGATTTTCAGGGCTATTACTTTGCCAAACCGATGCCAGCAAGTGAACTATTAAAAGAGTCTGTGTTAAATCAAGTACTAAAACAATTAGATGGTATTTAATTGTTCGCCCACTTTTTTAAGCAGTTATATAATTGAGCTCTATCAACGGGTTTTGATATGAAGTCGTTCATACCTACCTGTAAGCATTTTTTCTTATCTTCTTCAAAAGCGTTAGCAGTAATTGCAATAATTGTTACTGAGCCGAACTGCTGCGCATTTTTGCGTATTTCTCTGGTACATTGATAACCGTCCATATTCGGCATCTGACAATCCATCAATATCAAGTCAAATTCGCTCTTGCGCATACACGAGAGCGCTAATTCACCGTCTCCAGCAGTTTGCAAAGAGCACCCAGTGTCAGCCAGCATTTTCGATATTACAATCTGATTTATAGGGTTATCTTCTACTAACAAAATACGGAAATTTAATAAGTCAGGTATTTCAATCTGCTTTTCTACAATTTCAGCTGACTGTGCAAGTGTAATTGGTATTGATAAAGAAAAACAGCTGCCCTCACCTACCACGCTACTTACCTCAAGCTTCCCCCCCATCAAGGTTATAATGCGCTGACATATAGCTAAGCCGAGCCCTGTGCCACCATAGTGCCGAGTAGTTGATATATCAGCCTGAGTAAACTCCTTAAACAAGGAAGCTTGTTGCGATTGTGAAATACCTATGCCTGTATCTTGAACAGCGATGAGTAAATTGCCGTCTTTATGTTCAACTTGTAATTTAATTTTACCTTTTGCTGTAAACTTACCCGCATTGCTCAATAGATTGTTGAGGACCTGACTTAACCGTAATCCATCAACATGAATAATTTTGGGAACCTCAGGCGCAATTTGCAGCTCAAAAGTCACGCCCTCTTTAACACCTGTATTACTGAACACCTGTCCAGCTTGATTAACTAATTGACGCACGTTCACACCTTGCTCATCAAGCTTCAGCGCACCCGCTTCTATTTTAGAAAAGTCTAAAATATCATTTAAAATCAGTAATAAGTTGTTCGCACTTTGTTGAATCATTTGTAACTGTTCACAGCTTTCACTTTCGAGCTTGTTATCAGTGAGTAAAATGTCCGTCAAGCCAATTATACCATTGAGGGGGGTACGAATTTCATGACTCATATTAGCTAAAAACTGTGATTTTGCTTGGCTCGCATTATTCGCAAAAGCCACTGCTTTGATCAACTCATCTGTTTTTTCATTTACTTGGTCTTCAAGTTTTACATTGAAGTCTTTCAGCTTTGAATTAAGCGCTTTATTCTCAATGTTAGCTTGTTCTAGTTCATTAAAACTATTACTAAGCTTAATCGCGAGCACGCCAAATTGCTGTTGAAGGTTATGCACTTCTAACCATGACCTATTATCATGAGACAAAGTGACAGTCGACTCTTTAGGATCAAACTCATCTATCTGTGTACTTAAAACTTCTATTGGCCTTACCAGCCACCTAGACAAGCGCGTGATAAATATACCAATGAGTACAATAATGACCAAAGCTAAAAATAGAGATTGAAGCCAAGCACCAGCTGCGACCAAATTAGCATGCTTTCTATTGAATAAAGTGATGACATACCACTGCTGCTCTGGAGATTTAAATAATTGAGCATAATATTGTTCACCATTAATTGTCTGCTCCATAATAGCTCGGTCATTACCTTCAAGCTGCGCCAAATCAGAATTACTGATCGGAGTTAATACTGGATAATTTTCTGCCAATGTACTAAATACAACTTGCAAACTTGCGTCCAAAACAATAAGTTCGCTTTCAATATCAAAAAAGCTTGGCCTAAATTGAAGTAATGAGCCAAATACAAGTGATCCTTCAACAATACCTTGAAACTCACCATTTTTTACAATTGGTGCAGAAACGCCCACAATAGGGACATCTCCCAACCCACGACTCTCAAATATATTTGAAATGTAACCGTTTGGTCTTTCTTTACCAATAATGAAGTAATCTCTATCAGCAATAGATGGGGCGTCATCATTTAAACTTTCTTTGAGGCTAATGGGGTTGAATACACGGGCAATTGCATTTGCATCACTAATAATTGATGAACGCAAATTTGGGTACTGAGCCATTAAATTCTCAAGTGCAACCTCTTCATCCATTCCATGTTCAATTGCTTTAGCGGTTAATACCACACCACGTCTAAAATCATTTAAATACAAGTCTATTTTGGCCGCAATGTCTTTTGATTTATGAAGAAGTTGTGACTTTACTTCGTATTCAATACGCGTGTAATGGTTATTAGTCAATAAGATGGTGGTCAATAGCACAACGAGTACCACCAACAAACTGACAATATAATTAAGAATTTGATACAAAGACAAACCACTGCGTTGCCAAGTTTGCCTTATAAAAAAGAAGCTTATTAAATCGATAACAATTAATATAATTGCCGCATTTAAAAAGTATTTAACGAGTGCGGTGAATACCCCTAGTGAATGCAGATCTACAACAAAAAAACCTATTAACCCAAGGACAGGCAAGCCAATTAATAACCAATACACAATCCCAATTAAAAACAATGGTTTAGCACGGCAGTAACAGAAATAGTAGAGCCAAAAAACTTCACCCATGAAAACAATTGAAGGCCAGCAATGTCCCCAGCGATAAAATATGAAAGCAGCACTTATACAACAAGCAAACAAAGCATAACGTAAGCCAAAGAATAAAAGCGAGAGTAGGACAAAAAGCTGGCCAAACAAAAACTCTGAACTATCTAGGAACCAAAAAGGTAATAAGTTTGCAAAACCGGCGAGCAGCGCCAATAGGATGGAACAAAATAATGGGAAATAGCGATGCTGTAATATGACCAAGAAACCATCCTAACCTATAATATCTACATCTAAAAATAAGGGAAAAAGTCTTTTTTGCCAAGTTAAAGCTGCCGAAATTATCCCCTAATAGTTAAAATTTATTCATTAATAGATCAGTGAAGGCATCCGTTACTTTCAATCTGCAGAACGCTTTCTGCAATATTAAATCTTTTTGCCAACAGTTGTTCAACTTTCAAACGGCAGGCTTCATCATGTTTTTCTTTCGTGCAATGTTGTTTCAATACGACATGAGCGCCTACAACCAGCTTTTTCTCGCGACGAGTTACAGTCACATTATGCACGTTTTCTACATGTTCAACTTGGCTAATTGATGATTCAATATCATTGACGTCTGGTAATTTTGCGTTACTTTGCGATAGCCCTTTAACACAAGAGATTATCACTTTGACTCCCGTGAAAAATACAAACAACGCAATAAGCATACTTGATAATATATCTATAATTGTCCAACCAGTGAGATAAATCAGCACACCTGCAATAAAAGTCGACACAGTTGAAATAAGATCAAAGAATGAATGAAGAAAAACAGCATATACATTAATACTTGCTTTACGCCCTTTATATAATACCCATGCAGCAGCACCATGAAATAAAAATCCAATAGCGGCTATTACAGACATTAAATAACTATTGACGGCAACACCTTCTCCCTCATGATGATGAAGTAATCGCTCACCACCCTCAAACAAAATAACCAGGCTAATCGCTAAATAAAGACAACCATTGATTAAGCCACCCGTTAACTCTGCTTTTTGATAACCGTCGTTATATGTTTTAGCCAAATGAATTGCTAAGCTAGATGCTAATAAAGCAATAAAAAGTGAGCTATTATGTACAAATAGATGTCCTGCATCTGCAAGCACAGCAAGAGAGTTTGCATAATAAGCACCAACGACTTGGATGATCATAAAAGAGCAAGTGATTGCAAGTGCAATTAAAAGGCGTCGCCGAGAAGCTTTATGCGTCGTAATATCGGTCATGAAGGTGTGGTTTACCTGTATAAAATAGAAGGAAATTGCATCATTTATGAAAGAATCAAACAGTAATGATATACAATATCAATTATAATACTTCCCGTGCACAAACGCACTAAAAAAGTCCCTCGCATAATACAGTGGGTAATAAATTAATCAATTTCGACTAAAAAGTACCATTTTTAAGTAATTGATTGTAAACTAACAATGTTAATAGGAAGTTATAAGGTAGTTTTACCATCGTGTCGTCAGCAAAAAAGCAACAGGACCCCAAAGTTATATGGCGTACTTTGCAAGCTCTGCCCTACGCTATCATCATGCGCGACTCCTCGTCATCGGTGTACTCTAACGCACTGGCAATGAATATGTTTAACCTTCCTGAGCAAATCGAAATTACTTCTGAAAAATTAAAGCACATTACTATTACATCAACTTTATCACGCAACACAACTACACTGGCTACCTTCTTGTCTGCTGAACATGCACTAGCGGATGATAATTTTTTAATAAGTCCTACACAAAACAAAGTCTGTATTAAGCTCACAAAAATAGATAACTGTACAAGCATTTATATCTTCGACCTATTGAACGATACCTCAAAGTCCGATAAGTTTGATGAAGTCATCGCTAAGATTTCAAGCCAGCTTATTGATATACAATCAGATAGTATAGATAATAAAATAGAAGGTGTATTACAAACAATTGGTACATTTTGTCAGGCCGATCGAAGTTATTTGTTTCAATTTAGTCAAGATGGGATGCTGATGAGTAATACTCATGAGTGGGTTAATGATACCATAATTCCCTTTAAACAACGCTTACAGAATATTCCTCAAGAAGCACTTCCGTATTTTTTTAGTAAGCTAAAAAGTGACGGCGTTTTTATTGTCTCTGATGTAAATAAGCTGCCTCATGCAGCTGCTCCCGAAAAAGCAGAATTTCAAGCTGAAGGTATCAAGTCTTTATTATGCATCGCATTACACTCTGAAAACGCTTTATTTGGATTTATAGGGTGTGACTGTGTTAGCGATGCACACGATTGGACAGAAACAGATTTAATTAGAATAAAATTAGTTGGCGAAATACTCACTAGCGCATTGAAAAATGCATCCTACAAACTGCATATTGAACAAATGCAACAACAGTTAATTAAAGTAAATAAAGAGCTTGAAACACAAGCTAATATTGATAGTTTAACTTCAATCGCAAACAGACGCAGATTCGATCAAACTTTAAAAACTGAAATCCTTCGAGCAGCGCGCGCCCATCAACCTCTGAGCTTAATTATTTGTGATATTGACTACTTTAAACCCTACAATGATAATTACGGCCACCAACAAGGTGATCAGGTTCTTAAAAAGGTAGCAAAAGCACTGCATACACTATGTAAGCGCGAAGGAGATTTAGCAGCCCGTTACGGAGGCGAAGAGTTTGCAATTATTTTACCTTGTTTAGATCAAGAACAATGCAGTCAATTTGCACAGTTACTGCAAAAATGTATTAGCGAATTGCAAATAGCTCACCATTTTTCAACTATATCCAAAAACCTGACATTAAGTATCGGTTGTTATACCTGTATTCCAGAAAAAACAACCACTGAAGATTCTATGATCCTCGCAGCAGACAGCGCTTTGTACATAGCTAAAAACTCAGGGCGTAACACCATTAGCATATTTGATAAATAGCTATAGGCTGTCCAACAGCCTATTAATTAACTTTATATGCCACGCTGATTAAACAACTTTTACTAGTCGAATTAGTACACTAGTGGTAATCTCAGATTAGTTGCAAATGTACAGATTTTAAAAACAAGCATCGTTGCTTGATTCTAAGGAGAGCACTTATGGACCCCATTACGCAAATTCTCAACATGGTTTTTACTGTTGAAGCATTTTTACTCATCTTTGTTTTAGTGTTGCTTAAAAGTAGCGTTAAGTTTGTTCCACAAAATCGCGCATGGTTAATAGAGCGCTTTGGTAAATACCAGTCAACCAAAGAAGCGGGCTTGAACTTTATTGTACCATTTGTAGATCGCATTGCCGCCGACAGAAGCCTTAAAGAACAAGCGCAAGATGTCCCTTCTCAATCAGCTATAACCAAAGACAACATTTCACTTATTGTAGATGGCGTGCTTTATTTTCGTGTGCTAGACCCATACAAAGCAACTTACGGTGTTGACGACTACGTTTTTGCAGTTACTCAATTATCACAAACCACTATGCGTTCTGAGCTTGGTAAAATGGAATTAGATAAAACCTTTGAAGAACGAGATCTGTTAAATACAAATATCGTCACTGCTATTAACCAAGCTGCAGAGCCTTGGGGTATCCAGGTTTTACGCTACGAAATTAAAGACATTGTACCGCCACAATCTGTAATGGAAGCGATGGAAGCACAAATGAAAGCGGAGCGTGTAAAACGAGCACAAATTTTAGAATCCGAAGGCGACCGCCAAGCAAATATCAATGTTGCAGAAGGTAAAAAGCAAGCGCAAGTATTAGCTGCTGAAGCCGACAAAGCAGAGCAAATACTGCGAGCAGAGGGTGAAGCTAAAGCAATAATAGCTGTTGCAGAAGCCCAAGCTGATGCACTGCGCAAAGTTGGTGAAGCTGCAGATACTGAAGAAGGTCAAAAAGCAATACAGCTAGATTTAGCAACAAAGGCAATTGCCGCAAAAGAAGCCATTGCGCGTGAATCATCCGTTGTTTTGTTACCTGATAATGGCACCGACGCAAGCTCATTAGTGGCTCAAGGTATGTCGATTATTAATTCATTAAACCAAAAGCAAAAAAGTTAACACTGTGGAGTAACTGATGGAGTATATTGTTAATAATTTACCCGAAGCCTTAATGATTTTGGGTGTGATAGCTCTAATTATCGAAGTGGCAGTGCTTGGGCTATCGACATTTATACTGCTTTTTTTAGGCATCTCATTATTTTCAACCGGTTTAATGATGAATGTAGGCTTGCTTGAAGCATCACTGACAACAGCTCTTTGGAGTAATACATTGATCACCTCAGCGTGCGCTCTTTTATTGTGGAAACCATTGAAGCGCATGCAAGATAATGTAGACAGCAAAGATATAAACAGTGACTTTGCTGAGCTAGATTTTATAATTAAACATGATGTTGATGATTTGGGTTTAACTACGCATGCTTACTCTGGTATCAATTGGAAATTAAAGAGTCACCAACCATTGCCTGCAGGAACCCATGTAAAAGTAATAAAAAAAGAAGTAGGCGTTATGTGGATTGAAGCAATCTAACATCTATTCTCTAGAGCTCGACAAAACTTGCAGCGTGGCTTTATGTACACGCTGCTTAACCAAAACTATATGAACCCTTGTGAACATACCTTAGAAGTTAACACACACCTAAGCACTTTAATTATGCCAATAAAAGCAACAAACAAAATATTAACAATTGATTTTATTGAAAAATAAAAACTACACAATTTCACTTACAGTTCAATTTTAGCTTGTTTATCGTCATATTTATCGATAGTTTATAAGATCAAAACTATGATAAAAAAAGTAATAATATGATCAGGGTTGAAAACCTTTGCCGCACTTACGGTGCAGGTGAAACAAAAGTAATGGCATTAAATAATGTCTCGTTACACATCAAGGAAGGTGAGTTTGTTGCTATTATGGGCGCGTCTGGCTCAGGTAAATCCACTTTAATGAATATATTAGGCTGCTTAGATACTCCTTCATCTGGTAACTACCTTCTTTCTGGGGAAAGTATAAAAGAAATTGATGATATAAGCCTTTCAGCGATTCGTAACAAGAAAATTGGCTTTATCTTTCAAACCTTTCATTTGCTAACCCGTTTAAGTGCGCAAGACAACGTTGCTCTTCCTCTTCGTTATACTGACATACCCAAGCATCAAGCTAGCGAGAGAGCCATGGCCATGTTAAACAAAGTAGGTCTTCAGGCTCGAGCCCATCATAAGCCTTTTGAGATGTCTGGGGGCCAGCGTCAACGCGTTGCCATAGCCAGGGCGTTAGTAAACGAGCCTAATGTTATATTTGCCGATGAACCCACTGGTAATCTTGATAGTAAAACGTCTCATGAAATCATGGAACTTTTGTGCTCTCTTCATCAACAAGGACATACCTTAGTTATGGTCACCCATGAAGAAGATATTGCCGCCTATGCAAAACGCGTCATTCGCATGAAAGATGGTAGCGTAATAGAGGACAGCGGATGTTAGTAAAAAAAGTAGTCAGCATAAGCTTAGGGGCGTTTCTGTGTTTAAGTTCAAGTGCTACGCTAGCTCAAAGCTTGCTGCTAAGTGGTGAACTAAAAGCCAGTGAACAGCAACAGTTTTATGCACCTAAATCTGATAATTGGCGTGTTCAAGTACAATGGATGAGAGAAGAAGGCGATATAGCTCAGCAAGGCGACTTGGTTGTGGTATTTGATAGTGGCTCTATCGCCAGTGAAATTGAGCAAGATGAGGTCAGTCTTGAAGCAGCAAAGGAAGAGTTAGTTCGGATCACGACCAGTAATGAAGAAAAACAAATTGAAGCTGAGTTTAACTACAAACGTACCGAGCTATTACTCCAGCGGGCACGCATTGATGCGAGTATCCCACAAGCTAATTTAAGTACATATGACTATCAAAAAAATCAGCTTGAACTTGAAAAAGCGCTCATTAATAAGCAAAAGTCATTCGAAGAGTTAGTACAGGTTAAAGCCGCGAACAAAGTGGCTCATAATAAACAACGACTCGAAATTAAACAATTAACAACCAACCTGAAATATAACAGAACACAATTAGCCAGTATGAGTATCAAAGCACAGCGAACCGGCCCTGTGCTTTATGCGAATCACCCATGGAATGGTGAAAAAGCCTTTGTCGGCATGACGGCGCAACCTGGTTGGAAAATTGCCGAAATTCCTGCCATGAGCGAACTGTATATTGAAGCATGGGTGCACGAAATTGATTACCATAAGCTAAAGCTTGGCCAACAGGCTCAATTATTATTTGACGCCTATTTACAGCAACCTTTACAAGCCAAGTTGACTGAAATATCAACCCAGCCTGAGGAACGTTTACAATGGGGCAAAGATGCCTATTTTAGAGCACGGTTTAACTTTGATGATGCAGGCTTAACGTTACTTCCTGGTATGAGTGCAAAACTTACTATAGGGGCAACTCATGATGAGTAATAATACTTTTTATTTTAAAACCTTATTATTAAGTACGATACTTCTGTTAAGTGCTTGTGATGAATCAAATGAGCAAGTTTTTAATGTTAAAAGCAGTGATATTTTACTCAGCGTTAAAGCAAATGGCGAGTTAGAATCTGCTACCAGCGCTATAATCGCCCCTCCTTCTATTGCGCGTATGTGGCAGTATCAAATCAAAACTATGCTGCCAGAAAATAGTAATGTAAAAAAAGGCCAAGTAGTTGTATCTTTTGATGATAAACAGGTTCGAGACAAACTAATCGATAAACAAGGAGATCTCGAGCGGGCTAAAAAACAGCTTGAAAATGCACAAAATAAAGAACTTATAAAAGAGCAAGAACTCACCTTGCAAGTGGCCGAAATGAAAATGAACTACGATAAAGCCAAGCGTAAAGCTGACATCGTCGATCACTCTCGTTCTGCAGTAGAACGAAAAAAGTCACAAATTGATTTTACAATTGCAAGTAACGACTTAAAACTGGCTAAAAGTAAACAAGCATATCAACAACAAAGCAAAGAACTAAATCTAAAAACAGCGCAAAGTAAAGTTGCCAGACTACAAAGTGAAGTAGATGGCTATTTACAAGATATTGAACGGCTGAAGGTTAAAGCACCTATAGATGGCTTGGTTATCTATAAAACTAATTACCAAGGTGAAAAGTCCTCAATAGGCGAAAGCGTTCAATTTGGGCAGCCTGTAATTGAGCTTGCTGTGTTAGAGAATATGCAAGTGAAAGCACAAATAGATGAACCTGATAGCGGTAAAATCGAAACAGGCCAACCAGTTAAAATTACCATTGACGGCAGTACTGAAATTGTAGTTTCTGGAAAAATTGCCAGTTTAGGTAGAGTATTTAGAGAAAAATCACCTCAAGATAAACGTCGAATTGTCGACGCAATTGTTAGTATTGATAACCTCGACACCCGCGTTATTCGCCCTGGACTGACCGCGCGTTTAGAGATCACCACAGCCACCTTGAACCAAGTGCTAAGTGTTCCATTAGCAAGTATTCATTATGATCAACAAGGTCCTTATGTTGAAACGACTGAAAATGAGAAACAATTTATCGAGATCAGCCATTTCACCGATAACTTGGCTGTCGTGAAAAAAGGCTTACAACACGGTAATGAGGTAAAACTATGAACATACGCCTGATCCTAAGTTTACTCGCTCTTATTTTATTTATAGGCGGCTGCTCAACAGAAAAGCCCATACAAAATGCCCTTACTTACACAGTAAGCCACCATGAGTTTAAAACTGAAGTAGAAGCAAAAGGTCATTTAACTGCAGCCAATGAAACCATAATCAATGCACCGGCTTCATCGCGCGGTCCACAAACCTTAGCTTGGCTGATGCCTGAATACCGACAAGTTAAAAAAGGAGATGTAATTGCGCGTTTTGATGGCGAGCAAATGCGTAGACAAAGTCAAAAGAACACAAATAGAGCGGCTTTAACAGCACAAGACTTAACCCAAAAGTCTGCAGAAATAAATAAAGACAAAACTATTTTAGAGCATGACATTGTATTAGTGAATGAAGAAAAACAGTTTGCCGAGGACTATTCTATTGAAGATGAACGTATTCGTTCAAAACTCGATATTTTAGACTCGCAACAAAACGTTGAGTTCTTAAATGCCAAACATAATTACTATAATTGGCAGACTAATCGCTTTGAGCAAAGCGCAGCCGGCGAATTAATGCTATTGAAAATGAAAGAAAACCAATACAAACAAAAACTAGCCATGCTCAATACCAATTTGTCACAGTTAGAAATTGTTGCCCCGCACGATGGTCTACTTACCCATAATACCAACTGGCGTGGTGAAAAACCTCGTGCCGGAGAAACCATGTGGCCAGGACAAAAAATAGCGGCGCTACCTGATGTAAGCGAAATGCAATTAATACTGTATGTTTCTGAGCGAGAGGCTATTGATCTAGCTGTTGGGCAATCAGTACAATTTCGACTGATCGCATTACCCGAACAACAGTTTAGTGGTGAATTAATTGAAGTATCACCCTTTCCAAAATCGATTAAGCGCGGGGATCCGCAAAAATATTACGAACTAAAAGCAAGCATTAACCAACAAACCAAGGCCCTTCGCCCTGGATTAAAACTCAATGCCCGTATTTTGGTTAACCCACTAAGTGAACGTTTAATCGTACCAAAGCAAAGTGTCTTTACCGAACAAAATGCTCACTATGTCTATGCTGAAAAAGCAGGTGAATTTGTAAAAACCACCGTCACTTTAGGTAAACATAACCTGAGTCACGTAGAGATCACTGACGGTTTAGCCACCAATGATGTGATTTCACTCATAGATATAAAGGACATCTAATGAAGTACTTAAGTTTATTTATCGACACTACCTTAGAACTCGCCCAACATAAATTACGTACTTTATTAACATTATTAGGCATGATTTTTGGTGTCGGTGCAGTCATCGCTATGCTCAATATTGGTGAAGGCGCAGAACGCGAAGCAATGAAAATGATTGACTCTATGGGTTTATATAATCTGATCGTTAATGCCAAAGAGTTTGATGAACAAGAACTAAAAGAACAGCGTAAACATTCTGCCGGGTTAAGCTTACGTGACGCCCAAGTCGCTCATGACTCACTGCCATTTGTTACGGCATTCGCAGCGCAAAAAAACATCGAAACCTACCATATATTTAGTCAATATAATAATAGCGATGGCCATGCCGTAGGGGTTAGCGCTAATTACTTCAATCTATCTCATTTTGAATTGTTTCAAGGGCGTACATTGAATCAACATGATGCGCAAAACTTCGCACAAGTAGCTTTACTTGGTGCAAATACTGCAAAACAATTATTCCCGCTAGGCGATGCTCTTGGTCAGCAAATAAAAATAAATCACTTATGGTTTGAGGTCATTGGTATTTTACAAGCGCCTTATTTAAAGAAAAAAGAGTTTCAAGGCGTAAAACTTGGCAATGAGCAAAACCAAGTATTTATACCACTAAGTACAGCATTACATCGCTTTGAAAGTGGCTTGCTTGATAGTGAAGTAAGTAGCTTAAAATTAGCCATTGATAAAACGGTCGATCCAATTATTGCTGCACAGGCAGTAGAACATTTATTTAAGAATCGTCATAGCGACATTGACGATTTTGAATTAGTTATCCCTGCTGCGTTATTAGCTCAACAAAAACAGACTCAGCAAATCTTTAATATTGTTATGTCATGTGTCGCCGGCATTTCTCTTCTGGTGGGCGGCATAGGTATCATGAATATAATGTTGGCAACAGTGCTTGAGCGCACCAAAGAAATTGGTTTATTACGTGCTGTAGGCGCCACCCAAAAAGATATTCGTACTCAATTTATTGCTGAAAGCTTTACTATCTCTATCTTAGGTGGGTTGCTCGGGGTCGTATTTGGTATTTTATTGTCTGAGGTGATTTCAATGTATTCACAATGGGCCGTTTCATGGTCAATGACGGCAATCGTACTGTCTTTTAGTATCTGCGCCATGGTCGGTTTAATTTTTGGTGTATACCCAGCAATTAAAGCCTCGCAACTTGACCCCATAGAGGCACTGCAAAGTGATTAGTAGTAAACATGCCCTCGTTGTTGAAGGTGGCGCAATGCGAGGGATCTTTGCAACAGGCGTGCTCGATGCCTTTTTAAACGCTCAGTATCAACCGTTTAATCAATGTTTTGGCGTATCTGCAGGGGCTACTAATATTGCAGCATATTTATGTAAGCAACATAAGCGTAACCATAAGGTGATCACCGATTACTCTTGTCGACCTGAATTTATTAACTTGCTACGCTTTATGCGTGGTGGTCACTTATTTGATTTAGACTGGCTATGGCAGCAAACTATTGCCGATATACGTTTAGATTTAGCCGAATTTGCCCAACAACATTCTGAATTTTATATTGTTGCTACCGCTGTTGCGACAGGTGAAGCACACTATCTTAAAGCCACACCGGCCGATATGGAACAGCAACTCAAAGCATCATGTGCTATACCTATTGCATACAGAGATTACCCAGTTATTAATGGCATTGAAATGACTGATGGGGGCGTGGCTGACTCAATCCCAGTTCGCAAATCTTACGAAATGGGCGCGAAAGAGATAACAGTGATTCTTTCTCAACCATTAGGTTATCGAAAAAAAGTTAAAAAGTCCTCTTGGTTTACAAAATCACTTTATAAACGATCCCCCAATTTAGCAATTGCATCACTTAAGCGCGCACAAGATTACAACGACAGCATTGATTTTATTAACTCTCCCCCCTCAGATTGTAAAATACATATCATTGCGCCACCAAGTGACTTTAAAGTGGGAAGGATGACTAAAGATAAAAATAAACTCGCTGAAGGTTACCTGATGGGCATTAATGCAAGTAAACATTATTTGTCCACCTCTTAACCAGAGTTCTGGTTATTTATCTTCTAGCCTAATGTGCTATGAGTAAAGGTATGATACAGCAATGAACTATCAAGTAAGCAGTAACAAATCACGTTTAAATATTGAGCTTATACATGAGTTCATTAGTGGCACATATTGGGCGAAAGAGATTCCAATTGAGATTATGCGTAGAGCCATACAAAACTCTTTATGTTTTGGCGTATACAATGAGCAAAGTGAACAAGTTGGTTTTGCCAGAGTCATTTCAGATTTTGCAACATTTGGCTATTTAGCAGACGTATTCATTCTAAAAGCACACAGAGGCAGAGGTTTAAGCAAAATATTACTCACAGAAATTATGGCTCACCCAGATTTACAAAACCTACGTCGTTTTTGTTTAGCGACAGCGGATGCCCATACTTTGTATCAGCAGTTTGGTTTCAGCGCCTTAACTGCCCCTGAAACAATGATGGAAATCCGTGTCGCAGATATATATACCCAAACCACCTCAAGATGCAGAATTCAGCGTTTCACAGGGGCTTAATATCAAGGCGTTACTTTGCAACAATGGCAGTCCCTTTTAAGAAGTAACAACGATGAAAGTAAGTTCCTGTGAAACGCCCAAGGGGTTGGTTTAAAAGTGATTTATACTGCGTTATTGATTTTAACAATAGAACCACTATTTCTTGCAATCAATGCCTTGCCTAAATCGCTTTTAACTCCAACTGAAACTCGCATCTTGAGGTGGCTTGGGTATACCAGCAACTCTAATCTGTAAATCAGATTTTAAACGCCCCAACCTGCTCTTGTAACCTCGATGCAAGTTCAGCAAGCTCTTGTGAAGCTTGTGCATTCTGCTGTGAACTCTCACTTACCGAAGTAATGCTTGAACTAAATTCATTGATGTTGCTACTTAATTCATTTGCTACTAATTGCTGTTCTTGCGTCGCGGTTGATACCTGTGTGTTCATATCAGAAATTTCAGTGACTTCATGATTAATCTCAGTTAATACTTGAGATGAGTACTGAGCATGATCCACACTTTCTTTCGCACTACTTTCAGCATTTTCCATTGCACCAACGGCTTGCTGCGCCATGTTTTGCAATTTAGTAATCATTTCATTGATACTAGCTGTCGCTTTTTGAGTATTGTGAGCTAGCTGCCTCACTTCATCTGCTACAACGGCAAAACCGCGGCCAGAGTCTCCAGCTCGTGCTGCTTCTATCGCTGCATTAAGAGCAAGTAAATTAGTTTGCTCAGCAACCCCTTGTATCATCATTACTACTTGGTTTATTTCATTCGTTTGGGCGTTTAAATCCGTAATGAGTACTGTGTTTTGATTGACCAATGCTGACAAGGTGTTAATCGACTCTATATTATCTGCTACAGCTTGCTGACCTTGCTGCGCTTTTGTGTCCGCATTTGCTGCTTTCTCTGACGTAGCACTGGCATTATGCGCTACTTGCTCTATGGCGCTGCTCATTTGGGTAATTGCTGTTGCAATCATAGCTGACTGCTGCTCTTGCTCAGTTGCTGTGCTGGCAACTTGTATACTTATAGAGTTCATTTGTTCAGCTGCTGATGAAAGCGTTAAAGTTGCACCCGCCATATCGGTTACTAGCGTATGAATACGCGATAGCATAGCATTAAAATTCTGTGCGGTATCTGCTATCTCATCGCTCCCTTTAAGCTCTGCTCGGAGCGTCAAGTCGGCGCTATTGGCTATGTGAGTAATAGTTTGACGCAAACACATTAGAGGGTTTTGTATTGAACGATAAATAAAATAGGCCACTAGTAGTAAAAGTAAAACGAGTATTACAATGGCTGCTATCATTGCGAATCTAATTATTTTATAGTTTTCGTCTGCTTGTTGTTTAAAGCTATTTGCCTCTTTAAGCTGTAAATCTATTAAAGCTTGGTAACTGCTGCTAAGGGGATCAAAATGTGCGTAAAGATCTGCCACGAATTGCTTTTGTGATAATGATGAAAATTCGCCGTTATTAATAGTCTCTAGCAAATCACTTAAATGGCGTTGTACTGGTAAAAGCTTGTTTTCGACATTAGACACGAGCTGCAATTCATCACTTGTTAGTGTAGTTTGTAAGTAGGCTTGCCATTCTTGCTCTGCTGTACTTTTAGCCTCGTTTATTGCTGATATAAGCGAATTACGCTCTATGGTCCCAGCACGGTATTTATGCAACAAATCAACAATATTTACAGCATAGTTATCTGATACCGTTTTTATCTGTTTAAGCGGTACAACACGATCATCGTATAAACTATCAATCCCTGAAACTAGCCGCCCCATAGTGTTTATTGAAAAAATAGACACAATGGAAAAAATTATTAAAGGTAACAAAGCCAACACAGCTAGACGAGTACGAACTGAATAGTGATTTAACATCATCATCTCGGAATTCTTAGTTGATAAAATGAGTATAATACCAATTTTTAGTTTCCGTTATTTTTTATGCAATAAATTATACCTGTTGAGCTGAAGTGGTTATAATTACGGTAATTATATAAGGTAGGCATAACATTATGCGCTTGCGTTCATTCACAAAACTTGTTGGCTTTGTATTGCTATGTCAAGCTTTTAGTTTACATGCGCAAAAGAGCGTTATTAATATTCGCTTAGCAACGCCTAGTGATTTCAATTCGCCAAAAAATCATTACATGCATGCATTGCTGCGAGCAAGCCTAGAGAAAGAAAATATCGATGTTGAATTTAGTTACTCAACGATCCCAATGAACAGTAAACGGATCATTGAAGAGCTAAGCCACAAAGACAGCATTAGTTTAGCTTGGCTTTCTATGCCTAAAGGCGCACATTCGAACCTTATACGCACCACACTTCCGCTGTACAAAGGTCTTCATGGAAAACGATTGCTAATGATCAATCAATCGCAACAACATCGTTTTGCAAATATCAATTCACTGGAGGAGCTAAAACCACTTGTAGCTTTGCAAAAACAAACATGGTCTGATTACGATGTTCTAATAAGGAATGGCCTAACAGTGAATGGCGAACATGATTATGATGTAATGCTTAAATTGTTAGCCACAGGCTTGGCTGATTACTTTCCTCGCTCAGTTTCTGCAATAGCAACTGAAACAGCAAAACAACCATACAAGCAACTTATCATCGAACCTACAATAATGTTGCAATATAATAATTATTATCACTTCTATGCTCATAAAAAAGACCAGTTGCTCATAACAAAACTGCAAAATGGTTTATTAAAATTACAACAAAGCGGTGAATTCGATGCACTCTACCAGCGATATATTAACCGTTCATACGATGCTTTGAACTTATCTTCTAGAAAAGTATTTGACTTAAAATAAGGTAATTATAATGGCTCATCTAATTCGTTTAATCAGTTACATCATTGTGTTTGGGATTGGTTTTTCAGCGGGCATGTATGCCCTTCCTATTATCACAGCCCCCACATCGCCAAGTAAACTAGAACTTGTTAATCATGCGCAACAAGCGATGTATACAGGAGAGTTTAAGGCTGAATTACCAGGTTCTGATTTTCTTCATTTTGCAAAAGGCCAGGTAAAGTTAAGTAATAGTCATATATCGTTTGAAGGAGAAATTAGCCCTGGCCCAGACTACCAAGTTTATTTAGCTGATCGCTTTGTTGACAACGAAGCTGATTTCCTTGCACTTAAAGGAACATTCACAAGAGTGGCAAGCATCAAAACGTTTGATAGCTTTATGGTCAAGATACCACAAGGCATCAATATTGCTAATTTTAATACCGTAATAATCTGGTGCGAAAGCTTTGACGAATTTATTAGTGCAGCTAAATATCAGTAAGAGGTTATTAACGACTCGGCTCAAAGCCATCGTACTGCGGTAATTTTGCCTCAAAGTCTTCCCAATTTGCTTTAGAACTGCAAAAGTTGTGACTGAGTGGGCGCTCATTAATATCACTGTCTAAAATACCTAAACGTAACCTCAAGCGCGCTGGGTCATCGAGGTTTTCACTGTAAACTGGACTACCGCAAGCGGTACAAAAATGACGAATACGCCCCGGTTTAAACTCAAAAGCACTTAAACTATCTTGGCCTTTAGTAACTTTAAAATCAGCACGTTGAATAAAACCATTAGTAGCAAAGGCTGTGCCGCTAGACTTTCGACATAATGAACAGTGACAGTGAATAATGCTCTCGATTGAGCCTGCAACTTGCACTGCGACTTTCTTACACAAACAGCTTCCTTGGTACATGCACTTCTCCAATTATTTTTTATAAAATATACCACATATAGGTATTTTAAAAATAAAAAAAGTCGCCTTTGGAGAGGGCGACTTTGGAGAATAACAGTCATGGGTGTATGGCTGTTAAAACATAGACATAGACTGTTAAATCAAGAGTTTTTAAGCAGCGTGACTATTTTGTTCGCTGTGTCGTATTAAGTAGTCAAACGCACCAAGGCTTGCGGTTGCGCCACTGCCCATAGCAATGATAATTTGCTTAAATGGTGTATTAGTCGCATCACCGGCACCATAAACACCAGGTAGTGTTGTAGCACCTTTTGCGTCTACTAAAATCTCACCAAATTTGCTAAGTTCCAATTCTGAATCTTTCAGCCATTCCGTATTTGGGATTAAGCCTATTTGTACAAAAATACCCGCTAAATTAAGATTTTTACTTTCACCTGTGACACGGTCTTTATAAGCTAGCCCTGTCACCTTTTTACCATCACCAAGCACTTCTGTAGTTTGGGCGTTTTTAATAATAGTAATATTATTTAAGCTGTTTGCTTTACGAATAAGTACTTCGTCAGCGCGGAGTGTATCTGCAAACTCAAGTACCGTTACATGCTCAACAATGTTTGCTAAATCAATTGCGGCTTCAATACCAGAGTTACCACCACCAATTACAGCTACAGGCTTACCTTTAAATAAAGGGCCGTCACAATGCGGGCAGTATGCTACGCCATGGCCGCGGTACGCTTGCTCACCGGGTACGTTCATTTCGCGCCAGCGTGCACCAGTTGCTAAAACAAGCGATTTAGCTTTTAAAGTAGCCCCGTTTTCAAGCGTAATTTCGTATTTGTTATTAACGCGTTCAAGCCCTGCAGCACGTTGGTTATGCATTACATCGACATCGTACTCTTTCACATGCTCTTCAAGTTGCGCAACAAGCTTTGGCCCTTCTGTGGCTTTAACAGAGATAAAGTTTTCAATGCCAAGTGTATCTGCAACTTGGCCGCCAAATCGCTCTGCAACAATACCTGTATTTAACCCTTTACGTGCAGAATAAATAGCAGCTGATGCACCTGCAGGGCCGCCACCTATTACTAAAACGTCAAATTCATCTTTTTCACTCAGTGCCGCAGCTTGGCGTGCTGCACCTTTACTATCTACTTTGTTTAATATGTCGGTTAGGCTTACTGCACCTTGGCTAAATGGTTCGCCATTTAAATAAACAGCCGGTACTGCTAAAATGTTGCGCTCTTCTACTTCCTCTTGAAATAGTGCGCCGTCAATCATTGTTGCTTTAATTTTGCTATTAGTCGCGGCCATTGTATTTAGCGCCTGCACTACTTGCGGGCACGTTTGGCAGCTCAAGCTAATGTAAATTTCAAAATTAAGTTCTTGGTCAAGTGATTGTATTTGTGCAATGTCTTCGCTTTTTGCTTTACTTGCATGTCCGCCAGTATGTAAAAGCGCCAACACTAAACTTGTAAATTCGTGTCCCATAGGTACGCCTGCAAACGTAATGTGGGTATCTTTAACCGGTGAATGTACAACCATAGACGGGCGTCGTGCGCTGGTATCTGGGTTGTTAACTACCGTAAACTTATCACTTAATGATGCTAAATCGTTTGCTAAGCTTTCAACTTCTGCTGATTTTTTGCTGTCATCCAAGGCTATAAGCAGCTCAACAGGTTGAGTAAGCGATTCAAAATGGCTTTTTAATTGATTTTTGATGTTGTTATCTAACATGGCTTAACCCTTTTTAGGAAAATTTGAACAGCAAGCCTCCCATGCCAATAAACGCATATGCTTAATTATCATATTGAGATAGGAGGCACCAATAAACGAATATTTATTGGTTTAAGGGCAGTTACCTGCCCTTATAGAAGAGAAAAATCTATATTTAGATTTTACCAACTAGGTCTAGTGAAGGAGCAAGTGTGTCTTCACCTGGCTGCCAAGATGCAGGACAAACTTCACCGTCGTGAGTTGCAATGTATTGTGCAGCTTGCACTTTACGTACTAACTCTTTAGCGCTACGACCGATACCTAAATCGTGAGTTTCGATTACTTTGATTTCGCCCTCAGGGTTCATCACAAAAGTACCACGAAGCGCTAAGCCATCGTCTTCAATCATTACACCAAAGCTGCGTGTAATACGACCAGTTGGGTCGCCAATCATTGGGTAAGTAATTTTACCTATTGTGTCTGACGTGTCGTGCCATGCTTTGTGAGTAAAGTGTGTATCAGTTGATACTGAGTAAACTTCTACGCCCATTTCTTGAAGCTGTGCATAATGATCAGCAAGGTCGCCTAGTTCAGTCGGGCATACAAATGTGAAGTCTGCAGGGTAAAAGAAGAAGATTGACCACTTACCAAGTACATCTTTTTCAGATAGCTCTACAAAGTCACCGTTGTGGTATGCAGTTGCATTGAAAGGTTGAATTTTTGTGTTGATTAATGAAGTGCTCATAGTATTCCTCATTTATATTTAAAGTTATAAACAACGCAGGTTGCTGCGTTTGCTTGGTATATACAATAGAGGTATTGAGTGATTAAATAAATTTGATTGTTTAGATTAAAACAATCTGTTTTTCAGATTAAACTTTTACAATCTACAATTCGTATTTACTTTGTTAAGTATATTGCTGCTACAATAGCGGCGCTATAAATTGTATTTTAAGGGTATGCTGTAATGGAAAAATTTATCAATCACATCCAACTTGGTTATTTAGGCTTATTGCCCTTTCTTGGCTGTGTAGCGTGGCCATTAATTGCTGGCAGCAATAGCGTTAACTTAGAGTTTTTTACCTTTTATAGCATTGCGATACTTGCCTTTATGGCAGGTAACCTTTGGCACGCTGGCAATCAAAGTTACAGCGACGCAATTAAAGCCGTAGCGCCTGTAATTCCCGTCCCTTTTCTTACATTTCTGCCTATTGAATGGACACTTGCATGGTTAGGCGCGAGTTTCTGGCTGGTACTGTTTTTTGAAAAATCAACACTAAATTGGACAACCTACCACCCTGACTATCAAAAAATGCGCTTTATTTTGACCTCAGTCGTTTTTGTATGCCACATACTAATGATTGGCATGAGTGTCTATCCAGAGTAAACACCACTGTGGTGCTAGAGGGTTGAATGTTGTAGTATCTGCCTCCTTAAATTAAGGAGCTTGCATGATAGACCAATTGCGCCAACAACTTGATCAACTCGGTGAAAATTATGTTGAAAAAAATGGCTTGTTCAAGATTAAAGTATTGCCTTTTTTTTGTGCTATACACATAAAAAAAGACCGCAAAGGTGAAGGACGTTTATCGTTTTATTCAAACCAGTTAATAGAAATATTTTTAGTGGTACTTTTTCTGTTATTTGGTGTTATGATTTTTGACCCCACAGCTGGTTTTACTCACGGACCAGTGCATATTGTATTTGCCGTATTGATTACATTTAACCTAATTTTGAAACAGATCGCTATTGAAGGGCTTAAGACCCGAATTGCTTTATTAGCTGTGGCTCAGAAACAAGCAACTGAAAACTAACCCGCATTGGTTTTTTCTGCTATACATTAATTAAATGAGTAGTCAGAAGGTATGCAATGAAACACCCCTATTGGATAGCAATAATTTGGCTGTTAGTTTTAGTTTGTAGCTTGCAGCTATTCTATAGTGACTTATTTGATGTTGATATTTTAGAGGAGCTTTTTTGGGCTGCGCTGTCTGTATCTCTCACATTACAAGTCTATGCTTACATTGGTAATAAACTTTTAGTTTCTGCCTGGGTTATTTATTGCACAGGCCTTGTGCTTGACTTGCTTGATGATTTAGTCGATACCGAAATTTTTCCTGTGCTCTTGTTCGACACAGCCCTAAAAAATATCGGCTTTTTATTAACTTGCATGGGTTTATATCTATTAATTTTAGAAAAACGCAATACTATTAAAAAATTAAACCACGAAATACAACTTAGCCAAGCCCTTCAGCAACAATTAGAATTAGAAGCAAACCAAGACCAACTGACTGGCTTAGGTAATCGCCGCGCATGCTTTACTCGGTTTGAACAACTGAAAAGCCATTACCAGCGTGTTTATTATTTTGACTTAGATAACTTTAAGTTCGCAAATGACAAATATGGCCACCAATGTGGCGATCTCATTTTAACCAGCTTCGCCAAACGATTATCGACTAAGTTTAGACAGCACAATTGCTTTAGGCTTGGCGGCGATGAGTTCATTGCATTTTGTAATGACGATAGCCCTAATTTAAATGAGCTACGCGAATACCTAACGGCAGATATGAGAGAATTTCAGGTAAGTGTAAGCATCGGCATTGCTCCAATTTGCGCAGAGCAAGACCCTGATACCATTTTACATAATGCAGACCAAAACATGTATGTTGATAAATCATATAAAGCTAGCCGCAGCAAAGAATCCTGATGATACACCCAAGTAACCTCAAGATGCAGAATTCAGCGTTTCACAGGGGCTTAATATCAAGGCATTACTTTGCAACAATGGCAATTCCTTTTAAAAAGTAACAACGATGAGAGTAAGTGCCTGTGCAACGCCCATCGGGTTGGTTTATAAGCGATTTATACTGCGTTATTGATTTTAACAAGGGAACAACCATTATTTGCAACCAATGCCTTGCCTAAATCGCTTTTAATTCCAACTGTAACTCGCATCTTGAGGTCGTTTGGGTATATATTTGATATAATTAGTCGATGAATGGCTCTAATGAATAACTAAATGTATTTAAACCCAAAATGGCGGATCCTCACCGTGGGTGATGGCGATCTGTCTTTTTCACATGCTCTGTTTAATGCAATTAAACCCAGCACACTCGTTGCATCAACCTACGACAGCAAAGAAACTCTGTGTGATAAATACAGTGATAACGCATTTGAATTATTAGAAAGAGCCAAGGTTAGTTTATTGACTAAATTTGACGTAACCTGCCAAGCAGATTGGCAACGTCTAGGCGAGCAACAGTTTGATCTTGTGATATTTCAATTTCCCCTCATTCCTGCTTTCAAAAGCGAAAATGTATATAAAGCACAAACTCAATCAACGAGCGCCAATACACTTAACCGAGCTCTGCTACATCAATATATAAAAAATGCTTGCCAGTTCGCTCTTGATAAAGCCGGACCGCAACTTTGCTATATTACCTCTAAAGATGTAAAACCGTACTTGCATTGGAACATTGAAGGTAGCTTAGTCGACAATCTCGATGCACATTACCTTGGTCAAATGCGCTTTGATATAACACAATTTCCTGGCTATAAAATCCGTAACGTAGATAGAGACAAACACGTTAAAGATACCAGCGGAATAACCTATGCATTTAGCCCGAAGCAAAATAGCGAGCTATGTAATATGCTTAGTTATCCGAGCTATTTAACCGAAAATCATTGTGAATTATGCCGAGCAGGCCCGTTTTGCTTTGAAGAAGATAAGCAAAAGCACTTTAAAGCTAAAAAACATCAACAAATGTTAAAGCTAGAAGCAGACTGGCAACAGTGGCTCACACAATTTTATAGAAGGGATAATGCATGAACTTTGTTATCGTTGGTACAAACTTTATTAGTGACACTTTACTGAAAGCGGCGCTCACAGTCAGCGAATTTACCCTTTATGGCGTATACTCACGCGAGGTGTCAACCGGTGAAGCTTTTTTGGCGAAGCATAATCAATTACATGCAAAAGTATTTACTGACATTAAGCAAGTGTGTGATGACAAACATGTAGAAGCCGTTTATATTGCTGCGCCCAATAGCTTACACATGAACTATGCAATTTCTTGCTTAGAAGCAAAAAAACATGTGCTTGGTGAAAAGCCTTCAGCCGCAAACAGCACTGAGTTAGCTCAAATACTCACGACTGCGAAGCAGCATCAACGCTTATACATGGAAGCTATGATGACCACTCACCTGCCAAATTTTGAAATACTAAAACAAGCACTTGAAAAGATTGGCACGCCGCGCAAGTACATCGGCCAATACAGCCAGTACTCTTCTCGTTACGACAAGTATAAAAATGGCGAACGCCCTAATACCTTTTTACCCGAGTTTGCCAATGGTGCGTTGGTAGATTTAGGCATTTACCCTTTATATCTATTAATTGCATTGTGGGGCGCACCAAATGCTGTGCAAGCCAGTGGAGTACTGTTGGATACGGGTGTTGATGGCGCCGGAGATGTATTGCTCAATTACAGTGATAAGCAAGCTGTGATCAGCTACTCAAAAATATCGCAAGGTGATAACTTTACTGAAATTCAAGGCGAAAAAGGCCGCATTAGAATTGAAGCCGTATCACTGTTAAAGCGACTACAATTTATTGCCAATGACGGTACAACTGAAGAGTTATCACTGCCCTTTGATGAGCATTTTATGCGTCACGAAGTTGCCCATTTTATAGCAACCGCCACAAGAGAGCAGTGCGAGTCAAATATCAACACCCACCAATTATCACTCGATGTAATGACAGTGCTTGACCAAGCACGTAAGCAATTAGGGGTGGTTTACCCAAGCGATAAAATCTAGTTTATATCGCCTCAACTAACGTTGGGGTTGCTTTTTAATATTGCTCTGCGCGGTATCCGAAGATTAAATTACTTATATTTCGCTAAAATTTAATAGTGATACTAAGCCCTTAAAATTAACTAAATCGTCCCTAAAATCGTCAATATGCCCTAATATGCTATTAGAATCATAAATATTCTAGGTTATTTCGAATTCTATTCTATAGTTATTGAGTATGCGTTAAAAAATTGGAGGCGATTTTGACGATAAGACTAATGCTAAGAATTGTTTTTGCTACAGCAGTTACAATTGCAGCTGGGTTATTTGTAATTATTTTACTGCTTAAATCTGGATTGTCCGACAGTCAACAATCTGCGCAAACTCGCTATCATCTCAGTCACTTTGCCAAACTTTCATCTTCCAATTCAATACGCTTAACTGAGCTTGCTCGCCAATATGTTGTAACTTTAGAGCCCAGCTATAAAAATCAATACATTGAATTAGTAAATCAAATTCAAGGTAATGAAGCTTGGCTAGATGGTCGTAAAAAATCGTATCTTGAACGCTTAAAAGAATACCGTGTTGGTACTAACGAACTGGCATTGTTAGACAAATCCAATTCACTCTCAATGAATTTAGTCAACACTGAGGAACGCGCTTTTCAAATGGTCAGCAGTTTTGCTGGTCAGTCGCCTGCATCATTAAGCTCAACAGAGCAAACACAATGGATACAAGCAATAAAACTGCTAACAGATCAAGCTTACATGGAAGAAGTGTCTAAAATACAAGTGCCTGTTCAAGCATTTTTAGCCGCCACAGAAAAAAGTAGTTTAGAAGAAGTCGAAACCAATAATAACCGGGTAGCCAACTTAAGCTTTATCAGTATCGTGATGGTGTTAATCATCATCACAATTTTAATTGCCTGTTATTTACAACTGGAAAAACGCGTAATAAAAACCACTGCACAATTAGTCCGCGAGGCACAACGTATCGCTAATGGAGACTTATCGCGTAAAATCATTCATTCTGGTAAGGATGAGATTGCCGAACTGTCAGCCAGTTTTAATATAATGATAGATAAACTGGCCGCATTACTATCTGAAATACATGCACAATCTCAACAAGCTCAAGTTGCTGCTAATGAACTAGATACTATAGCCCATCAGGCAAAAACGCTTAACGATGAGCAAAGTCAGGCAATTGAAATTATCTCAAGTTCAGTTTATGAAAACTCTACAGCTGTTAAAGAAGTATCTAAAAACTGCTCTGAAGCAGCGCAAAATGCTAGTGACGCGGATAGTAAAACTCAGTTAGGCATTAATGTAGTCGGGCAAAGCATTCAATCCGTTGAATCGGTTGCGGCTATTTTGACTGAATCAATTAGTGATTTAAATGACTTAGAATCCTCTGTTAACGAGGTAGCTGTGATATTAAACGTAATTAGTAATATTGCTGAGCAGACCAATCTACTAGCATTAAATGCTGCCATTGAGGCCGCGCGGGCAGGCGAGCAAGGACGAGGTTTTGCAGTTGTTGCCGATGAAGTGCGCACGCTAGCAAGCAGAACTCAGGCATCTACCGTTGAAATTCAAGACAAGATTAACAGCCTGCAATCTGCCAGCAACGCAGTGACTGAACGAATCCGCAGTAGTGATGAAAGGGTAAAAGATGCGGTTAGTAACTCTGAGAAAGTGGGTGATATGTTGCAAGAAATTAGCAACCAAGTGCGTTTAATTTCTGACGCAAACCGGACTATAGCTTCTGCATCTGAACAACAAGCACAAGTTACAGAAGATATTGCCGAGCGATTAACTGGGATCCAAGATGCTAGCGTACAATCACAATCTCAAACAGCGCAAATATCTTCTTCCTCAAGCGAGTTGGCGCAAGTTGCGGTTAATTTAAATACTCAAATCAGTAAGTTCAAGCTTACCTAGTAATAAAGCACAATTGCTTTTATAACTCTTACAGGTCTATACAAAAACGAGCGGTTAAGTTTTAACTTAGCCGTTTATACCCAAACCACCTCAAGATGCGAGTTTCAGTTGGAATTAAAAGCGATTTAGGCAAGGCATTGATTGCAAATAATAGTGGTTCTATTGTTAAAATTAATAACGCAGTATAAATCGCTTTTAAACCAACCCGTTGGGCGTTTCACAGGAACTTACTCTCAGCGTTGTTACTTCTTAAAAGGGATGGCCATTCTTGCAAAGTAACGCCTTGATATTAAGCCCCTGTGAAACGCTGAATTCTGCATCTTGAGGTGGCTTGGGTATATTTGTTTTTTGGCGCTTATCGCAAATATATTAAATTCTAATTTTAATCTGTACACTCTGCCCATTGTCATCTTTACTTTTTTTTGTATTAAATATGTCTCGAATCATGCCCTCATTCTTAATTGCTGTAACCTGCGTATTACTGGCAATGATCACCATACAATCTGGCGCGTCAGTTGCAAAACAACTGTTTCCTCTAATTGGTCCTGAGGGCACAACCGCTTTACGTTTAGGTTTTTCCGCTGCTATTTTATGCCTTGTCTTTCAACCGTGGAAATCGTTTCCTCCTTTAGGTCAGCGCTTACCTGTCGTTGTCTATGGTTTGAGCCTAGGAGGCATGAATATTTTGTTTTACTATGCCATTGAGCGCATTCCTTTGGGTATTGCTGTTGCCCTTGAGTTTACAGGTCCCCTTGCCGTGGCATTGTTATCTTCACGAAAAAAACGCGATTTATTTTGGGTTGCATGTGCAATAGCAGGCATAGTTTTACTTCTGCCCGATATGAAAGGTGAAGAACGCTTAGATCCTTTAGGCGTAATATTAGCTTTGGGCGCGGGTGCCTGCTGGGCCTTTTATATTTTGTTTGGCAAAAAAACCGGAAATCAGGGTTCTGGCGGAATGACTGTTGCGTTGGGGATGAGTGTTGCAGCCATTGTATTGGTGCCTTATGGCGCGTTTCATCAAGGTGTCGCTTTACTGAGTTGGGAAGTTATTCCGCTTGGCTTTTTAGTTGCAATTATGTCAAGTGCCCTGCCCTATACCCTAGAAATGGTTGCACTTCGCAATATGCCAGCACAAGGCTTTAGCATTATGATGAGTTTAGAGCCAGCGATTGCAGCTTTAGCTGGTTTTATCATTCTCGCAGAAATGCTGAGTATGTGGCAGTGGCTCGCTATTTTGCTAGTAATTGTTGCTTCTGTTGGTAGCTCTATGTCAGGTTCAAAGAGCAGCTAGTTTTTACTGAACCTGAACTTTGGTTAAGAGCTGTATTAATGTATTGATATTAAGACACAAATATCTTTACTATCCAGAGTTCAGGTTACTTAGTTACTTTTGCTTAATACATTGCTTACTCTTCGTCTTGAATAAGCTTCTCAAAATGAGTGCTATTTTTTGGGTAAACAGCAACCCTATATTTGCAGAAACATTTAGATTCAGCCCTTTAATAGTAAATAGCTTCTAAACACATTTTTCTCATTGAGAAACTTTGAAAAGCAAAGGCACAAGTACGTTAATAGTTGAACACACCTGTGCATAAATAATACGCACAATGTTTGCCTCATAAAGCACACTTGTTACGTTTAAGTTTTGTTTAATGTTCGCTTTTCTACCACTCTTTTTACCGCTTCTTCTATTGCATGTAACTTAAACGGTTTTGATATAAACATATCCATTCCCGCTTCCTTACATGCCACTTTATCTGTTGCGGACGTATTTGCTGTTAACGCTACAATGAGCGTGTCTTCAAAAGTACTGATATTTTGCTCTCTCAAAATTTTGGTTGCTTCAAGGCCATCTAACACAGGCATTACGCAATCCATAAATATGAGGTCATATTTATGCTGTTTACACTTGAATATCGCGTCTTGACCATCAACGGCAACATCAGCTTTTATATTAAGTTTTTCTAATGATGCATCTAATACGAGTCTATTTATTTGATTATCATCAACCACCAGTACAGATAGACCACTGGTATCAATTTCGCCACCACTCAATTTTATCGCTTCGACTTGCTTTTCACCTACCTTTAAAGGTATTTGCAAGGAAAATGTAGTGCCTTGAAGATACGTGCTATCAACATTAATAGCGCCATTCATATAATCAACAAGCTCTTTGACTATTGCTAAACCTAGGCCACTTCCCCCTACGCTTTTTTGTCTATCCACCTCTTGCGTGAACGGAGAGAAAAGAGACTCTAGAAACTCTTCAGTCATACCTCTTCCAGTGTCACTCACCTTGATATCAAGTAATAAGTCGGTATTCGATTTCACTGCACTCACTGAAAACTCGACACAGCCAGTTTCGGTAAACTTAAGCGCATTACTTAATAAGTTAGAGACAATTTGACTCAATCGCGTGTTATCGCAATAAGCCCAACAATCATCATCAACAGTAATATTGGTTTTAAATTCCACTTTTGCCGTTTTAAATAATGGAATGTATAAGGAGATCAAATCAACAAAAATAGTTTTTAACAAAAAGTGATTAGGTTCGAGTTTTAATTCACCGTGATTTATTTTTGAAAAATCCATTACTTCATTGATAATACTCAGTAATATGTCGGCGCTCCTTAGAGCTACTTTTAATTTTTCAACTCGTCGGGTTTCATCTTTTTCACCTAACAAAGTCGTCAACATACCTGTGATCCCATTGAGCGGTGTACGTAACTCGTGACTTATCTTTGCCAATAACATGCTTCTGTCTTCAAGCATTCTTTGCGCGAGAGCCTGTTTGTTTTTTAATGCAAGCCTCAACTCAACTGACTCTGTAACCTCTTGAAGTGTGCCGAATAATCTAACACATTTGCCATCAACAAATTCAGCCTCGCCAAACGATGATACCCAAATATTTTTTCCCTTAGCGGTCAACAACTCAAGCTCTAAGTGCCATTTTTCACCCAATGTCATGGCCTTTTCAACTGCTCTATTTATTTCTTCTTGGCTTTTACCTGCTTTAAAGAACTCAGTCGTTGATTTTAGATCTGGTTGAAATGACATAGGAACTTGATATATCCGTCTGACTTGGTCACTGCAGGTTACTTTTTTATCTAATAAATCCACCTCCCACGTACCAATGTTTGCCACATTTTCAAGCTTTAGCAGTGTGTTGTTATTTTTTATTAACTGCTTCGCTGCCATTCGTCTTGCAAACTCAGCCCCAAGCCACTGTGCAAATAGTTCAACGTAGTCATAAGCTTGCTCTGTAAAAGGTTTAGATGCTTTAGATGCGGAAAAATTAACTGTGCCGTAGGTGTCTGCTCCCACCTTTATAGGGGCGCCAATATACGATTCTAACTGAAAATTTATATAACAAGGATGGTTTGCAATTCTGCTAGAGGATGCTTGATGAAACGCCAGTGCACCGTCAGCCGCCAAGGTGTGAAGACAGTAAGTTCCAGATAATTCAAAGCTAGTGCCAACCGGTAATGAGTCATCGGGTGTGATTACATACTTAACGAGGTAAGACTCTTCGGCTATTTTACTCACAATTGCAATATCAAGCTCGAACACTTCGAGCCCAAACCTCAATAAACTATAAATTTTTTCATCAAAACTTTGAGTTTGATCAGATACAATATCGTGAAATCTTCGTAGGAATTTCAACCGTTTCTTTCCTTGTTTACAAAACAAAATAAGTCGTTTTTAACAATAAGACACCCTCTATTAAAGGTCAATTAATCTTATGTTTTTATTGTGCTTAACTGATCTTTAGATACTCTTTACAAACTTGTAGTGCTTATTTCCTAAACTAGGGAATGTAAAAATTAGAGATATGTATCTTACTGGCAGATATGTATATACTAAATCCAATTGAAGTAAGAAAAATATACCTATGACAACTCAAAAAAAGAAAAGTAATTTTTTCAGTAACCTTATTTTTAATATTGTTTTACCAGCGGTGATTCTAAGCCGTTTTAGTACACCGGATACACTTGGCCCTGTTTGGGCGGTTGTTGTTGCACTAGCATTTCCGTTATTTTTCGGCTTGTGGGAGCTTAAGCAATCAGGAAAAGTTAACTTTTTCTCTATTTTAGGGATTATTAGTGTGCTATTAACTGGGGGAATTAGCTTATTTGAACTTGACCCTAAGTACATCGCTATTAAAGAAGCAATGGTACCTGCAATTATCGGCATTATAGTGTTAGTAAGCCAATACACGCCGTATCCACTCATCCGCAAGTTATTGATTAACCCTGAACTGTTAGATATAGAAAAACTCACTCAATCGCTTGAGCAACAAAATAACACTGCGGTATTTGATGCAAAAATGCGTTTAGCTGGGTTTATTGTTGCCAGTGCATTCTTTTTATCTGCCACACTTAATTACTTTTTAGCCAAAGCCATTGTGGTTAGTATGCCTGGCACTACCGCCTATGCAGAAGAATTGGGTCGTATGACATGGTTAAGTTACCCGGTCATTGTAGCGCCTACAATGGTGTTACTAGTTGGCGCGATTATCTTCACCTTTATGCAAATTGGTAAGCTGACAAAGCAGCCTATTGATGACTTTATATTGCAATAATATGCTTTGTTGAATGTTGGTGAACGTGTTGCATTACTCAAAAACAACATAAAACAAGCGCGGCTCTATGAATTTACTTCATCTGCCGCGCTTATTTTCATAAATACACTATTGCGCTTGAGAAACTTCAGCAGGTGCTTCATCCGTTAACAAGTATTTTTCTAGCCACTGCTCTTGCTCCCATAAAACATGCAATAAGCTCTTGCGCGCTTTATAGCCATGGGCTTCGTAAGGCAACATCACTAAACGCGTTTCTTTGCCTAAGCCTTTAAGAGCAGCATACATACGCTCACTTTGCATAGGGAAGGTGCCTGAATTAGGGTCTTCTTGCCCATGGATCATTAACATTGGTTCGTTAATTTTCTCGGCGTGGAAAAATGGTGACATCGCTGCGTATACATCTTGAGCTTGCCAAAAGTCACGTTCTTCACCTTGGAAACCAAATGGTGTAAGTGTACGATTATACGCACCACTGCGCGCTATACCCGTTTTAAATAAGTCACTGTGTGCTAATAAGTTTGCCACCATAAACGCGCCATAAGAATGACCTGCAATGGCAATATTATCTTTATCGGCAATGCCTTTTTCTACGAGTACATCTACCGCAGCTTGAGCGCTAGAGACCAGTTGCTTTCTAAATAAGTCATTAGGCTCTTTGCCATCTACCCCTACGATTGGCATTTTCGGGTCATCAAATACGGCAATTCCTTTGGCTAGATAAGGCATTGGTCCCCAATAACCTATATAGGTAAATGCATAAGGCGATTCACGCACTTGTGATGCTACAGCTTTATCTTTATATTCTAGAGGGTATGCCCACATCAAAACAGGTAACGTGCCTTGCGTTTTATCATAGCCTGGCGGTAAGTACAGCGTGCCAGAGAGCTCAACACCATCATCGCGCTTATAACGAATAAGCTCTTTAGTAACCCCTTTAAATGCTGGATAAGGGTGCTCAAATGTTGTTAGCTGAGTAAGCGTATCGTCACTTAAATCGCGAATAAAGAAGTTTGGCTGCTCTGTTTTAGATTCACGAATAGTTATTAGCCGATCCCCTTCATCATCAAGCATGGCACGTACTCGCTCATAATAAGGTGCTTTAGACTGCCATAATCGCTTTGTTGTATTTGTTTTAATGTCGTATTGATCTAAAAAAGGCACATTACCTTGTTCAGAAGCACCATTACCACGTAAGTAAATATAACGACCACCCACCACTTTGATCACACTACTACCTTGATCATTTCGCTCATATATAGCACGGCCGGGATCTTTATAAGCATCATTGTAGCTGCGCTGTGAAAACAGCGTTCGATTTCTGTCAGCATTACGAGGTTGTATTACAAATGTACGAACTTGACGGTCGCTAAAGCGCCAATCACTGAGCATAGCCACATTATCATTTGCCCATTCAATTCCTGCAAAACGTCGCTCTACCTTTGCAAATAGTTTAGGTTCACGTTTAAAAGGCGCTCGTAATGAGTAAATATAATCGTGATGTGGCACATCGGTCTTCATGTCTCCGCCATCTTGTGCCTCAGCCCAAATCACTTCAGCTCCTTGATCAGCCCGCCATTCAAAATCACGACGACCAACACGTACGCTGTCGTAGCCTTGAGGAATATTATCCGCCAATGGCTGTTTTGCTAACTCAACCAACGCATAGCCACGCATTCCCCATATTTGCCACGTTGTTGCAAAACGGCTGTAAGGAACTTGATACGAGAATGGTTCATCAATACTCGCAACCAATAGATTTGTTGAATCAGGAGATACAGAAAATGACTTAAACAAGGCAGGCTTACCAATAGCACGTGCAATACCACTGAGCGGGATATAGGTTAATTGACCTTGCCCATAAAACTTAAACTGTTGTTCATCAAAAGGGCTGGTTAATAAATTTTGATATGTACGCGCAGGTGCCTTTTCGCCTGTGCTTTGCTGAATCACAGGGACCACACTCTGTGTGTCCGTGGTTAATCTTTGCTTACCAATATTTACCGCAGTGTTAGCTACAATTGCTGTACTGTCTGGCAACCAAGTATATGGACGACTCGTTAAAACTGAATTTAATGCTACGTCAGATAGCTGGCGAGCTTGCTTGGTTTGTGTATTGTATAGCCATAAGTTAGCTTGGTCTGTTTGCTCTAAAACAAATGCTAAGTACTGGCTGTCTGATGACCACTGAGGAGAGCGCATAATACCTGAAGGAATGTTGTTAACTTCAATCACGCTACCTGTTTTAATATGTTTTAAGGTCAATGCATTAAATTTTGTACGCGCTCGTGAGCGAGAAAAGTTAGCTGGATTTAATTTAATTCCAGCGAGTTTAAACTCTTCTTTAGCAAGGTCATCAAGTGATTCAATTCGTTTACGATCAAATAGTGCAAGCCACTGACCATCTGATGATAAATAGCTACTCGGTGCTAATTTCGCATCAACCACAGCAGCGAGATCACTTGAGGGGGTTTGGTAACCTTCGTTCGCATGGGCGTTTTTAATTTCCCCGAAACTTATTATCAGGGCTAAAAAAAGCAACATTGCTCTCATAGTGTGTCCTTTGTTATTTTTAAAGTGCCAATGCATATATAAGCATGATTTACAAAGCGCATAAAGTTTTTAAGTTATTCCTCTATTATAAACATAACCCTCCCTAGCTAAATATAAGCTTTACTGACTTTATCGCTCAATTTAAGTTAAACTAAGTGATTAAGTTACCTCTTTAAAAACAATTAATGAATAACAACACCGATAAAGTCACTATTTTTGACGTAGCGCGAGAAGCTCAAGTCTCAAAATCTACGGTGTCTTTAGTACTCACACAAAGCACTAAAGTCAGTGCCAAACGCAAAGAACAAGTTTTACAAGCAATTGATAAATTGGGCTATGTCTACAACCGTGATGCCGCAGCTTTAAGAGGTAAACGTTCAAATTTAGTTGCACTGGTGATCAACGATTTAACCAACCCCTATTCTGCACAATTAGCTGTGAGTCTAGAAAGTTATATTCACGACATGGGAATGCTGCCGATGGTCGTTAATACAGCTGAAAATTGGCAACGCCAACAACACATTGTTAAAACACTAAAAGAATACAATGTCGCCGCTTTTATAATGTGCCCAGCACCCGGGACAGAACAAAGCTGGGTAGATAACCTTATTGCCAGCGGCTCACCTGTTATCAATATTATGCGTGAAGTGCCATTTAGTAATGCCCCCACTATTTTACCTGATAACAAAAAAGGTGCGCACATTGCTACAGCTCATATTCTTGAACAAGGCATCACTGACATTGCCTTTTTAGGCGGGACAGATGATATCTCTGACCACCTGGAGCGTCTCAGTGGGTTTAAGTCCGCACTTTTACAGTTCAACATCAATGAAGATAAGCCCGTAATTCAGGCAGCTACAAACCGCCAAGGCGGTCGTGATTCATTTAACACACTGTATTGCGCTCAACCAAACATAAAAGCCATTATTTGCTTTAGCGACGTTATTGCTTACGGGGTTATTGAAGCTATACAACAGCTTGGGCTTACGGTGGGTGAAGATATAAAAGTAGTTGGATTTGATGATCTAACCGATTCTAAATTAATGTCCCCTTCATTAAGTACCGTCTGTATAAGCGCCGATGAGATTGGTAGGCGAAGTTGCCAAATTTTACAAGAGCTGCTTAGCAGTAACACCGCACCGTTACGAACATTGGTCGATGTAAATTTACAAATTAGAGATTCAAGCAAATGAAAAAAGTGTTAGTGATTGGCTATGTATGGCCAGAGCCAAATTCATCCGCAGCGGGCACGCATATGATGTCGTTGCTGCACGCGTTTAGAGCACAGAATTGGCAGGTTGAATTTGCAAGCCCAGCTCAAAAAACTGAGCATATGGAAAATCTAGAACAATATGGGGTCTCATCACAAACTATTGCACTTAACTGCAGTAGCTTTGATGATTATGTAACAAAATATAATCCTGACATTGTTATGTTTGACCGTTTTATGATGGAAGAACAGTTTGGTTGGCGCATTGACAAACATTGCCCTAATGCCATAAAAATACTCGACACTGAAGACTTGCAGTGTTTGAGAAATGCACGCCATGAAGCCCATAAAAGTAAAAGAGCATTTAGTAAAAGTGATTTACACTCAGATATCGCAAAACGTGAAATAGCCGCTATTTTGCGTTGTGACCTTAGCTTAATTATTTCAACTTTTGAAATGCAATTACTGGCCGATGTGTTTAATGTTGACAGCAACTTGTTGCACCATTTACCTTTCATGGTGGACTTAGAATCATTGCCTACTCAAACAAAATCTTTTGCACAGCGGCAACACTTTATGACGATAGGGAATTTTCGTCATGCACCTAATTGGGACGCAGTACTTTATTTACAAAAAATTTGGCCTTTAATTCGTAAACAGCTTCCCACTGCTGAACTACATATTTATGGCTCTTATCCACCACCCAAGGCAACAGCACTTCATAACCCTAAAACGGGCTTTCTAATAAAAGGATGGGCCGTAGACGCCTATCAAGTAATAGAAGACGCCAAAGTATGTTTATCACCTTTGCGTTTTGGCGCGGGAATTAAAGGTAAATTACTTGAAGCCATGATAATGCAAACCCCTAGTGTTACCACTTCAATTGGCAGTGAAGGAATGCATGGCGAACTTCCTTGGCCCGGTATTATAGAGAACGATACACAACAATTTGCAAACGCTGCAGTTACGCTTTATCAGGATGAATGTGCGTTTTTAAATGCACAAAAAAATGCACATACGCTACTAAATATTCGCTATGATAAATCACAATTAACGACTAACTTTATTAATAAAGTGGCCTCCATTGAAGTTAATTTACCAGCACACAGAGAAGCTAACTTTACTGGACAAATGCTTAAACATCATACAATGCGAAGCACCCAGTATATGGCCCAGTGGATTGAAGCAAAAAACAAATAAAAAAAACTAGACAGAGGTTTATATGTGTTTAAAATCGCGGCAAAACGAGTTAGGCAAGTTTTGATGTATTGTCTATATTTTTTAACTGAATAATTTAAATTTTGGTTCAATACTCACTTGAAAACCGCAACGTTTACTGAAAAACGAAAATTTATAGTAAAGCTAGGCAAAATGCTCCATAAGTACGGCACCCCTGCGTACCGACTTGAAGCTCACTTAATGGAAATTGCCACATACTTAGGCCTCAAGTCGTCATTCGTCATGTCACCAACTTCTGTTACATTTGTAATATGGACTGATGGACACGAAGATGAATACACTCATGTTGCACGTGTCGAGCCGGGGGATCACGATCTTGGCTCTTTGGCTGACACCGATGATCTCGTCAATAAGTTGCTTAATAAAGAATTAACACTGCAAGAAGTCGATGAACAACTCGACATCATTTTTGATGCCCCGGCCCCTTACAACAGAATTTTAACAGGTATTGCATTTGCAACCTCTGGCGGTGCGTTTGCCATGTTGATGGGAACCAGCTGGAATGATGTTTTATGGTCAGGCTTATTGACCCTAATCGTTTATTTATTTGTGCTTTGGTCAGCGCGCTCTAAACGAGTTGGGCACATGCTTGAACCCCTAGTAGCTATTGTTTCAGCAATATTGGCTTGTGCAATAAGCGTCTACATTGATGCACAAATCAATATTCGCCTTATCGTACTCTCCGCCATCATTGTTTTTATACCAGGGCTTGCATTAGCACTTGGTTTAGCTGAGCTTGCTGCAAGGCATCTAGTCTCTGGTACTGCACGGGTTATGGACTCGTTTATGTTACTGTTTAAACTCTATTTTGGGGCATTTATTGGTCTGGCGATTGGCTTTGCACTGTTTGGCCAAACAGACTTTGTGCCACCAGAACCACTACCAAAGTGGACTGCATGGCTAGCAATACTGCTTTTATGTAGTAGCTTAATCGTAATTTTTAGAACAAAATTAAAGCATGCAGCGTGGTCAATTGCCTCTGGTTTTATAGCCTACGGAACCAGTGTAGGCCCAGCCATTTATTTAGACTTAGATTATACTTTAGGTACATTTATAGGCGCCTTCTCAGTGGGTGTGTTTAGTAATTTATTCAACCGGGTCGCTAATGCACCTGCCTCTATCGTCGCTATGCAAGGTTTGATTGTATTAGTGCCTGGTAGTAAAACTTATATCGGCCTAAACTCTTTAATTGAAGGGCAGGACTTCGTCTATGCTGATCATATTGGGCAACAAACTTTTTTAATCTTTATGTCGCTGGTAGCGGGGTTAATCTTTGCGAACGTCGCACTCCCGCCAAAGAAAAGCCTATAAAAAGATGCTTAGCGCAAGCTAAGCATCTGTTCCACTTTACTATGCTTATAGGTGTAGCACTTAAGTAACCTGAACTCTGGATAATAAATCTATCTCCAGCGGCTACTTTTAACGCTAACTGCGTTGAATTTACTTGCAATAGGCCAGCTATTGACGCGTAAATTCGCCTTGTTATCGCTAAAAGTCTCCGGCTGGAGACTAAGGGGGAAATTTGTTATTTAATACCAATATATTATTACATCTCTTAACCAGAGTTCAGGTTAAGTAATCACAGCTGAACGGTTAAAGCAAAGTACACTTCTCGATAAATGAATATACCCTAGCAGCTATCTAATAAACCGATCACATCGATTCATCATCACTTAAATAAAAGCCACACATAAATATAGCTGTGACCGACAATCGCTTCGAGCGCCCTAAATTATTTAACAGGTAATACCTTGCTCAGTTAACAGCGTTTAAATGATAAACCCTTTTCAATATAGCTAAAATACAGATCACTAATTGTGAATCACTTGCAAATAAAACTTAAAACCCTTTAAGTAAACTTAATTTATTAAAATAACTCAAAACCAAATTAAATATTAATTGCTTGTTTTATAACAACTAAAAATAAATTTCAGCTATATTCATTATCATTTTTGTTACTTTCACAACTATTCATTTAGTTTCAAGACTCGATAGATCAAAAAGCGTTTAATAGAAAAACAAACCCAAGTTAGTAAATGTTATCACCATATATTTAACTCACTTGCTGCTCTGGGGGAGTAAATCGGTTAATAAAGGCTGTGTTATAAAGCAATGTAAGCAGGCCTTTGAACCATACCGTTAAACATTAAAAACGAAGTGTTGATTCAAGGGGAATCGAAAAATGATAAATATAAAAATGAATAAACTTCATCTGGCTATAAGTGCTTCACTTATCACATCAGCATTAAGCTTACCGATGGTAGCGCACAGTGCACAAGCAACAAATACAGACGAAGTTGAAGTTATTCAAGTACGCGGTATTCGTGGTAGCGTCGTAAAATCACTTAATACTAAACGTTATGCAAACACAATAGTGGATGCAGTAACCGCTGAAGACATTGGTAAATTCCCCGATCAAAACGTTGCTGAGTCATTGCAACGTATCACTGGTGTTTCGATGAGTCGCGCATATGGCGAGGGTGAAAGGATCAGTATTCGTGGAACGTCTGAAAACCAAAACCGTACCTTATTAAATGGCCAAGCTGTTGGTTCTGCTGATTGGTGGGTAGATTCGTCTGCCAGCCGTGGCTTTAACTTCACAATGCTGCCATCTGAAATTGTATCTGGTCTTGAAGTATACAAATCACCTGAGGCTGATATTGATGAGGGTTCAATCGGCGGAACTGTGATTGTAAGAACGCGTAAGCCACTAGATTTAGAAGCCAATAAAGTGGCTGGTTCAATTTTAATGCAGCACAGTGAATTGTCTGGCGAGACTGATCCACAGCTAGCAGGTTTATACAGCTGGAAAAATGATGAAGAAACAATAGGTGCACTTGTTTCTGTTTTTAAACAGGTACGTAACCTTCGCCGTGATGGTATTGAGGCTTGGAGTTGGACCCACCGTGACATCACCTTAGAAGACGGCACACAAATTGATGATGTTTACACACCTGGTGGTGGTGGCTCTGCGCTGTTCACTCAGGAACGAATCAGAACAGGTTTTAACTTAACATTACAATATCGCCCTACAGATGATATTGACGTGACTTTCAATGCACTTAATTCGACAATGAAGGCCAACAATGCGAATCAAAACTTCTTATGGCTACCAGGCTATGGTAATTCACAGTACACATCTTTAGACGTTGTTCAACATGATAAAGTAGGTCAATTCGCGCAAGCTGGTACATTTGGCCTCTCTGCTGACGGTAATAACATTCTTGATGAAACGAAAGTTCGTAACTCAGAATTAAAAACTAATTCATATGATTTAAAGCTTATCCATGAAGGCGAAATCTGGAAATCATCATACCATTTAGGTGTCACAGAAGGCTCAGGCGGTACACAAACAGACCGAAGTGTAGGATGGGAAGGTAATGCCGAGCACAGCTTTAATGCAGCCAATGTTGAAAGTATCGAAACAAGCTATGCTAAAAGTCCAGCAGATGGCACACAATGGGATCTAGGTTTTCTTCGCTACGACTCGAATGATGCACTTGATAAAGAATACTATGCACAAACTGATTTTGAACGTGCAATTGACGTGTCCGTCTTCAGTAGAATTAAGTTTGGCGCTAAATACCGCGACCACAAACGTGAAAATGTTCGCTTGCAGTCTCAAACACGCACTGATTTAAATTGGAGTTTAGCAGATTATTCAAACGCTTCACCCAGTGACTTTTTATCCGGTATCGGAACTAGTGGCACTTTAAGCGATTACGCAATGACTGATTTAGCTAAAGTACGTAAAGACGGTGACGCACTAGATTGGCAATATAACTTATTATTTGACAGCAACTTTGCGATTGAAGAAAACATTTTTGCAGGTTATGTAAAAGCAGATATAGATGTTGAAGGTATGCGCGGTAATATTGGTGTTCGTTTAGTTGAAACCAAGCAAACCACAGGTGCGTATATAGGTCCTGCTGATGCAAAAGTATGGCAAGAGGAAGAAACAAGCTATTTTGATATTCTTCCAAGCTTAAACTTAGCGATTGATCTTAATGATGATATGTTGCTTCGCATTGGTGCTGCACGCGTTATGACACGCCCAGACTATGCCGCGATGACGAACGCCACGACATACAATACTGAAACGCGTGTTGGAACTGGCGGTAACTCAAATATTGACCCATACCGTGCCACTCAATTTGATGTTGGCTATGAGTGGTATTTCGCAGATGCAGGTATCTTCTCGGCTGCATTATTTTATAAAGATTTACAATCTACATTAGGCAACACCACGCAAACTGAAGTGTTTAATGGTATTGAAATTGAAATTAGCCGCCCTGTTAACGGCCCTTCTGGTACATTGAAAGGTTTAGAGCTTGGCTTTCAAACCGAAATCACACAAGGCTTTGGCGTTGCTGCTAACTACACGTTTGTAGATGGCGAATCTAAAGACACGCAAGGCAATGATGTGTTGATTCCGGGTATTTCAGACCACACATACAATATCAGTACTTATTACGAGTCAGAAACATTCGGTGGTCGTATTTCATATAACTATCGCACAGGCTATGACACTGGCCGAGCATGGCCAGGTTATCAAGATGCATATGGTCAAGTTGATGCAACATTTAACTACAACGTAACAGAAAACATCACGGCCGTATTTGAAGCAACAAACTTAACTGACGAACATACATTTAGCTACCAAGAAAAAGGCGTTAAGCAAGCCTTAACGGGTGTCTATGCTGATGGACGTCGCTTCTCTGCTGGTATTCGTTTCAATTTTTAATAACGAATTAGTCGATATTCCTAGCTAACACAGGTCATCGACTCTCGCCAAGGATGGCCGCCCCTATGCCCAGGGGTTTAAAGCAGGCAACCTTTTTGGTTGCCTGCTTTTTTTATTAAACACATCGCATAATCGCGCTAGTAATAATAAACAAAACAAGTACAATCAGTAAGTAAAAACACCACTAAGTATATGTTAGCAATAGCGCAAGTTTATTAAGTGTCAGCACAATTATTTAACTACTCAACCAAACCTACACCATGCTTTTTATTTTTAAAAGTGTGTATTTTTGTGTGCGGGTTGCTGTTTGGGTTTAACGCTAAAGCAGATCTTCTTAGTGCAACACTTGATTACCACCAAGGCCACTTTTTAAAAGCAAAACAAGAATTTTTACAGCTCGCGCAACTTGGCAACCCTGATGCTATTTATAATATTGCAGTAATGTATTTACATGGTCAAGGTGTTGAAAAAAATACAGCGCAAGCCTATGCGTGGTTTAGCCTAGCAGCCGATTTTGGTTTAGTTGATGCCCGTGATACAGCCATGCTAATTGCGAACCAAACACAAAATCAACAGCCACTTAATGATGCCTATAATGCTCTGCTAAAACAGCTAAGCTTTGCGTGGTACAACGAACAGCTTAAACCTGAGCTTAATAGTACAGATACTTTAAACTCCTCAATCGTGCGTGATTACATGGTTGAACCTAAATACCCAGAGCATGCTTATAAAAATGGCACCGAGGGTTGGGTTTGGCTTGAGTTTGACATAGACGAAAGTGGCGCAGTTACTGACATCACTATTATTGATTCTAACCCTGAAAAAACCTTCGATAAAGCAATTATTAACGCAGTCAAACGTTGGCATTATCAAGCTAGTAAGGAAAACTTACCGTACTATAATAGGTCATTAATTTACCACTTCACGACTTTTAAAGGTAAACAATACGCACAAAGCTTTAAAAGTCAGCAACGACAATACAATGAAAAAATTACGGATTTAATTGATGCAGCAGAGCAAGGTAATGCCATTGTTCAATATTATATTGCCAATTGGCTAAGCTCTGATGAATATAATGCAACGCGATTATTGAAATATCATTGGCAACATAATAATGCCAGTGACGAGCTATTATTAAAATCGGCAACAAATGGCTATGCCAACTCGCAGTACAGAATTGGCGCTAATTTATTGCGTGGTGAGTACGGAAAAGTAGAAAGAGAAAAAGGCCTCAATTGGGTGTTACTTGCCGCGCAAAATGGCTTAGCTCAAGCTCAATATCGTTTAGGCCGAGAGCTATTAGATAAAAAGTACCTCGATTATGCGCCGAATAAAGCACTAAAGTGGTTAACAGCGGCTGCAGAGCAAGGGCTATTTAGTGCAAAGAGAGAACTGACAAAACTGCTTTATTCATTTGAAGATGCAGATGTAAGTGCTGTAAAAAAAGCATTAAATTCAGCGTTAGCTGATGATCCTACACATCCACCTCTACTATTAATACAAGCCCAAATAACAGCGAAGAAAGATCCAAAAGCCGCTAAAAGAATCGCTTTGCAAGCATTAGATGAAGCAAAAAGTAGGAATTGGTTTACTGGCAATATTGACGCTTTTATTTCCTCGCAGCCTTAGTTGCTTTGTGTAACAAAATATCGGTTTCAATACCATCTACTTGACTAAACACCACATGCGTTCCATCGGCGGAACTACTTATGTTTAAATTAATATCTAAATCATAGCCATATACACCAAGCTCTTTGATGAACACATTTCGTTTTTGTTTTGTCAAATAACAATATAAACGTAGTTGATGACCTTGCCTAAGCACATAATAAACTCCCCCATTAAACACAGCTGGCTTAAAAAGCGCTAACGAAGGCAATAGTTGCGACAATGGCAGTTGCAGTTCAAGCTCTGCGGCTAAAAAGCTCGCAACATGTTTCTCATATTCAATGTATGAGGCATTAAGCTGCCAAAGTAAATGATCCTCATCAAGCGTTTCCAATGGCACGTTGTCTTTTACTAAGGTATTACTTGTTAATTGAATATCATAACGCCAATCTTGCCATTGGCCTTGCTGGTTCTTCGCTTGGTAATAAATACTATGACTATCTTGTGCCCAATGAACGCCATTAAGTTGTTCAAAACCAGAAATAATAGGCACTAAACGCCGAGAAAAAGTATTGATCAAATAAATATTATGAAGCTGATCCGCTAATAAAAGATTATCACCATTTGGTGAAAATAATAAATACTTAGGTGTTATATCGCTGGGCAAAGTTGCAATCAGGTTAGCACTTTTGCGTTGTTTATGTTTCAGCCATACTTCACTGTGTGTAAACTCGGTTATACCCCGCTTTTGCAATGAAATAAATGCACTTTGTTGGCCATCTAGCGATACCGCAGGCAACATATCCATACGTGATGAAGATGATAACTGCTGAGCACTCTTTAGTAATTGCTCTGTATGTAAATCTAATTCAATTTGATATAAGTTTATGCGAGCTTGCCCTTCAGCATGTGCAATATCTCCGCTTTGCGGGTTTATAGCAATATCGGCAATAAACCCTAAAGGTTCATGAACAGTTTGCTTATTACCATCGTATCCATAGCGCCTTAAAGCATCATCACCAAGCCAATAATAACCGCGCTCACTGTCTAATAGTAATGGCGCATGCGAATGGCGGCTTTGCTTTATCACGCTTCGTTTAAGCTTTGCATTTAAATCCACTTCACTAAGGCTATACCAGCCAGCGTTCTTCTCTAATATAAGCAGCTTATTGTCAGTATTAATATCAAATGCTAATGGCTTAAAATCCCCGACCACTTGTTGTGATACTAATTTAGGGCTCGGGGTAAGTGATAATGTGTACTTTATTAAACGTGGTTGCTCATCTTGCCAATGTGTTGTGTATATGGTGCGCTCATCAACCCAGTGTAACTTAGTTGGCCCATGGCGCTGCTGGCACCTTGTAAGCCTAAACTCGGGGCTTAAACGCCAAGTTTCAATGGCATTGGCAACAGACATAACACGAATATCACAGCTAATTGGGTCATATCTAAAATAAGCTAACCACTTTCCATCAGGTGACCAAACAGGTGCTTCTTCAGAGTAACCTGAGTTTTTGATGCTATGAACCGTTTTACTTTGATTATCATATACAGCCAAGTCAAATTGACTTTGCTGATCGTTTGATTGGCTAAATGCTAAATACCGCCCATTGGGTGAATAGCGCAAAAACACCTCAGCTCCAGGAGCAGATGTTAATCGTGATTGATATTGATAATCTAACTGTACTTGTTCTGGGGCTAATAAATATTGGCTTAATAAAGTAAACAATGCACCCAAGATTAACCCTGCAAAAATAAACAATGCAGAAGTACGAGGACTCGCTGGCACAACCTTTTCTAGAATAGTTGGCGCATCACTCACCTGTGCAATAAGCTGATAGCCAACCCGTGGTATTGTGCGGATAAAGTAGGCGGTATTTTTGTCATCAGATAAACTTTTTCGTAATTGAGTTACTAATTGACTGACTGAATTATCACTCACAACGACATCAGGCCAAACAACATCCATTATGGTGTCGCGCGTTACAGCCTGCCCTTTATGAGAAATAAGTAATTGAAGCAGCTGTAACTGTTTAGCCTCAATTGAGCACCACTTTCCTGCCACCTTAATTTTTAAGGCTGCAAAATCAATAAGCACATCATTGAGTAATAACTTTTTTGGTTCTGCTTTTGACATTGTTTGGTTTTTACACAGGTTAATCTATGGTTAAATAAGCGGATAAAGCGTATTATAGGCAAATACGGTACACAATAGCATAGCAACCTGTGATGTACTTACTTTATAACTACTTCTCATAATTAGTATTTTCTCATGTTGTTTTAGTTGGGTTGAATATGACAATAAAAATCATAAGTTTTGTTAACGTAACTGTCGTTCTTAGTGTCTTCTTCGCTTCACTTGGCGTCGCTAAAACTGACCCACAACCAAATCCTAGTCATTTAGAAACCATTCAAATTAGGGGTTATCATGACAGCGCTGTCAAGTCTCTTTTGGATAAACGCGACAGTCAATCTATTATAGATACTATTAGCGCACAAGACATCGGGAAATTTCCTGATAAAAATGTGGCTGAAGCACTCCAAAGGGTGACGGGTATTTCACTTTCAAGAGCACAAGGTGAAGGTGAGCGAGTGGGTGTTAGAGGCACAACACCCGAGCAAAATCGTACATTCTTAAATGGCCAGTCCATAGCCTCTGCTGATTGGTGGATCTCTACTCAGCCAAACAGAGGGTTTAATTATACTCTACTGCCAGCTGAGTTAGTGTCGTCTTTAGAAGTGTATAAAACCCCGCAAGCAGATCATAATGAAGGGTCGTTAGGTGGGACCGTTAATATAAAAACCCAGCGCCCTTTACATATACAGCGCAATCAGTTTGTAGTTAATGCACAAATGCAATATAACGACTTGTCTGGTGAATTTGATCCTTTAATTAATACTTTTTACAGCTGGAAAAACCCTGAGAAAGACCTAGGCATACACCTCACATTTACTCGTAACCATCGCTCTTTAAGACGTGACGGTCTAGAATCGTGGGGCTGGCACGAACAAAACTATAATAAAAATACGCAAAACCAGCTAACGCCGACAACGAGTGAAAATGCAGATATAAAAAATGTTTGGACTGCCGGCGGCGGAGGCTCTGCTATATTTCAACAACAACGTATTTTAACAAGCGCAACTGCAAGCATCGAATACCAACCAAATCTTGATTGGAACATTCAACTCAACACCTTGTATTCAATACTTAACGCAGATAACAGTAATCAAAATTTTTTGTGGCAACCAAGCTCTGTATTTGCACGAGGCGGTCATATAAATGACCCTGTGATCATTGATGGCACTCTTGCCTATGCTCAATATTCAAAAGTGCCCGCAAATAATGCTCAAAACCTTCCTTTTAGCACAGCCATGGAGGCTATTTGGCGTGAATCACAAATTGATACCAGCAACCTGCACTTATTAGTAACACAACAAGCTAATTTATGGCAAAACCAGTATCAAGTTGGTTTCACCAAAGGCGGAGGCGGCTCTAAACAAGATTACACATCTCAGTTTTCAACTAATACAGCGTTTACTGTTGATACACGCCAGAACAAAAATATAATCGCAAACTACAATGTATCACCACTTGATGCACAGGCTTGGCAACTGACTGAAGCCCGCAATGATAGCCAAGACTCAAATGATCAAGAGTTGTACCTACAGGGAGATTTTGAACGAGTGGTCGATCATTCAATCATTAGTGCTTTTAAACTGGGCGCGAAATACCGTGATCATCAACGTGACTTTATTCGTTACCGCTCTTTTAATGGCGCCTTTGATGGCTTAGCACAACAACTTGATTGGACTTTAGCCGATTACCCAAGTAAGTTGCCGACAGGCTTTTTAGCTGACATTGGTAATGCACAAACCCTAAAAGAATATAGCTATGCGGACATCAGTAAACTATCGAGTGACTTTAAGAATATAAACTTTACCCAACAAGAAGAAAAAGCAAGTCGATTTGATATTCAGGAACACACTTTAGCAGGTTATGTTAAATTAATGCTAGAAGGGCAAGATTACCGCGCAAACCTAGGGTTGAGGCTCGTAAATACACAGCAAAATGCCAGCGCATATAAAAGGGTTGGCTCAGCGATTTCACAGCAACAAAATTTTATATGGCAACAGCATAAAAAAAGCTATGTTGATATACTTCCCAGCGTTAATGTAAGTATTGATTTAACTGAAAACCTTATTACACGGATCAGTGCTGCTCGCGTTATGTCGCGCCCACAATATAACCACTTAATGCCATCAACAAACTACAATGTCACTCAGGCGCAAGGCCAAGGTGGTAATCCTGATTTAGATCCCTACCGTGCCAGCCAATTCGATTTTAGCCTCGAATGGTATTTTGATGATGCTGCCCTACTTTCAATGGCCCTATTTAACAAAGACGTTGAATCATTTGTTGAATTTAAGCGCACCATTGAACAACATGAAGGCATAAATATGACTATAGATCGCCCAATAAATGGTAATGGTGGCATCATACGCGGTGTTGAATTAGGTTATCAACAAGAACTATTTTATGGCCTAGGCCTGATTGCTAATTACACATTCGTCGATGGTAACCGTACCGATAGCTCAACAGGTCGCAAAAATTATGTGCCAGGAACCTCAAAGCATACGGTTAATTTAACAAGTTACTATGACAATGAATGGCTCAGTGCACGCTTAGCTTATAATTATCGAACACACTTTGCCACAGGTGTCGGTGAAGCAATAATGGATGACTTTGGTCAACTTGATGGCAACTTAACTTTTAAAGTAAATAACCATCTAGATTTAGTATTTGAAGCTATCAATCTCACCGACGAAATTACACATATTTACGAGCGTAACCGCTATGCACCAACAGGGATTTATCAGAATGGCCGACGGTTTTATTTTGGTGTTCGCTACAGCCATTAATCGTCAGGGTTTGGACGTTAATCGCATATTTTAGTAATTAAGGTACACCTTGTTATACTGTGCAAATAATTATTACAAGCGAAGGAAATACCCATGCTAAAAACCAGTTTAGCATTAGCCGTTGGACTGACAAGTTCATTAGCTTTTGCAGCTACACCTATTACGATTGAAGATATCCCAAAAATTCAGTCTGTTATTCAAACCAGCGTTAGCCCTGATGGTGATAGTGTTGCTTTTACTCGTTCAGTACCGCGTACCCTTTACGTAGATGAAAATGGCCGTAACTACAGCGAACTGTATGTGGTAGATGACGAAGGTGTTGAACGCCCTTTCATCACAGGTTCGGTTAATATTGGAAGTATTCAGTGGTCAAATGACAGTAAAAGAATTTACTTTTTAGCTAAATTAGAAGATGAAAAGTACACTGCCTTGTACCAAATACCTGTTGATGGCGGTGAAGCACAAAAAGTACTTTCACTAAAAGACACGTCTATTTCAAGCTATCAGCTTAGCCCTAACAATAAGCACCTAGCTATTTTAGCTATGCCTGCTGCTGACAAGTCAGAAAAAGAACTTAAAAAGCTGGGTTTTAAGGCTGAAGTATATGAGCTTGGGCTTAAGAACAAACAGCTATTTATTGTTGATTTAGAAAAATCAGATAAAGCGCTTACCCCAACAGCATTAAACGTTGAAAACTACGTAAGTGACGTGAATTGGGCAGCCAATGGCGAAAAGCTACTTGTTAAAACTCAGCCTACAGCACTGATTGACGACAAATATACAAAATCAATGTGGCATTTATACGATGTTGCCAGTAACCAAGTAACGTTATCGTTTAAAACTGAAGGTAAGTTAGGCGATGCAGAGCTTTCTCATGATGGTAAATACATTGCAATCATCGGTGCAGAAGATAAACATGATCCAGCGACAGGTCGTTTATTTATAGCTGATACTAAAACAGCAAAAATTACTGAATGGTTACCAAACTTTATGGGCCATATTGCTGACATAGAATGGTCAAACAAACGCAATACGCTTAATTTCATCGCTAATGTTGGCACACAAAGTTATGTAGCAAGCATCAAAGCAGGCTCTAAAAAATATAAAAAACTAATTAAAGAAGGTGAATTTATCGCCTCAAGCCTGAGCATTTCAGACTCAGATAAAACCATCGCACTACGTGGTAATACAGCTAAGCACCCAAATGAAGTATTTATTGTACGCAGTAAAAAAGCTGAGCGCTTAACTAATTCCAACCAATGGTTAAACGACAAACGTTTTGCAAAACAAGAAACAGTTTCTTTAAAAGCCCGTGATGGTGTTGAAATTGACGGCGTACTTGTTTACCCGCTTGATTACAAAGAAGGCACGCGTTACCCACTAATTATGTCTGTACATGGTGGTCCAGAAAGTCACGATAAAGACGGTTGGATAACAAACTACTCTCGACCAGGCCAAATGGGTGCTGCACGTGGTTATGCCGTATTTTACCCGAACTACCGTGGCTCTACTGGTAAAGGTGTTGACTACTCAAAACTTGGCCAAAATGACTATGCAGGCAAAGAGTTTGATGACTTGGTTGATTTTAAAAACCACCTCGTTGATATGGGTTTAGTTGATACTAAACGTGTTGGTATTACCGGTGGTTCTTACGGTGGCTATGCATCAGCGTGGGCGGCTACAAAATTAACAAAACACTTCGCAGCAAGTGTGATGTTTGTTGGCGTAACTAACCAACTTTCTAAGTTTGGTACGACCGATATTTCAAACGAAATGAACTTAGTGCATGCGCGTTCATACCCGTGGGATAAATGGCAGTGGTACTTAGAGCGCAGTCCTATTTACTGGGCCGGCCAATCTGAAACACCATTATTGATCATGCACGGTAAGGACGATCCACGTGTTCACCCTGCTCAATCAATGGAAATGTATCGCTACATGAAGGTACAAGGTAAAGATGTTCGCTTAATTTACTACCCTGGTGAAGGTCACGGTAACCGTAAAGTTGCGGCACAATACGATTACAGCTTACGCCTAATGCGTTGGATGGACAATTATTTAATGGATGGCAACAAAGACATGCCAGCTTTTGAAATTGACCATGCTGCTAAACTAAAAACAGTAAAAGACGCAAACAAGTAATAAGCTGAAGTAACGACTTTAAGGCTAACCACTGTGTTAGCCTTTTTCATATTAGTCTGTAATTATTACAAAAAACAATCTACAAAGCACAATACATAAAAATATAATTCTTATAAAACAACATATTACAAACTGGTTCCTTCCTTGCATACTCAGTCCATACTAAAGTAAGCAAGGATACATTATGAATATTTTTGAAGCATTACGTCACGACCATGATAAACAACGCTCACTAGTAGATGCCCTGATCAAAACCAGTGGCGACTCTCAAAACCGTCAGTCACTTATGAATGAACTAAAACATGAACTCGAAGAGCATGCTAAGTTCGAAGAACGCTTTTTTTATAATCCGCTGATGTGCGACGACTTAACTCAAGAGAAAGCACGCCATAGTGTTGCAGAGCACCATGATATTGATGAGCTTATTGAGGCGCTTGAACATACAGATATGAGCTCACCTGCATGGCTTGCAAAAGCAAAAAAACTACACCATATAGTGCATCACCATCTTGAAGAAGAAGAACAAGAGGTATTTCAACTAGCAGGTAAAGCACTTACAGAAAATCAAAAACAGCTATTAGCTGACAAATACAACAACGCAATGCATTAATGTATACCCAAGCCACCTCAAAATGCAGAATTCAGCGTTTCACAGGGGCTTAATATCAAGGCGTTACTTTGCAACAATGGCAGTCCCTTTTAAGAAGTAACAACGATGAGAGTAAGTGCCTGTGAAACGCCCAATGGGTTGGTTTAAAAGCGATTTATACTGCGTTATTGATTTTAACAATAGAACCACTATTACTTGCAATCAATGCCTTGCCTAAATCGCTTTTAACTCCAACTGAAACTCGCATCTTGAGGTGGTTTGGGTATATAAGTAACAGCCGAGCTGTTTCGGTTGTTACTTTCCTTCCTGGTTAAAAGAATTTTCACTCACAAATTTCAATGTTCTGATACTTACTCAGACTAGCAACGAGTCTCCCATTATTCGTTTTATTTTCAGCACACTGTTATTTCAACCACACCTTCAAAATTGTACTAAAGTAGCAACATCTGTCACTAGTTAAGCTGTCGGTTAAAAAGTAGCGTTTGCTACTAGGGTAATTATTGCATTTTTGCGCTTTTTAACAGAATATTTAAAGTTTAATACCTCTATCATGCAAAGCAAATTACCCCAGTAAAATCAATAATATAAAAGAAGCCAGTGATTCTGCCGTTCATCCTTAATCAAACAGTAGTTAAATAAAAGTTAATTAAAGACATTAAATATGTTGACCTAATGCACGCATTATCATACGCTTTGTAAGCGCTTACATAGAGAGCGCGAATTTTATCACACACATGTAAGCGCTTACATGCACATTTGTAAAAATGAACTATGCTAAAAAAGCGCTTCCATTTATTAAGTCGACTGGGGTTCAAATAATGAACATGACAACATCCAATCTTAGCCGTTTCTTTGCAGCCACTTCATTTACAATGTTGGTCGGGTGCGGTGGCGGTGCTGAAACAAAATCTGATTTAAAAGCTGTCGAACCAAGCGTGCCCGTCTCTGATTGGGTGATGGTTTGGAGCGATGACTTTGACGACCAAGCCATTGATACATCAAAGTGGAACTTCGAGCTAAATTGCGCAGGAGGTGGTAATAATGAAAAACAATGCTACACCGACAGCAGCGAAAACGCATTCATAAGCGATGGCATCCTAAATATTGTTGCCCTGCCTGCAGAAGAAGGCGCAGAAAAGCCATATACTTCAGCCCGCTTAACAACACAGTACAAAGCTGATTTTACCTATGGTCGCTTTGAAATGAGAGCAAAATTGCCTTCAGGCCAAGGTAGCTGGCCTGCATTTTGGATGATGCCAACAGATTCTGAATATGGTGGTTGGCCACGCTCTGGTGAAATAGATATTTTAGAAGCTGTTAACCTAAAAACAGTTGCTGAAGACGGCACTGTTGAGTCAAATATTCATGGCACACTTCATTATGGTCGCGAGTGGCCAAATAATTCAAGTTCAGGTAAAGCTTATACATTCCCTGAAGGCATGAACCCCGCAGACGATTTTCACACTTATGCAATTGAATGGCAGGAAGGCGAAATACGCTGGTATGTTGATGGCTACTTATACGCAACACAACGTCGTTCTGAAGTGCGTTACAATTCAAAAGATGAAGCAGTTGGCCTAAAACACAAAGGTTGGTTTGCAGAATACTTTGAGCAAGGTGATGGAGAACTCACAACTCACTGGGATACGGCTCCCTTCGATAAAGACTTTTTCCTAATTCTTAACCACGCAGTGGGTGGAGATTGGCCAGAAAACGTTAACAACTTAGGCATAGACGAGACTGCATTTGCAGAAGGTCAAAGCTTTGAAGTTGACTATGTACGTGTTTATGAATGTAAATCAGATCCTGCCACAGGCAAAGGCTGTGAAACGGTTCGCCCAGGTTACGATAGCTTAGATGATGCGCTTGTTGAAGGTGCAGCCCCTGTGCCAACACCACCAAGCGATGGTGTAGCTAAAAACTTAAATATTTTTGACGGCGGCTTAAACTCAAGCTGGATCGCATGGGATTGCTGTGGTGGCACAGTGCCAGCTACTATCACAGATGCTGATAAAGGCGACGTTATTCAATTTAATATCAATGATAACAACGGCACAGTATTGGGCTTTTCTACACGCGGCGGTCACTTTCCTGATGACTTTGCAGGTACATCTGCACCATTTGATGCATCTCCATTAGTAGATGTAAATGGCCGTGTAAGCTTTGAAATGAAAGTCGTTACTCCGCCTAATGCTGATACAACATGGTTATTAAAAGCCGAAGCCGGTGACGGTGGTCCAAATACCGGTGATGTTGCACTAAACGAGAGTTTAGAAGGCTTAGACCCTGTCGTTGGTCAATGGCAAACCTACACATTCCCTCTTTCGTTTTTACAAGAGAAAGGACTTGATCTGAGCGCGATAGACGTACTGATGATTTTCCCAGCATGGCAGACAGGCGAAGGTGCTGAGTACCTCATTGCTAATATTGCTATTGAAGGTGACTTAGGGGCATCGCCAGAGGTCGTTTTATTTACTGATGGACAAAATCTTGATTGGCCTATGTGGGATTGTTGTGGTGGTTCAACCCCTGTTGAAGCCATGGATGACGACGAACATGGCTTAACAGCCGAGTTCAGTATTGGTGCTGAACCAACTGTAATGGGCTTTAACACCCGCACATCAGCAGGTGGCAGCGGCAAAGCATTCGACGCAAGCAGTATTTTAGAAAGTGGTGTACTACAGTTTGATGTAAAAGTGATGACGGCTCCAAATAGCCCAGAATCAACTTGGGTAATGAAGATTGAATCTAACGAGGGCGACTCTGCTGTAGAGCTTCCACTAACAGACGCAGGTGATGCACCCGTTGTCGGTGAGTGGAAAACATATACGTATACACTTTCAGACCTAGCTGGCGCAGGTTTAGATGTAAGCGCTCTGGATGTAGTGATGATCTTCCCAGCATGGGGCACAGGCGAAGGCGCGGTATACCGTGTTGATAACGCAAAAATATACGATCCAAGTGCAGCCGCTCCTGCGGGCAACGAACTGACTGTATTTAAAGATAAAGCAGCCGATATGTGGAGTATTTGGGATTGTTGTGGTGGCTCTACCCCGACTGAGCAAGCAGACGATGACGCACACGGCACAGTTGCACAATTTGAAATTGGTGCTGAACCGACTGTAATGGGCTTTTTAGCCGACGAAGGTGTGTCTTTTGATGCATCGGCTATTTTAGCGACCGGCGTTGTTCAATTTGAAATGAAAATGTTAACCCCACCTAATGCAACAGATGCACAATGGTTGTTCAAAGTTGAATCAACGGGCGCTGCGACAGCAGTAGAGCTGCCTCTTTTAGAAAGTGCTGAAGGCGAAGTACCAACGATTGGTCAATGGCAAACATATACATTTACATTGCAGTCGTTGTTTGATGCAGGCTTAGATATCAGTGATATCAATGTACTTATGATTTTCCCAGCGTGGGGCTCAGGTGAAGGTGCTGTGTATCGTGTTGATAATGTAGTTATCGCGAACCCGTAATACACCTTATTAAGTGGCAGATAATCAACAGAGTTGTTTGTCTGCCTACCCTAACAAATTTAGTAAAAGCAGAGCAATTATGAACACAATTAAGTTTAAAAAAAGCCAACTAGCGGCTTCTGTGTCACTTATCATCGCTGCAAGCACATTTAATTTAGCTTACGCAGCGCAAGAAGAAACTGCCGAACCAGAGCTAGAAGTAATTGAAGTAAAAGGTATTCGAGGCTCATTGATTCGTTCAATGGATGTTAAACGAGATGCATCCGGTGTTGTTGATGCCATTTCAGCTGAAGAAATGGGTAAATTTCCAGATACCAACCTAGCAGAATCACTACAACGTATTACCGGTGTATCTGTAAGTCGCTCTAACGGTGAAGGCAGCCAAATCACAGTGCGTGGCTTTGGTCCATCATTTAACCTCGTAACACTTAATGGCCGCCAAATGGCTGGCACAGGTTTTACACGCTCATTTAACTTTGAAAACCTATCATCTGAAGGTGTTAGCTCTTTAGAAGTAATGAAAACAGCCCGTGCAGAAATGCCAACAGGTGGACTCGGTGCAACCGTCAATATTGTTACTGCAAAGCCATTACAAAAGCCGGGTGAACGGTTTTCATTCATGGCAAAAGGGATTCATGACTCGTCTGTACAAGAAGGTGATGAAGTAACCCCTGAGATTGCTGGTATTTATAGCAATACATTTGATGATGAACGTTTTGGTGTATCGGCAAACTTTTCTTATCACCGTCGTGATTTTCAAAGACAATCAGCCAATGTGCGGTCATGGTTAGTAAACCCGAATCTCTCTTTGGATGCTGAAAACATTACTGATAATCGCCCAACCGATGCCGATGGTAACCCAGCACAACAGTATACAGATGCTAATGGAGAGCGTGTTGCTGCTGCATTTTTTCCGCAAGAAATTAGTTTTGCCAAAGATGATATTCAACGCGAGCGCCTTAATGCACAAGCAACGTTTCAGTTTGCCCCTACTGATGATTTAACCTTTACCCTTGATCACACAATTTCAAATGCTGTGACGGGAAATAACTCATTATCTTGGGGTATTTGGAATGGCTCATTCGGCGGTAATGCTAACGCATATGAGCTAGATGAAAATGGCACAGCTATCTATTACAACTCAGCCGGTGATGATGCATCATTTACCGCATTTCGTGAAACGACTGAAGTTGATGCAAAAGCAACTGGCTTAAACGTTGAGTGGCTCGCCACCGAAAACCTTAGCTTTACGCTCGATGCTCATACGTCAAAAACAACCATTGATAACGGTAAAGACACGGGGTTGAATGCTAATGGTCGTATTATATTAGGGTCAGCTGATATTGCCTCAAAAGAGTACTCCTTCCGTGAAGGTGATGTGCCCGGTTTTAATGTTAATTGGAACAATGGCACACAAGAAATCAGCCCAAACCAAATTGGCTCTAACTTTAGTATTTTCACACGCACGCCGGGTGAGTCTGAAGTATCTCAAGTGCAGCTCGATGGTAAATTATTTACCTATACCGATATTGGCCTTGAAACAGTCAAGTTTGGTGCAGCTTACACTAAGCAATCATTAAGTGGCTGGGGTGGTGCAAATAACGCAAATGCACCAGGCTTTAACAATGGTACCTTTGCTGAAATATTCCCTGATGCAATGTTTGAACGTGTTGACTTAGCAAACTTCCTTGATGAGTTTTCGTTTGGTCCTGACGGCGTAGCACCAGGTTATGCTTATACATATGATTTTGATGAAGCATTTGCACGTCAAAGTGCATACCTTACAGAAGACGTGCTTGGCAGTGACGTATATCAAATTGGTAGCTTTGATGGCTTCCCAACTAATAAAGTTGAAGAAGAAACCATCAGCTTATACCTTTCAACAAACTGGGTATTTAACGTTAGTGATTACGATGTATTCGTAAATCTCGGCGTGCGCTACGAAGAAACTGATATTGTTAGCCCAGCTAAAAGCCGCGTGGCTGAACAAGTGTACTGGGCAGGTGGCTCTGAGTGGTTAACACAGTTTGCCAGTGGCGGTGAGTTAGTTGAAGTTGACTTTAAAGGCGAGTACGACTTACTGCTTCCGATGATCGATATTAAAGTCGATTTATCTGACGATTTAGTCTCTCGCGTATCGTGGGGTCAAACAATATCAAGACCTACATTAGGTGCTATGCTAGGTAACCTAAGCCTTACTCCCTCTCCTAAGTTAAACTCACGCAGTGGTAGTCGTGGTAATCCAAACTTAAAACCATTTAAATCAACTAATTTTGATTTAAGCTTGGAGTATTACTACAACGAAGGCAGTTATGCAGCGGTTGGTCTATTTTGGAAAGACGTTGATGACTGGATTGATAACACGCAAGTTAATGCAACTTACGAAGGCCTGCATGACGTCTACTTAGGCGAGCGCTGGAACAATGCTGTGGCAGCTATTGAAGGCCGTGGTGAACAAGCAACCGACGGAGCAATTTACAATGAAATTGTTGCAAATGGCGTAGGTATTGGTGAAAACAACCGTATTTTACCAGACCCAGCAACCGACCCTTTAATTGAGTGGACCATTGAGTCGCCTGAAAATGTGGGCGCACGTAAAGTTAATGGTGTCGAAGTCTCTATTCAGCATTTATTTGGTGAATCTGGCTTCGGTGCCGGCTTTAATGCGACCATGGTTGATGGTGATGTAGAGTATGATAACTACATACTTGCCTCTCAAGCCGTGTTAGCAGGATTGAGTGACTCTGCAAACCTGCAAGGTTTTTATGAAAAAGATGGCTTATCTGTAAAAATTACCGGTGCATGGCGCGACCAATACCTTATAGCTCAAGGCTTACCTGACTCAGGTGCAACTGCACCACCGCAGTACGCTGAAGAATATCTACAATGGGATGTTAGTGTTAACTATGAAGTTAACGAAAGCACCACAGTGTTCTTTGAAGGTGTTAACTTAACGAATGAAACTGAACGCTCATTTAGTCGTTTTGAAAGTCAGTTCTTGAGCGCAGCTCAATACGGGCCGCGATATGCAATTGGCTTTAGATATTCAATGGGTAACTAAATACTTTAAATAGCACAGCATTCCCCTATTGTTAAACTAAAAGCCGTTGTAAAACGGCTTTTTTTATGTGCATATTTAAAATTAACCAATTGCTTTGTAGTAATTAAAACCCCTCATCATCACTTGAAACAGTCACGAACAGTGTCTCATCCATATCCATTTGCACTAAAAAGTTAATAGGCTTACAACACACTTGGCAATCTTCAATGTACTGCTGATCCAAATCACTGGGATCAATCAATATATCTAAACGTTCACAACAGTAAGGGCATGTGATGTTACCCTGAGTTAATTGATTCATTACAATAGCTCCTTACACTAAAAAATTTAATGACTGCTACCTGCTTTACTTAAATACTCTGCTTGATACTTTATCATTATGATAAAAAACCTAAAACAATACATCGCTTTTCAAAGTAGTCATTGTCTCAACCGCTTAATTTAACTTAAGTCTAGTTTAAGATGCACGCCTAGCTGCTGTAAACTTCACGTCTTGGTCGCGCAATAAGTAAAGCGCAAAACATGCCGCCCACATTGGCCATGCTGCAAAAAACAGTAAATTATTAAATCCATCAATATATTGTGCATAAGATGAGAGTGTTGAAGCGCCATGCATTAAAAAGATTAAACCATAAGTAATACGCTTTTTGATACCCGCCATAAATGCCAGAACCAGTACCAACTGTAAACTCCCCAAAATATAAGCTATGGTGTCAGTAGACCCGCTAATACCATAAAAGTGCTCGAAAACGCGTGCGCTGTGCCCTGGGTTAACAAACTTATCTAGCGTCCACATTAGCATAACGATGAAGACACCTAAACGCAGCGAAAAAAGCGCCCAGTGCAAACGTTTTTGTGTATCCGGGGTGATTGAATGTGTCATTGTTTATCCTTTTGGATTCATTGCATTAAAGACAACAAGACCGAATAAGCGGGTTTTTATTACAAAAAGTAATAAAATACATTCTTTTGAAAGTATTTTTACCCCTTTAGGGTCTCATACATCGTATATAAACTATTTAATTGCAGTGAGATGATTTTGAAATACGCATTTTTAGCACTCAGTATTTGCGCCAGCTTTACATCAGTCGTAAAAGCAAACAACGAAATTGAAGTAATCCAAGTATCCGCAGAAAAACTAAAGGCCCATCAGTTATCGCCTAAAGATGCGAAAATAAGCGGACCATTTGGCGATGATCTCGCCCTTGCTGATATCGCCCGCGCAATTACCCCTATTTCTAGCGACATGATTGAGCAACTCAACATCACCACTTTACAAGATATTTTAGCCGTTACACCAAACAGCTACGCCGCCAGTGGTTTTGGTGCTCCTAGCTTACCCACGCTTCGCGGTCAATTGGGTGAACTTTATCAAGATGGCGTTCGTCGCCAAGCGGGTAACAATGGCTTTGGCATTCCCGTATCGTTTAATGCAATTGAGCAAATTGACGTGGTAAAAGGCGCGCCGCCAGTCTTATTTGGCAGTAGCCAACGCAATGGTGGATTCGTTAATTTACATTCAAAAACAGCCAGCACCGAAACCTCACAAGGTAAAGCGAGCCTATCAGCAGGAAGATGGGATCACTACAGCGCGCAACTCGATTATTCAGCGCCAATTGTACAAGGCGAAAGTGGTTTTAGAGTGAGTGCTGAACATATTGATAATGGTAGTTTTTATGATTATGCGGGTTATCAAAGTGATAGCCTTTTTGCCGCAGTACGATTTTTACCTGATGATAAAACCAGCTGGGATCTAAACTTTGAGCTCTATCATGTTGAGTTTACCGATAACGCAGGTATAAACCGCCCCACGCAGGCATTAATTGATGACGGACTTTATATTACCGGCCAAGGCACACAACCTAATGGCAGCACAGTGCCTGGTGCAGGTGCTATTGTCTCTCCCACTGGCCAAGTGGTTTTACCACGTAATCAAGTTTTGACAGACCCCGACAATATAAATGATGCTACAACGTATTTATTTCATAGCGTGTATAAACGTGAGCTCAGTAATCAATTAACCCTCAAAAACATTACTTATTTTCAGCATTTAGGACGCGAAGAAATTGCGCAAAATAGCTTTGTAGAAATTATTGATGGCGCCAACACCGCGCAAAACCGCACTGAATTAAGTTATCAATGGTCAGACAGTCAAAACACTTTATTCGCCTTTGATGTGCGGTATAACAAGGTTAAAGGCTTCAGCCAATTTACCACCGAAGCAGACTCCCCTATTGACTTAACCGGTCCCATTGAAAGCCGCCGTATACCGCTTACAGCAGAGCAACAATCACGCCTAGTTGAGTTACGTCCCGGCGTGTTTGTATCACCCGGTGGACAATACGATATAAATAACGACGGCAGTGGTGATTTTTCACTTTCAGACACCACTAACTCCACCAGCTTGCAAACAGGTATTGCGATTCAACACGATAGCCAATGGACAAGTAAGGTTCGTACCAGCGTAGGTTACCGTATTGACTATTATGACGTTAAAGCAAGCGACCCTATTGCACCTCTGGGGCAAATAGCTGCCAGTGATAACATTTATGAAACCCTTCACTCAGGCCAAGCAAGTATTAACTACAAACTAACGCCTGCAATCACAAGTTACATGGCAGGAAGTTACAACCAAGCAACCTCGAACAGTATGGCTGGGGGGAATGTATTAGGGGGTGACAACAAAATTAGTGCACAAAACTTTGCAACCGATAACACGCTAGCTGAAGTGGGCTTAAAATACGCACCAGCAGACAGTGCATGGTATGTCGACGGCGCGCTATTTAATCAACGCCGCAGCTTGCGTAACCGAGATGGTAGTAATACAGGCATTCGCACTCAAGGTTTCGAAAGTCAGGCTTTTTATGATGCAACCCATTATTGGTTTAGTGTTGGTTATAGTTATATTGATGCCCGTTACGACAACTCAGCTAGCAGCCAAGGTGCAAAACAGGTTTCTGATATATTTGACAACTCACGACCAGATCTTATAAACGGCACAGGGGGTGGCGCACCTAATTTTACTGCATTCGCGCCTTCTTCTCAGCGCGTACAAGGGATACCTGAACAGTCTGTAAGTATAAATGGCGGTATTTCAATTACTCCACAGTGGGATATTGGGCTGGGTGGTATTTATACCAAAAGCTATCCTTTAGACTATTTAGCAACTGTTTATATACGCGACCAATACACACTCAATTTAAACAGTCGCTATGCATTCAATGAGCAAATGGCTTTGCGTTTAGATATTACCAATGTAACAAACCAAGAGAACTGGCGACCTGTATTTGAAGGCGGTTACTTTGGCGCAACACTGGTTTATCCTGAGCTGCCAATTCATGGAAAATTGACTTTTACCTATAATTTTTAATAGCGAGTGGACATGTTAAAAAAATTACTATTATTGATTGTTGCCTTGCTGGGTGTAGGGTTGTTTTTCCACTTTGATTTACACCAATTGCTTACCCTTAATGGCTTAAAAGGCTCAATAGAAGAGTTTAGCCAATGGCGTGAACAATCGCCTTTATTGGTGATCGGGGGGTTCTTTTTACTCTACGTTGTTGTCACTGCCCTTTCATTACCCGGCGCAGCTATTTTGACGCTTGCTGCAGGGGCGTTATTTGGCCTTGCTGAAGGACTATTAGTTGCCTCTTTTGCATCAACCATTGGGGCAACGTTAGCATTTTTAGTCTCGCGGTATTTATTACGCGACGTGGTCAAAAAGCGTTTTCCAGAGCGCTTGTCTGCCATTGATGCGGGGGTTGAAAAAGAAGGCAGCTTTTACTTATTTACCTTAAGGTTAGTGCCTGTTTTCCCATTCTTTTTAATAAACTTGCTGATGGGCCTAACAGCTATTAAGTCATGGACATTCTATTGGGTCAGTCAAATAGGCATGTTAGCCGGCACGTTTGTATTTGTTAATGCCGGTACGCAATTAGCACAAATTGATAGCTTATCGGGCATTTTATCTTTAGACCTTATTGTTTCTTTTGCATTGTTGGGTGTATTTCCGCTCATTGCAAAAGCAATTATCAATGTACTGAAAAAACGTAAAGTATATAAAAACTATACTAAACCCAAGCAGTTTGACCGCAATATGATTGTTATTGGTGGAGGCGCTGGCGGTTTGGTAACCAGCTACATAGCAGCTGCCGTGAAAGCAAAAGTCACGTTAATTGAAGCCGGTGAAATGGGTGGTGATTGCCTAAATTACGGCTGTGTGCCAAGTAAAGCAATTATAAAAAGCGCCAAAGTTGCTGAACAATTTAAACATGCTGATAAATACGGTTTAGAAAGTATCAGTCCTGAATTTTCATTTAAAAAAGTAATGGCCCGTGTGCACCAAGTTATTGCTGATATTGCCCCGCACGACAGCGTGGAACGCTATACAAACTTAGGGGTTGAAGTACTTAAAGGCTACGCTAAAATTGTTGACCCGTGGACAGTTGAAATACAACTAAACGATGGTGGAACGCAAACCCTAACAGCTAAAACAATTGTTATAGCCACAGGCGCACGACCCTTTGTGCCTCCTTTGCCTGGCATTGAAGAAACTGGCTTTGTCACCAGCGATACATTGTGGACAAAGTTTGCTGATTACGAACAGGCACCTAAAAAGCTAGTTGTACTTGGTGGAGGGCCAATAGGCTCTGAACTTGCGCAAAGTTTTTCACGCTTAGGCTCTGCGGTAACACAAGTTGAAATGAGTGATCGCATCATGCAAAAGGAAGATGTTGAGATTTCTGAATTCGCCACCCATGCCCTTAAAGCCAGTGGTGTTAACATATTAACGAGCCATCAGGCACTTCGCTGTGAAGCACGTGATGGTAAAAAGTACCTTATTGTTAAGCACAACGAGCAAGAAACTGAACTAGAGTACGATGAATTACTTTGTGCAGTCGGTCGTAGCGCACGTTTAACTGGTTACGGACTTGAAGAGTTAGGTATTGAGACCGAGCGCACCATTGTAACAAACGACTATTTAGAAACCCTCTACCCAAATATTTTTGCTGCAGGCGACATCGTTGGCCCGTACCAATTTACCCATGTTGCAGCGCATCAAGGCTGGTACGCAGCCGTAAACGGTTTGTTTGGCAATTTAAAGAAATTCAAAGTGGATTATCGTGTGATCCCATGGACCACCTTTATTGACCCTGAAGTCGCTCGCGTTGGTATCAATGAACAAGAAGCGATTGAACAGGGGCTAGACTACGAAGTGACTCGCTTTGAATTTAAAGAGCTAGACCGTGCAATCACCGAGAGTGCGACTCAAGGCTTTATTAAAGTGATTACGCCTAAAGGCAAAGACAAGATATTAGGGGTGACCGTTGTATCTGAGCACGCGGGTGATTTGATTGCTGAATTTATATTAGCGATGAAACACGGGCTGGGCCTCAATAAAATACTGGGTACTATTCATAGCTACCCTACGTGGGCTGAGGGCAATAAATACGCAGCGGGTGAATGGAAACGTGCGCATGCGCCCCAAACTGTGCTTAATTGGCTTGAGAAATACCACACTTGGCGCAGAGGCTAAAATGAAATTAGCCTTTTATTTTGTTTTTAAGATTACAGTGTTGTTGGCTTTTTTAGCCAGCACCACTGTAAAGGCTGAGCAACAATCGAGTTCAATTCATCAGCCTTGGGACCAATTGTTAAGCAAACATGTAAAAAGCATTAGTGGAGGCACCAGTACTGGAGTTAACTACAACGGTTTTAAAGCTGACCAAGCGATATTAAAGGGCTACTTAGATGCTCTCTCGCAGGTTAATCAAAGTGAATTCAACACCTGGTCAAAATCAAAGCAGTTAGCGTTTTTGATCAACGCTTACAATGCATGGACTGTGGCATTTATTTTAACCCAATACCCAGATATCGAATCGATTAAAGAGCTAGGTAGTTTTTTTAGTTCGCCTTGGCGTAAAGAGTTTATCCCTTTATTAGGCAAAACTCGTAGTTTAGATAACATAGAACACACATTAATTCGTGGTGAAGGAAATTATAACGAGCCTCGTATTCATTTTGCTGTTAACTGTGCCAGCATTGGTTGCCCTGCCCTACGAGCGCAAGCTTATCGTGCTGAGCAGTTAGATATGCAGTTGGAGCAACAAACAACGCTCTTTTTAGCTGATAAAACACGCAATTATATATCCGGTGATACACTCTATTTGTCATCAATTTTTAAATGGTATCGTGATGATTTTGAGCAAGGTTTTGGTGGTGCAACTAGCTTAAATGCATTTACCCTGCTGTACTCAAATGCGCTAAACTTAACACCAACCGAACAACGCAAAATTAAAAATAACACTGTGAAAATTAAGTTTTTAGATTACAACTGGGCATTGAATGATACGCCATAAACAACCACACATTGTTATCGGTAATATACTTTGCGGCCTGATTTTATTGCTGACAGTTCCCCTTTTCAGTGTTGCAAAAGAGCATAACACTACTTGGCAAACCACAGTTAACAATGGCAGTAACAAGCCTGTTTATTTTCATGCTTGGGGTGGCGACCCACAAATAAATACTTATATACAATGGCTTGGTGAGCAGGTTAAGCAGCGGTACAATATTGAGCTACATCATATAAAACTTACCGACACCAGCGAAGCTGTAAGCCGTGTGTTAGCTGAAAAGTCAGCTGGTAATCACGATGAAGGAAAAGTTGACCTAATTTGGATCAACGGCGCTAACTTTGCAGCCATGGCAAAACATGGTTTATTAGCACCTCATTGGGCACAATCACTTCCCAACTTTGCCCTAACAAACCCGGATAAAAATCCTGCTGTTACACTTGATTTTGGTGTACCAACTCAAGGTATGGAATCCCCCTGGGGGCAAGCTGCTTTAACCTTTTACTATGATAGTAGAGCGATGTCAGCCCCTCCTTATAGTTTGGCCGAATTATTAACATGGAGTGCTCAACATCAAGGTCGCTTTACTTACCCAAAGCCCCCCGACTTTATTGGTGTAAGCTTTTTAAAATACGCGCTTATAAGCCTTACACCAGAATCGTTGCAACACTTACTTTATCAACCCGCGACTGAGCAAAGTGCGGCCTTGTTATTGCCAGCGCTATGGCAATACTTAGATGCCCTGCACCCCAATCTTTGGCGAAAGGGGCAATACTTTGTTTCAAGCAGCACCGCGCTTAGGCGTTTAGTGGGAGATACTGAGCTGAGTTTAGCACTTACATTTTCAGCGCCTGAGGTGCCTAGTGCCGTTGAACGCTTTGACTTACCTACTAGCATTCGCAGTTACGCCATGCATGACGGCAGCCTAAGTAATATTCACTTTGTAGCCATCCCATTTAATGCAAGCCACCGCGACAGTGCTAAACTGGTTGCAAACTTTATGCTCAGCGTAACAGCACAAGCAAAGAAACAGCAGCCCTCGGTATGGGGGGATCGTACCGTAATTGATATATCTCTATTAGATGAAAAAAGTGCTGAGCTTTTTGTACAGCAAAACTCACACCCGAGTAGTTTAGTTTCAGAAGGGTTAAGCCCAGCGCTTGCTGAGCCTCACCCAAGCTGGGTGTCATATATTAATCAACAGTGGCTTGCGCGCTACGGCGCCAAAAAGCGTGCGCTAAAGGCAGGTAAATGATTAGCGCGAACAGTATATTTATCAATGTTGTACGATTTAGCCCTAAGCTTCTCATGGCACTTCTTGTAGTTCCTGTTATTGGTGGCCTAATCGCTGTTTTACTTCCTGCGTTTGGTTATATCCCCGCCCTTAATGAAGTACACCTGTCACTGCGTGGTTTTACCCGTTTATTCGAAACTGCGGGTTTTAGTGAAATGGTGTTCTTAAGCATTCGAAGTGCATTCATCAGTACGTTTTTAGCATTGACTATGACCGTGTTGATAATAGCAAGCTACTTTAACAGCCCTTGGCTGAGTCGTATTCAACAATTGTTAGGGCCTATATTAGTTATCCCTCATGCAGCCGCGGCCATTGCTATTTCCTTTTTAATTACGCCGTCAGGTATGATCTCACGGCTATTTTCACCTTGGTTAACTAGTTGGCAAAGCCCTGCAGATTGGTTACTCCCTCATGACTCATGGGGAATAAGTATGATTATAGGACTGACATTAAAAGAGTTACCCTTCTTATTACTCATGGCATTAGCCGCGCTTTCACAAGCAAATTTAGGCACTACATTACGTGCACACCATAAGGTAGCTCTTAGTTTAGGCTACAGCCCATTGACTGCTTTTTTTAAAGTCGTGCTGCCCAATCTATACCCTTATTTAAGACTTCCTGTATTAGCTGTTCTAGCCTATGCTAGTGCAAATGTAGAAATCCCACTCATATTAGGCCCAAATGCGCCGCCTACACTTGCTGTCGCAATTATGCACTGGTTTAATGATGTTGATTTAACATTGCGGATTAAAGCATCCGCAGGAGCTGTGATCCAACTACTGTTAACCTTGGCTTTACTAGTTAGCTGGTGGTTATTCGAAACATTAATTAAACGCTTAACACAACACAGCTTTATTAATGGCAAGCGCAGCTATATTGACCCTATTATTACTTGGATAACGCATATCCTGACATGCCTGTTAATTGCCAGTGCTATGCTATCACTTGCAGGGCTTGTACTTTGGTCATTTGCTGGGTATTGGCGTTTTCCTGATACCTTACCGGAACAATTCGTAGTAATGCATTGGCAAAGTGCGCTGGTGAATATACAAACACCGTTACTCAATACTGTATTAATTGGTTTTGCAGCGACGCTAATTGCTACTTTATTTACCTTATTCACTCTTGAAGCTGAGCAACAACAGGCTAATCCGTTGTCGCGTTTTACTAGCATACTGATTTATTTACCACTTCTTATCCCAAGTATTGCGTTCTTATTTGGCCTAGTTTGGCTGCAAGAACAAGTAAACAGTCATCATGCTTTATTCAATGTAATGTTTAGCCATTTAATATTTGTTATACCGTATGTATATTTATCTTTAGCAAGTGGCTACCGGCGTTTAGACCCGCGCTATGCACAATTAGCCAGTAGCCTTGGCGCAACACCTGCAAAAATATTTTGGCGTATCAAGCTGCCTATGCTAATGGGACCAATTTGCGTCGCATTTGCACTCGGGTTAGCTGTTAGCTTTAGTCAATATTTACCCACTCTTCTTAACGGCGGCGGGCGTATTGACACAATAACAACACAAGCAGTAGCCCTTGCCAGTGGAGCCAGTCGGCGTGTGAGCTCTGTATATGCATTAGTGCAAATGCTATTACCAGCCCTTGCGTTCATTTTGGCTTGGACAATACCTAAGTACCTCGTTAAGTTTAAATTTAAGGCCAATCATGCATAGTTTAGTCATTGAAAAACTCACTATCTGGCAACAGAGTAAGCAACTTATTACACTTAATGAGACTGTGCAAGGCGGTGAAATTCTCAGTATTATGGGCCCATCTGGCAGCGGTAAATCAACATTGTTAAATTGGCTTTCGGGTATGCTACCTAGTGCATTTACTGCGCAGGGTAAGCTGTATTTAAACCAACAAGAAATCACAGCGACTGCAAGCCACCAGCGTCATTTAGGCTTACTTTATCAAGACGCGCTTTTATTTCCGCACTTATCTGTAGCTGGCAATATTGCGTTCGCCATGCCACAAGGGAATAAAGCACAACGCATGGATAAAATAGTTACAGCTCTTGAGCAAGTTGGCTTAACAGGCTTACATAGCAGAGCTCCTGAAAGTCTATCTGGTGGTCAACAAGCAAGAGTAGCATTACTCAGGGTATTATTAAGTGAGCCTAAGGCAGTTTTACTAGACGAGCCTTTTAGCAAGCTCGATAGCCAATTGCGTCAAGAAACCCGTGAGTTAGTTTTTAACCAAATACGTGAACACAAACTCCCCGCTATCATGGTTACACACGATCAAAGTGATGCAGATGCTGCAAATGGTAAAGTAGTTAACTTAAGTCGCCCGGAAAACACCCATGCTTGATAAATACATGACTCCAGTAATTAAGCCACTGTTAACACCTGTGGTTGCTCTACTCGATAAACGCGGTATCACCGCCGATACACTTACTGTAACCGGATTTTTAGTCGGGTTATTAGCCGTGCCTTTGCTTGCTTTTGAGCTATGGTACTTAGCACTTGGGCCAATAATAATTAACCGCATATTTGATGGCCTTGATGGCGCCTTGGCACGCTACAGTAAGCAAAGTTCAAGCGCGGGAGGCTTTTTAGATATCACCTTAGACTTTTTATTTTATGCTGCAATACCGCTTGGGTTTATACTTGCCAACCCTGCGCAAAATTCCATTGCGGGCGCTATTTTATTAGCGACATTTATTGGTACCGGCTCAAGTTTTTTAGCTTTTGCTATTGCCGCCGAAAAATTTAAGCTAGACAAGCCGCAGTTTAAATATAAAAGCTTTTATTATTTAAATGGCCTGACTGAAGGCACAGAAACCATTGCGCTATTTATTGCCTTTTGTATTTGGCCTCAGCACTTTGCCCTTATGGCCTACGTTTTTGCCTTTGCCTGCGCTATTACAATTGTTACTCGTATTTATGGCGGTTATGTAACACTCAAAAAACAAGAGTCAAACACAGATGAATAATGAGCTTTATTGGCGTCTCGGTTTTTTTATCAGTATTTTAGCAATCATGATGTTGCTTGAGGGGTTAAAGCCTGCCCGTCAATCCACGATTGAGGCTAAGCACCGTTGGTTTGCAAACTTTGGCTTAGTGTTTATATCATCTGTGATCGCCCGTTTAACTGTGCCCATCGGCTTAACGGCATTAGCAATTTACAATACCGAGCAAGGTTTTGGTTTTTTTAACTTAATTCAACTACCACTTTGGTTAACTATTCTGCTGAGTGTCTTAATACTCGATATACTTATATATTGGCAACACAGGCTATTCCACCAAGTACCAATGCTATGGCGTTTACACAAAGTTCACCATGCTGACAGCCATATAGATGCAAGTACAGGGCTACGCTTTCACCCATTTGAAATTGTGCTCAGTATTTTAATTAAACTAATTGCCGTTACAGCGCTTGGCGCACCTGCGATTGCAGTACTCATATTTGAAATTGCACTGAACGGCTTTGCCTTGTTTAACCATGCCAATATACGATTACCGAAAAAGCTAGAGCAGGTATTACGGTTTGTAGTAATCACTCAGCAACTACACCGTATCCATCATAGCCAGCGGCCTGATGAAACCAACAGTAACTTTGGCTTTAGTGTAATTTGGTGGGATAAACTATTTGCCAGCTATAAACCGCATGCCAGCAAGGACGACGCCACATTGAAAGTCGGCTTAAACCAATACCCAGCAAGCAAAAAAAATGCATCAGTATTAACGTTATTACTGATGCCATTTAAGTAAATACAAAAAATGAATTTGTTGTTTTAAAACAAAAATTAATACAATCTACTTTGCTAAACAATGAAACATTAAGCTATGAAGTTGGTGTACTCAAAATTTAGAGTGGCTGATTTTATTAGGCTTAGCTACACTTACTGTAGCCTTTTAATTGTTCGATTTGTAGTTGGTAACAATGTCAGTTTTGTTTGAACTAGTGCGTAAAACTGTATATTTCGGTGTGATTTTTTTTGTCACCTTCATCTGTATTATCCACCCAAAGTCGTACGCTGCCGAACAATCGGAACTTGAGAAAAAAATTGCCGAGAGTCAGGGCGAAAAAAAAGTTGTGTTGACGTTAGAATACATCAAAGATGCAAGTCAGTATTACCCAGATAAAGCTGAAAGCTATATTGAATCTGCGTTGGAAATTGTGGCAGAAGACTCCTCTTATGAAACTCAATTACTCACCCATTATGCACGTGCTAAATTTTATAAAAGTGAGTTTTCACAAGCCGAAGTCTTATTTGAACAAGCACTCAGGCGCGCCATAAAGAGTAAAAATAACAACAACCTTATGCTTATTTATGCGCATTACAGTATCCAGGCTAACGAGCTAAGAAATTTTGATAAATCGCTTCAGCTCATCGCTGAAGGCTTAGCTATTGCGCATCAAGAGAATGAGTTATCTTACATTGGTCAGTTTTATGCATTGAGAGCGCAAACTTACATTGATTCATTTGATCATAATCAAGCGCTTAATGCAGCCTTACTATCGTACCAATATTACAGACGTTTAAATGATAAACCGGCTATGGTCAGTGTATTAAGAATTAGCGCATCAGTATATCGTCGTTTAGCTGCCTACGATAAAGCGCTTGAATATCAACTAAAAGCATTAACTATTATTTTGCAAACAGGTAATCCAAGACTTATTGCCATTCAATACAATAACACCGCTATTATTTACAAAGATTTAAAAGATTATGACAACGCAATAGATATGCACTCTAAATCTTTGGAAATTAAAAAATCAATTGGCTACCTACGCGGTCAGGTTTATTCACATAACAACCTAGGAGAGGTATATCGGCTAGCGGGCAAGTCACAAGAATCTTTAAAACATCTCACACTTGCTAATAAGCTCGCACAGCAGATTAATAATGAAAAGCTGATGTATTACGCTTATTTATATTTAGGCCGTCTTCATAGAGATATGGCGCAATACGATGTTTCGTATAACTACCTTAATCAGGCATTAACTTATTTTATCAATTCTAAGCGTGAAAGCCGTGCGTCAGAAACTTACTTGGCTTTAGCACGTTTATTCGTATTGCAGAATAAACTTGAACAGGCCCTTGATATGGCAAATAAAAGTTTATCGCTTGCACAAAAGGTTGATAAAAGTATTGTTATATTTGGCTCTTACCAAACTCTTTCCATCATTTATCAAAATATGAAAAACTTCGAAAAAGCATGGGAAAATGAGCGAGTCTTTCAACAACAAAAAGACATATTTTTTAATTCGCAGCGACAACGCTATATTTCCACCTTGAAAATTGAATATGATGTTGAACAGCAGCAACGTGAAATAAGTGAGTTAGTGCAAAAAAATGAGATTATTGCTTTGCAAGCAGAAAAACAAATCAATCAACGAAATATTGCTATTGTCTTTTCGCTGCTAATTTTTGTTTTAGTTGGTTTTTTCTATTATCGTTATAATCAACGCAAAAAACTCGAAGATAAACGCATTGCCCTAATGCAGATAAAAGCGAAAGAGCAAGACCTAATCGAGCTTAATAAAAACCTCGAAAACATAGTAGCGACACGCACAGAATCACTTACTCTAACAAATCAAACCCTTGAGTCTACATTGGCTGAACTAAAAAGTACCCAAGATAACTTAATTGAAGTAGAGAAAATGGCTTCATTAAGCAAATTAGTTGCAGGGGTTGCCCATGAAGTTAATACACCATTAGGCACTATCATTACGGCTGTTTCTTTTCTAAAAGAGGAATTAGCAAGTTTTAAGCATATGGTTATTGAAAACAAAGTGTCAAAAGTGGGACTTGATAGCTTTTTAGAATTAATCACACAAAGTAGTGAGTTAATCGAAAAAAACACCTCAAGAAGCGCTAATTTGATTAATGAATTTAAGCAAGTTGCGGCTCAAAAACGCGCAGACCCACCTCAAGCTTTTGTATTGAAAGATTGTATTGATAAGGTAATGGTTTCAATACTGAAAAATCCGTGCTTTAAACGTGTAAATTACACTCTTTCGCTAGAAGGTGAGAGTATTGTTACCAGTTATTCTACGTATTGGTTTCAAATATTAGAAACATTGTTAAGTAATACAGTTATTCATGGTTTTAGGGATGACCATACAAGTGCTATTAATGTTCAAATAATAATAGAAGCTGCAGATGCACAGCAAATTAATGTGATATATCAAGATAACGGGTGTGGTATACCAGAGAATGAAATCAAAAGTATTTTTGAACCCTTTTACACAACGTTCAGGGCTGAGGGACACGCGGGGCTAGGACTCCACATTATTTTTAATATGATCACTCAAACTTTAAAAGGCTCAATGTATTATCAAAAACAAGAAAGTGGTGCCTGTTTTGTAATAACCTTGCCAAAAAGACTCAACAACTAATTAAAATAATATATTTAAAACAATACCTTGTGCTATTTTTTCAAATACCTAATATGTACTAGCTCATATTTGACCTTACAGTATAAGTGAATAGGTTTAGACTTCATCTGACAGACAGCTATGTGCAAAGGCGGACAGTCAAACAAACTCATTCTTGGACATAGACGAATTAGGATCAGATTGCGTCTGTGCTACTACAGATAAGTTAAAACGTCTTTTTTAATCTGAACTCCCAGTAAATTTGAGAGTTCAGTTTTAGCGTAAATATATGCCCTTTAGATAAAGCGATTATTTTTTTCAAAAATTTAATCATTTCTTCTGAGACAAGAGTTGTTCATTAAACAGCGATTGGTAACTTAAAAATAAACGTACTACCTTTGCCAAGCTCACTTTTTACTGATATGTCGCCACCATGAGCTAATGCGATACGCTTGCATAAGAATAACCCTAAACCAACACCTTTATTGCTGCGGTTGTTTACGTTTTCTGCTTGAGAAAAGGGCTCAAACACCTTAGACAAAAACTGTTCATCCATTCCTGAGCCAAAATCTCTTACCGAGATTATTAGTTGATTTGAATTCTTTCTACAGGTAATAAGTACATGACTTGAGTCGATGTAATGGGTTAGCGCATTTTCAATTAAATTTCGCACTAAAAACTTAAAGCGGCCTAAATCAATATCAATGACTATCTCTGGAATTGAGCCTTCTAGTGTTAAGTTGTCTATGCCATCAAAACTATTAATGATGTCTGCTATCACATTGGGAAAGTAATATGGCTCTAAATTTAATAGTTTGTGTGAATCTCGCAGCCGTTCACTCTCTAATAGTTGCTCTACAATGGCATCCATTTTGTTTATTTCGTGATTGAGTTTCGACACAGTTTGGTCATTATTTAAAAGTGCTAACAACACCTTCATTCTTGCCATAGGAGATCTTAATTCATGGCTAACGGACAGTAATAATTCATTCTTAGAAGCAAAAAGTTCTTCTAAATTTTCAGCCATAGTATTTAATCCATTGGTGAGTTTTCCCAAGTCATTGGCCGGGTGAGTTTGAATGCGGTGTTTAAGGTTGCCTTGGCTAATTTGAGTGGCGCTGTCTATGGCGCTTTGGATTGGACTTAATTGCTTATTCAACAACTTATAGTTAACAAACAATACTAATAGCACACCAAGCCAAGGCCAAAACACCAGCCAATTGGGGTAAACGATAAGGTTAGCTATTTGCGAGGTGACCGCGATGGTTGTGTTATTTGATGTGGTAAACACGAAATACTTCGTGCCTACTTTTGTAAAAAACAGCTTGCCAAGAGGTGTTGCATTATTCATTAGCTTTTTAGGTGTTGGTAGCGGGTCACCGGTTAACCAAACTTTTTCATCTCTGGTAATTTGTATCGTAACACGATTCTTTTTAGCTTCTGTCTTAAGGTGTTCTATATCAATTGCCCCTGCAACTAATTTAGCCATCATTTCATGCAGCGCTTCATGTCTGTCTAAAACAATTTGCTGTGCCTTTTGTTCAGACATGGAAAAACTCCCCAGTACAACCAGAACAATTAGTAGTAGTGTCGTGATGGCAAACAGCAAAAAGAAGCGCGTGTATAAGTTCAAGTTTGGGAGTTTCACAGCGGCTTCCCTATAAATGTATAACCAATGCCTCTGATGGTTTTTATGAACATGGGATCTGCGGCAGAATCATTCAGTTTTTGTCTTAGCCGACTTAGCAATATATCGACAGCGCGGCCATATAAGTCAACCTCTACGCCTTTTAATGCGCCGGTAATTTGTTCGCGGTTATAAACCTTGCCTGGATTGCTCGCCAGCGTACAAAGCAAGTGAAATTCCATGCCGGACAAGCTGAGCACTTCACCGTTCACTTTCACTAACTGTTGTGCGGGAAAAATATCAAGGCTAGCAAACTGAATGTGCTCCTGTTTTTCGGTTTCTTCCTTTTTACTTCTTGTTCGTCGAAGTAAGGCTTGTACTCTGGCTAACAGCTCTAATGGTTCAAAAGGCTTGGGTAAGTAATCATCAACACCAATTTCGAAGCCATGTACTTTATCTTCTAACTTACCTCTAGCAGTTAACATAATGATAGGTAAAGTGTATTTTTTTCGGATCTGATCACATAAGGTAAAACCATCAACATTGGGCATCATCACATCCAAAAGCAGTAATAATGGAGCTTCTTTTTCTATTAGATCCATTGCAAAAAGCGGATCATTGGCTACGACGAGCTCACATTGATGATTGTTGAAGAAAGCAGCTAAACTTTCCGTTAACTCTTCATCATCATCAATTATTAATATCTTTGTCATAGTAGCTACTTGTGTATTGTTTAAGACATATTCTTCCATGATTTGTGTCAAACACAAATCTTTCATTGCAATTGTTACACTATGTTACCCAAGCCATTAGTGGAAGTGGGTATGATCGCTCCTAATTACCAACAAAGGAGCATTTTATGTCACTACTTAACAACAGTACCAAATCCATCGCGAGATTATTAGCATGTTTGATGCTTGTTCAAATGATCTTGGGAATAATTTTAAATTTCTATTTTTTAAAACCAATTTTAAGATATGACGGCTCAGTGGGTACTCAAGAACTCATCTATATACTAGGAAGTGCAACTCTTGTGGCGCTTATTATTTCTTCACTTAATTTAGTATTTGGTTTGCTACTGCCAAAAGACAGAGTGAGTAGACAAAGCGACATGTTTATTACCCTTATTGCCTTGGCAGCAGTAGGAATAGCGCTTTCTACAGTTGAATATGCAAAACTGTCTGAATACGTAGTATTTTTAACAGGTGGTTATTTAGATGGGGGTTCAAGTAATGAGACATTCGAGTCACTGAAAAAGCTACTGGCTACAGGAAGAAATGAGGCGCACTTTTTTTCAATATTTATATCAAGTTTAAGCTTGTTGTTTTTCTATGGCTTGGTTTTAAGAGAAAAACTGCTGCCAACTTACCTTGCCAGTTTCGCGGTTTTCTCCGTAACACTTCAATTGATTGCAGTTGGCCATACCTTTTTTGAATTATCCATTCCAACGTTGATTCAAGCGCCTATCGCCCTAACTCAACTTATTGTGCCGATTTATCTTTTAGTGGCAGGGTTTAAATGTGACTCACATTTAGTTAATGAACAGCTTGAAAAAGCCAGTTAATACTAGAGGAATCTCCCCATGTTTTTATCGTTTTTTTTAGTGTTTCATATATGTGCGGGTGCAATCGCCCTGTTAGCTGGGTACTCAGTGATTGTTGCAAAGAAAGGACAAGTGATACATAAGTACTTAGGTCGAGTTTATGTCGTAGCAATATTAGCACTTGGGCTTACTGGAACATATATAGCGATTTTAAGAGAAATACCGATTTCGATGCTCAATGGTTTAGTACTTTGCTACTTAGTATTGTCTTCAATAAACACGATTTGGCAACCACCTAAGCAAACCAATGCAATGGATAAGCTGCTGTTTATTTTTGTCATTCTGATTACGATTGGATTTGGTTGGTATTCTTATTTAATCACCCAGATAGAGAGCAAAGAGCTAGGTGGCTTTGGCATTGAAGCTTATATCGTTTTCGGCAGTGTCATGGCTTTATGCTGCATCGGTGATTATCGTTATCTAATACGTGGTGGATTAAGTGGAAATGGCAGACTAGTTAGACACTTATGGCGCATGTTTTTCCCCTTGTTAATGTCGACAGCAGCTTTCTTTCTTGGCCAAGCCAAGCACTTAACTGATTTTATACAACGAATAGAATTCTTATTGATACCAGTTATTCTGGTTGTAGTTACAACGATTTACTGGGTAATTAAAATGAGATTCATGAATCGACACTAATTTCCTAGATACCTCTTGGTTAGATATGGAGTGGACGTCGATTATTGGTGTCGATTCAATCTATTAATATTTTCCCTGCTTTTGGCCCTTTATCGCTACTGTATAAAAAGCAGTTAAAATGTTGAAAGAATTGAGTCTCACCGTCTACTTTGATACGGTTGCGAACATGAAAAAAATACGTCTTAATACAATTTCTTTTTACTGGTGGCGCTCACTCTGAGCGGCACAGGATTTGTACATTCTTTTGCTGCTGGAAGGTAGCTGAGTCTGTATGTTCTTTGTATCTCCAGTAGCACATTTTATTAATCTGGAGATATATCATGAACCATCTAATAAACACTCAAAGAGAAACCATCCTCACGGGCGACAGAGCGACAGGCCCTCTTCATCTCGGTCATTATGTTGGCTCGTTGGAGAAACGTGTATTTCTACAAGAAATACACGACCAAACAATTCTTATCGCAGATATTCAAGGACTGACTGACAATGCACACAATCCATCAAAGGTCTCGTCCAATATATTAAATGTGGTGGCTGACTACTTGGCTGTTGGTATAGATCCTCTGGAAACTACTATTTGCTTGCAATCTCAGCTACCTGCCCTTGCTGAACTAACAATGTATTACAGTAACTTAGTAACCATCTCAAGACTTGAACGAAATCCTACAGTAAAGAGTGAGATAAAAAGCAAAGGTTTTAATCGCTCAGTCCCCGCAGGTTTCTTAACATATCCAATTTCTCAAGCGGCTGATATCACCGCGTTTAATGCGACATTAGTACCTGTTGGTGATGACCAGCTTCCAATGCTTGAGCAAACGAATGAAATTGTTAGAAAAATTAATTCATTAGCAGGGCATCCAGTGCTCAATGAGTGTAGACCGTTGTTAAGTAATACGTCACGATTGCCAAGTACTGACGGCAAAAGCAAAATGAGTAAGACAATGGGTAATACCATTAATTTGGGCGCGACTGAGAAAGAGATAAGAAGCGCTGTTCACAGTATGTACACCGACTCAAATCACATAAGAGTTGAAGATCCAGGTCAAGTTGAAGGAAACATTGTTTTCACTTATCTCGATGCTTTTCACCCAGACAAAGAATATGTCTATCAACTAAAAGAATATTACCAACGGGGTGGCCTTGGTGACGGCACAACAAAGAAAATACTTGAAGAGTGCCTGCAAGATTTGTTGAAGCCAATTCGTGAGATTAGGGAGCTTTACCTTAATGACAAAGCACAACTAATAGAAATATTACGAGCAGGAAGTGAGATCTCAAGAAACAGAACCAACACTGTTCTTCATAGCGTGAAAGATGTGTTTGGGTTGAATGTAATTTAGCTGCGCGGTGGCATTGGTATTAAAACTTACACTGTTAAGTATTTTATACTCAGCTATAGAATCACAATTTGGAACTTAAGCAAATGGAAAAAAGCAAATTAGCGGCAATTCGCATTGCCGCTGCTATTGTCACTTTTACTAGTATCTATGTGTTTGCGCCATGGGAATTCGGACTTTACTATCTAAAGCCACTTCCGAATACCATAGAGCAGGAACTGGCGAATGCCGTAGAGGAACGACTCGATGGCATAATCGTATATGTCGATAGAAACGGCAAAGCGGGTGAATTATATGCTGAAGGCTTTCACGAGCGGGATACTAAAACCCCCGCTTCCCCTCAAGCCTTATTTAAAATAGCCAGTATTGGTAAGCTTTATGATGCGTCCGCTCTCGTCAAACTTGTCGCGAATAAAACGCTATCGTTAGATGGAACACTCGTTGATTACTTACCGGAATTTAATGGAAAGATCCAAAATGCCGACAAAATTACGCTTCGTATGATGGTCCAACATCGAAGTGGCATCCCTAATTTTACCGATGCCGAAGGGTTTAATTGGGCCGACCCTAATATTGATGGTTTAGAGTTGATTCTTAATAAACAGGCTGATTTTGAGCCAGACACAGATTACAGCTATTCGAATACCAATTACCTGTTGCTACAAAGAATCATGACAAAAGTACTCGGTTACGATTACGGGCAATTTATTAAGCAAGAAATGTTTCTCCCCTTGGGTATTGAGGATACTTTTATGTCGGTCAATGAAGTTAACCAAGACAGGTTGATGAGTGGTTATTACATTGGATATCCAGATGATTTCAAATATCTAGACCAAGGTATGGTCGCAACAGCAGAAGCGGTAGGGAAATTTATCAGGGCACTCAATGACGGTTCCTTATTTACTCCTGAAGAAGCCGAGATTTATAAAGGGCTTTATGAGTATCAGCACGATGGCTGGGTATTAGGCCACTGGAGTCGCGCTCGTTACTATGCTGACATTGACACCGTTGTTGTTCAGTTTGTGAATACCACAGGCGATGACACTTTGCTTCTTTCTCAAATCGTTCACAATCGAATAATTGATATCATACGTAAAAGGTAAAGCACTCAATTGGTAAATTCGGACTCTCCAATATTTGAACCGTCCACTAATATGACAATGAGTGCAAAGGAACTACAAGATTTAGGGATTGAACAACCTTTTAGTTATCGAGAACATGTGTTTTCAGTAACAGATGGAGGTCAAATATATGCCAGAAGATTTGGCGTAGAATATTCGGATTCAAGCATTTTGGTGATACATGGTGTTTTGTCAGATGGATTTACATATAACAAGTTCTCAGGACTCCTAAACGAGGTAACTCAACCGGAAGTCGTTACGGTGGACTCACAAGGACATGAACGTTCTTCAGGAACCCTTTGCTTATATTATTTACAAACGATACAAGTCCGCTTACCGCTGTGAGCTTAAAGCCGATTTTAGAGTATTTACGTTAACTGACAATGGGGCAGAAATGAGTTAAATCGGAAAGGCAGCTCATGGCAAATATGCGACTGTCAGATTTAAACAAAACCTAAAAATCAATTTTGGCAGATTAAATTAAGACTTATTTACCTAATAAATAGATGTGTATGACCTTGTTTAAATGACACTTTATTAGAAAAACTTAACTCATTGTAGTTACCAATAACAGCGTATTCACCACAGCCAGGACCTCAAACAAACCAACAGTAACTTGAGCTTACTGTGCTCTGGTGAGATAAAACATATACCAGATATAAACCGCATGACAATGAAGCCGACACCATATTGATAGTCGGCTTAAGGCAATACTTTGCATTTAAATAAAATACAAAACACCGAGAGCTTACCCACTTATCATATTACGAATATGCTGAGTGAGAGGAAACTAAAGTGTTTTTATACGTGTTAGTAGCGCTCTCGTTGTCCACTCAAGTTCATTAAAAGGGATATCTGGCTTGTAATAAGCACCTTTTCCGCGGGGTCTATTCACATAGACTTTATTAGGAATAATCACCTTAGTCAGCCCCGATGGAGTATCGACAAGTCTTACTTCCATATACGTTGAATCTGAACTACTGGGCGCACCTAATAACTTCGTATTTGGAAATAATTTGAATGTATCAATTGCATCAAGACAAGCACTGGCACACTGCCCTGGCACAATCACGACAACGTTATTATTAAAATCACTCTGTGCCACCACTTCTTCTTGTGCTAACGCTGGCTTTTCCTCGACATAAAATATCGCATCTTTTTCTAACGATTCCTTCATACCAGCAGATACTTTATCAACCATGTCATACATTTGAGGCTGCTCTTTTAGTAGTACTTTTAATGATTCAACATAATTAGTATTTTCTTCAGACGCCCGCCACCATACTTGCGTATTGCGCCCATATTGCGCTCGTTTTTGGTTAACAATGTGTTCTCCCCATAATTGCTCAGCAACTTTTAAACTCCAAAAAGAAGAGCCGCCTTGATTATGACGAAGATCGAGCACTACCGTTTTGGCATTGAGTAACTTACCTCGTTGCTTTGCAAGATCATCAAGCAATGTTTGGTAATCAGCTATTTGCAACTCATCAGGGCTAAAAGTTGGCATTGCAACCCACGCTATATTTTCACTCGGCCAGCCTAAACCAATAGGCAATTCATCGCCATTGTAGGCATACTTTAATTGCTTACTCACGCTCTTTGGACGAACAGACCACTTCAGTATCACGCTATAAGTAGCGCCATTAGCGTTAACAAAATCACAGTTTTTTATTTTAGGCAAAAATGGATTTCCATCATCAATCAATAAGCGCCATCCTTGGTTCCACCAATGCCCGGGCTGATCAACCTCACCATGAAAATTAAAGAGTGTTTCGCGCATCAGAGTTTTAATACCCGTATTATTACAACGTATTATTTTGTCACCTTTGTTCACTTTAGGGTGTTCGCTGTAATATACCCCTAAGCTGTCACCACGCCATACAGCAGAAAACTCGGGCCAACGTCTTGGAAGTTTAAACTCGTCAGGTAAAACAGCGACCGCCCCGGCATGTCCATCTTGCAATACAGTATTAAAGCGGGCAATTGCAGCCTCGTACCCTTGAGGCGTTGTCACTTGCTGAGCAAGTGTTAAAGCGTGTTGTTTGGCGTCTTCAAGTAACGTGGGGAAGTTTGGATTATCGCTGTCATACATGCCCGGATGATTTGCCGCAGTTTGTGCATAAGCATATTCAATATCATGCTCTGTTAGCGCTTGCCACTGTGTTGCGGTTCGTGGGAAGTTTGGCTTAACAAAATCATCATTTTGCGAAAAGCTATTGGACGAAATAAGCGTCAACAAACCAACCAAGCACAAATTAATTACGTTTTTCATCTAAATCCTTCTATTTATTGGTCTGACTTATAGGTTTCCCGTTTTATGTAAATTAAGAACAAAACCAATCCTCAGTTACACAAAGCCATGTTTTCGAAAATGACTCTTTTACTTTAAACTTTTGTTCAATATGGTGCTTTGACTTTTTCTCAAAAATACTTGATTGGATTTTATACACTTCCCTATGTGTTTTTCACCATTATCTGATTAATTTTATACTGCATATAAATCACATGAAATAGCGAGGTACTTAACGGATTTAGCCAAAGTGTGTCACCCTTTTTAGCCCTAGTCATTAAATTAATACGGTTTCGCACCATGATTATCCAAGTTACATCAAAAATACTTGATACCACATGCAAACCAATTGAACTTCTTAAAATGGTAGTGTCATGAAAGTTTAAAAAACCGTAGATTAAACTAAGCAATGAAACAACAAATAGCATACTCGCTGTGACAATAAACAACGTGGGGATTTTATACTCTGTGTGTTTATTTATCTGGTTAGAAAAAACGTACAGTTTGTAGATTAGGTATGCGCCAATTGTCAGCAAACACAAAACAAGTGTTTTTATTACTGAGTTAACATCAAACACCTCAGTCAGTCCTTTTTGCATTTAATTTCCTTGAATAGACTCAATAACGCGTTTTTAAAAATCAAAGCCACCTATGAATAAAGGTTTAAAGCAAAATGACGGATTTTAAGGTTGTTTTATTTCCTTTTAGTCAGGACTTGTTGCAAATGCTAATAACAACACATTCGCGATTACCAAATACAACCTTTTCATAAAAACACCTTTCAAAATGATATATAACGAACTTATCGATTAACTCGCTATGATTTCATTTTTATTATGATACAAACCATAACTGAGTTCCTATTTTAGTTCAATTAGTTACTTCACTGCGACATAAAATTTAGATGCGAGATAATCGTAAGTTTAGTTGTTAGGTTTAACTGAATTTAACGAGGTGATTAAGGGATATCATTTCACGGTCAAAATAGAAAAACCAATGCTTTGAATAAAAAAAGCGCTGTAAAAATACAGCGCCTGTCATTACTTAATCTATTATGGGTTTATAGGATTTAAAAAAAGCCGAGTGGATCTTCGCTATAACTTACCAATAAGTTTTTAGTTTGCTGGTAATGTTCGAGAGCAAGTTTGTGGGTTTCGCGGCCAATACCTGATTTTTTATAGCCACCAAATGCGGCATGCGCTGGATACATATGGTAACAGTTCGTCCACACACGGCCCGCCTCTATTTTACGGCCAAAGTGATAAGCACGGTTCATGTTACGGCTCCATACGCCTGCACCTAAACCAAACTCTGAGCTGTTAGCAAGCTCAAGTGCTTGTGCTTCATCTTTAAAGGTCGACATAGAAATAACCGGGCCAAAAATTTCTTCTTGGAATACCCGCATATCGTTCGTGCCTTTAAGTAAAGTAGGCTGAATATAATAGCCGCCGTTTAGCTCTTCACTTAACTGTTCAATATTGCCGCCTGTGAGAACTTCAGCTCCTTCTTTTTTACCAATTTCAATGTAACTCAGTATTTTATCAAACTGAGCTTGAGACGCTTGCGCCCCTACCATGGTTTCACTATCAAGTGGGTTGCCACGTTTTATCTGCAGTGTGCGCGCTAAAATACGCTCAATAAACTGCTCGTAAATATCTTCTTGAATAAACAAACGTGATGGGCAAGTACACACCTCGCCTTGATTAAAGTAAGCAAGCACAGCTCCTTCAATAGCTTTACTTAAAAATGAATCATCTTTGTCCATTACATCATTAAAGAAAATATTGGGCGATTTGCCCCCCAGCTCAACTGTCGATGGAATTATGTTATCTGCGGCGCACTTTAAAATATGCGAGCCAACTGGCGTCGAGCCAGTAAAGGCAATTTTTGCAATACGGGTGTTAGTTGCGAGTGCTTCACCAGCTTCTTTACCAAAGCCGTTAACAACATTTAATACACCAGCGGGTAATAAATCACCAACAATTTCCATCAACACTAAAATGGATGCTGGGGTTTGCTCTGCCGGTTTAAGCACAACACAGTTCCCCGCAGCAAGCGCTGGGGCTAATTTCCATGCTGCCATTAAGATAGGAAAGTTCCATGGTATTATTTGCCCTACTACGCCCAGTGGCTCATGAAAATGATACGCAACAGTGGTTTCGTCTATTTCACCTATTGAGCCCTCTTGAGCACGTAAACAGCCTGCAAAATAGCGAAAATGATCAGCCGCTAGCGGAATATCTGCCGCTAACGTCTCACGAATCGCTTTGCCGTTATCCCATGTTTCAGCAACAGCCAATAACTCTAAATTTTGCTCAATTCGATCAGCTATTTTGAGTAAGATGTTACTGCGCTCAGTAACCGAAGTTACACCCCATGCTGCTTTGGCTTCATGCGCTTTATCGAGCGCAAGCTCAATATCTGCTGCATCTGAGCGCGGTATTTTACAAAATACCTTGCCGTTTACGGGACTTATATTATCAAAGTATTGGCCATTTACCGGCTCAACCCATTGCCCGCCAATAAAATTACCGTATTGGGATTTAAAATTAATGAGTGCGCCTTCTGCGCCAGGATTTGCGTAAATCATTGTGTGTCCTTTGATCTGTTGTTCAAGAGTTGCCTTATAAGGCTCAATATGGCGAGGTAATTATTGATTGTTTATCTGCCATTTATTGACATTAGCGTATATAAAGCATACAAACTTGATTGCCTGTCCAGAAAACGTGCCTGTGTGTCCAAACTTAGAAAGGGATTATGATGACAGCCTACTTAATGACTGAAAAGCTAACAAAACAACGCAAAGCGGTTGATGTGCTCATTGAAAATAAACTCACCTTTGCATCTGACAGTGCGCATCTAAGTATTTATGACACATATAAAAATGCACAAAAAGTAGCATTACACTCCAGTGAATTATTATTCTGCGGCATGATCACTGGAAAAAAAATAATGCATGTAAACGACAGTGACTATCACCACGCATTTTTGCCTCAACAATCATTTGTGCTTGCACCTGAGCAAGGTGTATTAATTGACTTTCCTGAAGCGTCAATAGCACAACCAACAACGTGCTTAGCCATTGAAATCAGCAAAGAGAAAATAAGCCAAGTAGCAGATGCATTAAATATACAGCAACAAATAAGCAAAGATGATTTCTTTCAATACACCCCGCAACTTGTTCACACTGAACACAATCAAAACACGCAGAGCTTATTAGAACGCATGGTGGGTTTATTTAGCGAGAATGAGCAAGACCGCCAATACTTGATTGAATTGAGCATTAATGAATTAATTACTCGCCTGTTACAACAACAAAGCCGTGATTTATTATTGGCAAATAGCCAAAAACCAATCATCGATTGTGGCTTTACACACGTTTTAAGGCATATTAAACAGAACCTCAGTCATCCACTTGATATAGATGAACTATGCAAAATAGCCTGCATGAGTCGCAGTAAGTTTTATCAACAATTTAAACTTGCTTTTGGCCAAAGTCCTGCCCAATGGCAGCAGCAATTAAGGCTTAAACTCGCACACTCACAATTACAACAGGGTAAGTCGGTTAGTCAGATTTGTTACGAACTTGGCTTTGCAAGCCCGAGTCATTTCAGCCGATTATTTAAAAGCGCGTTTGGCAAGCCACCTAAGAGCATGTTGATGCAAGTCAAAAATAAACTCGATAAAAAGTGCAATAATTCGCTGCAATAACCTAACTATGTATGTTGATGAACAGATTAGTTACTTATTGCCATTCACAAAATAAGAAAATTTAACGAATTAAATTTAAGATAAAGTTAACCTAATGTATTAATATGATTGTACTTCGTCTAAATCTAAGCTAATTTTATTGTTCGGGTCATCTTTGGATCCTCAATTACAGGAAATGTTCATGTTCGTCTCAAGTAAAACCTATTTAGCATCACAAAACCAATGTGAGGCGCTTTTAAAAGAAATTGAGTTATTAAAAGCCGACAATCAAGCAATCAGCATCGAAAATGAACAATTGCACGCTCAGTTAAATCAGCAGTCATCAGATGAAGAACAACAATTTAATGCAAGCCTACTGCACAGTACAATTGAGTGTATCAACCAAATTGAGAGCATAAGACAAACAGTTTTAGCGTCATACACAACCATTGATGAAGAAAGTAAGGTGAGCTATCAAATCAGCGAGCTACTAGAGACTTCAAGTAAGTCGCTTCAACAAATCATCCAAGAAATGGATCAAATGACCAGCAAAATGGGCAGTATGACACAGAGTATCTCTGGGTTATCTACCATGGCTGACAGCATTAATAACTTTGTAATCACCATTTCTAAAATTTCTGACCAAACAAATCTATTGGCATTAAATGCCGCCATAGAAGCAGCAAGAGCGGGCGAGGCTGGCAGAGGGTTTAGTGTTGTTGCCGATGAAGTAAGAACATTAGCCACTAACACCAATAAATCAGCTCAAGAAGTCTCAGAGCTTGTTAAAGGTATTATTAGTAAAACAAGTGAAACCGTTAACTCAGTTTCAACAATTCAAGACAACAACTCGCAGCTTTCAAGTAACTTTGAAGCATTAAACAATGATTACGGCACCATCATTGATCATTGCTCAAGTATGAAAAACACCATTACAAATGCTGCAATACGTTCATTTATTCAAACCGTAAAACTCGACCATATCGTTTGGAAAGGCGAAGTATATGCGGTTGCCAACGGCACTTCAAATAAGTCTATCGACGATTTTAGCAACCATACAATGTGCCGTTTGGGCCAATGGTATAACTCAGAAGAAGCACAAAACTTTAAGCAGCTTAGTGCATTTAAACAACTAGAAGAGCCGCATAAAGAAGTACATCGCAACGGCGTTGAAGCACTCGTGCTTATACATAGCGGCGAAAAAGCAAATGCAATTAAGCATATTAACCTTATGGAAGCAGCTAGTGAGCGTGTTATGAATCTACTTGACGACATAGCAAACCATTAGAAACTCCGCTTTAACTTGGCTTTGCGGATAATTGCATGCCAAGTTAAAGCATTTAGCCTCTTCACGATCTATTCATAGCTAAAACATGCCTCTATTTTTTAGTGATTCAACTCATCGCTTTATAATGACCACACTAATCTTTTTTAATTAACCCAAGACTATTGCTTGTATGTGGGCCCTGAAAAAGCGGATAATTGCACATTAATGAAAATACACTGAGTTAGTATGGCTTAAAACTTGAAGCCAACTAAACAACGTGCGCACGAAGGTGGACCAACTCAATGGAAATTAAAGTTAATTTTCTCGATAACCTTAGATTAGAAGCTAAGTTTGACGATTTCTCAGTCATTGCGGATCAACCAATCCGTTACAAAGGCGATGGCTCTGCGCCGAGCCCTTTTGACTACTTTCTAGCATCTTCAGCCTTATGTGCTGCGTATTTTATAAAAGTGTATTGCAATGCCCGTGATATCTCTACCGACGGTATTCGTGTTGCGCAAAACAACATTGTTGATCCGGAAGATCGCTACAACCAAATATTCCAAATTCAAGTTGAGCTGCCTGAAAGCATTTCTGAAAAAGACCGTACCGGTATTTTGCGCTCTGTAGACCGCTGTACAGTTAAGCGTGTTATTCAAACTAAGCCTGAATTTAAAATTGATGCGGTAGAAAGCCTCGATAACGACGCAGAGGCCATGTTAATGGCAAAGCCTGAAGGTAGCGAAAATACCTTTATTCTCGGCAAAGATTTACCGCTTGAACAAACCATTGCAGATATGACCGCAATTTTAGCCGACTTAGGTATGAAAATTGAAATTTCATCGTGGCGTAATATTGTACCAAATGTGTGGTCGCTGCATATTCGTGATGCAGCCTCGCCAATGTGTTTTACCAATGGTAAAGGTGCCACTAAAGAAAGCGCATTATGCTCTGCTCTTGGTGAATTTATTGAGCGCTTAAACTGTAACTTTTTCTATAATGATCAATTTCTTGGTGAAGAAATTGCCAATAGCGAATTTGTGCACTACCCGAACGAAAAATGGTTCCAGCTTACTGATGATGACTCCCTGCCTGAAGGCGTTTTAGACGACCACACGCTGAGCATTTATAACCCTGAAGATGAGCTGTGTGGCTCACACCTAATCGACACAAACTCAGGTAATGTTGAGCGTGGTATTTGCTCTATTCCATACGTTCGCCAGTCTGACGGCGAAACCGTGTATTTCCCGTCAAACTTAATTGAAAACTTATTTTTAAGTAACGGCATGAGCGCCGGTAATAACTTTGCCGAAGCAAAAGTACAATGCTTATCAGAGATTTTTGAGCGTGCTGTTAAACGCCAAATAATCGAGCAAGAATTAGTATTACCTGACGTACCAGAAGCAGTGCTTGCTAAATATCCGGGTATTGTTGCCGGTATTAAAGGTCTAGAAGAACAAGGCTTTCCGGTTGTAGTAAAAGACGCCTCTCTTGGCGGTCAATTCCCTGTCATGTGCGTTACTTTAATGAACCCAAAAACTGGCGGTGTATTTGCCTCATTTGGTGCCCATCCTAGTTTTGAAGTGGCACTTGAGCGCAGCTTAACGGAGCTGTTACAAGGTCGCAGTTTTGAAGGCTTGAATGACGTACCAAAACCAACATTTAACAGTATGGCCGTGTCTGAGCCTGAAAACTTTGTTGAACATTTTATTGACTCAACCGGTAAAATTTCATGGCGCTTTTTCAGTGCTAAGCATGATTATAACTTTGTTGAATGGGATTTCTCTGGCACTAATGAAGAAGAAACAGCAAGCTTATTCGGTATATTAAAAGACTTAGGTAAAGAAGCCTACATCGCGGAGTTTTCAGACTTAGGTACTGCGTGCCGTATTTTAGTGCCTGATTACTCAGAAGTTTACCCTGTAGAAGACTTAATTTGGGATAACACCAACAAAGCTCTTAAATACCGTGAAGACATTTTAAATCTGCACAGTTTAGATGAAGACCAGCTCGCTGATTTAGTAGAGCGACTTGAAGAAAGCCAGCTGGATAACTACACAGATATTATCACTCTAATTGGTGTTGAGTTTGATGAAAACACAGTATGGGGCCAGCTAACAATTCTTGAGCTTAAATTACTTATTTACTTAGCACTGGGTGATTTAGAAGCGACGATGGAACTAGTTGAAACCTTCTTACAGTTTAACGACAACACAGTTGAACGCGGCTTATTTTACCAAGCGATGCACGCCACACTCGAAGTAGCATTGAGTGATGATTTAGAAATTGAAGACTATATTCACAGCTTTACCCGCATGTTTGGGCAAGAAGTAATGGATGCCGTTGTTGGTTCAATCAATGGTGATGTGTTGTTCTACGGTTTAACACCGACCAATATGCAACTTGAAGGCTTAGAGCGTCATCAGCGTTTAATCGACAGTTATAAAAAGCTCCACGCGGCACGCGCTGCAAGAGCGAAGTAAAAACTGTAAGCGCAAGATGCACTTGCGCCTACATTCACTATTGAAACCATCTATAAATTTAAGCACCTAGCATTGGCAGGTGCTTTATTTTTTTATAGCGCAATGCCAGCGACAAACAATGCGCAAGTTCCTTGCTCGGCAATGTTTGGTTTAGCTTAAATACCAAAGCACGATTACCTTGATAGACAAAGGTATCGCCGTATAACTCTTTAAATGTATCGATTAGTTTTGTTTTACAATTAAAGTAAATACAAAATTGCTGCGGCGCTTTTTCTTTATAATCGAACCTGATTGTAGAGCCACTTTTTGCGATATAACTGGGCTCGCCCCATTTCAGGGTTTCTTCAATCTCGGTAATACCTTCTTGCGTAGCAACCTCAAAAATTAAATTTCGAATATCATGCAATAACAGCGCAATATTGTCAGGGTAAGTCGTAAACTTTTGTATAACACTCGCATCCATTTTATTTAGCATTGAAAAGTCCTTTTATAATTCAACTGGCTCATACCGATAATGACCGGTGATCTTATAACGAAACAATACGTCTTCCCGCTGTGGTCCTGCTCCGATATTAAGCACTATCAACGGCGTCTTGTTATCTGCAGCAAGTGTATTTACCACAATACCGATATGCGGCAGATTACCGGGTAACATCCAAGTGACAATATCACCCGCTTTATAGGTTTCAGCATTGTTCGTAATCGGCAGCACAGTGCCGTGACGTTTAAAAAAGGTTTGTAAGTTGGGCACTCTGCGATGATCGATATTACTATCGGGTTTAGTTAAGCCCCATATTCTTTTTGACGGATAAGAAGAGAAGTTATCGCGCATGTCTTCATGCACTAATTGTTGTAAATCAATCCCTAATACTCGGTAGCTACGTATTACCACATCGGTCCACACACCAATATTAGCAGGTACATCACCATTTGGGTAAGCAAGGCGATGATAAGCGCCATCGTAACGTACATTGTGTTGTGTTCTATCATTTGCGGCATCAACCAATTCATCGCTGAATGTGTTTGAAATGCTTTTAAAAGCACTCAGTAGAAGCAATAAGTACGCTATTTTTTTCATCAAAATCCCATGAATTCAATTTGTTCCTTTTTTAATATAGTTGCACTGTGCAAACATTTTGTAAATTATTTTAAAAGTAGTGGCCCATAAAAAAGCCCAAGCAATTGCTTGGGCCTATAGTAAAATTAACACTTAAACCACTTTGCTACTTTTGCAATTTAATACCATCAAAGTGCGCTTGTAAGTCTGTGACTTTTGTTTGCTTTGGTAAATCAGCAAATGGTTTATCGGCAAATTTGCTACCACGAAGTTGCACATTCATTCGCGCAGCTTGTGGGTTTAACATGGTTTGCTTGTAGTAGTCTTTAATATCCGCAAGAGTTACTTTTTCCACTTCTGCTATTAACTTTGCTCTTGAGTCAAAATCAAAGTTCTCACGGTACCAATCGCCAATTAGTGGACCCATTTCATCACTTAAGTTTTTAGGTTGCTCTTTAAGTGATACAAGCGTGGCGTTTTTAAGCTGAGCGAATGTTTCTTCACTCATATTATCAAGCTCAACAGCGTATTGCTTTTTAAACTCATCAAAGCGCGCTTGCATTTCTTTCGGGCCTTTCACTGGTGTTTGGATAAACAGACCAATTGCAGAGTAATCTTCAATTGGGCGGGCCAGTGCGCCTACTGCATAGGCAAGTTGCTCTTCGGTACGCATTTTATCAAACGCGATGGTTCTAAAGTGATCACGCAATACTTGTGCTTGCGCTTTTTGCTTATACCCTGCAATTGGGTGAACGGTCATATCGATAATTGCAACATCCGCAACATCAATGTCTTTTTGCAATACGATGGTTTCACCTACTTGTGGTAACCACGCTTTACTACGCGCAAAAGCTGTAGATTGGTGATTTTTAGGTAAAACATCCGTTAGCTCTTTCGCAATGGCTTCAACATCTTGCTGATTGTAATTACCAAAGGTAAATACACGCAGTTCATTATTGCTAAATGTATGCTGTTTTAATTGCTCAAAATCTGCAAGGGTAATTGATTGAGCAGTGTTGATTAATTCGTCCGTATCAAAACTACCTGTTCTGATCAGCTTTGAATATTCATCAAACGCTTGATAAAAAGGAAATTGCTTTTGTTTGTTAAGTAAGCCACGCTGGAAACGATCTAGCGCTTGCGCTAAGCCTTGCTGCGTCGTTTGAACGTCAATTGATTCAAGCGCTTGTGCTAACAATACATCTTGCTTATCTGTAAAACCACTTAATGACAAGATCAAGCCATTACTTGCTTCTAAACCTACACTCATACCTGCAACCGCAGCTTCAGTGCTTAATTTACTTTGTTGTAAATTATATAAATCAGCCCATACGGAATACAGTACTTTAGCCTTAATATCACTAAGTGCATCAGGTGTATTTACATACACTTCTACTAAACCTTTAGGCTGCTCAGCAAAGTTTTGGCTAGCTTGGCGCCAGACTTTTACGCCTTGTTTGTCATAGACTAATTCTGGGTTCTTTTGCTCACCGAACTCAGCGGTTTTAATCACAAAACTTTCTGGCAATAAACGGTTTACCGTTGGCAGTGCAAGTGAAAAATCACTTGGCTTGTTCCAGCTGCCAATTTCTTCATCACTAATATCTTCGATACGATATTTACCATCGTAAAAATGTAATTTTGAATCGGTTTCTTCTTGTTTAGAGGTATACCAAACGCGCAGTGTTTGTGCATTTAATTGCTCAAGCACATTATTGATTGCATCAGCATCAAACTTGGCGTAATGATACGGTGCATTAATAGCGTGATTAATTGGATATTGTTGCATACTGCCAGCTAGGTTACTGACATAGCCAAATTCGTCACCTTTTTCTAAGAACTGAAATTGGTTATTAAGCGATGTACGAATCTCATTAAAGTATTTGCTATCAACCCCTTCTTTTTTGATGAGGTCAATGTATTGCATAATAGTCGCAACGATTTTTTCGCGGTTTTTCATGCCCTCATCAGTCAGCTGTATATCAACCGTAAGTGCACCATAGTTGCCGTAGTGGGTAGGTGAACTACTTGCTGATAATTGCGATACCCAGCCTTTATCACGCAGTATTTGCGCTGGGCTACCCTGCATTTCATTACTAAGTAGATAGGCCACAAAGCGGTTTGGTTTAACCGCAAACTCATCACTGTTATCAGTAATAGTAAAATCAAGCTGAAGCTGTTTTACGTCTTCATTTGGTGCGTAATGAACACGTTTTCCGCCAACGTTATCAAAATCAAGCTTTTGAGTGACTGTTGGCTTGTCGATTTTCTTATCTTCAATATCAGCAAAATACGTTTGCGCTTTTGCTTCCATTTCACTCAACGGTAAGTTTGAGATCATCGCCAGTTTCATGATGTTTGAAGAATAATACTCATTATAAAAATCAACAGTCTCTTTATGAAGTGAACTGCCTTCTTTATCACCGAGCGTTTCAAGGTTACCAATTAAAAATCGGTTAGCTGGGTGATCGCCCATCATTTTACGCGCAAGTTTAAATTGACCAAAGAAGTCCATTTCGCGGCGCATTGACCACTCGGCATTTACGGCATTTTTTTCTTTATCTGTGTATTCAGGATAAAGTTTAGGCGATTTAAAAAAGTCGGCAAAACGGTCGAGGGCTTCATCGTAAGCATCATTGTTTACTTTAAACATGTAATTAGTGATATCAAGCCAGGTGTACGCATTGTGCGCGCCACCATTTTTAGTCATGAAATCAGAATAGCCTTTAGTGTCTGGGTAGCGCTCTGTGCCTAAAAAAAGCATATGTTCTAAATAGTGAGCCATGCCCTGCTGACTCATAGGGTCATGTAATAAACCAACCCCTACACTCAGCGCCGCTGCTGACTTTTCTGCACTTGGGTCTGAGACTAAAATCACTTCAATGTTATTCGCTAACTTGAGCGTTTTATATTCGCGATTGTCATTTGGGCTTATTACTAAGGTATCTGATAATAATGCAGTATTTTGTTGAACGGGTGTTGTTGTCGTTGTACCGCAACCTGATAAAACAGCAAGCGCTATTGCACTTAGGGTGATAATTTTTTTCATATTAAGAGCTAATCCATCACTTTATTTATTGTTTGAATGATCGGTAAATATCAAAATGCTTGCAATCATTTTCCTATTTACTTTGTAACACATTGTAAATTGCAAAAACAAACTGTTAGTCTGGGCAAGTTTTATAATTAAATAATAAAAAGGACTCAAAATGGATAAGTATTTGTTATTGGCGATGTTTGCACAGGTCTTGTTGACTTTTACAGTCATGGTAATCATGGGGCGTCGTCGGTTCGCTGCTGCAAAAAACAAAACAATCTCAATGTCTGACTTTGCCACCATGAAGCTTGAACACGCAGGTGATAAAGTAAGGGTCGCTGATAGAAACTTTATTAATCAGTTTGAAATGCCCGTGTTTTTCTTTGTTGCTTGTTTAACAGCAATGCAAATGAGCGCAGTAGGCACTTTATTTACGGCAGTTGCATGGGGCTTTGTGATATCAAGAATTGTGCATACGCTGATTCATATCGGAGCTAACAAGGTAAAACCACGTTATTACAGCTTTTTAATTGGCTGCTTACTAATTTTAGTACTGTGGATACTCATTGTTTTGCGTGTATTTAGCGTTTAAGTAACAAATTTAATAGTGCCATCAAACAATTGATAGCACTATTTTTAAAACTCCTAAACAGTGCGACGGCGTTTAAAACCTAATAACGCTAATGGCAGTACAAACCAACCAATAGCTCCACCAGAGCTACTTTCATCAGGGGTAACAATCAAACCATCGCCATTATTGTTTGTACTTTCTTTTGGTGATAGATTTATCGACGAGTTTGGATCATCGTCCAAAACAACAACACTGTTAATCGAAACTAAATTAGCAGAAGTAAGAACAGTATCTGGATCTGCACACTGCTCAGTAGTGATGCCAACAACAGGTATTTCACCGCAATGTGTTAGTTCACGAATTGCATCAATTACATCATAGCTATCAGCCGTAATTTGGCCAAATACAGTAAAACCACCATTTTGATTATCTAAATTTTCGCTATTGTCTTTTAAATTAAAAAACCATTGGCTGGTGGCACTGTTTGCGTCACTGCCCAATTTTGCCATAGCGATAGTGCCTTTTACATTTGATAAAACAGGCTCGTTAGCAACTGCATCCGATGTTTCAATTGCTTTAAACTCATTGTCATAAGTGAATCCACCACCTTGAATCACAAAGTTATTAACTGAACGATGGATCACTGTATTGTTATAGGATTCGTTGTTTACATAACTCAGAAAGTTTCCAACTGTTTTCGGTGTGTGTTGATCAAATAAATTTATAGTGATGGTTCCTTGCGAGGTTTGCATTTCGACAACAGTCGCGCTGCTGGCAAATGTTGTTACCGCCAAAAGCCCTGCTAATATCATTTTTTTCATTGTTTTTTCCAGTTAGAGTGTTGTTCTTATGTAAATTTAATGAAAATACTATACAAACACTTCGCCAATTACGAGCAACAAACCACGAATAATACAAATCACATCAAAACAGTTACAACTGCGTTACACTTATTTACACCTTATTCTTTATTCGTTGATGTTATAGATAGACGCTGCTTACAACTAAATGATCTCAATTCTTGGTTTTTTATTTGTTAGGATGACCACGACAATAAAAACACACACAACAGGATAAACCGTCATGTCACAAAGCAATGAGCAGATTTGCGACTTTGGCTTACATCAAGGTCAATCATATACAAAACTCCCAGCCAGTTTTTTAAATTGGATGGTGGGTAACAATCATGAGAAGTCAGCACTCGCTGAGCAAGAACTAAACCGCAGACAATTAGCAGCTACGGGACAATTAGAGGCTGAAAACTAAAAAAGTAGTGCTGTACACGTTATTTAGTCATAAATTTAGTTTAAACTACGCGTTTAATGAACAGCATCTGACAACACGGGTCACATTATGCGCGTAATTATTAGTTTACTCTTACTATTAAGTGTTACTGCTTGTAGTAATCACATCACACCACACGAATCACCCTCTTCAAATGAAGCACGCTATTTAACCGTGTTACATACCAATGATAATCACGGTCGCTTTTGGCACAATGAAAAAGGCGAATATGGTATGGCTGCACGTAAAACGTTAATTGATCAATTACGCAGTGATGCCCAACAACAAGGCCATGCTGTTTTGCTACTCTCTGGTGGCGATATTAATACTGGTATTCCTGAGTCTGATTTACAATTTGCTGAGCCAGATTTTAAAGGTATGTCGTTGATAGGCTATGATGCAATGGCGCTGGGCAACCATGAATTTGATAACCCTTTAAGTGTATTAAAAAAACAACAGCAATGGGCAAACTTTCCCTTATTATCAGCTAATATTTTTGATAAAAAAACCGGTGAAAATGCATTTCAGCCTTATAAGATATTTAATAAACAAGGGCTCAAAATTGCGGTCATTGGCTTAACCACTACCGATACAGCTAAAATTGGTAACCCGCAATATATTGGCGGTTTAGAGTTCAAAGAGCCAATAGACGTAACCAATAAACTAGCTACCAGGATAAAGAAGCAATACCAACCAGACATTACCATTGCTGTTACACATATGGGACACTTTGTAGATGCTGCATTTGGTATTAATGCTCCAGGCGATGTAACACTTGCTCGTTCACTCCCTAAAAACACACTGGATATGATTATCGGCGGCCACTCTCAAGAGCCGATCTGTATGGCAGGTAAAAATATCAACGATGATAGTTTTGGCCCGGGTAAATCGTGTAAACCAGATCAGCAAAATGGTACTTGGATCATGCAAGCGCACGAATGGGGAAAATACGTAGGTAAAGCTGAATTTAAACTGCAAGACGGCCAACTAACATTAATTGATTACAAATTACTTCCTGTAAATTTATACATAGAACAACCACAAGCAGATGGCACAACAAAACCCGTTTTGGCTGCGAAGTACATCACACCTAACCCTGAGCTAAAATCATTTTTAGCTGACTACCAAGCCAAAGGGGCTAAACAAATTGAAGGAAAAATCGGCTTTGTTGATGCAAAATTAGAAGGTGACCGTAATAAGGTTCGTTATCAGCAAACTAATTTAGCACGCGTAATAATTGCAGCCCAAATGAGCACTGTAGCCGCTGATTTTGGTATTATTAGTGGCGGTGGTATTCGCGATAGCATTGCTGCTGGTGAAGTCAGTTACAAAGACATCTTGAAAGTTCATCCTTTTAAAAATCGCATCACCTACATGGATTGGCAAGGCCAAGATTTATGGGATTACTTAGAGGTTGTAACAAGCTTCCCACCCGATGCTGGCGCGTACATGCAGTATCATAAATTGAGTTTCAAACGCGAAAACGGCAAACTAGTTAATGTACTTATTAATGGCCAGCCATTGGATTTGAACACAACTTATCGTATGAGTATTAACAGTTATAACGCCTCTGGCGGCGATGGATACCCAACACTGACCCACCGTAAGGGGTTTGTTAGCACTGACGAAACCGACGCCCAAGCATTAAAGCGCTTCTTTACAGAAAACAGCCCAGTCAATGCTGCAGCGTTTGCACCTAAATAACCTGAACTCTGGTTAAGAGATGTACTAATGTATTGATATTAAATCACAAATATATTTATTAGTCTCCAGCCGGAGACTTTTAACAATAACAAGGCGAATTTACGCGTCAATAGCTAGCCTATTGCAAGTAAATTCAACGCAGTTAGCGTTAAAAGTAGCCGCTGGAGATAGATTTATTATCTAGAGTTCAGGTTAAATAACGTTAGTAAACAATTAGCAGCATTGAGGTTTAATTAACCTCAGTGCTGCTACAGTTAATTTAATAAATTGCTGTTCTATTGCGTTCAGCAATTCCCACCTTATATTCACTTAAAGGTTCATTAACGTTATAAACTAAACCGCATGGTTTAATTATTTAGCTCAGTTATTTACCAATCACTTCTATACATTCGCTGCTAATTTGGTTCAAACCATAGCTATGTAGACGCGAGCGTGACCCTTCGCCATGCGCTTTCGGTGGGTAATATATCTCTTTTAATTCGGGGTATTCAACTAACACCTCATCCAATGCAGCACGAATTTCACTGAGTGTTTTTTCTAGGCTATTAGAAAAGTTGGGCCGTTTACGAATCGTATGCCCGAGCTCTATGAGTCGGTAAAAATATTTGTTTGCTATATCAATTAATTCATCAGGTACATTCTTATTTTGATTTAAGATAGTATCTGGCTGCTCGCTACAAAACTCAATCAGCGCTAAATAAAAACATAACGGTTTATTCGCTAATGATACATTCAATGCTGCATCATGCGTACTGCCTAATGTTTTGGTATTAAGATCTATAACTAGTTTAAACGGCTCAGGTGCATCCGTTTCATCTGCTTGCTTACGTGCCTTAATAGCACCAACTTTAGAACGTTTAATACTCCCAGCCCAGTAACCAAAAGCCATAGCAAAAAAAGCCAAAATTAATGCGCTTATTAAGTCAGACAACTGCCACAATGTATGATTAATGCGAAACGTGACTGCAACACTGTCATCACTGGTTGTAAGATGGCGAACAATTAACGGCCTATTGCTTAAATCTGCTGCTTCTATCTTCGTATCGCCAATCCCCTCCACAGTCACAACTTCATTGTCTAGTGCCTTATTCAAACGCGTGAGATAACCTTTAATCGCAGCACTATTGCCCGAGTGTTTTAAAAAAACATTCGACAAATCTAACCGAGGTAAATCAAGCGCTATACGCTTTTCAGCTTGGGTAATAACATTTTCAATATTGTGTTGCTGCTGTAAATAACCCGCAGCTTTAAAAATCACTATAGAGCTTATAAAAACAAGTACTATTACCGCTTGGCAAAATTTGTTAATCATCCCCTTCTCCTAGAAAAACAGCATCCGAATCACTGCATTGCCAGTAAGGCTCAACATGATTAAAATAAGAAGATGTTTGTGATTGTGATAATGCCAATAAATTTGTTTGGATAGCACATAACAAATCAGTATTTTCGTGTTGCATTTTTAAATACCAGCGCGTACCAATAATATTACTGCTGATAGGCGTAATGTAATTTTTTGAAAAGCTTTGTTGATCCGTATTTTTCCAAAATGAAGCTATAATATCTACCTCACCGTTTGCGAGTAACTCCCTAAGTTCACTGTGGGAACTTGCGTAGGTTACGTCTAAGTTTTCTAAGTTGATTCCTAACTCTTTAAAGGTTTGTTTTGGTAAAATATGGCCTGAGCGACTGGTTGGATAATCTAATAAGCCGATTCGTTTATCTAAAAAATACTGTTTTTCGATTTTAGGCTTTTCTTTTGCTGAAATAAAAAATGCGGTATAGCTTGGAAAACCCACTATTGGTTGGTAGTTATAAGTAGATTCAGCCTTAAAGGCAGACATAATATTGTTTTTCGCTAATATAAGATCAGCAATTCCTTTACCCACAAACTCAATACTGTCAGCAGTACGATACCCCCAAAAACCTCGCACTTCACCGTATTGTTTTGTCACAACAGCATCTTCACACAAACTATTAATAATTGATTTAGCTACTTTTTGTGACGTGGCATAAATAATTAATTGCTCTTTGTTTTGCGAAGCAGATGTAAAACACCGGCTCGACGTTTCTATTAAAGGCTTAAGCGTTTTCGGTTCAGTAGCGACAAACGATTGAGTGACAAACCAAAGCACCACAAAAAACAGTAGTAAAACTGTAACAAATGTAGAGTGGGATAATATCTGCTGCTTAATTTTCAAATCTTCAACAATCCAAAACTAAATATATCGCTATTTGAACAATTTTAATTACTCATTACAATAGGTAATTTTACTCAAAACCAACAAGCTATTGATATTAAATGATTATGAACAAGAAATTATGAATCTTGTTGAGTCCTTCCTATTCCACTAAAAATCAGGACAATTGACCTCTAAGAATAGTTCAGTACGCAGTTAATTTATTTTTAGGAAAATACAAATGTTAAGCAATCGGATTAGTGGTCTCAGTTGTTTTTTAGCTATTAGCATTCTTTTTACATCCCAAAATGCGCTCGCTTGGGGTCAAAATGGCCACAGGATTGTTGGCCAGGTTGCCGATAACCACATAACCGATACCACCCGCTCATCACTTAGCAAACTATTAGAAGGTGAAAGCCTTGCACAAATATCTACTTGGGCTGATGAAATGCGTTCGAACCCAAGCGAGTTTTGGCAAAAGAAATCCTCTCGCTGGCACTATATTAACTCCCCTACTAATTCTTCACAGTTTTCTCACGACCATTCTCATAAATTAAATAAAGATAATGTAAAAAATATTCTTGAAGGAATGTACTTTGCTATTGAGACGCTTAAGAACGAAAAAAGTACTGTGGACGCTAAACGTTTTAGCCTGCGGTTTCTTGTTCACTTAGTGGGTGATGCACACCAACCATTTCACGCTGGCCGTGCCGAAGATAGAGGCGGTAACCGCATTAAAGTAACCTTCTTTGGTGAAAACACCAACCTGCATTCACTTTGGGATACCAAATTAGTTGAAAGCGAAAACTTATCGTTCACTGAGTTTGCACAATTTATCGACATTCATAATGCTGAAATAAAAGCTGAGTACCTTGCAAGCTCACCTGAGCAATGGTTAACCGAATCACATAACTTAGCCACTAACTTATACAAATTAGAAAACGATAAAGTTAGTTATGGCTACATTTACAACAATGTTCCGATTGTTAAAACGCGCTTACTTCAAGCCGGTATCAGACTCGCAGGGTTATTGAATACTTTGTTCGATAGCTCAGCAAAACCGTTAGACAAGGCACTTAAGATGCCATCTAACATCAATTAGTAAAAACCTTAAATAACCTATTACACGGGAATCAACAAAATGAACAAGCTTCGTCTTTCGAAATTAACTGGAGCGGTAATACTCGCTTTAGGTGTTTCAACGAGTGCTATGGCAGCAGATACATCATCAGCAATGCGCGGTAAAATTACTACGCCTTCTGGCGCTGCCGCTGCCAATGTTAAAATTAAAGTTATCCACCAACCAACAGGTACTGTGAGTGAATTAACGACTAACGAAAGTGGTACGTTTATCGCAAATGGTTTGCGCGTAGGTGGTCCTTACACTGTTGTTGTAGATTCAGACACATTTAACGACACAACGTTGGATAACATTTATTTAGAGCTAGGTGATACATATCGTTTATCATCACAGTTAGCACCGTTAAGCATGGAAAAGATCGAAGTATCTGGCTATAAAATCGTACAACAGTCAGGTGGTTCAAGCAGCGTATTTGGTGAAGACACCATAGATAACATGCCAAGTTTTAATCGCGATATCAAAGATGTTGCGCGCTTAAATCCACTTGCAAGCATCAACGGTAATGGCGAACTAACATTCGCTGGTAGCAACCCACGTTCAAATAGCTTAACCGTTGACGGCATCGGTCAAAACGATGACTTCGGTCTTAACTATGGTGGTTACCCTACTGCACAACCACCTGTAGCGCTTGATGCGATAGAGCAAATCTCAGTTGATGTTTCACCGTTTTCGGCATCTAAAGGTAACTTTGGTGGCGGCACAATCAATGCTGTAACAAAGTCAGGTACCAACGAGTTTAAGTTTTCTGGTTTTTACGAAACATCAACACCTGATATCGCCGGTGATGTAGACAGCATTTCACAAATAACTGCCGATGGCAGCTCTGTTTTAGATGAAGACGGTCACCGCACATACGAAGTAAATAAAGTAGCTCCTAGTCAAACAGAAGAGCGTTTTGGCTTTAATGTTGGCGGCCCTTTAATTGAAGACAAGCTTTTTTACTTTGTAAACTATAACAGCTGGAAGAGTGAGCTTGACCTAGATTACGGTTTTGAAGGTTCAGGCGCGACCAACGAGTACGATGTATCTGAAGAAAGCTATAACCAATTTATCTCAATCTTAGATTCAGTTTATGGTATGCAAGATTCTCTAGGTAGCGACCCAGAAGATACTAATGAATCACTATTAGTTAAGTTAAGCTGGAATGTAAGCGATGATCACCGTTTAGACTTTACTTACCAGTGGCAAGATGACCAAGATGAGCGTAATTTTGGTACGGGTGGCAGCACAGTCGATTTAGCATCATCACGTTACACCTATGCAACTAAGTTTAATAACTTCTCATCAAAACTTTACTCTGATTGGAATGAAGATTTCTCAACTGAAATCGGTATTGCTTATAAAGATGTAAGCTCTGACAGCATTACTAACTCAAACATTGGTAGTGTAAAAGTTGAAGAACGTTTCCGTGGCCCTGCATTCCAGTTTGGTACTGACGAATTCCGTCATGCAAACTCTTCTGCAACTGAAACTCTTACTTTAACACTTGATGCAACTTATCTGTTAGATGAACATGAGCTTAGCTTTGGTGCTCGTTACGAGTCACTTAATCTGTACAACTTGTTTGCTGCGAACTCATTAGGCTCGTGGGAATTTGATACGTTTGACGGATTTGCAAATCGTGAAGTAGGTAACTTCAGAGATAAGTATGATTTCTCTTATAGCAATGCGTACACAAACAACGCTGCTGATACAGCATACGATGCAACACGCAGTCAATTAGCGTTATACATTGAAGACACATTCTACATTGGCGACGATTTAGAAATGTCAGCCGGTATTCGTTATGAGCGCCTAGCATCAGATGACAAACCAACGCTTAATGAAAACTTTGCAAGCACTTATGGTTTTACTAACCAAGAAAACCTAGACGGTCTAGATATTATTTTACCGCGTGTTGGCTTTAAATATTATGCAACCGAAGCCCTTACTATCAACGGTGGCGTTGGTCGTTTCCAAGGTGGTATTCCAAACGTTTGGTATAACAACTCATACCAAAATGACGGTATTACCTTTGTAGCTGCACCGCAAAGCGCAATCAACGAGTATTATGCAAATAACCCTGCAGACATTACCGTTGTACCAGATGAAATTAAAAACACCTTAGTTCAAGGTGCAGGTAGCACCAACTATGTTGATCCAAACTTTGAACTGCCTTCAAGCATTCGTTCACAAGTAGGCTTTGAATACGATTTTGATTCAGAGTTACTAGGCAATGGCTTCAAATGGCAGGCTGAAATTGCTTACCATGTTAAAGAAAATGAAGCAGTTTGGCACAACACAGCCATTCGCCCTGTAGGTACTGCTGCTGATGGAGAACGTTTAATTCAAGAGAGTATTTACTCTGGCGATTTACAAGATAACTTTGACATCGCGATGACGAATTCATCTGAAGACGGTCGCTCAGTTATCTTCTCAACAGCACTTGCTAAAGAGTGGGATAACGGGCTTTATATTTCAACTAGCTATGCGCACCAAGATATTACTGAAGCAGCATCAGGTTCTTCATCGCGTGCACAAAGTAACTACCAGTACAACATTACACAAAACCGTAACGAAGATTTAGCGCAACGCGGTTCATATGAAGTTGAGCACAGCTTTAAGATCAACGTGAGCTACAACACTGAGTTCTTCGCAGGCTATGAAACTAAGTTTAATATGTACTTTGAGCGTCGTTCAGGTCGTCCATTTAGTTACACTATGGGCATGTACCAAGATGGTGACTTAGGTGACTCACGTGACTTTAACTCAAGTTCTGCTTACTTAGCATATATCCCAACAGGGGCTGATGACGCTAATGTAAACTGGGAAGAGTCAGGCATGAGCTGGTCTGAACTTGAAACGCTACTTAATCGCGCAGGTATTTCTGAACGTGGCAAAATACTTGACCGTAATTCAGGCACACAGCCATGGGTTACCACGATGGACGTAAGCATCAAGCAACAAATACCTGGTTTTGCTAAAGGTCACAGCGGTGAAGTTTACTTCATGGTTGATAACTTCGCTAACTTACTTAACAGCGATTGGGGTGTTGAAAAACGCCTAGGTTACTCTGACCAAGCAGTGTATGACTTCGGTGGTCTAGATGACCAAGGCCGCTACATCATCGATAGCCGTTATAACGGGGCCGATGTTCGTAACTACAGCCAAATCACAACGTCATCATCTGCATGGCAAGCTAAAATTGGCATTAGCTACAAGTTCTAATACCACTGTGTAAGTGAATAATCAAAAACCCGCTTTATTGGCGGGTTTTTTTATATCTAAAATAATCGATTTCATACTACTGTCATAAAAAACACTTAAATTACAGTGTATTTCATGATTAAGGCACTCATTTCAGCGCCTATCATTATTTTTATTACAAATTTGTGTGCAATGTAATCTATTTGTAATAAAATGAATGGGTACAATTTAATGCTTAGCAAACCAAGCATGTTACAACTTAAAATTACTAAAATATAATACCTTACACGGGAAATTAATAATGAAAATTCAACTACGCAAAACTGCTCTATCACTTGCTATTGCAGCATGTGTTGGCGCAAGTGGTGCTGCTTTTGCAAATGAAACTGCATCATCTGTAAAAGGTCAAATCACAGGCCCTAATGGTAACCCTGCCTCAGGCACGCAAATTACTATTATTCATATACCTTCTGGTTCAACAAAAACAACAACGGTAAACGAACAAGGTAACTTTTCTACAAAGGGTTTACGTGTTGGTGGCCCATACAAAATAATCGTAGATTCTGATACTTACGAAGACACGCAACTAGACGACGTCTATCTAACACTAGGTCAAACTTACCCTATTTCTGTGGCCCTACGTTCACAACAAATGGAACAAATTGTTGTAAGTGGCGCACCTATCAGCTCACAATCAGGCAGCACTGGCCCTGCTTCTCATTTCTCATTAGATGATTTGGAAAACAAACCGGCTATTAACCGCGACTTAAAAGACATTATTCGTGCCGACCCACGTATCTATATTGACGAGACAAACGCAGGCGCTATTAACTGTGGTGGTGGTAACCCACGCTTCAATAGCTTAACTGTTGACGGTATGCGTATGAACGATAACTTCGGTTTGAACTCAAGCGGTTACCCAACTGAAAGAATGCCTTTCTCTTTCGATTCAATTGCACAAGTAGCTGTAGAGCTTGCTCCATTTGATGTGCAATATGGTGGTTTCACATCGTGTAACATCAACGCTGTAACTAAGTCTGGCACAAACGAAATCAAAGGTGGTTTTTTCTATGACTACACCAATGATGCTATGTCTGGCGATTCAATCGAAGGCGAAAAACAAGACTTAGGTGACTACTCAGAGAAACGTTATGGCTTTAATGTCGGTCTTCCACTAATTGAAGATAAGCTATTCTTATTCACTTCATATGAAAAACTGGAAGGCGCACAAATTTTTGACTATGCCCCGTTTGCAAATGGCCGTATTGACCAAGCAACGGTAGACCGCATTAGACAAATCTCAATCGACTCTTATGATTACGACCCGGGTACTATGGTACCAAGTATGCCAGTCGAAGATGAGAAAATCTTAGTAAAACTTGATTGGAACATCAACAACGATCACCGTGCAAGCTTTGTTTATAACTACAACGATGGTTATTCACTGGCGCAATCTGATAGCGGTTCAAGCCGTTTATCTTTATCAAATCACTTTTATGAACGTGGCGCAGAGCTTCAATCATACGTAACCTCGTTCTACTCAGATTGGACAGATGACTTTTCAACTGAAGTACGCGTAGGTTATTCAAAACTTGATAACCGTCAAAACTCTCTTGATGCTGCATCAGGTTTTGGTGAGTTTAGAATCGATACAGGTGATGTTGACGTATACCTTGGTCCAGATGATTCTCGCCAAGCCAACAAACTTAAATACGATAACTTATCGCTAAAACTTGCGGGTACTTACTACCTAGAAGATCACGAACTTTCATTTGGTTATGAGCGTGAAGAACTAGATGTATTCAACTTATTCGTACAACATAACGAAGGTGAGTACCGCTTTAGTTCAATACAGGACTTTGAAGATGGTATTGCTCGTGTGTATTACGGTAACGCAGCAAGCCATAACCCGGATGACGCAGCGGGTGAATTCAAATACGCCTTAAACACCTTATATTTCCAAGATAAGTTTGAGCTAATTGATTACGATATTTCAATTGTTGCAGGTCTTCGTTATGATTTTTACACCAGTGATGATGTACCAACATATAACCAAAATTTTGAAGACCGTTACGGCTTTTCAAACAGCCAAAACTTAGACGGTGTTGATTTATTACAACCTCGCTTAGGTGTTAACTGGGTTTACAGCGATGAATTAGAATTCCGTGGTGGTATTGGCTTGTACTCTGGCGGTAATCCAAATGTGTGGATTTCAAACAGCTACTCAAACGATGGCGTTCGTAATATACAAATTAATCAACGTGGTATGCAAATCCTAGGTCCTGACGCGGTGGCATTTAATGGCAATGGCCAACCTGGTTACGATATTCCACAAGACCTTTACGACGCTGTAGGTCAAGGTGGTGCGGATGCTGATGTTAACGTAACAGATCCTGATTTTGAAATCCCATCAGAGTGGAAGTTCTCGCTTGGTGCTACATATATCACTGAAAACGATTACGTGTTTAACGTTGATTATCTTTACACTGATAAGCAAGACTCAGCAATCGTTAAAAACCTAGCTTACGAGCAAACAGGCGTTGCACCAGATGGCCGCCCGATTTACAACGGTGGTTCAGACTTCCTTCTTACTAATGTAAAAGGTGACGATGCATACTCACAGATTTTATCATTAGCGATGAACAAGTCTTTCGACAACGGTATTGATTTAGCACTTTCATATGCTTATACCATTGCCAAAGATGTTCATCCAATGACCAGCTCTGTTGCGTTTTCTAACTACCATGGTATTGCAGTATCTGATTCAGAAAACCCAGGCCTTGCAACGTCTAACTACGAAATCCCTCATCGTTTCACTATGAGCGTATCGTACAACCATGAAATTTTTGATGGTTACGAAACCAAGTTCAACTTATTTGGTCAAGCACAGCAAACAAACCCGTACTCGTACGCGTTTGATTCGCGCTCAGGTGGCCTAGGTTATAACGATAACAGTCGTCAATTACTTTACGTACCAACGCTTGACGACAGCCAAGTTGTATATGGCGATGACTTTGACCAAGCGGCATTTAATGAATGGGTTGAGAGTGAAGGCCTAACACGCGGTAAAATTAACAACCGTAACAGCATCGATGGCGACTGGTGGGTAACACTAGATTTCAAAGTTGAGCAAGAGTTTATGGGCTTCGGCGAGGGCCAAAAAGGCGCTGCATACTTTGTTATCAAGAACATTGGTAACATGATAAACGATGACTGGGGCGTACTTAAAACGGGTAGTGCACTACAAAGTGCTGTTTCAGCTGACATCGTGAATGGCCAGTATGTATTTAATGAGTTTAAAGACCCATCAGGTACAAGCGTTGAATCAAGACCATCACTGTGGGAAATGCGTGTTGGTGTTAAATACACTTTCTAATTTTCCAAGTTAACTTGTACCAAGTTATTCTAAAGCCCATCTTATGATGGGCTTTTTGTTTTATGCCTCTAATTTTGTTTGTAATTTGTCTAAACAACTTAACAAAACCGTATACTCATCTTGTGTCAGTGACGCTAATAAATCCTGCTCCCATGCTAATGCAGCTGGTGCCAACTGCTTATATAAACTTAGTCCCTCATCACTCAGTGCGAGTAAACTAGCTCGCTTATCTTGTGGGTTAACCAAACTCACTATATAACGCTTATCTATTAATGCTTTAATCGCCCGTGATACGGTGGATTTGTCCATTGCGGCTTGCTCACATAATGCTTTTGCATGGCTTTGGCCAAATTGCGCTAAATTAAACAAAATACGCCATTGTGGAATAGTTAAATCGCTTTGTTGTTGATATACATCCGCAAACTCCTCACTCATTTTACTGGCTAGGTTTGCTAATCGATAAGGTAAAAAGGTCGCTAAATCGAGTGCCATTGTCTTATTATCTCCCCATAATGGGCTTTACAGTCGTGTTTTTCCTGTCCATAAATATGTACAGCGCTATAAAAACGGAAGGTTTGAATTTATTCTCACATGAGAGTATCTTACAGTAAAACACAAAGGAGTCGAGTGATGACAAGCGAATTAAAATACATGACAGGGTTTGGTAATGAGTTTGAAACCGAAGCCCTACCCGGTGCATTACCTATTGGTCAATTTAGCCCTCAAAAAGTAAAATATGATTTGTATGCCGAGCAATTTAGCACGACAGCGTTCACTGCCCCGCGCGCTGACAATCGCCGTACTTGGATGTATCGCATTCGCCCTTCTGTTGTGCAAGGTGATTATCGTAGCATTGACAATGGCTTAATTCGCACAGCGCCAATCACTGAAGTACCTACTCCACCAACAATGCTACGTTGGAACCCAATCGATATACCATCAACACCCACTGACTTTATAGATGGCTTAATTACAATGGCAGCCAATGGCAATGCCAACGGCCAAGCAGGAATTGGGATTCACGTGTATGTAGCAAATAAATCAATGACCGATCGCTATTTTTATAACGCTGATGGTGAAATGCTGTTTGTTCCACAGCAAGGCGAACTACTACTTAAAACCGAATGCGGCAACCTAACAGTTAAAGCAGGAGAGATTGCGGTAATACCACGAGGTATCAAATTTCAAGTAATGCTGTTATCTGATACGGCCCGAGGGTATATTTGTGAAAACTACGGCCATGCATACGTATTAGCTGAGCGCGGCCCTGTGGGCGCCAATGGCTATGCGAATGACCGTGATTTCCAATACCCTGTGGCCGCATTTGAAGATAAAGAAGGCGAGTTTGAATTAATCACTAAGTTTAACGGAAATATGTTCAGCTGTGATATTGGGCACTCCCCGCTAGATGTTGTCGCGTGGACAGGCAATAGTGCACCGTATAAATACGATTTAGCGCGCTTCAATGTAATGAATACCGTGAGCTTTGATCACCCAGATCCGTCAATTTTTACTGTACTTACGTCGCCATCAGGCACTGAAGGTGTCGCAAATATTGATTTTGCTATCTTCCCGCCACGTTGGATGGTCGCTGAAAATACCTTCCGCCCGCCTTATTATCACCGTAATATTATGAGTGAGTTTATGGGTCTCATTGAAGGGGTGTACGATGCAAAAGAACATGGTTTCGTGCCTGGTGGAATGAGCTTGCATAACTGCATGTCACCGCATGGTCCTGAAGCCGATGTATTTGAAAAAGCGTCAAATGCTGAGCTTGAACCTCAACGCTACGAGAACACACTCGCCTTCATGTTTGAGTCTCGCTACATTATTTCGCCTACAAAATATGCACTTGAGGGCAAAGAGCGTCAACCAAACTATACTGATTGCTGGCGTACAATTAAAAAACATTTTAAAGCTTAATAGGGTCAAATCATGAAATTGTATACTTATTTTCGCTCATCAGCGGCCTACCGCGTGCGCATTGCACTTAATTTAAAAGCCATTGACCATGAGCTGGTACCTGTAAACTTATTAAAGTCAGAGCAGCAAGGTGAGCAATATCTAAGTAAAAACCCACAAGGTTTATTACCCGCACTTGAAACTGAGGAAGGAGTGCTAGGACAATCGTTAGCCATTTTAGAATACCTTGATGAAACGTACCCTCAACACCCGTTGATTTACGGCAATACATGGGAAAAAGCACAAATCCGTAATTTAAGTTATGCCGTAGCGTGTGATATTCACCCTATCGATAACTTGCGCGTACTTAAGTATTTAAGCACCGAGCTTGCGGTTGATGATGAAGCCAAAAATAAATGGTACCGTCATTGGGTTGAAGTAGGCTTTGAAAAGCTAGAGTTATTACTGGATGAGAAGCATGATTTTTGTGTTGGAGATAAACCGAGTCTAGCTGATGTGTGTTTAGTGCCACAAGTATTTAATGCGTTGCGCTTTAATGTCGATATGACTGCATATCCAAAAATAGCAGCCATATACGCGCATTGTAATACGTTAGCTGCATTTAGTGATGCAGCACCGCAAAATCAGCTTGATGCTGGCTAACTACTCAGCGCGCTGTGTATCACAGTAACATGCTCAATTAAATCTAAACCCAGATCGGTTAAATATCCGCCGTCTGGGCTATCTATAATCCCTTTTTCAAATAAACGCTGCGCGGCGCTAATAACACTGTCGTTTGCATCGCTATGAATCTTAATACCTTGCATTTTGCTGCTAACAGGAAATTTAGCAAGCAGTTCAAATTCATCCATCATCTTTTGGTTAAATTGCATGTGTTCACCTTGTTTTCGAAATTATTATTTTATTGATTATTTACCCTAACACATTTTATACCCAAGTCACTCTAAAACACTTATTAGCAACTTATTGAAAAATTGCTGCAGGTATATTTTTGTAACTTGGCTATATGCCCAAGCCACCTTTAGATACAGAGTTAAGCATTTCACAGGTGCTTAATCACAAAGCATTACTTTGCAATAATAGCCATTACTTTTAAGGAGTAAAAACGATGAGAGTTAGCCCCTATAAAACGCCCAATAGATTGATTTAAATATATTTATACTGCGATACTGATTTTAACAATAGAACCACTATTACTTACAATCAATGCCTTGCCTAAATCACTTTTAATTCCAATTAAACTCGCATTTTGAGGAGGTTTGGGTATAAGCTTAGTGGAGTTATTTTTTAATGCAAAGGCTGAACATGAGAATTTTAAGTACTATAGGTCTATGTTTTGTTTGTTTTATTTACTCAGTAAATAGCTTTGGGAACAATTCAAAAACAACATTGTTAGTAACCCCTCAAGATGCAATAACCCAGCAATCAGTGTGTTGGTTTGATGATAAGCGCTATAGTGAAGGCGCTGTTATTGTGATGGCTAATTTAAAAGTCATCTGTGCTGCAAAAAAACCACATCACAATAACAGTGCATTAAGTTGGTTAATGCTTGATGATAAGAATGAGATTATTTACCCAAAAACACCTAAAACAATTCGGGTTAATTAGCTTATTTAGTAGTGTGCAAAGATATCGCGTTGGTATCAACGGCCACATAGGCTACAATAGCTCCGAATTTTTTAACGCTATAGTGAATTATGAATCAGCAAGCTAACAATCCATTACACGGTATAACTCTTGAACAGATCCTCGTAAAACTTGAACAAACAATTGGTTGGAAAGCCATGGGCGAACAAGTGGACATTCGCTGCTTTAAGTCTGATCCTAGCGTTAAATCGAGCCTTAAATTTTTACGCAAAACCCCTTGGGCACGCACTAAGGTGGAACAGCTTTATCTGGATAACTGCTTAGAAACAAAGCCGCAAGCAAGCGGCTTTGTCTGGCCAAGTATTAAAAAGTAATTAAACAGCCTGCTCTGCACATACTACAGCGAGTGAGTTAGGTTCAATCTTGATCACTAATTCGCTTGCTGTTTTCACTTCGCCATCTATCACATACTTAATCTCATCAGCAGCACTGATCACTACCCGACGAGCATTAGTGTGATGCGAGTTTATCGCTAGATGAGCCTGCGTTACACTGCTTAATACAAGCTCTGCAATACTAAATACATTAGTCGAATTATCTACATTAGGCGTTAACCAATTGACATCTAATAAGCCGTCATTGTGATCAGGCTGCCCACTACCTTGTGCAAGTAAAGTTGTAAATGGAGCCGCGTTAGCCACTATCAAGCTGTTTGTACACAACTCTTGAGGCTCGTTATCGTCTAGCTGCACACTCAGCTTTTGCGCTTTTTGCTGGCCTAACGCTTGCCAAAAACCTTGCAAGTATGCAACTTGACCAACCGCGTTTTTACTTTCACGGTCTGCTTTTTCTATCATCGTTTGCTCAAAGCCAATACCTGCCAATAGCAGCATAAGCTCACCATTACAGTAAGCTGTATCCATATGTTGAGTTTGTCCATCAATAATAAGGTCGCATGCCGTTTCAACGGGGATTAATTTAGATTTTATCCCCATCAAAACATGTGCGAGTGCATTGGCTGTACCCAAAGGAATTATGCCGAGTTTACAATCGGTATTGACAAGTACACTAGCAACCTCTGCAACTGTTCCATCGCCGCCACAAGCAATTATCAAATTCGGGCTGTCATTCATAGCTTGTTTTGCTAATACAATACCATTTTCATCTTTTGATGTTGTTAACACTGTCAAATCATAATAGGCAGACAAGCGATTAATAATCATGTCTTTTTTTTGTTGCCACAGCTTGGTACCAGATACAGGATTGGCAATTAACACTGCCTTGTTCTTAATGAGCAACTCTCCACTGCGATGACGTTTAACTAAATGACGTAACTGGTGTTTATTGAGATTAGCTGTTTCACGAGTCTCTTTAATTTGGGCTAATACTTGATGAACATCCGCATCCTTATTTTGACTCAATAAATAAGCGGCCATAACAAACACAGACCGCCCACGACCTAATGCACAATGCACTACCACACGACGATCGGCTTTAATATGATGGTCAATCCAGTTTAGAGCTTGATTAAGCTGCGAACGCGTAGGCACGCGGTGGTCAAGTACAGGAATATTCAGGTATTTTATATTCTCCTGAGTTGAAGACCATTCGAGTCCATCAAATTCGCAGGTAACATCCAAGATAGCTGTAATGTTATTTTCTTTCATGGTGTCTATGTCCGAGGGGAATAATCGACACGCTAAAAATAAATGGTCATTAATTTGTTGTAATGGCGGCACTTTATCCCGTTTACGACTCCACGCGTTATACACTTGTGCACCCAATAAAAAAGGCACGAAAGCCCAACGGATATAAAAAGGAATAACACCGTTTTCGCGCTTACGAAAAATTTTAGCTACGTTAAACACGTACGCGCCACCTACAAGCAGCAATGAGAGTGCGGTCCAATAAAACATAATGGAAAAATAAACAGCATCAACTTGCCAGCCCATCACAATAAATACCAATGCTAACACGATATAACTAATTGCAGCCCACATAGACTCTCCTTTGTTATTAATTTTATGTGGTTAGTATTTAATAAACAAACCACTTTGTAAGGTAGTTTGCAATTATTACGCCGAGATAAATAAAATAAAAGTTTTTAAATTTCAATAACTAAAGTTTTCTCATTGAAGGCTTTGCGTTGATTTTACACACAGGTGTGAGTTACTTACAGTGTAAGCGTAGGATATTGAAATGAAAAAGCCCAAGTTTCAGCACACCAAAATTATGTGTTGCTGTTACTTGGGCATATTGAATTACGCAGGAATTAAACGTCTACTTTGGTTAACCAACCATGCGTATCAGGTGCTTTACCCCATTGAATATCATTCAATGCTTGGCGTAAACGGGTTGTCGTAGGGCCCGGCTCGCCAGTACCTACCTTATACTCTTTATCGTTATGGATAAAAGTACCCACCGCAGTAAGAACAGCGGCTGTACCAGAAAGCGCAGCCTCAGTACCCGGTTTAGCTGCACGCTCTAATAATTCAGTGACTGTAAAGTTACGTTCTGACACTGTCATGCCTAAATCTTTGGCAATAGTCAAAATACTGTGGCGTGTCACACCATGTAAAAAAGTGCTGTCTAATGCTTTAGTGATGATCTCGTTACCATCAATTAAGATAAAGTTAGCTGCACCTGTTTCTTGAACATCACCACCTGGGCAAAATAAAATTTGATCTGCTTGATATTTTTCACGGGCTGCTGAAATTGGCGCCAATGCACTGGCATAATTACCACCACTTTTAACCATTCCCATGTGTGGCGCGCAACGCATGCCATCTTCTTCTAATAAAACGCGTAATGCCGTTGAGCCACCAGCAAAGTAATCACCAACAGGCGACAATAAAACATACATAAGTGAACTTGCAGAGGGCACTGCTGCTTTACCAATTGCAGCTTCAGTACCGATATGCGTTGGACGAATGTACGTTGATCCCGGCGGTAAAGGCGTTTCGTCAGCGTATTCTTTAACAATATCGGTAATCATTTTCGTAAGCTTTGGCCCTTCAAAGCTTGGCAAGCTTAATAACTTCGAGCTTTGCTGCATACGTGCAATATTAGCATCCATTCTAAAAATATATATTGAGCCATCTTCGTGGCGGAAGGCTTTTAAACCCTCAAAACATGTGCTTGAGTAGTGAAGAACGTGTGCCCCAGCGTGCAGTTCTATTTTATCGGAAGGAACAATTTCGCTTTCACTCCAAGCATTATCTGTAAATCTCGCTTGGATCATTTGTGGCATAAATACCGTACCAAATGCTGCCATTTTAATCTCTCTTGTGTTGTGTGCTTTTCCCACAGTGTATTACATTCACCCACTGTTTAACCATAACTAAAACGGTGCTTTTATTATTGAAAAACACATTTTTATAACGTTTAAGCTTATTTTTGCTTTAATTGTATTAATTTAATACGTTTTGCATGCTTAAAAACTGATCGAATAAGCTTGCCAAGCCGTAAATGGCTGCTAGATTTAGAGCATTATACTCTGCACTTAACCCTGCAATCTATTTTGCATCCAATTATCAACCTCAAACGTTTACTAATAATAACAACAGGAACTTTATGGAAATCGATGAACTATTGCCGTTGCTGAGCCAAACCGCTCAGGGAAATAAACAGGCTTTTGCAAAGCTCTATAATGCAACCAGCCCAAAACTATTTGCTATCAGCTTAAAAATGTTGACTAATCGTGCTCATGCAGAAGAAGCGTTGCAGGATGCGTTTGTCAAAATTTGGCATAACGCATCTGAATACCAAGCCAGCAAAGGGACAGTTATTAGCTGGATGATCAGTATTGTAAGATATCGAAGTTTAGACTCACTGCGTTACCATAAGGTGCGTAAGGAGCAAAGCCTAGACAATGACAGCGAACACTTTGAACCGGTTGCAGATACCGCAATAACGGTTGATTATGAAGATAAAACTAAGCTCGTTGATTGTATGGAACAATTGGATGAGCAGCAAAAACAAGCGATCCATTTAGCCTATTATAAAGGGTTAACTCACAGTGAACTGGTGGATCATGTGGAGACTCCACTTGGTACAGTCAAAAGCTGGATCAGACGGGGCTTACAACAGCTGCAAAGGTGCTTAACACTATGAATTATGATAATCAAAAACTGATTGATATGCTTGCAGCAGAGTATGTTTTAGGCACTCTAACGGGTTCAGCCCGTAAACGTTTTCAGCGTTTAATGCTCACCTCAACACGCGTTAGAGAAGCAACATGGATATGGGAACAACATTTAAATAACTTAGCAAGCTCCATACAATCTGAGCCACCAAGTGATGAGGTTTGGCAAGTTATATCTCAGCGTATCGATGCCTCTGAGCCAGCTAAATCATCGTCCACTGACTCTAATGTAATCAAGCCTAAAGCACATATTTGGAAGGCATGGTCGCTCATTGCCACTGCTGCCAGTATTGTACTTGCAGTAATTATTTGGCAGCCGCAAACGCCAGTGCAACCTACACAACAGATTGCTTTGTTTAAAGATGCAGCAGAGCAACCACTGTGGTTTATTGATATTAATGAGCAAAACCTATCTATTAAAGCCAGTGACAAGTTAGTTGCAAGAAATGACAAAGATTACCAATTATGGATGATCCTCAAAGGTCAGGACACGCCTATATCGTTGGGCCTTTTACCAAAAGGTGGTGTTAAGTCATTACTCAAAGACAGCCGCTTTAGTGCCCAAGATATAGCACTATTGGCAATTAGTTTGGAGCCAATTGGTGGTTCTCCGACGGGTCTGCCGACTGAAGTCTTGTATACAACAGAGCTAATATTACTGTAAAAAAGTGCGCTTTTTGTAATTAAATTGCGCCTCCACTAATCAGTAAAATAATACAAAAAAACAAAGCCAGCGTTTGCTGGCTTTTTTATGTTATTGCACTGTACTTCACAACAATATTGCAAAAACACTAATAAATTAAATTTCATTATAATCAATAATATACAATAAAGATTCACATTTATTTAAATTAATTTTAAATTTCCTGCATCCAATCAAACCTCTCCCCCGTTATTAGCTATGAATATAATCTAAAACTAAAGGAAGAAATCATGAAAGTATTAACTCCGTCCATTTTAGCAGTTGTAGTATGCAGTACCTTAGTGAGCGTCCCAAGCGAGGCGTCTAGTCATCGCGAAGCGCCAAACATTAGCCGCTTTCCAACATTAGACTCAACCGACTTTTATGCTTTTAATAGTTATGAGCAAGGCCGAGATGACTATGTGACATTTATTGCCAACTATATTCCATTGCAAGATGGTTATGGCGGTCCAAATTATTTCGCCATGGATCCAGATGCCACTTACAGTATTCACATTGATAACGATGGCGATGCTGTTGAAGACATTACCTTTGCCTTTAACTTTAAAAGTATGTTGCCAAATAACAATGAAGGTGTAGCGCTAACAGTTGGTCCTGCTGATAACCAACGTACCGTTGCTGTGCCTTTAAAAAATGTGGGTGGTGTCGCTTCTGGTGATAACTCAGCGGTTAATTTTAGCGAATCGTACACCATGAGCATGATATCAGGCCCTATGCGCACTGGCACAAAGACGATGCTCACTAACAGCAGCACCAATACAAACGAGTTTGGTAAGCCGCTTGATTACATTGGTAATAAAACATTTAGCTCGATGGATGGCTACAAAACGTATGCCGACCAATTTGTTTATAATGTAGCTGTTCCTGGCTGTGATGCCATGGCAAAAGTATTTGTTGGACAGCGTAAAGACCCATTTGTTGTAAACCTTGGTAAAACATTTGATTTGGTTAACTACGTTCCAGTAGAAGGTGATAGTGCACCTGGTGCAGGAGATGGTGAAGGCTTTCCAGGCGGCATAACGCAAAGTATGGATAATGATGATCTTAAGGATAAGAATGTAACCGCCATTGCTGTTGAAGTTCCTAAGGCATGCGTAACCGGCGAAGGAAATGGCACTATTGGCTCATGGACTACTGCAAGCTTACCGCAAGCACGCATTTTAAATCCAAATGCTAAATTTGCTAACAATGCAGCCAACGGCGGTGCGTTAACGCAAGTATCTCGATTAGGTAATCCATTAGTCAATGAGCTGGTGATTGGTTTAAAAGATAAAGACACATTCTCAACATCGCAACCAAAAGATGATGCACAGTTTATAGACTATGTAACGCACCCTTCATTACCTGAGTTACTTAATATTCTTTTTAAAGATGCAGTAAACACAACACTCGGCGCAAATATAGAAACGCTTGCTCCAACTAACTTCCCTCGAAATGACCTAGTTACAGCATTTTTAACTGGCTTCCCTGGTGTTAACCAACTTGCAACGGTAACCGGTGCTGAAATGCTACGTCTAAATACGGCTATTGCAGCAAAAGCGCAAGCTGAGCAATCTGCTTTTGGTGTTGCTGGTGATGATTTAGCTGGTTTCCCAAATGGTCGTCGCCCAGGTGATGATGTAGTTGATATTGCCCTGCGTGTTGTTATGGGTCGTCTATGCTACCCAGTGCCAGTAAATGGCACCGACACTGATTTAGGACTGTGTAGCAGTGATGATGCGAGTGTTGGTAACGTACCATTTACGGATGGTGCACCACTTGACGCAACTATGATGGACTCAACTTTCCCATACCTAGCAACACCACTTGCTGGGTCTAAATAAGGAGAAACTCATGCAACAGTTAAAATTATCACACGTTGCAGCACTACTCGCTGTAGTGATGCTTACAGGCTGTAACACCGATGATGACAAAAAAGACATAGAGCAACCGCCAGTGGTTAACAAAGCGCCTACAGCATCTGCAGATATGGTTACTACACAAACCGAAGTAACCATTGAAGACATGCTCCAGGGCACTGATCCTGAAGGTGATACCCTTACATTTAGTTTAGTTACCGAACCTATGTTAGGCATGGTTGTAGTTAATAGCGATGGTAGTTATGTTTATACACCGAATGCAGAAGCAACTGGCACAGACAGTTTTACTTTTGCTGTGAGCGATGGTGTCAATGAACAAGTAACAGCCATGGTTGATATTACAATTGAAGTACTGGAAGTTGACTTTGCTCAGTTTAGTCGTGCAGCGTTTAATCAAGCGCCTACGGACAAGCCGCTAAGTGTTAACGGACGTACCTTTACTAATGCCGATGCAAAAGTCAATTATGACGACTTGCTAACGGATAACTAAGCTTTTTAATACCAACTTGCAGGCCATGGAAGGCCTTTTTAGGAGACACTATGCTGATTCGTGCCTTTACTTACTTTGCGCTATTACTTTCACCTTGTTTGTACGCTGAACCAATTATACCTGCCGATAACACCATAATAGGTAAGGCGCGCTCTGTCAGTACTGCGATGTTGAATGATAATGAGTTAATGGCATTGCTCATTAAAACGCAGCAAGTAGGTCAAACAGAATTACGCCAAGGGCTGTTAAAATCACAACTAGAACAGCGCTACAAACAATCTAAAACACCCGATATTGGTTACATGTACGCACGTGTTTTACAACGTGAACATCAATTTGAACACGCATTGATTATTACTCAAGCAGTATTACAAAAAGACCCCCAACACGTTAATAGCCATTTACTACAAGCAAATATGTTGATGGTACAAGGCAAATTCACAGCAGCAAAACAACAATGCTTAAAACTTGTAGGCTTAGCACCTATGGATGTAGTTAACACGTGTGCCTTAGATGCATTAAGCCAAGATGGTCAATTAACGCAAAGTTATCAAAGTTTAAAAAATAGTATTGTTATTAATAAGCAAAATGAAACGACCCGTCATGTGCTTGGTGAGATGGCCCTTAGGCTCAATAAACCAAAAGCAGCATTAGATCATATTCGCTCTATTGCATTAAATACAGCCCCTGTTAGCTTGGTTGTATTGTGGGCTGATATTCATTTAGCCTTAGGCTCTTATCAAAAAATACTGAACTCTTTACCTTCGCTAACTAACGATGATGAAAATTTAGAAGATGCATTATTACTTCGCTTAGCGATTGCTGAGCGTAACAACACAAAAAACCCACAAACTCAGTGGCAAACCCTCATGTCACAACGCGTACAATTAAGAGAGCTTCGCCAAGATGTGTTCCATGCCAGCGATCTTGCTCGTTATTATTTGGACCTTGATAAGCAGGCAGATAAAGCACTTTATTGGGCAAAAATTAATTGGCAACAGGCAAAACTACAAGCGGATCAACAACTGTTGGAACGTGCACAAGGAGCATCATTATGAAATATTGTATTCGAAGCCTATTTTACAGTGTATGCCTATTAATAAGTTGTACCACTTTTGGCCATCAACTTAGTACCAGCTACATTAATTTGAATAAAGTAGAGTCACCCTCAAAACCAAATGAGTTTACAGGCACTTGGCAAATCCCACTGATTGATTTAGAACATAAAATTGCGTTCGATCTCAATCAAGATGGCAATATTGCTTGGTATGAAATAACCGCCAAGCGTGCAGCCTTAAATGAATTCATGTATGCATCAATCAAAGTAACATCTATGGACGAACAAGCGTGCATGGTGCAAAGTAACAACGACTTAAAGCTTGATAATCACTTTAACCAACCGTATGTTGTGCTACCCATAAACATAAACTGTGCTGAAAAAGACGCGATAATACTTACATACAGTGCATTTTTCGATATTGACGCTAATCACAAAGCCATCACCACTGTGAACTCGCAAACACGTGTCATGAGTGCTGATGAAGCAACACAAGCATTCGATTTTACAAGCACTAGTTACCTCGCAACATTTAAACAATATGTCTATCAAGGGATATTGCATATATGGATGGGTCTTGATCATATTTTATTTTTAATTGCGTTATTACTTACCTGCGTATTAGTCAGAAAAGATAATAAATGGCAAGGCATCGATTCTAAAATGGCTATTTTTAAGCATACCGCCTGGATAGTAACTGCGTTTACCTTGGCTCACTCTATTACGTTAACAGCAACAGCGATAGATTTATTATCAGCTAATAGCCGCTGGGTAGAATTAGGTATTGCTATTTCAGTATTATTTGCAGCATTGAATAATGTTTGGCCAGTTATTATTCGTCTTGGCTGGGTTACCTTTGCGTTTGGTTTATTACATGGAATGGGCTTTGCCAGCGTACTTGGTGAGCTTGGTTTATCCAGCAAATACCAATTGCTTAGCGTACTTGCGTTTAACTTGGGCGTCGAAATTGGTCAACTTGCGATCTTAGTTGTTGCCCTGCCAGTACTTATTTGGGCAAGAAACCACTGCTGGTATCAAAAGTGGGTAATGCCAGCAGGCTCGTTAATAATCGCCGTAATAGCAGTGCAGTGGTCCATAGAACGAGTTTAACTAAAACGGAATCAATAGTGACTTCATGGCTGGGCGCAATGCGATTAATAACAGCTCTTTATCAATAGCAGGGTTCAATGTTTTACGTAAAAGTAAACCGCCCATTACCGCAAACATCACTTCAATACGGCTGTCTATTTCAGCCGTTGAAGCTGATTTTATTGGACTACGCTCGCCTATAAGTAAGCTACGCATTTTTTTGCGGGCCAGTGCATCTGACTCACGTAATAAGGTCGCTACTTTTTCATTGCGTGCCGCCTCTGCCAACATTTCCAGATCAAGTGCACCTTGGTTTATGTCTGTATGGCGCTCAACACCATGATCAAGACCATCTAATAAAACCGTCACTAGATCGCCTTGCTGATCCTCAAACTGCTGAAAGATTGAGAACATTTCTTCCATATCACGTTCAATAATCGACTCTATAATAGCCTCTTTGCTGGCGAAATAGTTATAGATATGACCTGCACTCATACCTGCTGTTTTAGATATTTCAGCCATACCTGCACCGTGATAGCCTTTACGCTTAAAGCAATCAGCGGCAGCACACAGTACTTGCTCACGACGAGCGAGTGCTAAGGCTGGATCAGTTTTTCTTTTCGTTTTAGTATTCATGCTATTCTCAAAAAGCGAGGCTTTAACCTAAAAGTTATTACTAGTTTACACGATCTTAACCACTGACCTTGTTCGATACAACTGCAACTGAGTAAACTAGTAATAAAAACATTATTGAGTTTGCTGCTCTGGACGTTGCCATCCCCCGCCAACAGCCTTGTACAAGCTGATTTGACTGGCAATGAATGCTTTCTTACCCGTGATCAACTGTTGCCCTGCAGTTACCCAATTTCTTTGTGCATCAAGTACCTGCAAGTAACTATCAGCCCCTTTTTCGAATCGTGCTTGCGATAATTTAAAGGTTATTTGATTACTATCATAAAGTTCTTCAAGTGCTGTTAGTTGCTGCATGTAACCTTCTCTATCAGCAAGTGCATCAGAGACTTCTTTGAACGCTCGTTGAATGGTTTGCTCGTAGGTGGTTAAGGCAACTTGCTGCTGTGTTTGTGCCACATCTAAATTAGCTTGATTACGTCCCATATTAAATATAGGCAAGTTAATCGAAGGAATAAAACTCCATGTACCTGTTCCGGCTGAGAACAAATTGTCTAAATCAGACGATGCAGTCCCGGCATTAGCTGTTAGGCTAATGCTTGGGAAAAACGCAGCTTTGGCAACACCAATATTAGCGTTAGCCGCTAATAAACGATATTCGGCGGCTTTAATATCAGGGCGTTGTGCTAATAGTTCTGATGGCATTCCAACTGGTACTGTCGGGAAATTAAGTACTTCATCTAAGCTTTGCTCAGGGAGTAACTCTGCTGCCACGGCTGTACCGACCAATAAATCTAACGCGTTTTTATCCCGCTTTAACAAACGTTGATAATTGGCAATATCCACTTTTGCAGTAGCCACTGTACTTTGCACTTGGGCAAGGCTAAGTTTAGATGCCGCCCCTAGTGCATATGTTTTTTCCATCAACTCAAGTGACTCTTGCTGACTCGACAGCGTCTCGTTAGCCAGTGCTAAGAGCTCTTTATCGGCAGCGTAATTAAGCCATGCATTGACTAGCTCTGCAATTAAACTAATTTTAACACTGGTTTGTGCTTGCTCTGAGGCATACAAAGTTTGTAGTGCTTGATCTGATTGATTACGTACTTTTCCCCATAAATCCAGCTCATAAGCCGTCATCCCTACAGTAGCAGAATAGCTTTCGTTTATGCGTGCATTACCGGTTGATGATAAATCAGCAGGTAAACGTTGACGCGTGCCCGACGCTGAAAAATCAATCGAGGGATATAATGCGGAGTCTTCAATTTGATATAACGCTCTGACTTGCTGCACGTTAAGTGCAGCAAGTTTAATGTCTTTGTTATGCGTTAAGGTTTGCTCGATTAAGGCTTGCAGCTTTTCATTCTTAAAAAACTGCTGCCATTTTAAATCGGCAATGTTGCCCTTAGCACCTTCAATAGCGTAACTATCTGCCACTGGTAATTGAATATCTTCAAGTTCAGGAGCCATTTGGCATGCGCTTAATACCAGTGCGCTAATACTTGCGAGGCTCAATGTTTTAAAGTTCATTATGATTGCTCCTTCGCTACGGCTTTGTGTTTACCAGGAAACACCCGTTTAACTAACACAAAGAATAACGGTACAAATATCACCACAATAATTGACGATGCCAGTGTGCCACCAATAACTGAAATACCAAGCGCATTTTGCGCACCCGAGCCTGCACTTGAGGCAATAGCCAATGGTATAACACCACATATAAATGCCATTGATGTCATCAAGATTGGACGCAACCTTAACTTCACTGCCGTTACCGCAGCCTCTACCAGCGACATGCCTTCATCCATCTTATGAATGGCAAACTCAACAATTAAAATCGCATTTTTAGAGGCCAAACCTATGGTTGTCAGTAGACCAACTTGTAGGTAAATATCGTTTGATAATCCCCCCACAAACGCAGCCATTGCGGCACCAAAGACACCCAGTGGTACTATCATCATTACCGCAGCCGGCACAGACCAACTTTCATAGAGTGCCGCTAAGCATAAAAATACCACCAATAAAGATAATGCATACAGCATCGGCGCTTGGCCGCCACTTAAGCGCTCTTCATAAGAAATACCCGTCCACTCAAAAGCAATACCGGTAGGTAATTGTTTGACTAATTTTTCCATTTCATCCATTGCTTGACCGGTACTGTAACCTGGCGCTGCTGAGCCTTGAATTTCCATTGCTGAAAAGCCATTGTAACGTTCAAGACGTGGTGAACCATAAGTCCAATAAGACTGGGCAAATGCCGTAAATGGCACCATGTCACCATTGTTATTACGAACATACCACTTATCTAAATCTTCAGGTGCCATACGTGATTCGGCCGTACCTTGCAGATACACTTTTTTAACCCGTCCACGGTCAATAAAGTCATTTACATAACGACTACCCCAAGCAGTTGATAACGTGCTATTAATATCTGCCTGCGTTAACCCTAGGGCTTGTGCTTTAGCTAAATCAATATCAAGCTCAAGTTCAGGCTTATCTTCTTGACCATTAGGACGAACACCTGCTAAAACAGGACTTTGCGCCGCCATACCTAATAGCATATTACGCGCTTCAAGTAGCTTATCGTGGCCAAGACCAACGCGGTCTTGTAAGAACATGGTAAAACCATTGGCAGTCCCCAGCTCCACTACCGCAGGTGGCGGAAAGGCAAATACAAATGCTTCTTTAATGGTTGAGAAAAAGCCCATTGCTTTACCTGCAACTGCACCAACAGTTAAATCGTCACGTTGACGCTCATCCCAATGTTTTAAACCCACAAAGCCAATGGCTGCATTTTGCCCAGAGCCTGCAAAACTAAACCCCGTTACACTGAATACAGAACGCACAGCTTCAGATTGATCTTCGAGGTAATGTTTTTCCATTTTCTCAACAACTTTCAACGTTTGCTCGGTCGTTGACCCTGCTGGCAAGCTGACTTGGTTAAACAAAATACCTTGGTCTTCATCGGGTAAAAAGGCTGATGGAAGTTGTGAGAATATAAACACCATACCGCCAACAATTAAACCGTAACATAAAAGGTAGCGCTTGCTGTGCTTGATCATACGCGCGACAAAGCTTTGTGCACCGCTATTGGTTTTATCAAAGCCGCGGTTAAAACCGATAAAGAAACGCCCGAACAAAGTTTTATTATTATGTACATGGCTTGGCTTTAACATAGTTGCACACAATGCCGGCGTTAAAATAAGCGCCACTAATACAGATAAGCTCATCGCTGTTACTAAGGTTACCGAAAACTGACGGTAAATAACCCCTGTAGAGCCCGCAAAAAATGCCATAGGTACAAATACGGCCGACAACACCATAGCAATACCCACCAGTGCGCCTTTTATTTCATCCATTGATTTACGTGTTGCTTCAAGCGGGGAGAGCTTTTCTTCGGTCATTACCCGTTCAACGTTTTCTACCACAACAATGGCATCATCCACCAGCAGGCCGATAGCCAGCACCATAGCAAACATAGTCAGCGTATTGATTGAATAGCCAAATACCTGCAGCACTGCAAAGGTGCCAAGTAATACCACTGGTACCGCAATGGTTGGGATCAAAGTTGCGCGGAAGTTTTGTAAAAACAGATACATAACCACAAATACAAGCACAACGGCTTCTATTAATGTACTGACTACTTTTTCAATTGATAAGGTAACAAATGGCGTTGTATCGTAAGGAATAACAACCGCTAGACCTTCAGGAAAAAACGGCTCAAGTTCAGCTAGTGCAGCTTTAACACCGTCAGCGGTATCAAGTGCATTAGCACCACTGGCAAGCTTAATACCTAAACCAGAGGCTGGCTTACCGTTAAAGCGAGCAACAACCGCATAACTTTCGCCACCCAGCTCCACTTTAGCGACATCTGACAAACGCACTACCGAGCCATCGTTATTCGTTTTAACAAATATATTTCTAAATTGTTCAGGTGTTTGTAAACGGCTCTGCGCTGTTACAGTTGCATTTAATTGCTGCCCAGCAACAGCCGGCAACGCACCTAGTTGACCAGCTGAAACTTGTGCATTTTGCGCACTAATTGAAGCACTAATATCTGCAGGAGTGAGCTCATACTTTTGTAACATGTTAGGGTCTAACCAAATACGCATTGCGTATTGCGACCCAAACAACTGTACTTCACCCACACCGTTTACACGAGAGATGATGTCTTGCACGTTTGACGCAACATAATCACCAATATCGATATTATTCATACTGCCATCTTCAGATACAAAACCTGCAACCATTAAAAAGTTGCGTGCCGATTTTGCGACTGAAACACCTTGGCGCTGTACTTCTTCCGGTAATAGCGGGGTTGCTAAAGCAAGTTTATTTTGCACCTGTACTTGTGCAATATCAGGGTCTGTATCAGCATCAAAAGTCAGCGTTAAGCTTGTTGAACCATTTGATTCTGAAGTAGATGACATATAAAGCAAGCCATCTATCCCTTTCATTTTCTGTTCAATTACCTGGGTAACAGTATCTTCAAGTGTTCGTGCTGATGCACCAGGATAGCTTGCTTGAATACTAATTGCAGGTGGTGCAATAGATGGATATTGAGCAACAGGTAAGCCTCTTACTGCTAATATCCCTGCTAGCATCACTACAATAGCCAACACCCATGCGAAAATAGGTCTGTCGATAAAAAATCGTGACATTAAACTGCTCCGTTATTGTGTGTTGGCAGACGATTCTGCAGGTACAGCTTTGACTGGTGCACCCGGTGCTATTTTTTGTAAGCCTTCAACAATAAGTTTGTCACCATCGTTTAAGCCCTCAGTGATCAACCAGTTAGAGCCCACTGTACGCTCTGTTTTTAATACCCGAGGCTCTACGGTGTTGTCTTTACTGACCACCATAGCTGTAGGTTCGCCTTTGGTATTACGGCTAATACCACGTTGCGGCGCTAAAATCGCATTAGCTTTAACACCTTCAACAATCACAGCACGTACATACATGCCCGGTAATAGTAGTTTTTCAGGGTTTGGAAATTCTGCGCGCAAAGTGACCGAGCCAGTGCTTGGATCAACGGTTACTTCAGAAAACTGTAGATTACCTTTGTGCGGATACGCTGAACCATCTTCCATTTTCAATTCAACTTTAGAATGCAATGCCATATCTTTATCTAACTCACCACTAGCAATGGCTTTTTTCAAGCGAGTAAGCTCACTACTAGATTGGGTTAAATCAACATAGATAGGATCTAATTGCGTGACAGTAGCCAAAGCCGATGTTTGATTAGCACTAACTAATGCACCGGCAGTCACATTTGACTTACCAATTTGGCCGCTTATCGGTGACTTAACCTTGCTGTAATCTAAATTAATTTGTGCTGTTTTAAGCTGCGCTTGTGCAGTTAATAAGTCAGCCTCAGCACCTTTATAACTGGCATCTGCTTCATCAAAATCTTGCTGGCTAACTGCCTTAATTTTTAATAGTTCATCATAACGCTCTGACTTTGCTTTGGCGTTGGCAATACTCGCTTTCGCTTTAGTGATTGCAGCCTTACTCGTTGCTACTTGCGCCTCAAATGTTGATGAATCAATTTGATACAAGGCCTGACCTTGTTTAACTTCAGCACCTTGAGTAAATAAACGAGATTGAATAATACCGTTTACCTGTGGACGAATTTCTGCCACTTGCGAAGCTGCAACTCGCCCTGGTAACTCCTTGGTTAACGTCAATGGTTGGCTTTTTAATGTGATCACCCCAACTGGAGCGGCTTGTTGAACCTGCTGACTTGCCTGAGGACTCTGGTCGCAACCAGATAAAATAACTGCACTGGCTAAAGCTGACACTGCAAAAATAACGACGCGAGAACGCTGCATGAAAACTACCCTTAATTTAGAATGAACGATCATTCTAAATTAAACTATTACAAGATCCAATATTAATTAAGAATTATTTGCATAACTTTACACTCACAACCTGACGCTATTTATAACCAGCATAGCCATGGCTATAGAGACTTAAAGAGAAAAGCACTGAAAGATGTAACTGGTAATCCGTAGCCATGTAATGGCAATCGTATTAAGTGTTGATAGTAAGTCTTAAATGCTCTAATTAAGTCACTAAAAACCTATATCGTGAGGTTATTGCCATAAGCAGGCGATAGTGCAGTATAAATGCCAAACAGGCGGCCCGAAGGGTTTACCTTGATGGATGTAGATAAGGGGCGAGAGCCGACACACTAGCTCGGCTCGATTAAATCGCCCCTAGATTAGACAAACTTTAATGATGAGAGGTCAGATTTGCAAAGATAAACAAACCCTAATTAATTTTTGTTATTTCAATAGCTAAGTTATCAACTAAACACCCATGTTTTGAGCTGTTTACGCGATAAAATTGGCTGTCTTCATTACCTGAAAGAACAACAGAAAACTCATCTTGTTGCGCTGTCGCTTGGGTATCATTAGTTAAGCACATGGCTTGTGTTAACGAACGCAGCTTAGTATCAGTAAAAATATTGGTAAAACGCTGCATAGGCAAAGGGGGTATCTTCATTGCGGGTAATGCCTGTGCAATTGTATTATCGTTAACACTAAAACCCTCCTTAGTTATATTCACGCGTGTACCTACAGGCCAATACGAATAATTAAAACTATCTGCGTTGTGTGGCTTATGTAAATAAACAACACCATTTTTACCAATCACAGTCATTAATTTAGTACTACCAGAGTTAATAACCACCAACGCAGTTGTTTCATCAACACCAAACCCGTGAGGCTGTTTTGTCGCATCTAACAACGTTGCCAAACGTGCGGTGCGATCACGTTCACTAAAGTGAGTATCTAGTATACCGAAGTTAAAACTACCAAGGCCACCCTCGCCTTGGTAGGTTAATGAGTCACCAGACAGACCTTTATCACAGTCAGTAGTGCAACGTTCACTCGGTGCTGATTGAGCAAAAGCGCCATCACGCAAAGCACTAAGACTTGTGCCGTTGGTGATCATCGCCACCTGCCCATATTGATTTTTACCACCACTTTGAATCGCTGTTCCGGCGCTTGTTCCTACCAACAACGGACGTGAGCGTAATGCCTCTGTCCACGGGTAAGGTTTTCCTGCATCATCAAATAATACTTTGCGCGTTAAACTTTGGTCACCGCCATTGAGCATTATACCTGTTGCCGACCCAATTACATTAACCAAATTTTCTACACCTTGCTCGCATAGCGCCAACTCAGCTTTGATACGATCGGGGTAAATAGCATCACGATTATACACATTCATGGTTTTTTCGCGGATACTTGCCAATTGCGCACATTGCCCGCTGGTAATCGCCTTTGCAAGCGCAGGAGTCAACGCCAGCCACTTAGATGCAACACCATCAAAATTTAGTAGACCTTCATAAAAATCTGCTGATTCATAAGGGTCGCGGCTAGAAGCTGTAATAGCTAAAAGGCTAGGCTTAGTTGCACTTACTTTTGCAGTAGCCGATATAAAATCTAAAATATCATTAGCCGCAGTTTCACTATTAAGTGTGGTATTAACTACTTCCTTAAGGCGCGCTTGCTGGGTATCAATAACTGGAATTTCGATACTATCGATAACAAAGTTATACTCAGCATCGGTTAATTGATTAAGTAGTGCATTATCTAAGTCTCGCCAAGCCCATAACAGGTCGCTCTTAGTGTATGGTGAAGGGTGTTGGCGCGCCATTTTAGCTAAAACCTGCAATGTTTTATTGCGATGTCCTGCATTATCATTGGGCCAATTTAATTTTACTTGATTTAATGTTTCGCGGGTTAACTGATATTGGTTAGCGTTTTTACCACTTAACTGCTTTTTATCTTGGCAGTTTTTGGCGCTCATGCTTGAACATGTGGTTAAAGCGCCTCCGACTAAAACCAAGGTCTGATTTTTTTCATTTGCAGATATAGTGGAAGAATATGAAGCTAAAATCAGCAAAGATGCTGCCAAAAAACCATCAAACCGCCTAACCTTAAGTTGTTCCTGAAAGATTTCCATAATGTTGCTCGCATGTAAAATATAATGATAAATAGCTTGCAGTCAGTCTTTATGCTTGCTATAAAAAAAAGGAACTTTTAAATCGCGAGTAAGCTAGCACTCAATAACTAGCTTTGTCAAAAACCTTTTGGATTGGAATTATGTTTAAAAACGCAACATCGCTTTGTACATATTTCTACTCTCCTCACTACCTTTCGGAGTGGTTTGACGAGTAGCCACACCTCACATTCTCGTGAGGGGCTAACTGTGTCTAAACATCACTGCCCTGTCTGACACCAATCAAATTTAAAGCAAATAAAGCTAAATTAACGTTAGTTTTAGCAGCGCTTTGCAGTTGCTATTAATTTTGCCAAAAATCGATTGGAAAAAATCATAATAAAAATGAGCAAGCTGCTGTATTTAAAGCATGTTTTGACTCTTGAATAAGACAAAAGGTAAATTAATATGTTTCGTCAACTAACTATTGCAGCGGCAATAAGCGCATCGCTTTGCCCTGTCACCACTGTGTATGCACAAGAAAATGATGAATCAACAAACATTGAGCGAGTAGAAATTACTGGATCGCGCTTAAAAGGCGTAGACCTTGAAGGTACAATCCCACTAACGGTATTAGACCAAGACGCAATAAAACGCTCAGGGGCGAATACGATTCATGAGTTATTAAAAGACTTATCAGTATTTAAAGGCGGCAGCGGCACCTTTTCAACCTCAGAAAGTGGCGGCACCTCAACCTCAACTCCGGCAGGCCAATCTGCTGCAAGCCTTCGTGGTATGGGCCCTTCAGCAACATTAACTCTTATTAATGGTCGCCGTGTTGCTCCTAGCTCTTTTGCTGCAGGCACTGAAAACTTCGTCGATGTAAACTCTATTCCACTGGCTGCTATCGAGCGTATTGATATTTTAGCCACGGGTGCCTCAGCTGTTTATGGTGCTGATGCCGTAGCTGGCGTAATCAACTACATCTTAAAAGATGACTTTGAAGGCGCTGAAATAAATGCTTCTTTAGGCAATAGCTTTAACAGTCACGATGAAGGTAAAAAACAACTAAACCTAGTTTATGGTACTAAAATTGGCGACAGTAACTTAACCGTATTTGCCGACATTTATGACCGAAACGCATTTAAAGCAACAGATCGTGATTATACGGCATCGCCTTCACTGGTTAATGGCTATTCGTATTTACCAAAACTCGAAAACTCACCAAATATTTATTATTTCAGCAGCCGTGATGGTAATGAGTTACCTGCTCCAAACTGTAAAACTGAGCTAGTCACTACTGAGTTTGGTGAACAAATATGTGCCTATTACCCTAATCAAGATGATTATTTGGATACGCCATTTGAAAGTTTATCAACTGGATTTATGTTTAACAGCAATGTGGGTGAACTTGATTGGCACACTGACTTTTTCTACAGTCAAACAAAGTCTAAAGCCTATTCGTCTCCATCACCAATCAATCAAATCAATGATGATGATGGTCCGTTTATTTTAGAAGATGCCTTATTTATTTATGATAATGCTGACGGCAGTAATGATTTGATGGATCAGCTCTATATTGACCCATTTGACACCCAAGCGGGTCGCGAAGTTTATGGTTTTGGTTTTGATGCACGCTTTAACGCCCCACGTACTGTGGAAGTTGAAACCAAGAATTTTCGTTTAGTGAGTAGCCTTGCCGGCGATATTGGCGATTGGGGCTGGGAGTCTGGCGTAACGTTCTCTCGCTCAAGTTCAGAACAAGAAGCTGTTGATGGTGTATACAATCGTTATCAATTCCACGGTGCAATTACAGGTGAGCTATGTTCAGACGGCACACTGGCAAGCTATGATGGCGAAAATCTTAACTGTGCATCTGGGGAATTACTGCCTTTTTATAATCCATTTGTACAAGGCGATGCAGCGAATGATGCGGTTTTAGCAACTGCACAGGCACGCCCAACACGCAGCGGTGAAAGCACCGTATACGGCTGGGATGCAAACTTTAATGGTGAACTATTTACCTTTAATGACTTACCCGCTTATGCATCATTTGGTGTTGAAGCTCGCCGTGAAGAGTTAAGCGACATACCATCACTTGATTCACAAGCTCGCCCTGAAAACGCCTACCTAGTAGATGTATTTGGTTTTGGTTCAAGCCTATCAGAGGCTGATCGCACTCAATACGCAGCATTTGCTGAACTGAATGTGTCATTGACCGACCAGGTAGAATTACAAGCAGCGGGTCGTTACGATCATTATGATGACTTTGGCGGTACATTTAACCCTAAAATTGGCCTAAGCTATCGCCCTACAGATTCATTAGTAGTAAGAGGCTCATGGTCAACATCGTTCCGTGCTCCTTCACTAACCCAAGCGGGTGTTAAATTAAGAACGACTCAATCAACTTTCGATTGCGGTGCGAACCAATCCGTGTCTGACCTATACTGTATGGGAGATGGTACCGAAGTTAGTGTTAACTCACTTGAGCTGGGTAATAAGAACCTTAAAGCCGAAGAGTCTGAAGCAATCAGTGTTGGTTTTGCCTGGAGCCCAAGCGTTGATACTAACTTAACGGTTGATTACTGGCAGTTTGATCACGAAGAAGTAATTGATACTAATATGACTGCGGTACTTGATCGTGCCAGCACAGATGCTTCACTTCGTCATTGCGGTATTGTGCCAGAAGGCCAACAAGGCATCTCTTATGATAGTGAACTGTGTGAAATCAGTGACAACAGCGGATTAAACATAGAGCAAGATGGCGCCAATTTAGGCGAAATTTTGGAAAATTATATAACTGAGTTCAACCCACGAGACGATGAGCTATTTCTACCATTATTTCGTGATCATGTTATCCCACTTGAAAATACCGGCACTCAGACATTAGCGGGGATTGATATTAAATTTGATCATCGCTTTACACTATCTGGTGGTGACTTAACGTTTGCATTTGATGGTACTCACTACCTTGAGTTTGAACGTAATAAACCGGGCTCTGATGCAATTGAAAAACTCATTGGTACGTATCGCTACCCTGAAAATATTGGACGTGTATCAATCGATTGGGAAGCACAAAGCTACTACCTTAACCTAGGCGCAAACTACACCAGCAGTTATGAAGATGATATTGAAGGGCTTAAAAGCCGTGAAATTGACGAAATTGATGAACTCGGTGAACTTGATTCACAAGGTAACCACCAAGTGGATGATTGGCTAGTATGGGATTTATCAGCAGGTTATTTTGTTAACGATGCACTCGCGATAAGAGTGCGTATAGATAACATTTTTGATAAAGAGCCGCCTAAACTATATGGTTCAAGCCGTGGTTTTGACTCAATAAATCACAATGCTTTCGGCACACGCTACACGCTTAGTGCCAGCTATCGCTTTTAAAGTTACTTGCGGATAGCCGTGCTATCCGCTACACCATCCAAATTGCACTCAGTGGCATAACAGTTAAATTGTTGTGCCACTTATTATGAGTGTTAGACTTGTTGGATGCTGATCTTTTTAAGCAATAACCTTCCTTGGTTAAAAGTGAAATTATGAAAAACAAACAATTTACCATGCCTGATGCAAGTATCATCTTGTTATCAGTGGCTGTTATTGCCTACCTGGCCACCTTATTTATTACACCCGGTTTTTTTAATGCTGAGCAGGGAAGCAACCGAGTTGAACTTGCTCAATACCAACCTGTTACACAGAGCACATCAGCACCTATTTTTGCCGAAGGCGGTGAAATAGGCCTTGCAAATGTGTTATTTGAAGGGCTAGTGTCGGGCGATAAATATGGCGCAACCATAGGTGTAATGGCGTTTATACTCATTACCGGTGGTGCGTTTGGCATTATTATGAAAACGGGTGCAATTAATAACGGCATTATGGCCCTCATTCATAAAACACAACGTGTTGAATGGCTGTTTATCCCACTCATTTTTTTATTATTTTCGTTGGGTGGGGCCGTATTTGGCATGGGTGAAGAAGCCATTGCTTTTTGCATTGTGCTACTCCCTATCATGAAGCAACTAGGCTATGACGCAAAAGTTACGGTCTTAACGACTTACGTAGCAACTCAAATTGGTTTTGCCACCTCGTGGATGAACCCATTTAGCATTGCTATTGCCCAATCTATTGCAGAAATTCCGGTGTTTTCTGGCGCGGGTTTTAGAATGGCGGCTTGGTGTGTGTTCACGCTATTTGGCTTGGTGTTTACTGTGCGTTATGCCAATTCAATAAGGCAGACTAAAAATGAACAAACACAGTCAAGTAACCAACCAACATTAGATATAGCCGATAAGCTAATTCTATTAACCTTTGTCGCTGGTATTGCATGGGTTATCTGGGGTGTCATGGCTCGCCAGTACTATATTCCTGAACTGGCGGCGCAGTTTTTCTGTATAGGTTTAGTCAGTGCTTGTATTGCCAGTGTGTTTAAAAAACAAAGTGCCAATGAAAGCGCCGATGCCTTTAAACATGGCGCGCAAGAGTTATTACCCGCAGCCCTATTAGTGGCCTTGGCAAAAGGCGTTGTATTGCTTTTAGGTGGCAGCGATTTGAGCACGCCCTCTACACTTAATACGCTTTTGTATTACAGTGCAAGTAGTATCGCTGCAGTGCCTGACTACGTTGCGGCATGGGGAATGTTGTTATTTCAAAGTGTATTTAATTTCTTTGTTTCATCAGGATCTGGGCAAGCAGCCATCACCATGCCTTTAATGGCACCTTTAGGCGATTTACTCAACGTATCTCGTCAAATTGTGGTACTGGCTTTTCAGTTGGGTGATGGACTCACTAATATACTCATACCTACCTCTGCCAGCCTTATCGGCTGCTTAGGAATTGTTAAATTAGATTGGAGCGAATGGGCGGCCTTTATTTGGCGTTTTACCGCAGCACTTTTTGCATTAGCAAGCGGCTTTATCTTTCTTGCTTATTTTATTAATTATCAATAAAAAGACGTTTATATGTTAACACTTATTTGTGGGGCACACCTTTACACCCCCACCCCTCATGGGAAAATGGATGTACTAATAGCTGGTACTAAGATCATTGATTTTCAAAAAAAGATAAATATAGACAGCAATACAAATATAAAAGTAATTGACGGTACAGGCTGTATACTCGCACCCGGCTTTGTTGACTCACTGGTACACATTACCGGCGGTGGCGGTGAAGCAGGCTTTGCTAGCCGTACACCTGAAATGAACTTAACCGATGCAACCTTACATGGCATAACAACTGTTGTTGCAGCACTTGGTACAGATTCAAGCAGCCGAACGCTCACTAATTTAGTCGCAAAAGCGAAAGGATTAAAAGAGTTGGGCTTAAATGTATTTTGTCACACTGGTTCATACCATCTTCCGGCCAAAACGCTCACTGGTAGTATTAATGACGACTTGATGTATATTGATGAGTTTATTGGTGTGGGTGAAGTGGCAATTTCAGATCACCGCAGTAGCCAACCTACAGTTCAGCAATTAGCTGAACTTGCCGCACAAGCTAAAGTGGCAGGAATGCTCAGCGGCAAAAAAGGCACGGTGAGTATTCATGTTGGTCCTATCGATAGTCACCTCAGCATTTTGCATGATATTGAGCAACAGACGGATATCTCGTTAGCACAGTTTTACCCTACTCATATGAACCGTAATAAAGCCCTGTTAGATGCAGGTATTGAGTTTTGCAAAGGCGGTGGCACGATTGACTTTACCACCAGCACCACTGAATACGATTTAGCGAACGGTGAATACGCAGCTGCAAGAGCCCTTGCTTATTGTTTAGACCAAGGTGTTGATAAAACAAAGCTAACAATGAGTTCAGACGGCCATGCCAGCCTACCAATTTTTGATACTGATTTTAATTTAATTGGCCTAGAAGTAGGTAAAGAAGCGTCCTTACACGACTCTTTTGTAGAGGCTGTAAATGTGTATGGTGTGAGTATTGAAGACGCATTAATGGCTATCACCAGTAACCCTGCCGATGTGTTAGGCCTCAAAAAAGGTAACATCGCGATAAACACTGATGCTGATTTAGTGTTAATGGATAGCCAAAGCCTCAAGCCTTTGCATGTTTGGAGCCAAGGCACTCTAATGGTAGACAATGGATTTGCAGTGATCAAGGGGCCATTTGAGTAACAAAAGGGGTGATTAATTACCCTTAATTGAACACCCTTAATTGAATAAGCCTAAACTTGAACAGTCAGATTTGAACAGCTTAAATCAATCAAATCTGACTGTTGTGAGTGTGCAATTAATAGTCATGGGTAGCGCCTAATTAGCAGGCAAAAATGGTTGGCTAAAATAGCGACGAAGGAGCAAAAACCAACTGTTTTGTCCTTTTGAGCGAGTTGTTATGCGTTTTTTACAATAACCTCAATGTCTTGAACTTCACTAGGATCTGGTTCTTCAAAATATTGAGTAACGTGATGAAACATTTCTTCAGTATCAAATATAGCTCTTGATGGTTGCTCAATGCTTCTTTTTGCAATCTGTTTTAAACACAATGCATCATTTACTTTTAAATAAATAAGTTTGCTTTTGGACTCAGCCTCAATTGATAAGTTAGTAAACCATTCCCGCTGTCTTTTTGTATTAGCTGGAAAGTCCATGACCACACTTGTTCCTGTTCTTAATATATTTTGGACATGTGCTTTTATCAATGGTCTTAGAAAACCTGAAAATTTAATATAATCATCAAAAGATTTAATTTGATCAGGGTAAAGCTTTGATAACCACTCATCTTCAGATATAAGTACGGCATTAAGTTCTGTCGCAACTGCTTTAGATTTAGTAGATTTTCCTGCTCCCATCTTACCGCAAAAAAAGATCAAACTACTTTGATATGACACGAAATCTCCTAAACGCATAACAGATTATTGAACACCATTATGGTAGTTTGTAACACACCAAAACGGCGTATATTACATACCATGACAATTTCACCAATAATTGCCTTTGTGAACAGGCAATTAAAACAGCTAGCAAAATAAACCAGACAGCCACTTTAATTGAGTAAATAAAACTGTGCGACTAAGTTTACTCTTTTGATGCGACTAAGTTTACTCTTTTGAGCTAAAAACTTATCTCTTTTCTTTTATCACTTGCACATCGTTCATTAAGCGCAAAATACAAACTTTAGGTTGGGTGTCACCTTTATTTGTTTCATTTAAACATAACATGGCAGTGAATGGGCAAAATGCTGTTAGCTTAATTAAGCCATGAAGGGGCAAAAACCAACTTTTCACCCTTGTTTAACTGCTTGTTAACTTAACCTAATTTGAGAAACTGTTTAAAAGAGAATAACCCTCTCCGTCCAGAGTAAAGTGAACACCATACACCTCCCCACCACCGAGCATTACTTTTTTATTAACAATTGAAATACCTTTTGACGTTAACAGCTGCTCAATCGCACCAGCCCCTTTTTTTAGAG
>NZ_JBHZRV010000002.1:0-69017 GCF_043641955.1 Pseudoalteromonas atlantica
ACTCAGTAGTGAAACGAAACAGCGCCGATGATAGTGTAGCATTTGTTATGTGAAAGTAGGTCATCGCCAGGCTCCAATTAAGAGAAACCCGTTACAGCAATGTAACGGGTTTTTTGTTGTCTGAAATAAATTAGAGCTCTCAGCCGTCAGCTATCAGCCGCACAGTGTCAACCTAAACACCGTAGCGTGGGTTGAGTCTCACGAAACCCACGGATAAAAGAACGCAACGACCAGCTCAGATCCCAGTGAGTCCTTTTTAAATAATATTAAACGTACATTGTGTACGAAAGTAGGTCATCCTACTGCGTAGCGCACCATGGCTCCAAATACAAGAAAGCCCGACTCATTGAGCCGGGCTTTTTTACGTTTTCAGGAAAGCTACCAAGTAGCGCAGTGTCAATCAATACACCGTAGCGTGGGTTGAGTATCACGAAACCCATGGATAACAGAGCGCCACGTCCCATCAGAGCCCAATGTTTTCTTATGAAAGCCTCAACTATTCATTAAAAAGTTGCATGACTTAAGGCACGCGCTATTATTTTTGACCTTTGACCTTTGACCTTTGACCTTTGACCTTTGACCTTTGACCTTTTTTACCCAACAGCCAGCCATAACCCTACTAGAATCATTAAACTGCCAGCAATAGCGTTCATCCATTTGATATTATCGCCTCGACTTAAAAATAAGCGTAAACTTTTGCCACCAGTTGCATATACCATCATGCATACAAACTCACTAACTAGTATTACGGCAACTAAAATACTCAGTTGAGGTGCAATAGCATAGTCAATGTTAATAAAGGGGGGCAGTAACGAAATCATAAAAGCCCAGCCCTTTGGGTTAGCTATGGCAGTAACCAAGCCTTGGCTAAATAGTGCTTTACGGCTAACTTTATTCTTTTGTTGATCAGCTAAATTGAGTTTAGTTTTATCGCGCCACATGCTAATACCTATAAAGACTAAATATGCACCACCGGCCCATTTTAAAATTGAAAAAGCCTGTGGGTAATTTAGCATTATACTTGCTACGCCTAATACGGCGGCTATAGCTACTAAGGCTACACCAAGTAACTCACCTATCATCATCCACATGGTTCGTCTGACGCCAATACTCATGCCGAGTGTCATTGCTAGTGTCATACACATACCAGGTGTGATTGATACAAAAAAGAATGTCGGTATAAATACCGCCAGTATTGCTAAATCAAACATCAGGTTACTCATTGCAAATTTTCAGGCCTAGACAATATCAAGAACTTGCCCTCTAGACCAAGAAATCAGCTATGTTTATAGGGATAAACATAAATTTTATGTACTATGGCTATAACTAACTTTATATGACTTGGTATTTTGAATATATTTTTGCTTTGTGCGGTGCTTTGAATTAGGATCAATTTAGTTTAAAACCAAGAACTAATGGCCTGTGTCTAGATTATTAATTTTACTTACTGCTATATTCTTCAGCTTTTCAATTAAAGCTGTAGAAGTGACTGATCTGTATCAAGATATACTCAAAGTTGAAGATAAATCCCGAGATGCGCGCTTAACAGCAAGCCGTGCTGCACTATTGAATGTTTTGGTGAAGGTTAGTGGTGATCCTAATGCTGATCAAAACGCGTTGGCAAAACAACGTAGTAAAGATATATCTGACTACATGCTTAAGTTTGAATATGACGAGAAAGCGGATGGAACGCTTAAACTAGTTGTTAAGTTTGAAGCTAACAAGATAAATGCATTAATCAAAGAATTAAATTTACCGCTTTGGGGCACTCGTCGCCCGCTAGTCGCTATTTGGCTAGCAATTGAAGATAACTGGCGTAGAGAGCTCGTTACACAAGAGAGCTATCCACAGTTAGAGCAACTTATTTACGATACTGCTGCGCGAAGAGGCTTACCAGTTGTTGTGCCCTTACTTGACCTTCAAGATAGAGCCATTGTTGGTATTCCTGAAGTGTGGGGTAATTTCTCTGAGCCTGTAGAGCAGGCATCAAGCCGATATACTGCAGAAAGAAGTATTACCGCTAGGCTTTACAAGCCTGAGAGTAATGATAACTGGGTGTTAGATTGGCGTTTTACAAATGATGACTTATTTGAAGCTAATCGTTTAACAGGGGACAAGCAGCAAACCATCGCATTAATGATTGATACCTTAGCTGCAGGATTAGCTGCTGAATATGCAGTTGATCCTAGTTCAGCAAATAGCTTAACGAAAGCGCTCTTTAAACTTAAGGGTACGCAGAGTTTTGTTGACATTGAACTAGCAAAACGACGTTTAGAAAGCTTAAGTGTTGTGACTGACTTAGTTATACGCTCAAGAGATAAAGAAACTATCTATTTTGAAGTAAGCCACACAGGGTCGGTTAAAGATTTTAAAAAAGCCCTAGAGCTTGATCGTGCATTTGAAGCATTTGTCGATCCGCGTGCTTTTTATCATATAAGTTCACAAAGCGACCTTGAATATATTTGGGTCGGTAAATAATGAAGGCAGTTGAGCCAGTGCAAATGGCGCTGCCAGTTACGCTACCAGATGATGAAACATTTGCCTCATATTTTGGTGGTGAAAATTCGCTTGAGGTTAGTCATCTTAAAAGTGCGTTCAATACATTAGCAACTTCTTTCCAATACACATATCTATGTGGTCTAGGTGATTCTGGGAAATCACACTTACTTTATGCTACTTGTATTCATGCTCAGGAGCGAGGTCTGTCAACTATGCTTCTATCTATGCGTGAAGTAATTGATTTTGGTCCGATTGTACTTGAGGGTCTCGAATCGCTCGATGTATTGTGTATAGACGATGTTCATTTAGTTGCTGGCAATGATGCTTGGGAAAAAGCTTTATTTAATTTCTTCAATCGTTTTAGTGAACCGAAAAAATGCTTAGTTGTCACAGCAGATTTATTGCCTGACATGCTTAATATTACACTCCCTGATTTAGTGTCGAGATTAAAGTGGGGGACTACGTTTCAAATTCGTTCGATGAGTGATGATGATAAGGCTGAGGCCTTAGTTAAGCGTGCAAATATGCGAGGGCTTGAACTCACCGATGAGTGTGCTCGCTTTTTATTAACACGCTTAAGCCGTGATATGAGAGCGCTATTAGATGTGCTGGATAAGCTTGACCATGCTTCCATGGCCGCGCAGCGAAAACTAACAATTCCCTTCATAAAATCTGCATTAAAGCTTTAAATGGGCATTTCCTTGCTATTCAAGGTAAGTTAATCAGAAAGAATTCAATAAGATTAGTATAAAGCCTAGAATCTAGTCCTTGCTTTCAGTTATCATTAGTCAACAAAATTGTAATCACCTTCTGTGAAAGATCAGGTATCGAATGAACTTAGAAAATATATTAGCGCAAGCACTTGAGGCAGTTGCCAGTGCCAATGAAATCGCGCAGCTTGAAGATATCAGGGTAAATTATCTTGGTAAAAAGGGCGAAATCACCAGTTTATTAAAAACGCTTGGTAAAATTGCGCCTGAAGAGCGTAAAGAAGCCGGTCAGGTAATCAACCAAGCAAAGCAAGATGTACAAGCCGCTATTAACGATAAGCGTGAGTTACTTGCCAGTAAAGCTCTTGAAGAAAAACTAGCCGCAGAAACAATTGATGTAACACTACCAGGGCGCGTTATGCCTACTGGTGGCCTTCACCCAGTTACACGTACAATTGAGCGTATTGAAAGCTTTTTTGGTGAACTTGGCTTTGAAGTTAAGTCAGGCCCTGAAGTTGAGGATGACTTTCATAACTTTGATGCGCTAAATATTCCTGAGCATCACCCTGCGCGTGCTGATCACGATACTTTTTATTTCAATCCAAAGCTTGTACTGCGCACCCAAACAAGTGGTGTACAAATACGTACCATGGAAACTGAACAGCCGCCACTGAGAATTATTTCTCCTGGTCGTGTTTACCGTAATGATTATGACCAAACACACACACCTATGTTCCATCAGGTTGAAGGCCTAATGGTTGATACAGATGTAAGCTTCACAGAGCTTAAAGGTATTTTGCACGACTTCTTACGTAACTTTTTTGAAGAAGATATGGAAATTCGTTTCCGCCCATCTTACTTCCCATTCACAGAGCCGTCGGCTGAAGTGGATGTAATGGGTAAAAATGGTAAATGGTTAGAAGTGTTAGGTTGTGGCATGGTTCACCCTAATGTACTTAAATCAGTGGGTATTGACCCTGAGAAATACACTGGCTTTGCCTTTGGTATGGGTGTAGAGCGTTTAACCATGTTGCGCTATGGCGTAAATGATTTACGTGCATTTTTCGAAAACGATTTAAAATTCCTGAACCAGTTCCGTTAAGAGTGAAGATATAAAATGAAATTTAGTGAAAAGTGGTTAAGAGAGTGGGTTAATCCTGCAATTGACACGCAGGCTCTTTCGGAACAACTATCGATGGCCGGACTTGAAGTAGATGCTGTAGAGCCAGCGGCTGCGAAGTTTAACGGTGTTCTAGTTGGTGAAGTAGTTGAGTGTGGTCAACACCCTGATGCAGATAAGCTACGAGTAACAAAAATCAATGTCGGTGGCGATGAGCTACTTGATATTGTGTGTGGCGCACCAAATTGCCGCCAAGGTATTAAGGTTGCAGTGGCAACTGTCGGTGCTGTGTTACCAGGTGACTTTAAAATTAAGAAAGCCAAGCTTCGTGGTCAACCTTCTCACGGCATGCTGTGTGCGTTTGTAGAGCTAGGTATTAGCGAAGAAGGCGATGGCATTATAGAATTGCCATTAGATGCGCCTGTTGGCACTGACTTACGTGAATACTTAGGTCTTGATGACAATATCATTGATGTTGATTTAACGCCTAACCGTGGTGACTGCCTAGGTATTAAAGGGATTGCCCGTGAAGTCGGCGTGCTTAATAGTATTGATGTTAAAGCGTTAGAAATTCCAGCAGTGCAAGCCACAATTGACGATAAAGTATCAATTGAGCTAGTTAACGAAGATGCTTGTCCTCGTTATTTAGGCCGTGTAATTAAAGGTATTAACCTGGATGCAGAAACGCCACTTTGGATGGTAGAAAAGCTACGCCGTAGTGGAATTCGTTCAATCGACCCAGTGGTTGATGTAACTAACTTTGTACTACTTGAGCTAGGCCATCCAATGCATGCATTTGACTTAAATGCCATTGAAGGCGGTATTAAAGTTCGTAGTGCAAACGCTGATGAAGAACTTGTTCTACTTGATGGCAACACTGCAAAGCTTAATGAATCAACCTTGGTCATTGCCGATCACAATAAAGCGTTGGCAATTGCCGGTATTTTTGGTGGCGAGCAATCAGGTGTAACAGAAAAAACGGCTGATATTTTATTAGAAAGCGCGTTTTTCAACCCAGTTGCAATTGCAGGTCAAGCACGTAGCTATGGCTTACATACGGATGCATCGCACCGCTATGAGCGTGGTGTTGATTTTGCACTGCAACATGATGCCATGGAACGTGCGACAGCATTATTACTTGATATTGTAGGCGGTGAAGCAGGCCCAGTTGTTGAAGCCGTTGCTAAAGATAAATTACCAAAAGTAACAGAAGTACGCCTACGCCGTGAACGTCTAGACCGTGTAATCGGTCATCACATTGCCGATGAAAAAGTAACGGACATTCTTACGCGCTTAGGTCTTGATGTGAAAATTGTTGATGGTGTGTGGAGTGCTGATGTACCAAGCTACCGCTTTGATATTCGCATTGAAGAAGATTTAATTGAAGAAGTGGCACGTGTATTTGGTTACAACAGTATTCCAAATGTAGCACCGACAGCAAAATTGAAAATGACAACGCATAATGAAGCAACCATTGCCGTAAGTAAGTTTCGCAATGCACTTGTTACTCGCGGTTATCAAGAAGCCATAACTTACAGCTTCGTTGATCCAAAAGCGCAAACAATTTTACACCCAGACAGCGATGCACTTATCTTACCGCATCCGATCTCAAGTGATATGTCAGCAATGCGTGTAAGCTTAATGCCAGGATTGTTAGCATCATTGGTATATAACCAAAACCGTCAGCAGGGACGTATTCGTTTATTCGAACATGGCCTTAAGTTTTTACGCGATGAAAATGCAGAAAATGGTGTAAACCAAGTGGCTGTTATCGGTGGTGTTATAACGGGCCTTGCACACGGCGAACATTGGGTTGAAGAAAAACGTAATGTTGATTTTTATGATTCAAAAGGTGATGTTGAAGCATTACTTTCATTAACTAATGATATAAATCGTTTTGAGATCAAAGCAGAGCAGTCTGATGGTCTACACCCAGGTCAATCTGCAGCTATCTACGTTGATGGCAAAAAAGTAGGTTTCTTTGGTGCTGTTCACCCTCAAGTGCAAAAGTCATTAGACATTAATAACGCAACTTATGTGTTTGAAATTGAAATGTCGGCAATTGAAAAAAGAAATTTACCTGAAGCTGTAGGGGTATCTAAGTTCCCTTCAAACCGCCGTGACATCGCTATTTTAGTGGAAGATCAGGTGAAATCTGGCGACATTTTATCAGTGATAGAAAAAGTTGGCGGAAATCAATTGGTTGACCTAAACTTATTCGATGTGTATAAGGGCAAAGGTATTGAGCCAAATTATAAGAGTTTGGCGATTGCTCTAACACTGCAGGCGGTTGATAGAACACTCGAAGAGAAAGATATCAATCAGGTAGTTGATAATGTGGTGGCCGCACTGGCCGAACAGTTTAATGCATCGTTGAGGGACTAGATATGGCGCTTACTAAAGCCGACATAGCTGAACACCTATTTGAAAAACTCGGGATCAATAAAAAAGATGCCAAAGATTTAGTTGAAGCGTTTTTTGAAGAAATCCGCTCAGCGCTTGAAAAAGGCGAGCAGGTTAAGCTCTCTGGATTTGGTAACTTTGATCTTCGTGACAAAAAAGAAAGGCCAGGGCGTAATCCGAAAACAGGGGAAGATATTCCTATTTCGGCGCGTCGAGTGGTCACTTTTAGGCCGGGTCAGAAATTAAAGACTCGTGTCGAAGTAGGCACAAGCAAAGCAAAATAAAAACAGGCAGCGTAAGCTGCCTTTTTTTTAATATTTAACTTTCATTTGTTTTACCGACAGTGCGATGATTTGTTCTAGCACGTTAAAATCGATGTTGTTTAAATTGCTAATATACAAACAACTCTTCCCAGTTTTGTGCTTACCTAGTTTATTTAGCAGCGATGCTATTTCATCACTTTCAAACCCGGGCATCGTATACCCAAGCCTCCTCAAGGTGCGAGCATAGTTGGAATAAAAAGCGATTTAGGCAAGGCATTGATTGCAAGTAATAGTGGTTCTATTGTTAAAATCAATAACGCAGTATAAATCGCTTTTAAACCAATCCGCTGGGCGCTTCACAGGCACTTACTCTCATCGTTGTTACTTCTTAAAAGGGATGGCCATTATTGCAAAGTAACGCCTTGATATTAAGCCCCTGTGAAACGCTGAATTCTGCATCTTGAGGTGGTTTGGGTATATGTGCTAAACATTCTTCTAAAGTGATTTGATTTACTTGTGTTTTTAACGCCATTTTTTTGCCCCAGACTACCAATATCTATTTAGCATAGAGATGGTACTGTGAATATTCAATGCATTATTGGTCACGATCGGTATAATGCGCGCAACTGGCCACTTTGGCCTTATTTAAAAGAGAGTTTATATGAGTTTTGATGGGTTAGGTTTATCACAGTCTTTAGTTAATGCAGTTTTAGAAAAGGGCTATGAAACGCCAACACCAATTCAGGCTCAGGCCATTCCTGCGATTATTGAAGGTCGCGATGTAATGGCTGCTGCGCAAACGGGTACGGGTAAAACAGCAGGTTTTACTTTACCGCTTATTGAGTCTTTGTCAAAAGGGCAAAAAGCTAAATCTAATCATGTACGGGCACTTATTTTGACACCAACTCGTGAACTTGCATTACAAGTAAGCGAAAACGTTGAAGAATATGCTAAGCATTCAGGTGTTAGCTCGTTTGTGGTTTATGGTGGTGTTAAAATTAACCCACAGATGCAGCGTCTTCGTAAAGGAGTAGACATTTTAGTTGCAACACCAGGGCGTTTAATTGACTTACATAACCAAAATGCAGTTAAGTTCGATAATGTTGAAGTGCTGGTGTTAGATGAAGCTGACCGCATGCTAGATATGGGCTTTATTCATGATATTAAACGCTTAATAGCAAAAATGCCGGCAAAGCGCCAAAATTTAATGTTTTCAGCAACCTTTTCTGATGATATTCGCGCGTTGGCAAAAGGCTTGATCAATGATCCGGTTGAGATTTCAGTAGCGGCAAAAAATACCACGGCTAAAAGCGTAACTCAATCAGTATACGCCGTAGATAAAGCTCGTAAAACAGCTTTGCTAAGTCATTTAATTCGTAGTAACGATTGGCAGCAAGTATTGGTATTTAGTCGTACTAAGCATGGTGCTAACCGTTTAGTTAAGCAACTTGAGCGCGATGATATTATTGGCGCTGCAATCCATGGTAACAAATCTCAAGGCGCACGAGTGAAAGCACTTGAAGGTTTTAAAAGTGGTGAAGTTCGCGTATTAGTTGCAACTGATATTGTAGCTCGTGGTTTAGATATTGTTGAGCTTCCACATGTCGTTAACTACGACTTACCTAATGTATATGAAGATTACGTTCACCGTATTGGCCGTACAGGTCGTGCAGGTGCATCAGGTCATGCTATTTCGTTTGTAACAACAGAAGATGCGGTAGATTTATATGGAATTGAGCGATTTATTGGCGAGCTAATCCCACGTGCGCAAGAGGAAGGGTTTGAACCAAGTAATCCAGTGCCTGAGCGCGCACTTGATGCACGACCATTACCTGCTAAAAAGCCAAAGAAAAAGCAGCCATTTAATAAACCTAAATCAGACAGCAGTAAGCCAAATAGCAAAAAGTCTAATAATGCCGGCAATGGCACTGGCCCACGCCGTGGTGGCTCTAAAAAGCCAGCAGCTAAAGGCGAGGGGGAGCAACAAAACCCATGGGCAAAGCGTCAGTCCGTTGGTGGTAACTCACAGCGCCGTCGTCGCCCAAGTAATGGCGGATCGCAAGGTAACGCTTGACCTTTAACTTAATTATACATAACGCGCCTCAACGGCGCGTTTTTATTACGCAGTTAAAAAGTTAATGCTTAAACCGATAAATAAAGTCACTGTTACACTTAACAAGGTACCTAGCATTACATATTCGGTGAGTTGCTTTTCTTCACTGACACGTAAATCACCAAAGCGAAAAATAGATTTAGCCGCCAGTAAAAAACCAACACCTGCATACTCACCTAATAAAATAAATGTCAGCATTAAAACACGCTCTAATATACCAATGCTGTGCCCTGCAGCGGGAATGCTGCCAGATGTTGCAAAGCCATTGGTGATACGCTCAAGTGCCATGCGAATAAACACAGAGCTTGGGTTAAGCACTAATAAATAGCCTGTCAGTACAATTAAGCTATCAAGTGCAATAAGCTGATGAAATAGCTGGTTGTAAAAGCCGTGGTTATCAGCAAGCCACACCGCGACCATGACAATAACAATTAAATGAGCACATTGATCAAGTACAAAAGGGATCACCCCTTTACTTGAGTACGACTTGGCAATATCAATAAAATAATGCGTAATTGCAATCACCACAGTTGCAAGTGCTATATTTAACCAGTCTCCCCAACCATAATAGTATTCCCATATAGCAATAACGAGGGCGCTAACTAGGCTGTGCATTAAAACATGTAAGTAGAGCTTACTCGCTTTAAAATGTCGTGTGTTTCTATCGTGTACCCAGCTCATGGGTTGCCAGTAAAAATCAGCAAGTAAATGAGCAATAATAAGTGCTGTTAATAATAGATAAAAGCTCACATTGTCACTCCTTTGAGCTGTTGTTTAATAGCATGTTTGCTGTAATTCAAAAAGCGTTCTATGAGTTGGTAATGTGCTAAATTAAGTAACTTAGTTACATTTTCACGACTGGTTTTAAGCTCTTTAGCAAGTACGCTATGGCTGTTATTGTTTGTGGTTAAATAGTAAAACAACGCATTGGCTTGCTTTTGGCTCATTTTATCGAGCAGAACATCAATTAAATCTATATTAAGCGCAAAGCTTGTATCAAGCGGACAATGCTCAATTTGCAATATTAGCAGTTGATTCATTATATCTAAGCCTTGGCCAGAGAGCGTATACGCAGAGCCCGTGGCTGTTTTTATATCAGCGCGAGGGTTATCAAGCCCCCCAACAGCAAGGCTTTGGCGTAGTGAATAATTGGCTGATTTTAGCTGTAAGTAAAGCAATACGGCTGCACTGCATACATCAGTTGGATCAGGTAATTGTATTTGTAGGGCATCACCGCGATAAATACTAAATTGGCCATTAAATTTGTTTGTAATAAAGCGCAAACTTTGATCTAGCTGATAGAGCATATCATCGTAATCTTGTTGCGGAATTTTTTGTGATTTGATCAAATCGCCAGTAATGACTGCAATCATTATCTTCACCTAGCAAATGTAACCTATTTCAGTTACTTTTGGTTATGTAACCAAATTCAGTTACTTATTAATAAGTAACCAATTTAGGTTACTTTTAGCTTTTTTTCAAGTTAACTATGCTACATTGTTCAAAACTTAATTGAAGAGCCTATTATGTCGCAATCATCAGAGTCGTTAGTTAAATCGCAGATAGCTTCAAAGCCCAGAGTGGGAATATTTGTCGACGTACAAAATATTTATTACACCTGTAGGCAAAGTTATGGCAAAAATTTTGATTACAATGCTTTTTGGGCACACGTGAGTGAACGTTACGACATTGAGTGCGCCTTTGCTTACGCTATTTATCGAGGTGATGATAAGCAATCACAATTTCAAAATATCTTGCGAGCGATTGGTTTTGAGGTAAAGCTAAAACCATTCATTCAGCGTAAAGATGGCAGCGCTAAAGGAGATTGGGACGTAGGCATAACTATCGATATGCTCGAGCAAGGTAAAAACCTTGATCGTGTTATTTTGCTCTCAGGTGATGGTGATTTTGCTCTTTTACTTGGCCACTTAGAGCATAATTACAATGTACCTGCTGATGTTTATGGCGCAGATAAATTAACTGCTGAGGCTTTAAAACAAAGTGCTGAGCATTTTTATTGTATCGATCACTCATTGTTACTATAACAAAGATCATCCAATGCTCATGTAAAATAAGTTTTCCTACATGTTAATAATATTTGACATAAGACTTGTGTGCTCCTATAGTTGTTCGTGTTAAGTATTCTTAACATAGAGAATGTAATTTTTTACACTAGGAGCAAATAATGAGTTACACACAAAAAACAAGATTATTAGAAGCGGTAATAACGTTAGTCTTGCTGTTTAATTATTTACAAGCCGTGCTGTCGATGACCCCAGAAGCTCAGATGGATCCAACACTTGCCAGTAGCTTACTAATTAAGTTAGCGATTCAGACGGTTGTAATGCTGGTAATTATGCATAGTATATTAGCTGCGTTTAACTCAAAATACGCTAATCAAGCTAAAGATGAGCGTGAACAAGCAATCGCATTGAAGGGTAAAAGTGTGAGCTTATTTGTTTTGCAACTCGGTGTTGTTAATGCTGTTTTTGCCCAGTTGGTTGACCAAGTTTACCCAATACCAATGAGCCCTGTGCATCAGTTAGTGATAGCTGCCTTGTTAAGTGAAGTGATTGGCGCAGCTGTTGAAGCTTGGTTACTGCACAGAGGTTAAAATGGCAAAGTTAGCAATTAGAAATACAATTAGAGCACAACGATTTCACCATAATGAAATGACTCAGCAGCAGTTAGCTGATCAAGTAGGGGTAACGCGCCAAACTATTGCGGCAATAGAAGCAGCTAGATATTCTCCTTCATTAGAAGTGGCATTTAAGATTGCAGCGGTATTTGGTCAACCGCTAGAAAATATATTTCAATACGAGGCATAAAGGTTTACTATTTTATTTAGAAATTCATTATTGATAAATACGTAGACTGTTTACTCTAATGTGTCATGAATTGGATTTTCCGTATATATATAAGGTACTGCTTGGCGTAAGTTGGCAGTACCAAACTCGAAAAAATATTTTTCTTTGTCATTAAATATTTATTTATTTCAGCTAATTACGATTAAATATAAAAGATATGTGAATTTTTATAAAAAATATAATGACAACGCTGTCATTTGTTGTGTAACATTAATTCAACATGGGTTGAGGGCGAACCGCATTCGTATAATAAAAAAGTGCGGTTAATACAAATACAAAACGAAGGTTAGAGGTCGTTAGATGATGGCTAAAAGTGCGAATGAGGACCAATTGTTTATTGGTATCGATGGTGGCGGAACAAAGTGCCGTGCAACTATATACTCTGCTAAAAACGGTGTATTAGGGACTGGTCTTGGTGGCCCCGCGAATCCACTACATGGTTTAGAGCGCACGTTAGAGTCAATTATGGTGTCAACTCAACTTGCAATGCGTGATGCCGGTCTTCCACTAGAAAGTATTCACCAAATTTATGCTGGCTTAGGATTAGCCGGTGTTAATCTCCCAACCCTATATGACAAAATTAACGAGTGGGAACATCCTTTCAAACAAATGTTTTTAACTACTGATTTGCACACGGCATGCATTGGCGCACATGATGGAGATGACGGTGCTGTAATAATTACTGGTACAGGTTCTTGTGGTTTTTCCCATGTTAAAGGGGAGTCTGTTAATTATGGCGGTCATGGGTTTGCTTTAGGCGATAAAGGCAGCGGTGCGTGGATGGGACTAGAAGCAGTCAAAGCTGTATTGGTTGACCTAGACGGTTTAGGTTCGAAAACCGCGCTAACTAATGTTGTCAAAGATCACTTTAATACTGATTGTGCTATGGGAATTGCCGAGCAAATGGCTGGGCAGCCTTCAAGTAGTTACGCAAAGCTTGCACGATACGTTTTTGATGCTGCAAGAAAAAATGATGAAATAGCACTTAATATTGTCAAAGAAGGTGCTGAATATATTAGTTCATTGGCTAAACGTTTACTTGAGAATAATCCGCCGAGATTATCAATGATTGGTGGACTTGCTGAACCTCTTAATGAGTGGTTAGACCCAGCAGTTGCTAAGCTTGTTGAGGCACCTATCCAACCCCCTGAAATGGGAGCAATCTATTTTGCTCAGCAGGCTGTATTAGAGCAAAACCAAAAGGTAGGTGTGTAATGAAAACATTTTATCGTGCTGAGTGTTTATTTACGGGTGAAAATTTTATCGATGATGCGTTGTTTAGTGTTGAGCAAGGTGTATTTCGATTAGAAGATACAGTTACCACCGAGATTATTGAACTAGAGGGTTTAGTTGCCCCAGGTTTTATTGACGTTCAAGTTAATGGAGGCGGGGGGGCTTTTTTTAATGCTGACCAAACGCCAGAATGCCTAGATAAAATAGCTAAAGCTCATGGCCAATTTGGCAGCACCGCTTTAATGCCTACCCTTATTACCGATAAAGTTGAAATCATGCAAGCGGCAGCCGATGCAACAGCTAAAGCGATTGACGAAGGTGTGCCTGGTGTATTGGGGGTTCATTTTGAAGGCCCACACTTGTCCTTTCCTAAAAAAGGCACGCATAGTGAGCAATTTATTCGCCCAATTAGCGAACAAGAGTTTGCGATTTATGCTCGACAAGACTTGGGTATTAAAATGGTGACGCTAGCACCTGAGAATGTCAGCATCAATGATATCGAACGTTTGGTTGAGTGCGGCGTAAAAGTATCTATAGGTCATACCAATGCTGATTATGCGACTACCATGGCAGCATTAAATGCAGGGGCTGATGGCTTTACTCACTTGTATAACGCAATGTCTGCATTTACGTCTCGCGAACCTGGCGTTGTTGGTGCCGCGCTTTGGCATGATAACAGCTGGTGTGGATTAATTGTTGACGGTCACCACGTTCATCCATTATCCGCTCAACTTGCAATAAGAACAAAGCAGCGCGGAAAAATAATGTTAGTTACCGATGCTATGCCTCCTGTAGGAACTGACGATATGGAGTTTGATTTTTTTGATGGCCGAAAAGTGATCAGAACAGGCGATAGATTGAATTCGAGTACAGGTGAACTTGCGGGTAGTGTACTTGATATGGCAAGTGCTGTAAGAAACACTGTTAATTCTTTAGATGTTAGCCTAGCGGAAAGTTTAAGGATGGCTTCTCTTTATCCCGCACAATATTTAAACCTGAAGAAAAAAGGACGCTTACTTGATGGTTTTGATGCAGACTTTGTAGTGCTTGATGAGCACCAATATGTCAAAGCCACTTATATTGCCGGTAAAGCAATTTAACGTTTCCCTGGAAAAAACCCCGCCGTAGTATCGCGGGGATTTTTTGTTTTAAAAGTAGGTAAATTATGACAACACAAACACCAACAAAACCAGCCAAAAAGCGTTTAGCATCATTGGATGCACTTCGTGGTATGGACATGTTTTGGATTTTAGGCGGGCAATCTATTTTCGCCGCTTTATTCGTGCTTACAGGCTGGACTGGCTGGAAAGTATTTGAGGCCCATACATTACACAGTGAATGGCATGGTTTTACATTTTACGATTTGATTTTTCCGTTATTTATCTTTTTGTCAGGTGTCGCTATGGGTCTTGCCCCAAAGCGGATTGATCATTTGCCTTGGAGCGAACGAAAGGTCTTTTACAGAAAAGCGATTAAACGGTTATTTTTACTTTGTGCATTAGGTGTTATGTACAACCACGGGTGGGGTACCGGTATTCCTTTAGCACTAGATGAAATTCGCTATGCAAGTGTACTAGGGCGAATTGCAATCGCTTGGTTCTTTTGTGCAATGTTGGTCTGGCATACCAGCTTACGTACGCAGGCATTTACTGCTGCAGGTCTATTGCTAGGTTACTGGGTTCTAATGAGCTTTATCCCAGTTCCAGGTGGCAGTGCGGGTGATTTAAGTGCTTCAGGTAGCTGGAATGCATGGTTTGATAAGTACTTATTACCTGGAATTAGCTATCAAAATAGAGCGGTAGATCCTGAAGGCGTGCTTTCAAGTATTCCAGCTATTGTTAATGCAATGATAGGGGTGTTTGCTGGACAGCTTATTGCTAAAGCGAACAATCTAGGTGAGTGGAAAGTGGCGGGTATTTTATTTGCCAGTGGTGTTTTGAGTGTGTGTCTTGGATGGCTTTGGGATTTACAGTTTCCGGTTAATAAAGAGCTTTGGACGAGTTCATTTGTTTTAGTCACTGTGGGTTGGAGTGCTATTTTGCTCGCTATTTTTTATGCGTTGGTTGATATTTTAAATGGGCAAAAATTAGCTTACCCATTTGTAATAATTGGAGCAAACTCGATCATCATATATCTAGCTTCTAGCTTAGTGAATTGGGAGTACATTAGTTTGAGTGTATTTGGGGGCTTCATTGCGGCAGTGAGCTCTAACTGGCAGCCATTACTTGCAGTAGTGGCGTTATTATTGGTTCAAATGCTTGTATTACATTGGATGTACAAGCGAAAAATCTTTGTCAGTGTTTGACGTTTTATAGCTGGGTACAAAAAATGTAATTTTTTTATTCACTTTTACTTTACAAAACGTATCTAAATGGTAATAATGACAGCGTTGTCATAATGGTATTGACCTAGACTGATGTATCCCAGTTAGGTTTGATCTAAGGCCCAATTCGATTGCACGTGGAATTGGGTTTTAGATCCCATTTTTTCATCAACTAATTAAACTGAGCAAACTAAATATGCAAATAGTCATTTTAAATGATGCGGCAGCCGTAGCGGCGTATGGCGCAAATATCTTCGCAAAACAATTAGAAAAAAAGCCTACGTCAGTGCTCGGTTTAGCGACAGGTTCAACACCTGTTGCTTTATACCAAGAATTAATCAGTAAGAATAAAGCTGGAGAAATTTCATTTTCTCATGCCACTACGTTTAACCTTGATGAATACTTAGGGTTAACAGGCGAGCATCCTCAAAGCTATCGTTATTTCATGAATGAACAACTGTTTAATCATGTTGATATTAATAAAGATAATACCTTTGTGCCACCCGGTGATGCTGAAAACCCAATTGAGGCATGTCATGAGTATGAAACAAAGATTTGCGATGCTGGTGGTGTTGACGTACAGCTGCTAGGCATTGGGCGTAACGGCCATATTGGTTTTAATGAGCCATCGTCGGGTTTAACATCTCGTACTCGTGTCAAAACACTGACTAAGGCAACGATTGAAGACAATGCACGCTTTTTTAAAGCAGATGAATATCAACCTCATTTATCTATTACCATGGGCATTGGTACAATTTTAGAGGCAAAAAAAGTTGTACTACTGGCTACAGGTGAAAATAAAGCGGACGCTGTACTTGCTATGGTAGAGGGTCCTTTAATGGCCAAGTGCCCAGCATCTGCACTGCAGCTTCATCGAGATGCAGTGATAGTTATCGATAAAGCAGCGGCAAGTAAGTTAGAAGATTTAGAATTTTATCAGCATATTGAAGCTGAAAATCAAAAGTTACAGGCCAAACTAGCTAGCCTGTAATTAGGACAAAATTTATTGTGTGTTCAAAAAAGCCCTATGGGCTTTTTTTTTGCCTGTTTTTTGTAGATTTATCAATTGGGTTTAATGTAGTGATATGTTAATTTTAGCCATCTAAACATCAAAAAGGGCGAGCATGCTAAATTACAGCCACATGGCATTAGACCGAGCATCAAATTTGCGAAAGGACCCAGTATGGTTATCAGCGCAAAATAATGATCAAGCGCGATGGTTACTGGTGCATAATAATCGTACCTTGTTTGACCTGAACAGCGTAACCGTTACTTTTTTATCAGCACAGAGCGTAAGTCACCTTGATTTAAGTAAGGGTATATTCTTAGGACTTGATAAACAAAATATTAGTCATTTTGCATTAGATGTCAGCGAGCTAGATGAAGCACATTTATTAAATATCACCAAAGACGTTGAATTTGTCGATATTCGCCGTCATGGTGCCCAAGTTGACTTACAGCATGGCTCAATGGCTGCTCTAGCACGAGGGCTATGTTATTGGCATGCAACCCATAAATTTTGTGGGAGATGTGGTTCTGGTAATGAGTTAATTGAAGCGGGTCACTCTCGGCTATGCAAAAACCCAGAGTGTAAACATCAAACATTCCCGCGCACAGATCCGGCCGTGATCATGGTCGTTACACGCACATTTTCAGATGGTGTTGAACGTTGTTTGTTAGGCCGACAAGCAACTTGGGCTCCAGGTATGTTTTCATCATTAGCTGGTTTTGTAGATCCGGGTGAAACGTTAGAGCAAGCCGTTGCGCGTGAGGTGATGGAAGAAGCGGGAATTACTGTTAACAATGTACATTATATAGCCTCTCAACCTTGGCCATTTCCTTCATCAATTATGCTGGGGTTCATAGCAGAGGCAATAACAGAACATATTCAAGTTGATAAAGATGAGCTAGAGGATGCAAAGTGGTTCAGCCGAGAAGAGGTAAGGCAATTTGGTAATTGGCATGAAGAGGGCGAGCACCTAAAGTTACCTCGAACAGATTCAATCTCTCGCTACCTAATAAACCATTGGCTTGATAAAAAAGATTAAATTTAAGGATTAATAATGACTATAAAAAACAACATAAACACACAATTAGTCAGCAGTGGTAGGAAAAAATCTTACACTCATGGTGTTGTAAACCCTGTAGTGCAACGCGCGTCTACAGTTGTGTTTGATTCAGTTGAAGAATTACAAAATGCGGCAAAAAAACGCGGCGATAAAACACTTTTTTATGGACGCCGAGGCACTACGACCCATTTTGCACTTCAAGAGGCAATCACTGAACTTGAAGGAGGCGAAGGATGTGCGCTTTACCCATGCGGTGCGGCTGCTATTAGTAGTGCCTTACTTGCTTTTTTAAAAGCGGGCGATCACATTTTAATGGTCGACACCGCCTATGAACCAACGCGCGATTTTTGCGATAAAATATTAACTGGTTTTGGTGTTGAGACAACTTATTACCCTGCGACTATCGGTGCGGGTATTAAATCGTTGATTAAAGAAAATACAAAAGTACTCTTTTTAGAGTCGCCAGGCTCTATTACCATGGAAATTCAGGATGTGCCTGCAATGGTTGCTATTGCAAATGAGCACGGTGTAATGACGATGCTTGATAACACTTATGGCAACGGCTTACATTACCGCCCATTAGAACATGGTGTTGATATTAGTATCCAAGCTGCAACTAAATACATTGTGGGTCACTCAGATGTCATGATGGGCGTTGCGGTTGCGAACAAAAAGTATTGGCCTACGTTGCGAGAGCAATCTTATTTATTGGGCCAATGCACCTCTGCCGATGACGCTTATTTAGCACTGCGAGGCCTCAGAACAATGGCTGTTCGTTTGAATCAACATGAAAAAGCAGCTATTGAGGTCGCTAAATGGTTAGAGCAGCATCATTTGGTGGATCATATCCGTCACCCAGCGTTTGAGACGTGCCCTGGGCATGCATTCTTCAAACGTGATTTTGATGGTAGCAATGGTTTATTTTCTTTTGTAATGAAAGAAGGTAATCAGCACGCAATCAATGCCTTTTTAGATAGCCTACATCATTTCAAAATGGGATTCTCATGGGGCGGATTTGAAAGCTTGGTAACGGCCAATTTGACAATGAAAAAACTTCGTTCTGCATCCGGGTGGGAAAAAGGCCCTGTTATTCGCTTACACATTGGCCTTGAAGATGTTGAAGATTTAATAGCTGACTTAGCTCAAGCACTTGATGTCTACAAGCAGCATCTTTAAATGTAAGTATGTTACATTTTAATTTATTGTTACAAAGCTCACTTAAAGTGAGCTTTTTTTTGCTAGTAATTCAACACGTTTGCACTTAATGTGGGTATATTGAGACTTTAAAAGGAAAACCTGTGACACAATTACATCCACAGCGATTAATGAAAATTGCACAGTTTGAACTTGTTCGATTATTTTTGACAAAGCGTGGCTTGTTAGCCGTGGCTGCGTTTACTATTTGTTGGCTATTAATTTTACGTTATCCCATAGGGCAAGCGGTAAGTATTGTAAGTTCGCCTGAAATGGCTGAACTTGCTAAGCAAGTATTTGGGGCAATTGGGTTAAGTAAATTACTTCAATGGCCTGAAGCGGAACTGGCTATGTATTGGTTAATTGCCTTGTATAGTTTTCCGTTATTTTGTTTATTTTTATGTAGTGACCAAATTGTTGGAGATAAACATCGTGGAACATTACGATTCTTAACGCTAAGAGCAACTCGCTCAGAAATTTTATTGGGCCGTTTTATTGGGCAAGTACTTATTTTAGCAGCGCTTTTAACAGTCACATTGTTTGCAACATTGGCTGTAATGGCATTTCGTGATGTTGCTTTGCTTAGTGGCGGGATAAACCGTGGAGCTATCATATTATTTTATTTACTAATTACAGTTATGCCATTTGTAGCCTTAATGACTTTAATAAATACGTTTGCAAGCTCAGCACGATTAGCGATTGTATTAGCTGTGCTATTTTTTGCTGTTGGGAACATTGTGGTGGGTATTCTAACATGGCAAGTACCTATGTTTGCTTTGCTTGATTATATATTCCCGGGGGTTCAAATAAGCCAAGTCGCGGGGCAGAATTCGACTCTACTCAGTAGCTTAGGTATTCCCGTTATACAAAGTGTTGTGTTGTTGTTTATCGCTCAACGTATTTTTGTTAGGAGTTCGTTATGAGTACATTGATACACGCGCAAGCGATAACAAAGCGCTATGGTAGCAAATTAGCGCTCGATGACGTTAGTTTCGAAATACAACAAGGGGCACCCGTTGCCCTAGTTGGTCCTAATGGAGCGGGGAAAACAACATTATTTAGTTTGTTATGTGGTTATATTTTACCTTCGCAAGGCCAATTAAGTATTCTAGGCAGTAAACCTGGCAGTAGCGCATTATTTGGTAAGTTAAGTGCCTTACCTCAAGATGCTCAGCTAGACCCTCGTTTTAGTATCGTGCATCAACTAAGTTTTTACGGACAGCTTCAAGGCTTGTCTGCAGGTGCAAGTAAATCAGAAGCATTGCGAGTGCTTGATTTGGTTGGCTTGTCAGAGGTTGCTCACCAGCGATCGGATGACTTATCTCATGGCATGCGAAAGCGCGTAACCATAGGCCAATCACTCATTGGTAAGCCACAGATAGTCATGCTTGATGAGGCAACCGCTGGGCTTGATCCAATTCATGCTCGAGAAGTCAGAGAGCTTGTTGCTAACTTAAGTGATGAAGCGACCTTTATCCTCAGCTCTCATGATTTAACAGAACTAGAGCGCTTATGTAACCATGTGTTACACCTAGACAAAGGTAAGCTGATAGAACATCAAGCGAAATCGTCAGAGCTTCAGGCTGAGCGTTTTATGACTATACTCTTTGCAGATAATTATACTGACGTCGAACAAGGGTTACTTAGCTTACAGGGTGTTACCCGAGTCTATATGAGCCAAGCTAAAGAATATGTGATTGAATATCAAAAACCTGAAAAGCAAATTGATATTGAGTTACTTAATTTTTGTTATCAGCAAGGTTGGCGCTACCGCCAGTTAGTAAATGGCCATACCTTGGAAAATCAAATTTTTACACAGGAGAAAGCGTAATGGGTTTATTAAGTGGATTAATGGGTAATGCTAGTGAAGTCGAAGATGACGATTTAGAAGAAGTTCTCAGTAATACATTGGTTGATGGAGAACAAGTTGAAAAAGCCTACAAAGTCGTTCGCGACATGTTTATCTTCACAAATAAGCGTCTTATTCTTATTGATAAACAAGGTGTGACAGGCTCAAAAATTGAAATGCTGAGTATTGGCTATTCTAAAATAACCAAGTTTAGTAAAGAAAGTGCAGGGCATTTTGACTTAGATGCAGAGCTTAAAATTTGGGTCGGTTCAGATCCCACCCCAATTAGTAAAGATTTTAAAGCGGGCGATAACATCAATGAAGTTTACAAAATAATCGCTACATATGCATTGTAATTAACTGAAACAAATAACTATTTACCTTTTTTGATGCCAGCTTATAGAGTAAGCTGGCATTTTTTTATTTACATTTCCCTACAGTTATTTACAATTAGTTCAATATAAACAAAGGCTTGGTTAAGTTTCAATTCAGTTTTCCCGCGTTAGCATGCCCACGTCTTAACTAACAGGTTAGGCAAAACAGCAATGTAACCATGTAAATAGGGAAATCTAATTATGAAAAAAATAGCAGTTATTATCTCAAGTATTCTTCTTTCAAGTGCTGCGACTGCTGCAGACACTTATGAGTCAATTAGCCATGTTAAATACACGGATTATGACGGTAACGATGTAGTAAGCCTTGATTCAACTTATTACTTTTCTCCTAAAGCAACGTTAGGTCCTTACAATCAATTTGAATACATCAACAAGCAAAGTAATGTTTATGGGTCATACATTGATGACGATTTTGGTGACGTTACAAAGGTTGGTGGTGAATATTTTTTAAATCAATTTGTATTTGGTGCTGGTTACCAAAATGTTGATTATGGTAACAGTCGAGATGCTTTCAACCTTTCTGCAGGCTACTTCTTTAACCCTGACTTACTCATGAAAGCTACTTATATGGATGTTGAAGATGGTGAAGATAACTTTAGATTTGATTTAGCTTATAACCATAAACTAAATAGCACTGATTACATCGGCTTTACCGTATCGGCAGATGACGATTTTGACTACCGTGCAGTAAATGCAAAATATTTTATCGACCTTCAACAAGGGAATTATTTAACAGTAGAGGGTACTGTTGCTGATACTGATGATTTTGGCAGCTCTTGGGTATTAGGCTCTAATTATTACTTTACTAAAGCCACTTCTGTGTTTGTCACATTTGATAAAAATGATGATTATAGCTTTGGCGCAGAGCACTTCTTTAATCGAAATGTTGGTTTAGAGTTAGGGTATGCGAATAACTGGGATGACTCAGACTACGATGCTTACTATGCTAATGTGAGCTTACAGTTTTAATTTTATTGAAGATTAATTTAAAAGCCCGCTTTCAAGCGGGCTTTTTGATCAATAATTAAAGAAGAATTACCAACCGCATTGACGGCCTTGGTTTTGCTCATCTAAATATTTTTGCAATGGCGCAAAGTAATCAAGTAACGCAGTGGCATCCATTTCTGTTTTGCCAGTTACTGTGGCAAGTGCTTCTTGCCATGGACGGCTTGAGCCCATTTCAAGCATTGCATTTAGGTTTTCACCCGCCGCTTTAGAGTTGTAAACTGAACAACGGTGAATCGCTTCTTCGTTACCAGCAATCTCACACAGGCTACGATGGAAGTCAAACTGAAGAATATGTGCTAAGAAGTAGCGAGTGTAAGGTGTGTTGCCCGGTACGTGGTATTTTGCACCTGGATCAAAATCAGCTTCTGTTCTAGCAATTGGTGCTTGAATACCTTGATACTTCTGACGTAAGTCCCACCAAGCTTGGTTGTAGTTTGCTGGAGTTACTTCACCTGAGAACACTTTCCAGCGCCACTGATCTACAAGTAAACCAAATGGAATGAAAGCGACTTTATCCAGCGCCATTTTCATTAATAAACCAATGTCTTTTGATTCGTCTGGTACTTGCTCTAATAAACCAATTTCTTTTAAATAACCTGGAGTAACTGAGAGCGCAATAGTATCGCCAATGGCTTCATGAAACCCATCGTTAGCACTTTCTTGATAGTAAAGTGGCTGTGTATTGTACGCGCGCTGATAAAAGTTATGGCCTAATTCATGGTGAATAACTGAGAATTCTTCGCCTGTACGTTGGATACACATTTTTATACGAAGGTCGTCTTTGCTATCAATATTCCACGCTGATGCATGGCATTGCACATCACGATCTTGTGGTTTGGTAAATAGTGAACGTTGATAAAACGTCTCAGGAAGGGGGTCAAACCCCATTGAAGTAAAAAACTTCTCCGCGCCTTTAACCATTTTTAGTTCATCATAATTATGTTCAGCGAGTAATGCTGTTACATCATAACCTGGATCTGCATTTTCAGGGGCAACAACATCATAAATATTCCCCCATGTTTGCGCCCACATATTACCTAATAAATGTGCAGGGATTGGTTGATCTTGCGGTACTTTATCTTCACCGTATTTTTCGCCTAGTTTTGCACGAACATGACAATGTAATGAATCATAAAGTGGTTTAACTTGTCCCCAAATGCGATCAAGCTCATTGGCAAAATCATCTGCAGGCATATCATACTTGCTGCGCCACATAGCTCCGGTATCAGCGTAACCAAGCTCTTTAGCACCTTCATTTGTTAAGGTTACTTGTTGCTCATAAAGAGGTCGCATTGGTTTAGATACTTGACGCCAGCCTTGCCATAAATCAAGTAATTCATTGTAGTCACGACTTGTGGCCATCTTTGCTGTCATATCGCCTAAGCTTAGACAATTGCCACTTTCTTTGCAGTACTTACCTTTGCCGTATATACCACCCAGTTCAGCCACTAACTGTGATAGTTTAGCTGTTTTTTCTGCATCTTGAGGCGCTGGTAATGTGAGAGCCAATTTTAGCTTATCTAATTTACGTCGGGCATCGTAATCAAGCGCTAATGAATCAAACTGAGCTGCTTCATTTGCAAGGCGCACGACCGCTTCCGTCATCTTGCGGTTTACTTCTGCAGAAAGTGCAGCGGTATCATGAGTAATGAAATTCGCGTAAATCCATTCTGCGCGGCTTGATTCCAAATAGAGTGCGTTGAGTTCTTGTTCCGTTTTATTTATAAAGTCTTGTGCATCAGTTGCACTAACTGAAGTGCTAACAGCCGTGTTATCTTTTTCAGATGTGTCTTGGTTACAGCCTGATAGTGCTAATGCACTTGTGACCATTAATACGCTTAAACTAAGCTTAAAATGTGGAGTTGTCATATTTACCCTTATATTTGTTATTTATCGCTATGGATGATAGCAGTGTCTTAAAGCAAGGCAAATAGATAACGCTATAACTTGCAATAGTGAATAGAGATAGCCGTGTTACATTGTATTTATAAAAGGATCGGTCATACTTAAAACAATACATTTTCATCTATTTAAAAGGATAGTTTCCATGTCTGTGTTCATATTGTTACTGGTTGTGGTGATAGTTATATTTGCTGTAAAAGATATCCGCATCAGCTTAATTAGTCGCCCTGCATTTAAGTTTTTTAAAAAAGTACTGCCGCCATTGTCACAAACGGAACGGGAGGCTATGGAGGCAGGGGATGTTTGGTGGGATGGGGAACTATTTAGTGGAAACCCTGACTGGAAAGTGCTTCACAGCTACCCTAAGCCAGAATTGAGTAAAAAAGAACGTGCATTTTTAGATAATGAAGTAGAAACATTACTGGCAATGCTTGATGACTATCAAATTGTTCAAAAAGATAAAGACTTGCCTAAAGAAGTTTGGGATTACCTCAAGGTGAATGGTTTTTTTGCAATGATTATTCCCGAAAAGTTTGGTGGTCGTCAGTTCTCAGCGATTGCAAACTCTACCATAGTGGCAAAAATTGCGACTAAAAGCTTAACCGCTGCGGTTACTGTTATGGTGCCGAACAGTTTAGGCCCAGGCGAATTATTGCTTCATTATGGTACAAAAGAGCAGCAAGAACGTTGGTTGCCATCATTAGCAACGGGTGAAGATGTACCTTGTTTCGCACTAACAGGGCCTGAGGCAGGATCGGATGCGGGCAGCATTCCTGACTCTGGTGTGGTGTGTAAAGGTGAATTCAACGGTGAACAAGTAATAGGACTTCGTTTAAACTGGTCTAAACGATACATAACACTGGCACCTGTGGCTACAGTGCTTGGACTTGCGTTTAAAATGTACGATCCCGAATGCTTGCTTGGTAAAGAGAAAGAGCTGGGTATAACTTGTGCGTTAATACCCACAGATCATGACGGAGTAGAAATCGGCGAGCGTCATTATCCGCTTAATATGGCGTTTATGAATGGAACGACTTACGGTAAAGATGTATTTATACCACTAGAGTGGATTATTGGTGGTCAGCAGGGTGCTGGTAGAGGTTGGCGTATGCTGGTTGAATGCCTCAGTGCAGGCCGCGGTATTTCTCTTCCTGCGCTGAGTAGTGCTACAGGGCATTTGTGCTCGCGCATGACATCAGCTTATGCGATGGTAAGACAGCAGTTTGGATTATCAATAGGGCAGTTTGAGGGGGTTCAAGAAGCGTTAGCGCGTATTGGTGGCTTAACTTATAGCTTGGAGTCTTGTCGATTAATGACGGCAGGTGCAATTGATTTAAAACTCAGCCCATCGGTTGTCACGGCTATTGCAAAATACCATATGACAGAGATGGGACGCACAGTGATGAATGATGCGATGGATATTCACTCTGGTAAAGGCATTCAAGTAGGGCCAAATAATTACTTAGCACATGGGTATATGGGGATCCCGGTTTCTATCACTGTAGAAGGGGCCAACATATTAACACGTAACTTAATGATTTTTGGACAAGGCGCAACACGTTGTCACCCATTTGTACTTAAAGAAATGGAAGCGGCAGCGATGGAAGATGATGAGCTTGCTTTAAAACAATTTGATTCGTTATTGCTACAGCATATTATATTTGCCGGTACCAATGCAGGTATGTCGTTAGTACATGGACTGACTCGTAGCTATTTTGCTAAATCTCCTGTGAGTGGCGCAACAGCGAATTATTATAAGCAGTTAGGCAGAATGAGCCGCGGATTGGCATTTTGTACTGATGTAGCTATGCTGATTTTAGGCGGAGAGCTTAAGCGAAAAGAAATGATTTCAGCACGCTTAGGTGATGTGTTGAGCCACTTATATATTGCATCAACTGTGCTCAAACGCTTTGAAGATGAAGGCCGTCAACAAGCAGACTTAGCATTTGTTCAGTATTCAGTTGAACGGTCGTTATTTGAAATTGGGCAAGCATTTGACGGTTTCTTTAAAAACTTTTCAAATCCATTCGTTAATTTTTTACTCAAACGGGTAGTTTTCCCACTGGGTAATCATTACCATCGCCCTAGTGATAATATAGCTCAAACAATATGCGAGCATATGACTAAGCCTGGCGTTTTCAGAAATCGATTAACTCACTTGTGCTATGTTGATAATAATGCTGGTACAGGCGTCATGGAGCAAGCATTTACAGCAATGCATGATACTGCCGATGCATTCAAACGCATGAAGAAATGGCAACGTGAAGGCGTTTTAAATCGTAATACATCGATAGAATCAGTAATTGATGAAGCAATTGAAAAACAGCTGATCACAGAGCAAGAGGGTAAAAGGCTACATGATGCAAATGAGCTTAGGAAACAAGCCATAGCGGTAGATAACTTTGCTAAAGGGACACTGTAAAACTAAAAAAGCCTTTATAAATAAAGGCTTTAAAAATAAATACTTTAAGTATTAAAAACTTATCTGGCAAATGGGTCTGGGTTTATTTTATCAACGTACCATTTGCCTTTCTTACGCACCATTTTCACACTGCGCATATCATCAACCTTGTTACCATTAAAGTAACCGGTAAAAATAAGGTTTATATTAGCCTTATCGCCATACTGTTCTCGTAGGCTCATGTTTGTCATATCGACTTCAATAATAACTTCGTCATATTGCATATTAACTAAATTGCGAGCGAATTGTTTAGAAGTACCATAGGACTTCATTATTCTGCCTAATTTAGGCGTAGCCATTGTCATCGCTTTATTTAGATCTTTAGCGTTATACAAGGCATCAAAATACATAGTAGCACCTTCTCCTGGTGTACTTGAGTCACCAGAAGTTGACTCTTCACTGCCACAGCCTTGCAGTGAAAGAATAGAAATGAGTGTAAAAATAGTTAATAAATATTTCATTTTAAATTGTTTTACAGATTCCAGATGATTCAAGTGTGAGACGAATTAATAAAGATGTAAAGTTTAATAGCGGTATTAATTGGATTTAGTGATATTTTACAGTACTAAAAGATTAGTTTATGTTATAGCAATTACACTAATGATAATACTCTATAAAAAAGCTAAGCAGACTTATTAAAATAGCCCATAAACTTATGCCAATGAAATAACACTAATGTACTGTTAAAAAATGATTTGCTCTAGGCTTTGTTGGTATTGCAAGGTTGCTTTTTAAGCAGTTAGTTTGGTATTTAGGCAAGGTAGAAGCATCTATGTGGTGGGGTATTACCCATAAAGAGGTGATAACGCAGCATCAATGCCCCTGGGTTCTGTGCCTTCATGGATACGTGGGTAGGACGCTTAAGCTTCGCTCGTTTTTTATTTATTTCACATAGATTTTAGCCAATAGGATAACGTTGTAGTAGTTATCAAGCCCACTAGGTTACATACTCGTGCCGCGATTAAACCGCTCTAGTTTGACGCATTTTAATCAGCAGAGGCCAACTAGCCTTAGTGGTCTGCTCTTAAGCTGTTTAGCCATTGTTCAGGATCAGGTAAAATAAACTCAATATTATGATTCTGTTTCGTTGTAATCTTAATACCGCTTTGTGTTATCGGAATAATACCCGCCGCTTTTCCTGTACAGGGTTCAACACGACTAATTGTGTTTAATTTAATTGTGTATGAACCTAAATTTAACTGTTTATTGAGTGATTCAAAATGAAGTAAGTGCTCAGTTAATGTTAATCGCCCATCCGCTTTTGCTGAACCAAGTTGCAGTGTTGCGTAGCTGCTTTTTAGCTGCGTCACGTCAGAAAGTAACATACCCATAATTCGCTCCATGATTGTTTGTATCAAATATTATGTTGCCAACTGGAATGTGTCAAACTTGTAAATAAAACTTTGCCTTCTTGTTGTAAAACTGCCGTTACAAAAAATATTTGTCTCTGTTATGTTTATGTTGGTGTTTACTCACAGATACAAAAACTAAAATTGCGACCAGCATTTGTAAAAATAGTGCTGCTAACATGATGATTAAATCCAATCGACTACTCATGATATGTGTATTGTTTAACTCTATGAACCACGCGAGTACAAGCATGCCAAGCAACGAAAAATGAATAAATTGTTGCAACTTAACCTTGAAGGTAAGTGGTTTATATTGGCTAAATACCAGTAACACAGCGCTCACTATGGGGGTTAGTAATATACAGGCGTAGATAAGTGATAAAATTGGACCCCATTGAAATTCATTGGCATTTATTGACTGAGCTATTTCTTTTTCACATCCTGGTAGCATAAGTAAAGCTAAAATTAGGATTGAAGTCCTTAATATGTAATTCTTCATATATTCTGTCTAATTTTCTAGTGGCTTATAATGTGTTTTAAATCAAAGATATAATGTTTAGCCATGTGCAGAGATAAGCTCTTTGGCATTCGCTTTGGCCATTTTACTGATGTTGTCACCAGCAAGTAGCCTTGCAATTTCTTCGATTCTGCCATCCTTATTCAAGGATTTCATATGGGTGAATGTTTCGCCGTTTGCAATTTCTTTGGCTACAAAAAATTGTTGATGGCCAGAGCTTGCCACTTGGGGTAAGTGCGTTACACAAATAACTTGTGTTGATTTACCTAATTGGCGTAATAACTTTCCTACAGCTGATGCCGTAGGGCCAGAAATACCCACGTCGACCTCATCAAAAATAAGTGTTGGCGTTGTTACTTTTTGCGCAATAATGACTTGTATGGCTAAGCTAATTCGTGAAAGTTCGCCACCAGATGCTACTTTTGATAATGGCTGTAAAGGTTGTCCTGGATTTGTTGAGACTAAAAATGCAATGGAGTCAAAGCCTAATGCTGTAGGCGCGCGTGTTGGCTCTTTGCTCAGTTGAATCTCGAACTGCCCATTCTCCATCGATAAATTCGCCATACTTTGGCTTATCAGTTTATTTAAATCACAGGCTGCTTTTGTCCGGCTCTCACTTAATAAACAAGCGGCTTCGTTATAAAGATCCAACGACAAGATTATTTCAGATTCTAATTGTTCTAACCGTGATGAATTATTGCTAATTGATTCCAGCTCACTACTGATTGATTGATGAAAATCTACGAGCTCTTCAGGCTTTATATGGTGTTTGCGCGCTAAATCTAAAGCACCACTCAAACGCTCTTCTACTTCAACAAGGCGACTAGGATCTAGTTCAGTTTGATCAGCATAATTTCTAATTTCACGACTGGCTTCTTCTACTTGTACAGCGGCCTCTTCTAACAAAGTCGCTACGCTATTTAAGCTGTTGTCGTAATGTGCCAACTCAGCAAAGCGTTGAGCGCTATGCTGTAATATTGAGCAAGCATTTTGCTCATCACTCTCGTATAAATGCTGTAGCTCACGTTGGCAAGATTCAAGTATCGTTTGGCTATGACTTAACTTATGATGCTCTGCTTCAATCTGTTGGAATTCATTTTCTTGCAAAGCAAATTCGTCAAGTTCTGCGACTTGGTATTCTAAAAGTTGTTTTTGCGCCGCCTCTTTCAGTTGAGACTGCTCCAGAATAGAGTATTCTTTTTGCAGGTTTTGGTGTTCACGATAGCGTTTACGCACATTCGCGACCAAGCCAGAGTGTCCTGCGTAGGCATCTAATAAATTGAGTTGGTGGTCTGCTTTCAAAAGATATTGATGCGCATGCTGCCCATGAATTGAAATTAGGTGCTGGCCAAGTTCTTTTAACTGTGTGGCTGTAACTGGACTACCATTGATATAACTTTTACTGCGGCCGTTTTTACAAATAACACGTCTTAATAAACATTCGTTTTCATCATTTGTTAATAACTGTTGTTGTAAATACTCATTGGCATTGGGCAGGTTAGTAATATCAAAGTGGGCACTTATTTCTGCACGCTCTGTACCAGGGCGTACAGCTGCGGCATCGGCACGCTCACCCAAGCATAATGATAATGCATCTATGGCAATTGATTTACCCGCGCCAGTCTCACCTGTAATAGCGGTCATACCGCCATGCCACTCGGTGCTGAGGTTATTTACAATGGCAAAGTTTTTAATTTCGAGTCCGATTAACATACTGTTCATCCATCCAGTCAACTAACTGTTAATTTATACAGTGTTTTGTTTTTTTGCAAATAAAATTTCTACTTTTGTTCAAATTCCAAAGTAGTGGCTGTTGCTAGAGAAGTGTATTTGAAGTCGGGGAAATGATTTGAAATGTAAAAGGTAGGGTGCTTTAGCACCCTGTAGTATTTAACTATTAGTTACTCAACTGTTGTGTAAAAGACTGAGTATTTGAATCGTCAGAGTCTTGCTCTTCATCTACTTCAGGTACACCTTGATCACTTGAGATATCAGGTGATTCTAATGTTTTAATTAATGAAGGGAGTGTTTCATAATAAAAATCACGGTTATATTCAATTCCCGCATAAGGTAACTCAGCAACAAAAAGAGAAAGTTGCTCTGCTAATTTGTCACGTTCACCGGTAACAAACGATTTAGTCAGTTCGCTATTTACTGTTGATATAAAAGATTCTACGATTCGTTCTAAATACAATAAGTTCTCGTCACTATGAGGCTGTACAACAAAAAAGTTGCTGGCAATAACTTGTAATCGTGGAATATATTTAGGTCTAAGGATGTGAGCCTCGCAAAAGTAATTTAATTTCCCTTTTAAATTATTGGTTACTTCTGCCACACGGTTGTTAAACAGCTTTTTTTCCGCCTCTCGTGCATTACGGCGGTTATTTTCAATTACAAGGTATGTACCTAATAAAGTTATTAATAACAAAATAGCAAAAAATACAACGTAGGTCATCGCTAATAAACATTCCTGTTTTATATGATTATAAATTTCATGATATTTTGCGCTAATGTATGACTTAGCGCAATAAAATTAATACAAACGACTACCCCAATTTAGCTTTGTACGCAAAACATGGTAGTAAGAGTATTCTTTAGGGTGAATAAGCCTGAGTCTTTTGTCAGCTTTTTTTATTACCACTTCATCGCCTGGTAATACAGCCAGTACAACATGGCTATCACAGCTCACTTGTAAGCTATCGGTGTTCTCTAAACTTAACTTCAAGCGAACTTCATTATCAGCATCAACAACTAACGGTCGACTTGATAGGGTATGAGGAAACATAGGCACCAGCGAGATAGCATTCAACTCAGGGGTTAAAATGGGTCCGCCACCAGATAGTGAGTAAGCTGTTGAACCTGTGGGGGTTGAAACAATTAAACCATCGGAGCGCTGAGAAAAGACAAACTCATTGTTTATAAATGCTTCAAACTCAATCATATGAGCAACTTTGTCAGCGTGAAGTACTGCTTCGTTTACGGCAGAATTAGCACTTTTTAGTTCAGCATGGCGATAGACTTCAACTTCAAGCAAGAAGCGGTTTTCTTCGATATATTGCCCACTTAACACTTGCTCTAAGCTTGCTTCAAAGCCATCTGGGTTTAAGTCTGTTAAAAACCCTAAATTCCCTCGGTTCACACCAATCACCGCAACGTTAAAGCGAGCAAGTACACGCGCTGCACCTAGCATATTCCCATCGCCTCCAACAACAATTGCCAAGTCAGCTTTTTCACCTAGCTCAATTAATTTAACGAGTTTATCTTTAGGAATATCGTCTATTTGCTGTCCAGTTCTTTGCTCAACAATAACAGAAAAGCCTAATGCATTTAAAAAAGTATACAGGCGTATTAATGTTGCGGTTGCGCCATCGTGATTTACTTTTCCAATTAAGCCTATGGTTTTAAAAGGTGATTCCATGGTATTCACGCAAATAATTATAATAACGCTAGAGTACTTAAAAATGAGTGAATTGAAAACCTCAGAGCCTTGAAATAACTTCTCTTTGCCCCGATATATGTTTTATGCAGCAAGATGTAGATAATATGAATATAAATCCTCGAGATCAGCAAATATTTTCCGCCGTTATGAGTTTGTATTGTGATGGCGAAGGCCAACCCGTGGCGTCCAGTAAAATAGCAAAACAAAAAGGAATGGCGGTTTGCTCGGCCACCGTGCGTAATGCCATGTCTCGGCTTGAAAAAGTAGGTTTACTATACTCACCCCACACATCTGCTGGGCGCGTTCCGACTAATGCTGGTTTTGAGTATTGGCTAACGGAGTTTTTTGCATTAAATGAGATTGCTCAATATTGGCACCCAGCGCAGTCAAAGCTTGTAGAGTTAGCCCACGATTTAAGCCAACGCTTTAAAGTTTGTTGTTGTGTTGGTTTACCTCAGGTCCGTTCCCAGCATGTTTTCAGAGTAGAAGTGCTTGATTTCGATAGTAATGATTGGCTCATATTATTGATAGATAGGGCAGGTCAAAGCCATAATATTTGTATTCACAAACCTGATGATTCATCAGACGCTGTTCGATATCAATTTGCCACTTGGCTAAACACGGTATTTAGTCAACAAACACTCATGGAAGGCTTGTATCGTATGCAAGCAATGGCAAATACAGCACCCCGTAATTGTCATGACTCTTTAACTCAATGGACCCGCGAATTAAGCCAGAAGCTTGGCTCAGACAACAGTATTGTGGTGGGTGAAAATTACCTATATAAGCAAATGGATTGTCAGCAAAGTTTAAATATTGGTGTGTCATTTTTAAACTATGTTGAAGATAAACTGGCTTTTAAAAATGGTGTTTCTGTGCTTAATTCAGAACAACTGCCATTTGCAGACTGCTCTGAGTTAATGGTAATTAGTGTGCCGTATTTTCAAAATCAAGAATATCAAAGTCGTTTTTGTATTATTTGCCCAAAATCGGCGCAAATTGAAGCAATCATCCAAGAATTTAAACTAATCGAGTCATCTGACTCTTGAATCTTTTTATTCAATCCCCATAATTACCGCAATTGAAAAGAATTGGAGTACGTTTATTATGTCTGAGCAGACAAAATCACCAGAGCAAGAAGTAGAGTTAAACGAAGAGTTAGAGCAAATGCAAGCAGACGTTGAAGCGGCTGTAGAGGCTGCTGATGCGCATGAAACTGAAGAAGTTAGCCCTGAAGCTGAAATTGCTATGCTTTATGCTGAACTAGAAGCGGCAAAGCAAACAATCAATGATCAAAAAGATGGCGTTGTTCGTGCTGCAGCTGATGTTGAAAATATTCGTCGTCGTGCAGCGCAGGATGTTGAAAAAGCGCATAAATTTGCTTTAGAAAAGTTTGCTAACGAACTACTTCCAGTGATTGATAACCTAGAACGTGCAATTGAATTCTCAGACAAAGAGAACGAAACGCTTAAGCCGTTGCTTGAAGGCATTGATATGACAGTGAAGAGCTTTAATGATGCTGTTGCTAAGTTTGGTGTTGAAATTGTAAACCCACAAGGTGAGCAGTTTAACCCAGAATTCCACCAAGCTATGTCTATCCAACCAAGTAACGATGTGTCACCTAATACAGTACTAGCTGTAATGCAAAAAGGTTACACTTTAAATGGTCGTTTACTTCGCCCAGCAATGGTGATGGTGTCAAAAGCTGCTGAGTAATATACAGTATTTTAAAAATGCCCGTTAATCACGGGCATTTTTTTTGCCTTGTAATCGGTGCCAAATTTGAGCAAGTAAAGTCAGTACGAGAGCACTGAACATTAAACTTGAAAAGGGCACGGCACTTTGCGCATGCATTAAGGCTAGTATTGGCCCAACGAGTGCACCGCTACCAAAGCGTAAAGTACCGATGACGGCTGTTGCTGTCCCTGATTTTTCTTCAAACTGCATTAAGATAAGGGCATCTGCATTACTGGCAATAATACCTAGGCTCATCATAAGAGGTGCAATAGCTGCAACTATAAAATACAGTGATAAATGCAACACACTAAAAGATAACAAAGCGCTGCCCGCCATAAACCCTACAAACAACCCATAATAAAGCATCTTACGTGAGCCAATACGTGGCACTAAACGTGTGTTTAAAAAATTACCAAACATTAGCGCCATTACATTAAACGCAAACAATAAACCAAATAATTGTTCAGATACTGCAAAGTAATCAAGGTATACAAACGGTACAGCAGTTAAAAAGCAAAAAAAGCCAAAAGATACAAACATTGAGCTGGCTATGTCTGCGCGTGCATTTTTATTTTTAAACACGGTTTTATAACTATCAAAAAAAAGTGCAAAACCTGAAAGAGGGCTTTTAAATATTGGGATATCAATTAAGTATCTTTGAGTTAGCGCTAAAATAGTAAAACTATAACAAGCAAGTACAATGAAAATAGTCTGCCAATGAGAAAGCCCCATTATCATTGAGCCGACAGTAGGCGCAACGAGAGGTGCCACCATCATGATCATAGACACATAAGACATGCCTTTAGCCGTGTCTTTTTGATAAATATGACGAATAATACCAGGCACAACCACCGTTGCAGCTGCACCAGTAAAAGCTTGTACTACACGTAAAAACCAAAAAAGGTGTATGTCATTACAAAATGCTAAAGCAAGGGAACTTAACCCAAATAAAGCTAACCCGATCTTCGCGAGTACTCGTCGTCCTATTTGATCAGCAATCGGGCCGAAGAAAAGCATGCCTAAAGCGTAACCAGCAAGGTACAAGCTTAGAGATATTTGCACATTAGGCATACTTGTATTGAGGTCGTTTGCAATGATTAACATCGCAGGTAAATACATGTCGATTGCCAGAGGGGTAATGGCAACGATACTCGCTAAAAGAGGGAGTAAGATGCGCTTGTTAAGGAGAGAAGGTTGTATTTGCATGCGCCACTCGAAAACAGAATTTGGTGCGCATTGTATACCCAAGCCACCACAAGATGCGAGCGTCGTTGGAATTAAAAGCGATTTAGGCAAGGCATTGATTGCAAATAATGGTTATTCCCCTTGTTAAAATCAATAACGCAGTACAAATCGCTTTTAATCGCCTGTGAAACGCTGAGTTTTGCATCTTGAGGTGGTTTGGGTATATCTGCGAGATTTATAATGCGATAGCCAGTGTATGGATTAGTTTATGATTAATTTTTGCAGCATGCTTAGGGGGTTGAATAGTAATATTATGTTAAGGCGATATTTGCTATATTTACAAAATATAAGTAAACGGAATGTTAGTTGGGGAATATAATGAAAAAATTAGTTTTAGCAGTACTCGCAACAGCCGTGTTAGCCGGGTGTAAAACATCACCGACAGGTCGGACACAGATTGCCTTGTATAGCGATCAACAAATGAGTCAAATGGGCCAGCAAAGCTTTGCTCAAATGAAAGACACTCAAAAAGTAAATAAAGATCCAGCTGTGAATGCTTATGTTAAATGCATTGCCAAGGATGTGATTGCTGTTTTACCTAAGCAATACGCAAGCCAAAACTGGGAAGTAGTCGTGTTTGAAGATGATTCTGCCAATGCTTTCGCATTACCAGGAGGCTATATTGGTGTTCATACTGGGCTGCTTAATGTAGCTAAAAATCAACATCAACTAGCAACAGTCATTGGCCATGAAGTCGGTCATGTTATCGCGGAACATTCAAATGAACGTGTATCACAAAGTTCACTTTTGCAAACGGGCATGCAGGTCGGTAGTGCAGCGCTTGATATGGGTAATGTAAAATACCGCAATGAAATAATGCAAGGTCTCGGTTTGGGAGCTCAATATGGTGTTATTTTACCATTTAGTCGTTCTCATGAATCAGAAGCAGATATTATCGGTTTAGATTTAATGGCAAAAGCAGGGTTTAACCCAAAAGAATCAGTGACGCTTTGGCAAAATATGAGTCAAGCTGGAGGTGGTGCAACACCTGAGTTTATGTCGACTCATCCAGCACCCGGTAATCGTATTAAAGAATTACAAGCAAATATGTCAGGTGCGATAGTGGCAAAGAATAATGCAAACCAGTCAGGTAAAACTCCAGCCTGTAAGCTCTAGTTAACCACTAAAGTAGTTTATAAAAAGTTTTAAAGGCGCAATGTACATGTTGCGCCTTTATTTTTTCCTAAGCGAAAGTATGATCTTAGGCGCTTCCTAGAACGTCCACTCGATATGTAGTTGTGGAACCGACTCAGTGGTATCTGTACCAAGTTTGTTGTGCCAATATTGCCACTCAATCCCTAAAAGCAAAGTGTTTTCTTTCATGCTCATCGCATTACCTAAATCCCACGTAATGATAGGTTGCGCTAAGATCCAAGCTTTAACATCTTCACCAAACTCATTTTCACGCGCGGCGATATACTCAATGTGGCCTGTTACATTAAACTTTTGCGCACCAATTGAAAATGGGTATCCCCATGCAATATCGAGCATCCAGCTGTTGCTTTCACTTGGTGCCCCACCGCGGGAAACGCCATCATTATCATCAATGTATGCTGTGACCAGCGTTGACAAAAAGCTAAACCCCGGTGCTTGCCAATTCACCTTTACGCCAGGTAAATACTTTAATACTTTAGAGTCGCCAGCGGCGTTAAATCCTGCCGTTAAACCAATATCAGCAATTGCACCGTATGACATATCATTGCCTGAAATCTTCGACAGACTAAACGTTGAATACCATTCACCATAAAAGTCTTTATCTTGATAGCCATCATCTGTGGCATCATTAATGTAATCAATAAAGAAAAAGTTATCGCCATAATCATAAGCAGAAGCGTGCTGTAGTGATGCGATGGTGGTGTTTGACTCTTGACCTGTGAATGGGTTTTTAAAATCACCATTGTTGAGGTGTAGTGCAGTGGTGCTCCAATTAGCCGCTTGGCTAGAAGCGCTGACCAAACAAATGGCAGCTAAGGCAACGGTTTTTTTCAATGTCTTGTCTCAAATCTAAGGTTGTTATATGAACATGTTTCACTTTATGACTAACTAAGTTTTAATCTTAAAGGTGCAACATGCTCTAGTTCAAGACAAGATTATAGCAGATACACGCAAAGTTGAGCGTATCTGCTAAAGATATTAAGCTTTATTGCGACGCAGGCAAATTACAGTAATTGCTGTAAACGCTAGAATAAAACAATAGTATGAAGATGTAGAAACTTCCCAAGGGCTAATTTTAAAGGTAGCGCCGAGTAATAACGCTTGAGCGCCATAAGGCAATGAGCCTTGAGTAACACAGGCAAATATATCCAGCAAGCTTGCTGAGCGTTTGCCGCTAATTTTACCATCAGTCGCTAGCTTTTTAGCCACAGGGCCTGCAACAATGATTGAGACTGTATTGTTTGCAATGCATAAATTACTAGTCATAACGAGTGCTGCAATACCAAGTTGATCAGCTACTTTTCTGTGCCATTTCGCAATGATTTTTGTAATTGCTTGAATTTTGCCTGCTAGGTAATCAAGGCCGCCATTTATGCGAATAAACTCAGACAAGCCACCGATAAACATCGATAACAAGAAGATTTCTTGCATATCAGTAAAGCCTTTATAGATATCTTTTACGAAGCTTGCCCCTTCGTAGCTGCCCGTAAAGCCCATAAGCGCAGCAAAAATGATTCCGCTAAATAGCACAACAAAAACATTGAAGCCCATTACGGCAAGCACGAGTATAAAGGCATACGGTAATACTAATAACAGATCATACTCTTTCGCTTCAACGGCTTGCGATGCTGGTGTTAAAAAGACCAGTAACGCGATAGTAAGTATTGCTGCGGGCAGGGCGATTTTTAAGTTTTCACGAAACTTATCCTTCATTTCACAGCCCTGAGTTCGTGTTGCTGCGATTGTAGTATCTGAAATGATTGATAAGTTGTCGCCAAACATTGCGCCAGATACGATAGTACCTGCCATTAGTGCCGGATCTATTCCCGTTTTCATTGATACTGCATAAGCAATCGGACCAATCGCTCCGATAGTTCCCATCGAAGTACCCATAGCCGTTGATACAACTGCGGCAATTAAAAATAGACCAGGCAATAATAAAGCAGGAGGGATAAGCGATAAACCCGCGTTCACAACAGCATCAACACCGCCGGTTGCCCCTGCAACAGCAGAAAATGCTCCTGCAAGTAGGTAGATCAAACACATAGTAATAATGTTGTTATGCCCAGCGCCTTTTATAAAGGTCTCTACACTGTGGTTAATGGTGTTTTTATTTAGGATAAACGCCAGCATTATCGCTGGTAAAATAGCCACAGGGGCGGGTAATTGATAGAAAGCGTAATCGACCCCTTGTGATTGCAGATACAGACCAGCACCTAAAAATAGGGCCACAAAAGTAAGCAGGGGCAGCAAAGAGAGTTTTGCTTTAGTTTTATTAAATGATGGCTGCATCATATTCCTCGTTAGATATCATATACTACAGCCAAAACTTCCCTTTTTTAGCTGAATTTAGTTGGTTGTCTTATCAACGTGATAAGAAGCTCAACAGCGCCCGCAAGCCAAAGACCAAATCGGCGCAAAAAGGAAGTTTAAATGTATAGATGGCTAAAGTCTATGGGTATCTGTTATTATTATTTTTTAAAAGGGTTACCTGACTATTACACGAGTTTTAGATAAAATCTAGTTCACTTAATTTTGCAAAGGTTATTGATATGAATCGAATCGGCGTATTTGGCGCAAACGGAAGAATGGGATTAGCATTATTAGAAGCCGCACACAAAGATAGCAATGCCGAGTTAGCTGCAGCCTATGTTCGTAGTCGTTCTCCTTTGTTAAATATTGCAGTAAATCAATTAAATAGTGCAGCGCCACTGGCTGTTACGTTTAGCGATGAGCGTGAAGTAGCACGCGACATTGACGTATTAATAGACTTTACTTTACCTGCAGGAATGCGCACGCATTTAAAAACTGCAGTGGCAAATAATATTGCGATGGTAATAGGTACCACGGGCCTAAATGATGATGATATGCAAGCACTAAAAGAAGCTGCTAAACATATCCCAATAGTTTTTGCTCGCAATTATAGCGTTGGGGTTAATTTACTGCTTAACTTAGTACAAACCGCCGCCACTAAATTTGGCGACGATTTGGATATTGAAATATTTGAAGCGCATCACCGCCATAAAATTGATGCTCCATCAGGAACTGCATTAGCCATTGGTGAATCAATTGCACAGGCGAAAGGATGGGATCATGATGAAGTTGCTGTTTATGATCGTAGCCAAGTTGAACAAACCAAATCACAAAAAGAAATCGGTTATTCAGTGCTCAGAGGTGGCGACATAGTTGGTGAACACACAGCATATTTCGCAACTTCTGGCGAAAGGCTTGAATTAACTCACAAAGCAAGTTCAAGAATGACCTTTGCATTAGGTGCTGTAAGAGCTGCAGGCTGGTTGAAAAATAAGCCTGCTGGACTTTATGACATGCAAGATGTGCTTGACTTGAAGTAGTTAAGGTGCATTTTTGGCGCTTTGACGTGTTTTTTAGCTAATAGTGCTTATTTTTGCTATTTAATGAATTATCGTTAGACCTAAAGCGTAAATTACTATAAAATAGCGCCAATTTGCCAAAAATTCATAATTGCGTGTTTCCAATCGCTATAAACGGGTAGTAAAGCAAATGACTTTACTCCCGTTTTTTACTGTTAGGAGGTTAACTTGACTAAATCCGCTCTGTTAGTTCTAGAAGACGGCACAGTGTTTCGCGGTACTGCAATCGGCGCTGACGGCATGTCAGTCGGCGAAGTAGTATTCAATACGTCTATGACTGGTTATCAGGAAATCCTGACTGACCCTTCATACGCGGAACAAATCGTAACTTTGACGTACCCACATATCGGTAATACGGGTACTAACAGCGAAGACGAAGAAGCGGGTCACATTTGGGCGAAAGGCCTAGTGATCCGTGATTTGCCACTGCTAGCAAGTAATTTCCGTAACGAGCAATCGTTAGATGATTACTTAAAACAACGCAATATCTTAGGTATTGCAGATATCGACACTCGTAAACTGACTCGTATTTTGCGCGATAAAGGTGCTCAAAACGGCTGTATTATTGCAGGTGATGATATCGATGAAAGCAAAGCGCTCGCAGCTGCGCAAGCCTTCCCAGGCTTAAAAGGCATGGATTTAGCAAAAGTAGTCTCAACCAAGGAAAATTTTGAGTGGCGTGAATCAAGCTGGACATTAGGCGAAGGGTTTAAAACCTTAGATGCGGCTGATGAAAAGTTTCACGTTGTTGCCTACGATTTCGGTGTGAAGCGTAATATCTTACGTATGCTTGTAGACCGTGGATGTAAACTAACCGTTGTACCTGCGCAAACCTCAGCAGCAGACGTGTTAGCACTAAACCCAGATGGTATCTTTTTATCAAATGGCCCAGGTGATCCAGAACCATGTACATACGCAATTGATGCAATTAAAGCCTTTTTAGAAACAGAAACACCTATCTTTGGTATTTGTTTAGGGCACCAATTATTAGCATTAGCATCGGGCGCAAAAACCGCAAAAATGAAGTTCGGTCATCACGGTGGTAACCACCCAGTGAAAGACTTAGACCGCGACGTTGTAATGATTACTGCGCAAAACCACGGTTTTGCTGCTGACGAAGCAAGCCTACCTGCTAACCTTCGTGCAACGCATAAATCATTATTTGACGGTACATTGCAAGGTATTCATCGCACAGATAAGCCAGCGTTTAGCTTCCAGGGTCACCCAGAAGCAAGCCCAGGCCCGCATGATGCAGCCCCATTATTTGACCACTTCATCGACCTGATGCAAGCGCGTAACAACTAATTAGACTGGAGTAATAATGCCAAAACGTACCGATTTAAAAAGCATTCTTATCCTAGGCGCTGGCCCGATTGTAATCGGCCAGGCCTGTGAATTTGACTACTCTGGTGCTCAAGCGTGTAAAGCACTTAGAGAAGAAGGTTATCGAGTTATCTTAGTTAACTCGAACCCTGCAACAATTATGACTGACCCTGAAATGGCTGATGCGACGTACATCGAACCAATTCATTGGGAAGTTGTTGAAAAAATCATTGAAAAAGAAAAGCCTGATGCGGTCCTTCCTACTATGGGTGGTCAAACTGCATTAAACTGTGCGCTAGACTTAGACAAGCACGGTGTATTGGCTAAGCACGGCGTTGAGCTAATTGGCGCAACGGCAGATGCTATCGATAAAGCAGAAAACCGCGAACGTTTCGATGTTGCAATGAAAAACATCGGCTTAGAATGTCCGCGCGCTGAAATCGCTCACTCAATGGATGAAGCTCGCGACACTATGACGCGCATTGGCTTGCCATGTATTATTCGTCCTTCTTTCACTATGGGCGGCACCGGTGGCGGTGTGGCTTATAACATGGAAGAGTTTGAAGAAATCTGTGAGCGTGGCTTAGACCTTTCGCCAACCAGTGAATTATTGATTGATGAATCATTAATCGGTTGGAAAGAATACGAAATGGAAGTTGTTCGCGACAAAAAAGACAACTGTATTATCGTTTGTTCTATTGAAAACTTTGACCCAATGGGTGTTCATACAGGTGACTCAATCACTGTAGCACCAGCACAAACATTGACGGACAAAGAGTACCAAATCATGCGTAATGCCTCTATGGCAGTACTGCGTGAGATTGGTGTAGAAACCGGTGGTTCTAACGTACAGTTTGGTGTAAATCCAGTTGATGGCCGTATGGTTATCATTGAGATGAACCCGCGTGTATCTCGCTCATCGGCACTTGCTTCTAAAGCAACGGGTTTCCCAATTGCTAAAATTGCGGCAAAGCTTGCTGTAGGTTATACCCTTGATGAGTTACAAAATGATATTACTGGCGGTAAAACACCAGCATCGTTTGAGCCGTCAATCGATTACGTTGTAACAAAAATTCCTCGCTTTAACTTTGAAAAATTTGCCGGTGCAAACGACCGTTTAACCACGCAAATGAAGTCAGTGGGCGAAGTAATGGCGATTGGTCGTAACCAACAAGAATCATTACATAAAGCATTACGTGGTCTTGAAGTTGGTGCAACGGGCTTTAACCCGATAGTTGCCTTAGATGACCCTAAAGCGAAAGAAAAAATCATCCGTGAATTACGCGAGCCTGGTGCAGAGCGCATTTGGTACATTGCTGATGCAATGCGTCACGGTATGAGTGTTGATGATGTGTTCGAACTGACTAAGATTGACCCTTGGTACTTAGTACAGATTGAAGATATTTTAAAAGACGAAGCAAAAATTTCAGAAGTAGGCATGGCAGGTTTAAATGCTGACTTCCTGCGTAAATTAAAGCGTAAAGGTTTTGCAGACCCACGTATCGCTGAAATTGCCGGTGTATCTGAAGCTGAAATTCGTAAAAAGCGTCATCAATTAAACATCGTGCCAGTTTATAAGCGCGTAGATACCTGTGCTGCAGAATTTAGCTCTGATACTGCTTACATGTATTCATCATACGATGAAGAGTGTGAAGCGAATCCATCTGACCGTGATAAAATCATGGTTATCGGTGGTGGTCCTAACCGTATCGGTCAAGGTATTGAATTTGATTACTGTTGTGTACACGCAGCGCTTGCATTACGTGATGACGGTTATGAGACAATCATGGTTAACTGTAACCCTGAAACTGTTTCTACTGACTATGACACATCAGATCGCTTATTCTTTGAGCCAATTACGCTTGAAGACGTACTAGAAATCGTCCGTGTTGAAAAGCCAAAAGGCGTTATCGTGCAATATGGTGGTCAAACACCCCTTAAACTTGCCCGTGAGCTTGAAGCTAACGGTGTGCCAGTAATTGGTACTTCGCCAGATGCAATCGACCGCGCTGAAGACCGTGAACGTTTCCAGCAGTTAGTTGAGCGCTTAGACTTATTACAGCCAGAAAACGCAACCGTGACTTCAACAGAAGAAGCGATTGCTAAATCAGCTGAAATTGGTTTCCCTCTAGTTGTACGTCCTTCGTATGTACTAGGTGGTCGTGCGATGGAAATTGTGTATGACGAGCAAGACTTACGTCGTTACATGACAGAAGCTGTATCTGCATCAAACGAAGCACCAGTCCTACTTGACCGCTTCTTAGATAACGCGATTGAAGTTGACGTTGACGCGATTTGCGACGGCGAGCAAGTAATTATCGGCGGTATCATGGAACATATTGAACAAGCCGGTGTTCACTCAGGTGACTCTGCATGTTCATTACCTGCGCACTCATTAACGCAAGAAGTACAAGACGTTATGCGTAAGCAAGTAACCGATATGGCACTTGAACTTGGCGTAGTTGGTTTGATGAATACTCAATTTGCTGTTAAAGATGGCAAAGTGTATTTAATCGAAGTAAACCCACGGGCAGCGCGTACAGTACCATTTGTATCTAAAGCGACAGGTGTAGCACTTGCAAAAGTAGCGGCACGTTGTATGGCTGGTCAATCACTTGCAAGTCAAGGGATCACCAAAGAAGTTATTCCACCGTATTACAGCGTAAAAGAAGTTGTACTACCGTTTGCTAAGTTCCAAGGTGTTGATCCAATCCGTGGCCCAGAAATGCGCTCTACGGGTGAGGTTATGGGTGTTGGTGATACTTTCGCCGAAGCGTTCGCTAAAGCACAATTAGGTGCAAGCAACACTTTACCACGCGGCGGCCGCGCGTTACTATCTGTTCGTAATAGCGATAAGCCACGTATTGTAGAACTTGCAAAAACCATGACTGACCTTGGTTTTGAAATAGATGCTACAGGTGGTACAGCTGCAGCCCTTGAAGACGCTGGTATTACCGTTCGTCGAGTAAACAAAGTATTTGAAGGTCGCCCGCATATTCTTGATAGAATCAAAAATGGCGAGTATAGCTATATCGTGAATACCACCGAAGGTCGCCAAGCGATCGAAGATTCGAAGGTGTTACGTCGTGGTGCATTGCAACACAAAACTAACTATACCACGACCTTGAATGCGGCATTTGCTAACTGTACTGCAAACCAAGCAGACGACCGCAGCAAAGTGACGTCAGTTCAAGAACTACACCAGCGATTGAACTAAGGAAATGTGCCAAGGCCGTTATTCGCGGCCTTGGGATTAAGTGAGAAAAGTATGCAAACAATTCCGATGACAGTTCGTGGCGCAGAGTTACTGCGTAAAGAGCTTAACGAATTAAAAACAGTTACCCGTCCTAAAATCGTTGCTGATATTGCTGATGCGCGTGAACACGGTGACTTAAAAGAAAACGCTGAGTATCATGCTGCGCGTGAGCAACAGGGTTTTTGTGAAGGCCGTATTCAAGAAATTGAAGCGAAGCTTTCAAACGTACAAATTATAGATGTAACAAAATTACCAAACACAGGTAAAGTTATTTTCGGTACCACTGTGACAATTGTAAATGTTGAAACAGATGCAGAAGTAACCTACCAAATTGTAGGTGATGACGAAGCAGATATTAAAAACAATCGTATTTCGGTCAATTCACCGATTGCCCGAGGTTTAATTGGTAAGCAGGCAGATGATGCCGTTATTATCAAAACGCCAAATGGTGACGTTGAATACGAAGTTATCGAAGTTGAGTACGTTTAAATACTTTCCTGACTTTGCGTTTTTAAAAACCGCTGATTATCAGCGGTTTTTTTATGCCTGCAATCTGAACAAGTCGATTTAAGTGATCACAGTTAAAAGCTCGACATCAGTAAAAAAGTTAGGTACGTTGAGTTAACATCACCGTACCCATAGTAAATGGGACATCTCTGCATTTAACAATTTTGTAAGGAGTTTTATGGAATCGATTGTCTTCCCTGCGCCTCTACAGAGAGGTGATAAAATTGCCATATGTGCTTTTTCCAGTTGTGTTGAAAAGCCTTTTCATGCCCGCTTAGATGCAGTTATTCAGGGATTAAAGTTACGTGGTTATCAGGTTGTTGAAGGGGAGAGCCTTCGAGACTTTAAGTCAGCTAAAGATAGAGCTGATGAACTAACTCGCTTTTTACAGGATGATTCAATTGCTGCCGTTATGCCACCTTGGGGAGGAGAGTTGGCTATGGAAATACTGCAATTTATTAATTTTGATGCAATTAAGTCTTATCGGCCAAAATGGATTGTTGGCTTTTCTGATATCAGCACTTTTATGTGTATGCTAACAGCACGCTGTGGGTGGGCTACATTACACACAGCAAATTTGATGCAACAGCATCCTGATGAAACAGATCAGTATTGTTTGCAAGTATTTGATGTGTTGGCGCTTAACAAGGGTGAGCAGTTCAAGCAAATACCCGCTGAGTATTATCAAGAAAAAACAATCGATTATGCAACAGAGCCTAATTCATTATTTAACTTTACACAGCCTAGCCAATGGCGTTGTTTAAATTACAAAGATGCCAGAGACATTGAGCTAACAGGGCGGTTGTTTGGTGGCTGTTTAGACAGTCTCAATGTTTTACTAGCGACGCCCTATCTTGATTTACATTCGTTTAAACAACGTTATGCCCAAGAGGGCCTGGTGCTGTATCTCGAAAACGCAGAGCTGCCACCAACGGCTGTGGCGCGTAGTTTAATGGCGTTAAAGCTCAATGGTTTATTTACGGATATTAATGGCATTATTCTAGGTCGCAGTGCTTTAATTTACTCGCCTCATAAAGAGGTTGATTATTATGAGGCTATAGAGCTGGCGCTTGGGAAATGTATTTTCCCTGTTATTATTGATGCCGATATTGGCCATATAGCGCCAAATATGAGTTTAATCAATGGTGCTTTTTGTACATTTAAAGCCAGTATTAATAAGGGTGTCGCTAATAATGTGAGCTTGATCACTTCTTTAAAGTAGCTTTAGGCTCATGCACTGGCATGAGCCTACAATTATTTTAAAGTACGTCGACTATTTGCTCTTTTTCCAAACGAGACTTAGGTAATGTGGCGTTATAATCTTCACTGCTATCATGATAGCCAATCACCATTGCAACATCACAAATGTAGCCATTTAGTTCGTGTTTAAACTCCTCACCAATTAGTTGTGAATCTACTCCTTCCATCGGAGTTGAATCTATACCCAATCGCGCAGCAGCATGCATGGCATTGCCCAATGCTATATATGTTTGCGCTTTAGTCCACGCCGCATTATTGCCATTGTCATCTGTGTTTAAATCAACAAAAGCAAATGCGCCGAATGCTTGTTCTCGATTTTCTTTTGGTGTGCGACCATTTTTGATATCTGTATCGATGACTTGTGCATAATCATCGCGAGTATAGGTTGGGTTGTAAGCAAATAAAATAGTGTGCGAAGCTGCTTTTATATGAGGCTGATTAAATTGAAATTTATTTTCAAAAGTACGGTGCATCCGTTCTTTTGCCTGATCAGATTCAATAACAATAAACTTCCATGGTTGAGAGTTTATCGATGAAGGAGAAAGACGTATAGCTTCAATAAGAACAGCTAAATCTTCAGCTGGTACACGTTTAGTTTTATCATACTTTTTAGCTGTATAGCGTGTTTTCAAATCAGTAATTATTGGGTGTGTCATGATTGATTCCTGTTAAATTTTTTACAAGTGCTTGCCGTTGGATGAATATTAACGCTTGCATTAGGGTTGATAAACAGCATAATAATTGAATCATTATCAAATAAAATTAGATAATATGCAGGTTGACGATTTAAAACTGATATTAAAAGTTGCTGAGCTTAAAAGTATTACCCTCGCTGCAGCAAAACTTGATATGCGCGCAGCGACAGCCAGTGCTGCAATAAAACGAGTTGAGGCATCGTTGGGTATTGAGCTTTTTGTACGTACCACTCGTCACCTAAGGTTATCTGCAGCGGGGGAGCGATATATCCCTCAATGTGAGCAGGCGGTTGCGATGCTTGAAATTGCAAAGCAAAACCTCAAAGGTGAACACGATGAAATAGAAGGGGAGTTACGCGTTGCGCTTTCATCTGACTTAGGGCGAAATATAGTGATCCCTTGGATTGATGAAATTATGGACAAATACCCTAAGGTCAGCTTACGTACACACATAAGCGATAGTAATATAGACTTTTATCGTGATTCTGTAGACATCGCACTGCGCTATGGTTCGCCTAGTGATGCAAACGTGTATGGCTTTAAAATTTGCAATGTTCCGCGTTTATTATGTGCAACCAAAGGTTATGTCCTTGAGCACGGAAATCCGCAACACCCGGACGATTTACAGAGTCACGAAGGTCTTTTTTATCAATTACAAGACATAATCAATAATGTGTGGGAATTCACTGACGGCCAAAATAAATACAAAGTGAAAATGCAAGGTAAGCGTGCATCTAACGATGGCGATTTAGTGAGGCGTTGGTGTGTTGCTAGCAAAGGGCTTGCTGTTAAATCTGCATTAGATATTGCAGATGACCTCATCAATGATAGGGTAATAACATTAATGCCTGATTATCAACACACATGTGGTGAGCTGTGGCTTATTTGCCCAACCAGACAATCAATCACACCTGCGGTAAGGTTGCTGCGCGATGTATGCCGCGAAAAAGCAAAGGCAAAACTTACGGCATTAATAGATAAAGGTATTCTCGATAAGAGTGTTTTGAAGGACTAAATTTAAACGCGCTTGAATAAACACAAGCGCATTTTTATATTTAAATTCGTTGTTATTGACTATGTTTTTTAATTGTCCGCAGCTGATTAATAGCCTGTTGAGCGCTTTCACTGTTAGGCTCTAAGTCAAGTGCTTGTTGGTAACTTTGTAGAGCAAGTGAATATTTTTTTGCTGCCATATATGCTTCACCTAAACTATCATGGGTATTAGCTGAATCTGGGTATTTAGCAGCATTTAGCTCAAATATAGTAATTGCAGCCTCCAGCTCTTTCATAGCCATCAATTCATAACCGAAATAATTAATGCTTCTTTCTCTAAGGGCGATTTTTTGCACATCCAACTGGTTATATTTGCTCTTTAGTTTTGTAATGCCGCCAGTTTGCAAAGCATTATAAAGTTGGCTATCGACATTTTCAGTTGCAGCTTTATATGGCTTGTTATAAAAAATATCGGTCAAACCTCTGCTCATAGGTGTAAGTGGTGCACCGCCAGTATTATTAAGAATAACGACCAATAATTGATCTTCAATTATTCGGCTGATAAATGCATTGAATCCATCAATTCCTCCGCCGTGCTGAATTTGTGTCAGAGGTTTACCATATTTATTAGACTCTAACTGATTTACTTCCCAGCCTAGAGCATAATTACGTTGTTCGGAGACCGTATACATTTGGCTTTTCAGTTTTTCATTTAATAACGTGTTTGTGTAAAGAGCCTGATCCCATTTAACAAGATCGCGTGCAGTTGAGTACATAGAGCCCGCAGCGTAGGGGATTGACATATCTAAATAATCAGCATTTTTATAACCATCTAAATTATTGCTATACCCTGATGCACGCTGTGGGATTATTTTTGTGTGTGAGTCATAACCTGTATCATGCATATTTAGCGGCGTTAAAATACGCTGCTGAAGTACATCTTGATAGCGCTTTTGAGTTATCACTTCAATAACCGCACCTAAAATAAAGTAGCCTGAATTGCTATAACGAAATTGCGTGCCAGGTTCAAATAGTAGGTCTTCACTACACAATAATTCAATAAATTCATCAACAGTGTATGGATTACGGCTAATTCGTGTTCTAAAGTCTTTTGCTCGTGTGTAATTATCGAGCCCTGATGTGTGATTTAGTATCTGCCTTATCGTAATTTTATTACCAATATCTTTACGGTAGTTGGGCAGGTATGTGCTTAAAGGCGCATCGAGTTGTATTTTACCTTGTTGTACTAATTGTAAAATAAGCAATGCGGTAAACTGTTTAGTTATTGAGCCTATTCGAAACTTTGTCTGTGCGGTATTTTTAATATCCCATTCGAAATTAGCATGGCCATAACTTTTCTCAAAGAGTATATCGCCTTGCTTTGCCACTAACACATTGCCGTTGAATTGTTTTAGCTGATGAAATGAACTGACAAAATTATCCATTTTTTTGGCAACTGAGTTAGCCTTTACTACCTGTGTAGTGCTTAGTAATACAATTGTCAGCAAGGCAAAATAGAGTCTACAAACGGTGGTTTTCATCGTTATCCTGTAATAAGTTCGATTATTTAATGAACTATTCATATCGCGGATAGCAGACAAAGTAAATCTATATCGTGTTGATTTATTGTGATTAAATCACCGATTGTTGCTTTTTAGAATATAAAAAAGCCCGCGCTGTAAACAATGCGGGCTTGTTGGTTGGGATATCAAATTTTATAACTGAGTAGGGTTAGCTTTGTTATCAATAACACCATTCTTTGTATAAACATCAATAACAGGGTCTTTACCGCGAACTTTACGAATCACACGTTTAAGATCCTCCAGTGCTACATATTGGCATGGAATCAAAATCAGAGTAATTACGGTGGCAAATAGCACACCAAACGCCAGCGATACAGCCATTGGAATAACTATTTTTGCTTGTAAGCTGGTTTCCATAATGATTGGAAGTACGCCAATAAATGTAGTGATTGAAGTCAACAAAATGGCTCTAAAACGACGTGCCCCAGCTTGCATAACCGCATCCTTGATTGCAACGCCATCAGCACGGGCTTTGTTAACAAAATCAACCATAACTAATGAATCGTTCACAACAACACCCGCTACCGCGATAATGCCAAAGATTGATAAGCCGCTCATGGTCATACCTAAAATCATATGACCAAACATAGCGCCAATTACACCGAATGGGATCACTGACATAATGATTAGTGGCTGTGAATAAGAGCGAAGTGGTATCGCTAATAATGCGAATATAATCATCATTGATAATGCAAAATCCCGCACTTGCTCAGCTACACTGTCCATTTCTTCTTGAATACGTCCGGCAACACTACTTTGCACGCCCGGGTAATTTTTAAGTAGGGCAGGTAAGTATTCATCACGTATCTCTTGTGCTATTGCAAATGGTTCTACTTGGTCAGTATTAACAGCAGCCCATACATTAATCGTACGTTTTGAGTTTTCACGGCGAATACGGTTAACACCATCGACCAAGTTTACTTGCGCAATTTCTGCAAGTGGTACTTCAGCACCGCTTGGTGTAATGATACGTACACTTTCAATATCGCTAATTGAGTTACGTGCCTCTTCAGGGTAACGAATCATCACCTTAATTTCTTCACCATTACGTAAAATACGCTGTGCTTCAAGGCCGTAATAGCTAAAGCTTACTTGTGATGCAACATCTGACAGTGTCAGCCCCATGCTGTAAGCAAGAGGTTTAAGGTCTAGTTGTACTTCATCTGTGGCACTTTGCATTGAGTCATTTACATCACCCACACCTTCCATACTGTTTAGTTTTTCTTTCAGTTTGGCTGCAACCTCTTTAAGCTGCTTATTATCCTTACCTTCTAAACGAAAGCTAATATCGCCATCATCTCGTCCACCATTCATTATACTGTCTTCAATTGTTAGTGTTTTAACACCAGGCAGAGGTGGCATTTGTTCACGCCATAAGGCGCTGAGCGCAAACGTATCGATAGGGCGTAAGTCTGGTTCAATCAATATAGCCATAATGCGAGCATTTGTACGACCACGCAGGCTTACTGATAAATCACGCACCATCGCAGTGCCGTATTGTTCTTTAAGTTGTTCATCAACGTCTAAAATAACTTGTTCAATTTGCTGTATCGTTGCCAGCGTAGCTTGTTCTGACGACGCTAAGTTCATTTCAACCGAAATACGTGGAAAATCATGAGGGATTTTTGGGTTTGCAACAAACTTAACTAAACCACCAGCGAACATACCGCCACTGACTATAAGTATACAAACAAAGCCCATGATGACGGCGTAACGGTAATGAATACAACGTGCAATAAATGGCGTGTAGTAGTTTTGTACAAAACGTTTCAATCCGCCATCCATGACTGTGCGTAAGCGATGTAGCGGGTTTTTAGGATTAGGTTTACGTACTTTCATTGCAGCCAAATGTGCAGGAAGTATTAATTTTGACTCAATTAATGAGAAAATTAAGCATAAAATAATCACCCCACCAATGGCTTTAGAAAACGCAGCCCCTGGGCCTGTGGCTAACGTTTGTGGTAAAAATGCAGCAATGGTGGTTAACACCCCAAAAGTGGCAGGCATTGCGACACGTTTAACACCGCGCACAACGTTATCAAGAGAGTGGCCGTGTTTTTCAATCTCAGCACTGGCGGACTCACCAACAACAATAGCGTCATCAACGACTATTCCCAGTACCAGTATAAATGCAAACAAAGAGGCTAAGTTGATTGTGACATCTAAAAAGCCCATCGGCATCATTAAAAAGGCACCTAAGAACGACACGGGTAAACCCATCATTACCCAAAACGCCAAACGCAATGGTAAAAAGAGTGCCAGTACGACCATAACTAATATGCCGCCCCATACCATGTTGTCGACCATCATATCCAAACGGCCTTCAAGGTAGTACGTTAAGTCAACAATCGGTGTTAATTTTACGCCCGCTGGCAGAGTGTCGGCTTTATTCGCTAAATATTGCTTTAAAACTTTAGCGACTTTAGTGATGTCTTGATCTTTTGATGCATTTACTTCGAAAGAAAGAGAGTTTTTACCGTTATATTTAGAGTATTGAAGGCCTTCTTCAAAACCGTCGTTTATAGTAGCCACATCCCCCAAGAATACTTGTGCGCCGTCAGGCAATAATATTAAAGGGAGTTTTTCAAACTCATTACCACGGTAGGCTTGTTTTTCAACACGCATTGAAATATAGCCATTTTCAGAGCGTATTTGCCCCGCTGACATATTTGCTGAAAACGCACGTACAGCGCTTGATATATCTCTAAAGGTTAAACCATATTCACGCAGTTTATCCGGGCTTACTTCAATTCCTATTTCGTAGTCTAAACCACCGTTAAAATTAACAAGATTAATTTGCGGCAGTGCTTGTAGCTCATCTTTTATGTTATTACCAAGTTCTTTTAATTGGTAGTTACTCATGTCACCGTATAGTGCGAGTATCATTACTTCTTGCTGGAACTTATTGTGACGAACAATAGGGCGCTCCATGCCAGCAGGAAAGGTATTGATAGCATCAACTTGCATTTTTATTTCGTCGAGCACTTCCTTAGTATCGTACTTTTCATCAACTTCAACCCATGCTTGCGAAAAGCCACGATTTGAATAAGTGATTTTACGTTTTAAGCCTTCTAACCCTTCAAGGCCCTCCTCAATTTTGATTGTTATGCCTTCTTCGACCTCTTGAGGCGCTGCACCAGGGTACACTGCTTGTACGCTGATCCAGTTATTTTCAAACTGTGGAAACATCTGTTTGCGTATTGAAAAGGCCGTTAAAATACCGCCCACTAAGATAAAAATCATGAGCAGGTTGGCGGCAACAGGGTTGCGCGCAAACCAGGCTATTAAGCCTTTTTCACTGTGAATGGTCATGGCTTATTCCTCTTTTAACGCAAGCTGTGTTGCGCTTTTAGGAGATGCTAAATCATTCAGTTTTACTTGCATCCCTTCGGTAGGAAACTCCAGTGCTGAGGTGATTAATTGCTGACCTTGATTGAGCCCTTCACTGGCGATCACCATGCCATTTTGTTCACGGACAATGTTAAGTGTTTTGAATGACAACGTTAAATCATCATTTAAAACGGCAATTTTGTTGTCTTTCACAAGGTGATGAGGAACAACAATCGCATTACTCAGTGTTTGTCCTGTGATGGTGGCGTTAATGTATGAGCCAAAACGCAGTGGCTGTTTACTTTGATAAGGTGTATTTACTTGAGCGACCAAATAGCTCATACGGCTTTTTTGATCGATAACACCTTCACTGCGTACTATTTTGGCTTGCCATGTTGTTGGTTTGCCAGCATATTCAGCCGTTAGCGTTGCAGTTGCACCAATGCCTCCATTTTCTAAGTACTGGAGTTCTTTATCGGCAACGGGTAAACGGATTTCAGCAATTGATGTAGAGCTTAATGCACCAAATTGACTACCAGGATTAACAACACTCCCAAGGCTGATATCACGCGCAGCAATAATGGCATCGTAAGGTGCTTTAATATAGGTGCGTTCTAAGTTTCTAACAGCACGCTTTTCGGCAGCTTGAGCAGCACGATAGCGTGCAAGCTTTTCAGCTAATTGAGGTTTACGTAAATAAAGATTAGAAGGGATTACTTGGTTAGAGTCATCTTTTATACGATCCCATTCAGCTTTTGCAACATGCGCTTGGGCACGTTCAATTTCTAAATCAGCGCTCGCTTGCGCTAAACCTGCTTGTGCTTCAATAAGTGCAGCTTCATAATCATTTGGGTCAATTCGTGCTAAAATGTCGCCTTGGCTAACAAATCCACCTTGTACAAATTGTTCTGATACATAGACAACTTGACCACTTACCTGAGCGACTAATTGTGTATGATCTTTAGCTTTAACGACACCATACGACTTTACATCTAAGGAAATGGCATCAAGGTTTACTGCATCAGTAGACACGAGTGGACGAGTATCTTGTTCTGGTTTTTCTTCTGGTGGCTGTTTCATTGATGAGAAACCAGCTGCCAGTGCTATGCCGCCGACGAGTACGGCAATAGGTAGAATTATTTGTTTTTTAGTAGCCACGGGGCTTTCCTCATAATTAGGTGACAGCCTAATGATAATGAATAAAGTATTTATATGTCGTGTGAAGATGTAACAAGTCATTACATAATTAACAAAGTGGTGGTATTGGGTAAAAAGGGGTAAATATGAAAACACAAGCTATGAGCTGTCGATTGGGGTGCGGAGCATGTTGTATTGCACCGAGCATTAGCTCTCCAATTCCTGGTATGCCAAATGGTAAAAAAGCTGGAGAGCGATGCATTCAGTTAGATAACAATAACTTATGTAAATTATTTGGTGATGAAAGCAGGCCGAAAGTGTGTAGCGATTTTACTGCTACTGTTGATGTATGTGGGCAAACGAATGAACAAGCGTTAACTTTAATTACTGAATTAGAGCAAATGACGTGATTTTTGAGCTGAAAAAATAAAAAAACCGCGTAAAAAAATGCGGTTTTTTGACATATCTTTTTTTAGCCCTTTACCAACTGTATGTTGCGCTGAGGGTGTATTGTTCGCCGCGACCCTGTGTACCGGGTATTTCTTCAAACGATTCACCCCATAAGTTATCTGCCGCAAGGGTAATAAATAAGTTGTCAACGACCGTTGGCGTTACCTTTAAGGTTAAGTGAGTAAATAAAGCTTCGTCATCGCCACTGCGTAATGCATTTTCATGCTGCTTACGCCACTCATTATCAATGCGAAACTCTAACATATCTGTAGGGGTCCACACTGCGCCGAGGGTAATACGGTGATCAGGAAAGTTTAATGCATAAAAACTGGCATCAATATCCTTTGCGCCGTAGGTTTCTGACTTGTGCAGATAGGCATAACTACTAACAAGTTCAACAGTATCAAACTGTTTAGTTGCTAAAAGCTCCACGCCTGAAGTGTCTATATCTACTGGGTTTGCGGCGCGGGCAAAGACAGAGTCAAAGCTGTAAGTCCAATCAGTTAAGTTTTCATCTTGACGATAAAACAGTGCTGAGTTTAGTTGCCAAGTTTGTTGTTCAAGTAACAAACCAAGCTCTATATTTTGTGTAGTTTCGCGCTCTAGGTTGTAATTACTTCTAAATAATCCACCAGAATCACTACCGCCAATGGCTGTGTAACCAGCAACTTGGCTTGCTTGCGCAAATGATAAATAAACCGTACGTTCAGTGCCATCAGTATTCACTGTGTTCCAGTTTATATCGCCTAGTAATGAAAACTCTGAATCATCTCTATTGGTATCATCATAGGCTGCACCTAAACGAACTGTCAGTAATTGATTATTGGCAATAGCTGCTTGATACTCAGGCAACACACTTAATTTATAATAATTACGCGAGGTAAAGTTATTCTCAAGCGTGGTTGATTCAATTGAATCTTCAATAAACTGAGCTGAGTAATTTAAAGCAAATGATTGACTTTGGGCATGTCGGCCTGAAAAACCTAACGATTTAACTTCGGTCTCATGAAAAGCTTCAAAGGCACTTGGGTTTTCACGAGAATAAATATAATGATCGTTATTTTTGCGATAATAAGCCGATACTTCAAATGAGCTATCAGCTGCATAGTTTTGCTGATGATTAACTAAAAACAGTTCAGTGTCTAAGTCTTCGGTTTCATTTACACCAAAAGGAGTATACATATTTGGCCAACCAAAAAACTTCTGCTGTGAGCCATAAAAAATATCAGTTTGTGATTGCGGCCCACTCAATTGTACTCGCCCTGATGCACGACTAAAGTCATGATCGCCATACTCTATGGTGCCGTCACTTTGTGAGTGTGAATATTCACCTTGAAAGCCTAACTGCCATTCTTTCAACCCTTCAAGAGGCATGGTAATTCCCGCATTCACGCTTTGTAGATTAAAGTCATTTGAACCAACACCCAAGGAAACACTGCCACCGGTGTTGATTGGTGTCCAACCAAAATCAATTGTTCCCACTGAGCTATTCATACCATAAAGAGCATTATCAACACCTGTAAATATGGCTGGGCTACTCAGCATTTGTGGAGCGATAGGGATTTCAGCAAAATAATGCCCAGATTGCGGGTCGAATAAAGTCGCACTACCAACGCGAAAACCCGTGTTTTCGAAAATACCGCCACGTATTGTTACATCTGCTTGCGCCTCTGCCATATTACGTGATTGCAAATCAACACGCGGGTCATACTCTAAGTTAGACACAGGTGCATCAAAGGTGCCTACAGGTAATTGATTTGCAGTAGGGGATGCACTAATGGTAATTTTTTCTATTTGAGCTAATTCATTTGCTTCATTTGAATAAGCGTAGCTTGATAGGGGGATCATTATAATCGGTAGTATAAGGTGCGGGGCACGTTTCATTTTTTACTAATCTTCTTTAAGTTTAAGCGCTAAAAATTAAATGCGTATCACATTATGTGCGTGATAATATAAGCGTTTTGCAAAGTGATTTTGCGCCGTATTGTACAGCAATAATTAAAAACTGCATTTTATAATCGAGAATCCAATTAATACGCTCTAGGTTTTTTGTGAGCAACAGATACCAAGTAGGTAAAATTATGGCAAAACAGCAGCATACCATCTACTTCGCAGGCGGCTGCTTGTGGGGTGTACAGGAGTTTATGAAGCACTTACCAGGGGTTGTTAGCACTCAAGCTGGTCGTGCCAATGGAACCAGTAATAATACCGGCGGTGACTATGATGGATACGCGGAGTGCGTAAAAGTTATTTTTAACCCTGAAGCCGTTGCGCTAGAACAGTTGTTCAACTACTTTTTTGAAATTATTGACCCTTACAGCATTAACAAGCAGGGGGAAGATGAAGGCGAGAAATACCGAACGGCTATTTATAGCCAACAGCCTGAGCATTTAACCGCTGCTACCAATTACATCAACCAGCGTGACGATGCAAACAAAATTGTCGTTGAAGTAAAGCCGCTAACAAATTATGTAAAAAGTGATGATGAACACCAAGACAGGCTCACACATTTTCCTGATGATTACTGTCATATTCCGTTGTCGTTGTTACATAAGTATAAAACAAAATAAGTTTTATTCAGACACAAAAAAGCTCACTAAATCGTGAGCTTTTTAATACTTTAAATTAAATTTTACTGGTTCAATTTTCCTGGTGGGAAGCCAGATAGAATTGTTGCTACGGCTTTGTTTACTGCTTTAGTGCGCTGTTCAGGAGACTGTTTTTTCTGTAACCGACCTTCTCGGGCACCACGCCAAACTAATTGGTTTGATTCACGGTCAATCACATCTAGAATAAGTGTACCCACTTCGTATTCATGTGTTGTGGTTTGCGTGTTGTAGCCTAAGCCCCAGTAATTCCAACGAGCGCCATAGCCTACATTAAATGTATCAGAATCAATTTTAGTATCCACTGAAGCATGATAGTTGAGTAATACGTCAGCACTGTTTTCATCAACCAGTGACATACCTTGCGCTTGTAATTGTGTATTCACAGCTTCGCGAACGCGCTGTTCCATTAAAGGACTCATTTGATAATTGTCTGCATTAGCTAAGGTAGCCTGAGGCATCCAAGCAAATGTTTTATAGTTACTAAAATCAACTGACTTATCATAATCAATATCAGGGGTTTTAGCGCATGCTGCCAACATTAATACAGCAGCTGCAATAAATAGGTTTCTCATGGGTTTGCTCCTTGGCAAATTTTATAGCTCTACTGGTTTGATAACATAACATAAAAATAATTCAACGGAATGTTATCTTTTTAGTCAATTTAGTTAAAATATATACAACTATAGAGCAAGATTAGTTATTACTAGCTGAATAACCAATTAACTGACTGTAATTTAGTCTTTACTCATGTTCTACTTCTATCCAGTCTTTTTCATCTACCCAGTTTTGTGCACCATCTTTAACTGAACGAATTGGCACAATGTAATCACAACTAACTTGTGGTTTTACCGAGGCAAAAATTGGCACAAAACCAAAGCTTAAGGCAGTTTCAATTATTGCCTTTTGGTTTTGCGGATCGATATCGGCCGCTTCATCAATGTAAATTGGAATACGGTATAGGTTTTGTTCTTGGTCACTTAATAAATAGCGAATAAACAACATGCCGCATAACAGTTTAATGGTTATACGGGTACCGTTTGAACCGGCTGAATCAATTTTATCAAAGTGTTCAGTCTCACCTGCGCGGTTAACCACTTCAAAACGTATATCAAATAAGTCGGTCAGGGTTAAGCCAGCTTTATCAGAGGCCAGTTGAATGAGGTGATCTTTGGCTTCGTTTACTGCGTTTTCGCTATAAGGTTCTTGGCTTAGTAAATCAAGGGTATCGCCTTGCTCAAACTGATTTGAGGTGCTGATAATCGTATCAATACTATCAACCAACATTTTGCGCGGTATTACGTTAATCTTAAACGCTTGTAAGTTTGAAATACGATGCTGGCTTATGCCTTTATTAAAACTATTCATTTCACGGCGCAGGCGGTCTAAGTCTTCACGCAGGCCTTTTATAGTGGCCGCTACTTCTGTAAGGGCAACGCGGGCATGGCGTTCAACGGCATCACGTTCATTATCAATATTATGATATGCGCTGATCAGTTTTTGATATTTAGTAAACTCGTCGTTTTCATTATCAAATTTCGTAATACCGGCATTATAAATATGCAAATAGGTATTACGTACGTTGATATCAAAATTACGTAGCTCTTGGCAGTCTTTATTAAAGTGATGTACTAAATCGCTTAAGTTATCAAAGTCGATTTGAATATCAATCATGTAAGGAGTAACTTTGCCGCTATATAAATCAAGGGTATGGTCGATTCGCTCAGATTTAACTTGGCGCAGACGATCGGCTTGGCGTGAAATAAATTCTTTTTTAGATTTTATAATCGAACGTCTGTCCGCAATTGAGCCGCTATTTTTTTGAATATCTTGTAAGTAGTCATCAACCTGATCGCGCTCGGCAATCAACTGCTCCTTAAGCATCGCTTGGGCATCAATTGATTGCTGCATTACTTCATATTGCTCAAAGCGTTTTAGTGCGCCCTCACAACTCATTAGCTCATCGTATAGCGCATCTTTTTCTTTTTGTTTATCAGCGACATTAGCGGCTACTTCCCGCTGCTGTTTAAATTCTTTTAACGAATTTTCAAGGGCACTTAGCTGTGCTGTAAGCTGCTCCTTATTTTCGCCTGTTTGCATTTGCACAGGAGAAAGCTTTTTCAGCTTAATGGTCGCGCCGGGCAGGGTAAGAACGCCGCCTTTAACGTTATCAGATAATTGCGCTAAAAATTCGCCAAAGGCATCTTCATCGCTGATATCAATATCGCCACTGCTGGTGGTCGCAAACGAGAGAATATCTGGGTTTAAAATACGTGAAATTTCTTCCACTTCTTTTAGCGATAAGTCTTCACGCATTCGGGTGAACAAATTAAATTCAAGGTTTTTAAGTTGCAGTTTTAAACTTTTAATTTGTTTTTGGGTTTCGCTAATACGGTAATCAAGAGTATGTAAACTTTGTCCTTGCGCACTATTAATTGAATGCGATAGTGACTCATAATCTTGTTTTAATTGGCCAAGGTTAGCTTTTAGCGTTGCCATATTAACCAGTTCAAACTCAGCTTTTAACGCATTAAAGTCTAAAAACCATTGCTCAATTTGGGTTTGCTTACGTTCTATATCACGCGACTGCTGTACATACAGCTGCTGCTTTTGTTCAAACTCGTGTTTTTCGTGTTCAATGTCTTCTAGGGCAACATTAAGCTCGCTGAGTTGTGCCTCTTGGTACGTATCAAAGTCTATTAACGCTTGGTCAATTTTTGGCGCATACGCAGCGAGTTTGCCTTTCAGTACAGTTTGGTTTTCCAGCATAGACTCAAGTGCGCCTATCGGCTCTTGCATTGATTCAAGGGCTTTTAATTCACGCTTAGCCCGATTCACTTTGTCAAATGAGCGGCGCCATACTTCATAAAAGTCGACTTTTGAGTTAGACATATGACGTTCAAACACGCGCAGCATAAAACGTTTAACATCTGCAGCACCGAGCTTGTGTAAGTTTAGTATACGACGGAAAATTTCTTTATAAATTGCTGAGTCTTGCACATTATTAAGCGGGATCATTTTTAAGTTAATGTCGCCATCATACGGCGTCGCGCCACCGGTAAGTAGGGCGTTTAACTCTTGGGCTTTAAGTTCAATTGGGTTAAAGCCTTGCTCTTTTAGGTGATTAAACAGCTTAGTGAACTTAATAATGGTTTTGCCTTGAGTGTATTGCTCAAGATCTAGTTTGCCTTGATAGCAAAAAAACTGATGGGCGTAGCCAGCAATTTTACCAAGGCCAGCAACACCGATGACCACTGGGCCTTGCGGTAAATTTGCTTCGAGTAAGATGTAAGACTGATCAGACGAAAAATAAAACTTACGGGTTTCATCTAAATCATGGCCGTCCCACTCGGTAAGGCGTAAATCGTTAATAAGCGGAAATTGCAAAGCGTTAATAACCGAGCTTTTACCCGTGTTATTCGGGGCGCAAATAGAGCTACTTTTATCAAGGGGAATAACACATTTGGCATAACCTGCGGTATTTAAAAGCGCCAGTTTACTGAGGCCGTAAAGGTTGTTCATTACTCGTCCTCTCCTAGGTAGGTTTCTTCGTTTACTTCCATTAACGCGTCAATATAGCGATAAACAGGGGCTTGCAGCATAAAACCGCCTTCAACTTCACGGGCAAGGCCTAAGCGAACCATACGTAAGTACACATCTTTGCGTAAATCTGAGCCTGAAAAAATCTCTAACTGATCAAATAAATGTTTGTTCATTTGCACTAAAGTTTGCATTAATTCTAAATCGTTTACTTCATCAAACAACGCACGCATTGGGTCTTTACCGGTATTGGCGTAGTGCTCAATTAATATGTATATAGTGAGCGCGATTGCACGGGAGATTTTGCCCATATTCGGCGTGCTTTCGTCACTAGCAAAATAATAAAAGCCGCGGCTATCGTGCTGTAAGTCGTGGCCGAGTGAGCTAAATAGCGCACTGTATTGCTCAATGTGTTGATCAAGCTCTTGCCACATTAAGGTGTCTTGTTCACTAATGTGGTAACCCGTTACCAGTTTTTTATTGATAGCTTGTAGGTGGGTTAATTCTTGTAAATTAATTTGGGTCATAATAGTTACTCATTCCCTGTTTGATTTTGTTCTGTGTCAACAGGCTTGGTATTAGAAGGCTTTGTATTAAACGGAAAGAGCGAAAAGTGCTGTCCGGCGATTTTAACCCGCATTTTCTCGTCGCTTTGGCTGATTTCGATATCAGTATCGCTAACGAGTTTTTGATATAAAAATAGCATTTCGTCGGCTTCAAGTTCAGGGTAGCTCTCACCCAGAAAAGTTAATAAAGGCTCTGGCTTTTTACGTTTAGCATTAAAACGCTTTTTAAAGCTGGTTTTAACATTGTTATAATCTGGAATATTGGGTGTTACATATGCTGGTACATCTTGCTGATCAGGCAATTCATATTCACTGTGCTCAAACTCTACCAGGCCTGCCATGTAAGCGACCATATGACGTTGCTGACCCAACGAAAAGCGCTGTGCGTCAGAAACAAAGTGCGGTTGCACACTGCTTAGCATGTTATCTACGCCATTTTTACGAATTAAGCCAAGTACTTTCGCCGCTTGGCGGGTGATCATATTATTACGGCGTAGTTCTTCACGCAGGGGCATTAGCATATCGGCACTTTTACGTAAGCTCTCGCGCCCGACAAGGTGCATTTCTAATATACGCGTACGCAATTGCTCTAGCATTCGTTTATCTTGATAGGCTTTACCGGAGCGTTCGATATGAGCTATTTGGGTACTTATTTGTTCTTCAATGGTATTAAAACAGGCGTGGAAATCGCCGCGAATATCCACCATTTCAAGCATGGGTTCAATGTATTCATCAAAGGCTTCAATCACGGCTTTGTAACGCTTTTGTAGCGATTGCACCGCATTGTTAGCTTTAGCTTGCTCAACAATATTCAAAATGGCATTTTCATTGTGGGCAAACAGCTTCATTATTTTACGCACCCGATCATCCATAATACGGCTAAAGCGGCGTAACTCATCATAATCTTCAATTTCACCGGCATTAGCAAGGCGGTTACCCAATCGAGCTAAGTCATCTACTAAAACACTAATTTCTTGTGCAAGCCCTAAATGTTCTTCTTGCAATAAAAAGGTCGCAAAATCGGCAATAGCACGATTAATTTCAAGTTGTGACGATTTCGCCAAAGGAATAATAATATCTTGATTTAAAAGTCGGTTGGTTTCTTTATAAATACGCTCATTTGACCAAGTAGGTTGTTTTTGTTTGATCGCATTTTGTACGTCTTTTAAGCTAAAATCAGCCATTTTAAAACGTTTAAATAATAGTTCTAACATTCCCCAGTGTTCAGTAAGGGTATTTAGCAACTTTTTAGCTGGGATCATAACGCTCCAGTAAATCTAATATAGGCTGTATCAGCGATTAGTTAAAAAAGGTAAATGGCAATAGTTTTACAAAGCCTTTGGTGCTAGACTGCGCGCCGTGTCACACAGATGACATAAAGAATGCAATTTTTACATTTTTCTAAAGGTTGTTCAAACACCATGGTAACGTCAATTATCCTAACCCTGATAGCGGTCGCATTTGTGCTTATCGTTATAGAGGATATTATCCATGTAAACAAGGCCAAAACTACGCTTTTCTTTGGTACTTTATGCTGGATTATCTTATTTATCTCGCCGCTAAACGGGCAAAGCCCCGAAACTATACAACATCAACTTGATCACAATATTTTAGAGATTGCCACACTCTGGTTGTTTTTAATGGCTGCAATGACTTTTGTTGCCTATTTGAACTCCAAAGGTTTTATCCAAAATATTGTGCACAGAGTAATGCCAAGCGCAATTAGCGAACGAAGGCTGATGTTTTTAATAGGTGGGTTTTCTTTCTTATTTTCGTCGATTTCAGACAATATTACCGCTACGCTAATCTCGCTTGCTGTAGTGATGTCGTTAAAACTCGATCCGAAAAAGTTGATTAAATACGCTACGTTAATTGTTTTTAGTGTTAACTCCGGTGGGGTGTCACTGATAACAGGTGATGTAACTACCTTAATGATTTTCCTCGATGGTAAAGTAAGCATTGCTAACTTGCTATTGCTTATTGTACCTGCACTGACAAGTGTCGCACTGTTGGCAATTATGTTGTCGTTTGGCTTAAATGGCGCTGTAGAGTTTACTAAACAACAAGAGCGCCGCATTGAAAAAACCGATATCACCATTGCGGTTATTTTCTTATCAACCATTATGGCTACATTAACACTGAGCGTACTTTACCATGTGCCTCCGTTATTGACCTTTTTGTTTGGTTTGTCGCTGATGTTCTTAACTGCCCAATTTTTAATGCGCAAAAAAGACGTAAACAAAAAAATCATCGATTACATTCGCGAAATAGAATACGACACCTTACTGTTTTTTGTTGGTGTGCTGTTACTCGTTGGTGCATTAAAAGAAGTGGGCATGCTAAGTAAGTTCACTAATTTATATGAACTAATGCCAGCGCAATATGCAAATTACCTAATGGGTATTTTATCTGCTGCGGTTGATAACGTGCCACTCACAGCTGCACTACTTAAAGCCGACATTATGATGAGCCCACAGCAATGGCTATCGTTTACTTATGCCACAGGCGTGGGTGGCTCTATGCTTATTATTGGCTCGGCGGCGGGTATTATCGCTATGAGTAAAGTAAAAGCACTGACGTTTATGAGCTATTTACGTATGTCGGCTTATTTATTAATTGCTTATACAGTAGGTTATGTTGGCTCTTATGTTGCGGGGAGTTTTATTTAATCGAGTGAGATTTAATAAAACAACTTGACAGCTAGACGTCTAAACGATAACTTTCAAAGCCCACTTTTTAGTGGGCTTTGTTATTTTTGCTGTTTTTTAAAGCGGTTAATCTAACATTCAGAAGAGGTGCGATATTTAGGTACTTAATGTGAAGCGACGTTTGCTTTTGATCATTAAGGAGGGAAATACTCGCCGAGAAGAACAACTGACGTCACAGTGGTTTTTCGGTTTGTGGGGCTGAATCCTCAAAACTGTCACCAATTTAGGTGGAGAGCTTCTGGCAGTGGACTTTTCTTATCAAGCCCCCCCTTGCCAAGTTCTTCTTGTATTATCGTGGTATGAATACCACAACAGGAGACGACATGAATACCCAAGTAGTTACAGATAACACGCAACAATTGAGCAATACAAAATCAGATTACGTTGTGGCTAAATTTGGTGGCACCAGCGTAGCTAATTTTGACGCTATGAGCCGTTGTAGTGAAATTATTGTAGCTGATAACACAGTGCGCGTTGTAGCAGTTAGTGCCAGCGCCGGTGTAACAAACCACCTTGTTGCTTTATGCCAAAAAGACTTAACAGCACCAGAGCGCAGTGAACACATTAACGGTGTGATTGCTATTCAAGAGGGTATTTTAAATGAGTTATCACTTGATGCTGATTTAGCCCACGGTTTTGATGAAACAATTAAAGCTTTTAAATCGCTTGCCAGTGAAGCGCTTAAGTCTAAGCAGCAACATGATGAGTTACTAAGCTTTGGTGAGCGTTTATCGTCGTATTTATTTACCCAAGTACTGCGCCTAAATGGCTTAGACGCAGTGCGTTTTGATGTACGCCAAGTACTAAAAACAGATAGCCAGTTCTCAAAAGCAACGCCAGATGTAGCAGCGACTGCATTGGCGGCAAAAGCGCACTTAATACCTTTATTAAAAGAACATGTTGTGGTTACTCAAGGCTTTATTGGTAGTGATGCCCACGGACAAACAACCACCCTTGGTCGTGGTGGCTCAGATTACAGTGCGGCGTTATTAGCTGAAGCTGTAAACGCAAAAAGTGTACACATTTGGACAGACGTTGTGGGTATATTTAGTACTGATCCGCGCTTGTGTGTAAAAGCCACGCCTATTGCTCGGTTAAGTTTTGATGAAGCCGCAGAAATGGCGACCTTTGGCGCAAAAGTATTACACCCGGCAACAATTTTGCCAGCGAGCCGCAGCCACATTAGCGTATTTGTAGGCTCTAGCCGTGAACCTGAGCGTGGTGGTACGTGGATTGAACGTGAAAAGTCACAAGTGCCCGGTATTCGTGCTGTAACGCAACGCAAAAACCAAATTCTGTTAACCCTAAAAAGCCCTGAAATGCTGTTAGCCAGTGGCTTTTTAGCACGAGTATTTACGATATTAAGTGAGTTTAATATTTCAGTTGATTTGGTAACAACCTCTGAGATTAGTGTGGCAATTACTCTTGATAATGCGCCGAATGCCTCTCGTCCTGAGCTTGATCAAGATTGCTTAGATAAACTTGCTGAGTTTTGCCATGTATCGGTTGAAAACAACTTAACGCTGGTGGCGCTAATAGGTTCTGAAATCCAGCTGCGCCAACAAGAAGTTAATTTAATGAATGTGCTGAGCGACTTTAATATTAGGTTAATCTGTCATGGTGCGAGTAAACACAATTTATGCTTTTTAGTTGAACAAGCAGAGTCTGACTTAGTTGTGCAAGCTATTCACAGCCGTTTACTTGAGCTCGAACACGCCGCTTAACTGATTTAAATCATCAATATAAAAGCACTGCCAGTCAGTGCTTTTTTTATTCACGATAGATATATCAAAGTCTTTAAACTCACAACTTTTGGCATTTAAATTAGCCGTTGTAAGCTCGGTGAAAACATGTGGGCTGAGAAGTTGAGCAATCGGGCGGCTAGTCGCTTTGGCTAGTGCTTCTTTTAAGGTCCAAATTCTAAAAAAACGCTGGGCGGCATATTGCTCATTTGCGGTGATTAAGTCGACTTCTTGCTGGTGATAAAAATGCTTAGCCAATTTTTCAAACGGGCGTTTTAAACTGATTTTTTCAATATCAAAACCAAACTCAACCTGCTCAATATTCAGCGCTGCACCAACAAAACCATTTGAATGAGATAAACAACTACTCAAAACGGTATTGGTATTTTTGATGTGCAATAAAAGCTTGCTGCTTTGCTCGTCAAATTCAGAGCTAATATGATTAGCGGGAGTATCGGCAAATTCTGTAAAGCAGTGTTTAACTAAAAATTTAAGCAGTAAACGCGTGGCGAGGTACTCTTGTTTTGCTTTACTGCTTCTTCTGCGTTCAATAACAGCTTGCTCAAACGGGCTTAGTAAATCAGTTAATGAAAAATCAGCAAGCTTTATAGAATCTGCGTTCAATAGTAAAACGCATTGTGCATTTATATTAGACGCACTAAATGGGTTTACAGTAAGGTGCTGCTCAAAGTATTGGTTAGGCATAAAGTCCAGTTGGCTAGCAATGAAAATATAAAAGCTGGGTATAAAATGCGCATTTAGCGTTGGTCTGTTCCAGCATTGGCAAATTTATTACTCAGTCGCGGTGAAATATGGTTTAATTCACCTTAATGAAAAATAATAACAGATAGTAGATGTATGGCACAATTGCGTGATGGTTTTCAAAGCCGCCTAGGTTTTGTTTTAGCGGCTTCTGGTGCTGCGGTTGGTTTAGGTAATATTTGGGGCTTTCCTACACAAGCAGCGAACCACGGCGGTGGTGCGTTTTTACTGGTTTATTTTATCGTTATATTTTTACTGGCAGTGCCTGCTTTATACACCGAGCTTTATTTAGGGCACCAAGCGCAAGCTAATCCAGTTAAAGCACTTAAAAACGCATGGCACGATCAAGCACCAAAAGTAGGTGCAGCGGCGGGTTATTTAGGCCTAGCGGGCGCTATAGTAATGCTAAGCTTTTACTCGATTGTAGCAGGGTGGATGCTTGCTTATGCGCTTGAGCCCATAACTACCTTTTTTGGTTTTACTGAAATAAGTGCTTTTTTACAAACAGATTCTATGGCGCGTAATTTTGTATTTACGCCGCTAATGCTGATTTTAACTGCCAGCATCATTTTAAAAGGGGTTAAATCAGGGATTGAGACTTGGTCACGCCGTTTGATGCCAATGCTACTAGTTTTATTAGTTGGGCTGATTGCCTACATTGCCACCCTTGATGGCGCAAATGAAGGGTTTGCAGCCTATTTAGTGCCTAATTTTAGCCATATACTCGACCCAAACTTGATAATAGCCGCCATGGGGCAGGCGTTCTTCTCATTGTCGCTCGGTGTAGGTTGTATGATGATTTACGGCTCATACTTACAGCCTGATGCCAATTTACCGCGCTTAACAGCATCAGTGGCGCTACTTGATACTGGCGTTGCATTCTTAGCTGGTTTGTTAATTATCCCTGCTATTTACGTGGCGCAACACAACGGTGTGCAAGTGTTTAGTGATGGCAAACTCATTGGTGAAGGCCAGCTTATTTTTGCAATTTTACCAGAGCTGTTTAATACCATGGGTGAAATTGGCTTAGTGGTAGGGTTATTGTTTTTTGTGTTGATGTCGATAGCGTCATTAACCTCAACAATTTCATCGACCGAAATTCCCGTTGCATTTTTAGTTGAAAACCATCAAGTAGAACGTAAATCAGCGACCTTTATTGTGAGCCTCACCGTGCTTGCAGCCTCTTCATTAATCATCTTTAATTTTGAGTGGTTATTTGGTTTAGTGATTATGGTGTTAACGCAATACCAACTGCCATTAATGGGCTTGTTTTATTTTGTAACGGTAGGCTGGTTATGGCGCCGTGGTAACCAACTGCATCAAGCAAGCAGCGGTTTTAAGTTTTGGTTTGCTCAGTATATTCGCTTTGTGTGCCCAATTTTAATGACCGCCGTGTTTGCTAATGTAGCGTTTGGGTAATAGTTTAGCCGTAAGTTTTAACGGTATTACATCCAAGGAGGGATTATGAACAGAGAAGTTAAAATACCGACTTTACCTGACTCGGTAGCAACAGCAAAAATTACTAATCTTTATGTTAATGAAGGTCAAGTAGTCTATGTAGACGATGTACTGTTTGATGTTGAAACAGACAAAGTTGTTTTAGAAGTCATTGCAGATTGTAATGGCATTATTGAAAGTATAACCATTGCCAATGGTGACCATGTTGATGCAGACCAAGTTGTGATGACTGTTAAACAGCTTGCTGACAATGAACTGCCAGCACGACCTAAAGCTCAAAGCGCCAATAGCAGCACAAGCGACTTGGCAGAACAAACAACGGCTACTCCTCCATTGTTTTCTAAATTTAATGTAAGTTTGATCATTGCACTAGCAGTAGGGGCTTTAGCTATCTTTCTTATGCTGGGTAACTAGCTGCTATGGCCAATTATGTGAATCACCCACTATATGGCAGCGAGCCAATTTCCTCTGGTAATAGTTACACAAAGCAAGAAATCGATAATGCCCATTGGCGCTATAAAAGTGTTCGCTACTTTCCAGAAACAGCAATCCCCGCAGCAACCGAAAAACAAAGTTATTGTATATATCCAAGGCAACTCTACGTTGATATAGCAGAGCAGTGTGTCGATTGTCACAGGCCATTTATATTTTTTGCGAAAGAGCAGCAATATTGGTTTGAACAATTAAAGTTTTGGATTGATGCACATGCGATAAGGTGCTTTGAATGCAGAAAGAAAACCCGCGCAATAAACCAGTTGCAAATTAGCTATGCAAACTTAATCATTGAAGAGCATAGAACGCCAGCTGAAACCCAATTACTCAAGTCTACAGCGCAGCAACTGTTTGATTTAGGTGTGATCAACAAGGTAAATAAACTAAACGCTATTCGTAAAATGTAAGTATTAGTAGTTAAGCTTTAACTTGAACTGTCAGATTTGAACAGCAGAAATCAATCAAATCTGACAGTCGCATTTGTGCCAATAGCGGAAGCTTGAAGTTGCTTGAAAAGGTATCAATAATAGTCTATTGAGCGACCATAAAAGGTTTAAATTAAAAAGGCTGATTACCGATATGCTCAGTCGGTATTTTGGATTAAATACTTTAGCTAAGAGGTATATACGAAAGCGGACGTTTTATTATCCGCTAGCGTATACTTCATCGCTCTACTAAATGGTTACTGTTATAGAATAAGGATCATTGTTAGATGAATGATCGAAAGGATGGTTTACTGAGATATAATAAGTACCATTGGCTAGCTCCACCCCTACAGAGATAGCTTTTTCTTGGTCAACATTAAAGGCGAAGATTTCGTTACTATTTTCGTCATACACAGTAATAACCCATTTTATGCCAGAGCTTTCTCTGTACTTACCATCTACGCTTGTATTGACGGTATAAGTACCACCATCGGAATAAATACTAAACCAATCAACATCACCATTAGAGTTTATTGAACCACTTATAGTCTCACCGACAGTTAGTAAATTCGCTTGCTCTTTGACATTATTTGGTTCAACTTCAGTTGATATTGAGTTATTCGTACTTTCAGTGACCGTTAGAAAATAAGGATCATTGTTAGATGAATGATCGAATGGATGATTTACTGAGATATAATAAGTACCATTGGCTAGCTCAATGTCTATAGGAACAGGGTGCTCTTGGTCAACATTAAAGGCGAAGATTTCATTACTATTTTCGTCATACACAGTAATAACCCATTTCATACCAGAGCTTTCTCTATACTCACCATCTACGCTTGTATTGACGGTATAAGTACCACCATCGGAATAAATACTAAACCAATCAACATCACCATTAGAGTTTATTGAACCACTTATAGTCTCACCGACAGTTAGTA
>NZ_JBHZRV010000002.1:69117-208174 GCF_043641955.1 Pseudoalteromonas atlantica
ATTAGAGTTTATTGAACCACTTATAGTCTCACCGACAGTTAGTAAATTCGCTTGCTCTTTGACATTATTTGGTTCAATTTCAGTTGATACTGAATTATTTTGTGTTGCTATTGTAAAGTTAACCGTTGTTGTCGTAATGGCACCGTCATTGTCTGTTATAGCTATTTGTAATTCTCCATTCCCGTCATCAGTAATATCAGGGGTTGTGATGTTAACTGTTGCTGTATTAGTATTTGTTAAAATTAAGGTATCGCCTGATATCTGTGTCCACGCATAACTTGCAATACTACCATCGCTATCACTAGCGGTTACTGTTACTGTATAGCTAGCTTGCTCATCAAATGCTAGATCACTTAATGCTGAAACTGTTGGTGCTACGTTAGAAATAGGTGGATTTGTACCTCCATCTGCACTTTTCCCCCCTCCACAAGAGATAATAAACATAGCAAGAGTGAATGATAGTAATATGCGTATAGCTAGAGTGATATGCTTGAATGCTTCCATGAAAATAAAATTCCGTTTCTAATTTGTTACTACAGTGTTGTTTCTAGTATCTCTGATTAATTATGTCATTACAATTTTATGGGAGCAGATAACGCTCATAAATTAATTAGCTAGTTAGAGGGGAGGATTATAACAAAGTAACAAGAGCTGTATTAATAGCTATGGGTTCTCGTATAGTTATATTGCTAACTTATGTCGACTACTAACACCAAGGTTATCTAGAGTTTGGACTTACTTTACGCCCACTTGTGGTTCAAAGTTAGCATCAAATAATGAAACGCCAACGCCAGCTTAGAGTAGACCATCGGTTTACTAACTTTTTAAGGCCCGTCCCTCGCTCATAACAGCCTGTCAACTGAATTTTAAATAGCGTTAGAATAGATATGAGCCACACCAGCTAAGGAACTTGGCGGATTTAAGCAAAGCGACGGGGTTTATTTTTAGTATATTGTTTTTAAACTTTGACCTAGCACCTAGCCTTATTCAACCTCATTACTCAGTGGTTGGTTATTAGCAAACTCGATCGCGTTATTAATGGTGGTTTGGGCTATTTCAGTCAATGCTTCTTTGGTGAAAAAGCCTTGGTGACCTGTCACTAATACATTGGGAAAGCTCACTAGGCGTGAAAATATATCGTCTTGCATGATTTCGTCGCGGCGGTCTTTAAAAAAGAGCTCAGACTCTTGCTCGTAAACATCGAGGCCTAAGTAACCTAGTTTTTTACTTTTGAGTGCATTGATACAGGCTTTACTGTTGACCAGCGCGCCGCGTGAAGTGTTGATAAGCATTACACCTGGCTTCATTTTATTAAAGGCGTGCTCATCAATTAAATGGTGTGTTTGCTCATTGAGTGGGCAGTGTAGTGAAATCACGTCACTTTGGCTTAGTAATGTATCAAGGTCGCAAAGGGTATAATCACCTTGCTCGGCGAAGGGGTCGCATACTAAAACGTTGGCGCCAAAGCCGTTAAGAATGTTGACCAGTGCTTTACCTATTTTACCGCAGCCTATAATACCGATGGTTTTTTTAAACAGGTTAAAACCTAATAAACCGTTTAAATCGAAGTTGTCTTCACGAATACGATTATATGCTTTATGGGTTTTACGATTTAACGTAAGCATAAGTGCGATGCAGTGCTCTGCAACCGCTTCAGGGCTGTATGCGGGCACACGGCACACTTTTATTCCATGTTGCTTTGCTGCTGCTAAATCTACATTATTAAACCCAGCACAACGAAGCAGTATGCATTTTACCCCATGTTCAGCTAACTGTTTTATTACTGCATCGTTGACCACATCGTTAACAAACACACAGACTGCATCAAACCCTTTGCATAAAACAGCACTTTGCTCTGTTAGTGATTGCTCAATATACGAAAGGGTAATACTGGGTTGATTTTCTAAGCAGGCATCAAAAAATGGTTGCTCATATTTTTGCGAACTGAAAAGCGCTATCGTTGTTTGCTTCATCAAGGGTACTCTCTATTACCATTTTTAAGGTTTCGGGCTTAGTGCGCGGTGCATAGCGCACAGATAACTGACCCTGAGAGTTTATTAGAAACTTTGTAAAATTCCATTTTATTGCGCGATTTTGTGCAATGCCTCGGGTCTGTGTTTTAAGGTAATTAAATAAAGGGTGGGTGTCTGGGCCATTTACCATCACTTTACTAAACACAGGGAAACTAACATTGAATTGCTCTTGATAAAAGCGCTTTATATTTGCATTTTCTATTGGCTCATTGTGGTCAAATTGATTACATGGAAATGCTAATATAGTGAAGCCACGGTGTTTGTATTGCTGATATAGTTTTTCGAGCGCAGCTATCTGTACTGAAAAGCTGCACTTGCTGGCTGTGTTAACTATTAATATAGTTTTGCCTTTTAACTGGCTTAAGGCAAAGTCTTCGCCGTTAGCAAGAGGAACGGTGAATTGATAAATGCTATCCATAGTGTACCTGCTGTGAGCTATCCTTGAAGAAATTTAATGAAGTCTTTTTCATTCGCTTTTTTACTGTTCGGTTGAGATAATCAAATTATCTTTTTAAGTTACCACTGAAATAGGACAGTTTTATGTCAATGAATGTTTCGTTTATCGGTTTAGGTGTAATGGGTTACCCAATGGCAGGTCACCTAGTAAATGCAGGTCACACGGTGACGGTATATAACCGTACAACAGCAAAAGCGCAGCAATGGGCAGAGCAATTCAATGGTGAAGTCGCGCTGACTCCGGCTCTTGCAGCGCAAGGTGCTGATATTGTATTTTTGTGTGTAGGAAACGATAACGACTTACGCTCAGTAGTGTATGGCGAAGACGGTGTACTTGCAGGTATGGCTGCGGGCACTATTTTAGTTGATCACACGACGACCTCTGCTGAAGTTGCCCGTGAAGTATCAGCAAAAGCCGCGCTTCAAAATGTGGCATTTATTGATGCTCCGGTATCAGGTGGTCAAGCTGGCGCTGAGAACGGAGTGTTAACGGTTATGGCCGGTGGTGATGAAGCCGTATTTGCTAAAGTACAACCAATAATGGCTGCCTTTAGCCGTTTTAGCCAATTACTGGGTGAAGTCGGCTCTGGTCAACTATGCAAAATGGTAAACCAAATATGTATTGCTGGTGTTGTGCAAGGTTTGGCTGAAGGACTGCATTTTGCCAAGCAAGCAGGGCTTGATGGTGAAAAAGTAATAGAGACTATCGCAAAAGGTGCGGCAGGTTCTTGGCAAATGGAAAACCGCCATAAAACAATGTTAGCGGGTGAGTATGAATTTGGTTTTGCTGTTGACTGGATGCGTAAAGACTTAGGCATTGCCCTCGATGAAGCAAAAAATAATGGTGCAACCTTACCTATGACCGCAACGGTTGATCAATATTACGCAGATGTGCAAGCCTTAGGTGGCGGCCGTTATGACACTTCAAGCTTATTAGCACGTATTGAAGCGCTACATAAAAAATAGATTATCGGATAACACATCTACCTCCAGTAAGTGATAAGCGGGTAGATGTGTTTTGTTATCCCTTAAATCTTCGCTTACGTAATTACTGACCCAAACATTGTTTGGGTTTTTTTATGAAAATTAATTTTTCTTAAGTTTTATTTAAGTTTGGCTCGTTAGATTTTACCCATAGTCTAAAAAGAGCGAACACTATGCAATCACTTCAAGTTACTAACTTGCCAGTTACGAGCACACATGATTATGTGTGTGCAAATGCAAACATGCCATTTCGTGTGCAATTAGAGCAAGTCGTTAAAGCGAGTTTTGCCAAAGCTTACGGGGCTAATATTAAGCAGTTTATGCCGATATTATGCCAATTAAGTATTGCCGCCGATTCTTGTACGCTGGGACTTAGAGCTGCTACTCAATCACTTTTTATCGAGCAATACATACCAGAGCCGATTGAATACTTTGTTGATGTACCACGAGAAGATATTTACGAGCTTGGTAATTTATGTTCAACCAACCGCAAAGCAACCCTCGCTCATTTTGTACTAATGAATGAAGCACTTTATCAAATTGGCGCAAAACGCTTGGTATTTTGTGCTACTGCAAAGGTTAGAGCATTATTAAAAATACTCTCAGTTAATTGCACTGAAATTGCATTAGCCAATAGTCAGGCTCTTGATAACCCAGCCGATTGGGGTACTTATTATGAAAATAAACCAACACTGTGCGTGGTTGATTTAGTGGCTGCTCATGAGTGCGTAATAAATACACCTCATTTGTTTAATATTAAACAGCACTACCATCAAGCGAGTTGCCAATTAGCATCGCAATTGGAGGCATAATGGGGTTTTTATCGAAACTACCACACGCAGCGCTTGATACTGTGATTGTTGATCATCATGACCAACAAATGCAGCCGATCAGTAAACAGATGCTGATGCAAGCAGTGGCCGAGTTAATTATCGACTTTAAAGCGCTTGATATGTCAGTAGTGGCGTTTGTAATGGACAATACGCCTGCTTGGTTAATTGTTGACTTTGCATTAATTGAGTTACAACAAGTAAGCATTCCACTGCCGACCTTTTTTAGCCCACAACAGCTAACTAATAGCGTGAATAAAAGCGGCGTTTCGCATTTTATCAGCGACACCCATTGTGAACTTGACGGATTAGAATGTATTGCGACTCTAAATGTGTTAAGTCGTTACCCGCTTTATATCTATAAAGTAAGCGCTTCGAGCCCTACAAAGTTTTTTACAGATACCCAAAAAGTGACGTTTACTTCAGGCTCTACCGGTGAGCCAAAGGGAGTGTGTTTATCTTTACAAAGTCAATTACAAGTGGCGACTTCATTGCATAAAAAAATAGCGATAAAACAGCCAAAACATCTGTGTTTATTACCTTTGCCAGTATTACTTGAAAACATTGCAGGGGTTTTTGCACCGTTATTAGCCGCAGGTGAAGTGCATGTTATGACACTACCAGAATTAGGCTTTTCTGGGACAAAATTAAATGATGCCAGTCAACTGATCAATGCCATTGATAGTGTGCAACCGAATACGCTTATTTTGGTGCCAGAATTATTGACCTGTTTAGTATGGTTTGCCAAACAGGGATGGACAGTACCAAAGAGCCTGAAATTTATTGCCGTTGGTGGCGCTGTACTCAGCAGTGAATTGATCACTGAAGCGCGTAGTTTAGGGTTACCAGTTTATCAAGGTTATGGCTTATCTGAAGCTTCATCAGTGGTGAGCTTAAACACGCCAAATGATGATGACATAGAGTGTGCAGGGCGGGTGTTAAATCACTTGCAAAGCAAACTGGTAGACGGGCAGCTATTTATTAAAGGACCCTTATTTTTAGGCTATTTAGGTCAACAACCCCATGATCAAACGAGTTGGTATGCAACCGGTGATTTGGTTGATCAACAACAAGGTCGGTTAACTATTAAGGGGCGTTTAAAAAACCAAATTATTACTAGTTTTGGGCGCAACATCAGCGCTGAGTGGCCTGAATCTTTGCTACTCAGTAACAGTGAAGTACAACAAGCTGTTGTTTTCGGTGAAGGTAAAGCGCATTTAGTAGCACTTATTTATGCATCAGTAAATATGACTGATGAGGTATTAGCGGAGCATTGTAGAGGTATTAACGCACAATTACCTGAATATGCCCAAATTAAAACATTTCATCGCTTAGCTGAACCACTTACTGCAGAGCGGGGATTATTAACCAGTAATAACCGCCCTAAACGCCAAGCAATAGCAAACTATTATCATGCACAACTAACAGCACTGTACAGTGAGGCAATATTATGAGCAATTTTTTCGAGACATTAAAATCACAAACCCAAGCAGAACGCGAGTATTTACTGGCTGCACCGATCATTGCTCGAGTATTCAAGGGGCAAGTAAGCACAACTGAGTATGCTTCATTTTTAGCTCAAGCCTATCATCACGTTAAACATACGGTCCCATTAATGATGGCCGTGGGCGCGAAATTATCGACTGAACAAGAGTGGATCCGCGAGGCTGTTGCGGAATATATAGAAGAAGAAATAGGTCATCAAGAGTGGGTGCTCAATGATATTGCAGCCTGTGGTTTTGATAAACAACAAGTACGTCAAAGTGCTCCCAAATTTGCCACCGAGTTAATGGTTGCTTATGCCTACGATACAATTAATCGTGGTAATCCATTGGCATTTTTTGGCATGGTGCACGTGCTCGAAGGCACGTCAATTGCGTTAGCCGATAATGCGGCAAGTAATATAGCCAATATGACCGGATTACCTAAAAAGGCATTTAGCTATTTAACATCTCATGGAGCTTTGGATATTGAGCATGTGAAGTTTTTTGAAGATCTGATGAATAAAATAGAGTCTCCTGCAGATCAACAAGCGATTGTGCATGCCGCTAAATGTTTTTATAAGTTATATGGCAATATTTTTCGTGAATTAGATACAGATCCACAGTTTGCAAGTAGCGACTTGGAGCAAACTGCATGAACCGTCCACTTTGCGTGTTAACAGGTGCAACAGGCGGAATTGGTCAAGCTGTGGCATTAAAGTTGATTCAGCATGGCTGGCGTTTACTGTTAGTGGGTCGTCAACAAGCACAGCTTGAGGCATTACAGGTTAAGTGTGGCCAAGACTGTGAGATATTTATTGGCGATTTAACATCAGCACAGACTCGCCAAAATTTACTCGAACATGCTAAATCACTCGGCGGTGCAGCAATGCTTATAAATAGCGCTGGCATTAATGTGATGCAAGGTTTTAGTGAAATGACTGAGCAGCAAATAGATGACTTACTGATAGTTAATTTGTCGGTGCCAATTAAGCTATGCCAACTATTTCTGCCACAAATTTTAGCTAAAAAAGGCTCAATTGTTAATGTGGGATCATCGTTTGGCAGTATTGGTTACCCTTATCAAACCTTATATTGCGCAAGTAAATTTGGCTTACGAGGAATGACAGAAGCGCTGGCCCGCGAACTCAGTCATTGTGATGTAAAAATATTATATTTAGCACCTAGAGCAACGGATACAACTATCAATTCAGTACAAGTACGCGCGATGAATAAAGCTTTAGGCAATAAAATGGATCCACCCGATAAAGTGGCAGATGCGCTTATTTCATTATTGAAATCCGGAAACTCACGCAGTTACATTGGCTTTCCAGAGCGCTTATTTGTCAAATTAAATGGGGCATTTCCCTCCTTAGTAGATAACGCAATTGCAAAGCAACTTCCTAAAATTAAAAGTTTTTTTGCAGATTAAATTGATAAAGGTGAATGATTATGACTAAACTACTTTATACTAGCTGCTTGTTAACAGGGATATTTTTAACCAGTGCGGCGCACGCTGATCTTGCTAGCGATTTAGCTCAGGTGCAAACCAGTTGGGCAACTGTAAATTATGAGTTAGTAGATAAAGCGCAGCTCAATGCATTTGAAAAGTTATCAGAGCAGGCCGCTGGGTTTGCAAAAACCTACGATGATAAGGCACCAAGCCATATTTGGTATGGTATTGTGCTTTCGAGTTACGCTGGCGCAAAAGGGGGCTTAGGTGCGTTAGGGTTAGCAAAAGATGCTAAATCACAGTTAGAGCAAGCCATAGAAATTGATGCTAATGCGTTATCAGGCTCTGCTTACACCAGTTTAGCGACTCTTTACAGCAAAGTACCGGGTTGGCCAATTGGATTTGGTGATGATGACAAAGCGAATGCATTATTTAACCAAGCGCTTGCTATAAACCCAGACGGCATCGATAGTAATTACTTATACGCGGCATTTTTGTATGACGAAAGAGAATACAAAAAGGCAAAAACACATTTACTAGCCGCTCAACAGGCACCGGCACGCCCTGATAGACCAAAAGCGGATTTATACCGCCAGCAAGAGATCACCCAGTTGTTGGCAAAAGTAGATAAAAAACTTAAGAGATAATATGCATTTACTACTGGTTGAAGATGATAAGTTAGTGGCTGAAGGATTATGTCGTTCACTTCGCCAACAAGGTTACAGTGTCGAGCACTGTGCTAGTATAAAATCAGCCATGCAATGGCTCGAAAATGACGAAATAGAATTACTCGTGCTTGATTTAGGACTACCTGATGGCGATGGCATTGATGTATTAAAACACGTCAAAAAGCATCGCCCTAACTTACCTGTAGTGATCTTAACGGCACGCGGTAGCATTGACGACAAAGTACAAGGGCTAGATTTAGGTGCTGATGATTATTTAGCTAAGCCATTTGATCCTGCTGAATTATTTGCCCGTTTAAGAGTCGCTAGTCGGCGCGTAACTCATGCGCAATCAAGTAAAATTACAGTGGCTAACATCGAGATGGATACTTCAGCATTCACTGTGTCAGTGGATCAGCAAGCTATTAATTTACCACGTAAAGAGTTTATGCTTCTTAAAGCACTGTTCGAAAACCAAGGTCGCGTGTTATCTAAACAACAATTAGAGAGCAAGCTCTATGAGTGGGGAGAAGAAGTGGGGTCAAATACTATTGAAGTACACATTCACCATCTTCGTAAAAAACTTCCTAAAGAGTTGATCAAAACCTTACGAGGCATCGGTTACGTGGTAGGCAAACGCTAGTGTCTATCAAACGCAGACTCACGCTGATTATTTTATCAACAGTGATTTTGACTTGTTTTTTAGCCTTTAGTAAAGGTTACCGTGAAAGCATGATGCAAGCTGAGCAGTTACTTGATAATGAATTAAAGACTATTGCTCATGTGTTAATAGACCAACCGATTCAAACTCATACACCTGTAATACGTAACGATTTAACCCAATTACTTTTTCAAGTTTGGCGTGATAAAAAATTATTAAGTGCATCGAAACCTCTCGCTCAATTCGCACAAAAACCGCAAAGTAATGGTTTTAGCGTTGAAAACTTAGCCGGGCAGCGGATGCGAGTATTCAGATTAACCGTGAACTCAAAGCAGGTATTAGTCGCAGAACCATTAAGTAAACGCTACGCATTAAGTGAGCGGATGATTTTGTCGGCAATGACGCCATTGCTTTGGAGCGTGCCGTTATTGGCGATATTAATTAGCTTATTTGTTAAGCAAGGTCTTAGCCCATTAACTCGTCTTTCAAAGCTATTAAAGACGAGGCAAGCTAATGACTTCACTGCAATTGATTGGCAAGTAAACGCGCATGAGATCAAACCGGTGATCTCACGTTTAAATGACCTGTTTAAGCGTGTAGAAAGTGCATACTTAAGAGAGCGCTTTTTTGCCTCAGATGCGGCCCATGAGCTACGTACGCCATTGAGTAGTTTAAAAATTAATGTACATAACTTACGCGCCCAAGGTAATAACAGTTTAGAGCTTGATGCAATGGCACAAGGTATCGATAAACTGAGTAATATTGTAGAACAAATGTTGATTTTAGGGCGCACTTATCCTGAGCAATGGCAGGCACAATTTAGCCCAATTTCGGTGCTTGAGATCAGCCAGCAAGTGGTTGCACAGCTATACGAACGACTTGATGCAAAACAACATATGATCAGTATTGAGGGCGATGATTATGTTATTAATGGTGACCAATTTACCTTGGCAACCTTATTTAGTAATTTATTAACTAACGCCATAAAATATACGCCCAGTGGTGGCAACATAGTGATCCGTTTAGACAATCAACAAGGTGTATGTGGTTGGCAGATTGATGACTCAGGCCCAGGCATTGATGATGCCCATAAAGCACGAATTTTTAACCGTTTTTACCGTGTTGGAGGTGATAAACACCCCTCTGGTGAGCAAGGTGCCGGATTAGGTATGGCAATAGTTGAACATATAGTAACAATTTATGGTGCAAGTATTTCTTTAGCCGACAGTGAATTAGGCGGCTTACAAGTACGAGTTGAACTTATGCAAGGAGCAGGGAGTGAGTAACTGCTTAGGGTTTATCAGCCTGCTGCTATTTAGCGTATTACCGTTTTCGTGTGTTGGTAAAGAATATAAATTAATTTTAAAAGATCACCTTTTTTATCCTGCGGAGATCATTGTACCGGCCAATACTAAACTAAAACTTTTAATTGAAAATCAAGATAGTACGCCAGAAGAGTTTGACAGCTTTGATTTAAATCGAGAGAAAGTGCTGTATCCAAATCGTCGTAGTGTGATTTATATAGGGCCACTAAGCCCCGGGCGGTATGAGTTTTTTGGTGAGTTTTCACCTAACACGGCCCGTGGCGCAGTATTAGTAGAAGGAAAAACTGATGCTGATAACTAGTTTATTGATGAGTATTAATCAGCTTTTACCAGTCGTAATTTTGCTCGTACTGTTACAGTCATTGCTAAGACTAAACTCGCGCGTGTTGATAGCAACCGCTTTTGTTGGACTGCTGTGTAGTATTATTTATGTACAAAGTTCCGCTTGGTTGAGCCAGTTATTTGATTATCGTGGTCTTGAGTTTAGTCAAATGCTGTTGTGCGTCATTGTGTATGTTGCGTCACTAATTAGTTGTAAGCAGCTGCGTTTATTCGCATTGCTTGCAATAGTTGCGGTTATGTCGTTGTATTTTAGTCACTATTTTATTTATCTGGTTGGTTTTTGGCATAACACTGACACAGCAAAAAACTTGCTCATAGGAACATCGCTGGGAATAGGGATCTGCGGTAGTTTTGGTGTGTTGCTATTATTTTTATTGCACAGTGTTAGAGCACGATTTGGTGTGTATCCGCTGATGTTATTTTTGGCTTTTAATGCCTCGGCAAAATTACTCATCGCATTAGATTTAGCCAGCCAAATTGATTTGATCAATATTACCTCTAATTATTTTGATTGGCGTGCAGTGCTAGTCGAAAACTCAGAGTTAGGTCGTGTACTTAAGGCCTTAGTTGGCTATGAAGCAACGCCAAGCAAAACTGCATTATGGTTGTATCTAGCAGCGGTTTTAGCCTTTATTGGCACCAGTATAGTATTTACTCGGCAACTTTCACAAAAGGAGCAATCATGAGGTTTATTCTCACGTGGTGCTTAACTTCACTTTTGTTTATAACATCGTTTAGTGTACGAGCCGATGGAATAGTCGTAGACAAAGTTTACCACCCTTACGTATTACCATTTGAGCGAGAATTTGAATGGCGTTTGATCTCTCATCAAACCGATAAGGGCAATATTTTAGCCCAACGAGTTGGCTTAGGTGGCTCATTTAACGATACCATGAGTTTAGAAGGTTATGCCGTTGGAGAGCGCGATGATGACGGTAACTTTGGCTTTTCAGCCTACGAACTAGAGCTGCGTTGGCAGTTGGTTGAACAAGGGCGGCTGTGGGCTGATTGGGGCGCTTTATTTGAACTTGAAATGCAAGAAGGCAAAGACAGTTATGAAGCCACAACGGGCTTTTTATGGGAAAAAGAATTTGGCCGGACTAGCCTTACCATGAATGCATTTTTAGTCTATGAATGGGGCGGTGATATTAAAAACGAATGGGAAACTGAGTTTCGCGCACAATATCGCTATCGTTTTCGCTCTGAGTTTCAGCCTGCTTTAGAGCTATACGCAGGAGAAGACTTCTTGGGTATTGGCCCTGGTTTTATTGGCCTGCATCGATTTTCAGCGAAGCGACAACTCAAGTGGGAAGTAGGGATTGTCACCGAGCTGAGCCAAGAAGGAAAAGACCACAGTTTTCGCCTTGCCTTAGAGTTTGAATTTTAAAGCAAAAAGCCGCGAAAACTCTACTCGCGGCTTTAAATTACTGCAAACTACATACTTTGCGCATAGTTATAAAGTGCTTTTAAAATAGTTAAATTTTTCTCGTTATCGTCATGTTCATGGGCGAGGTTTTCAAGGGTAATCATAAAATCTTGTGCGCTGATCGATGGTTGATCTTCACCATGCATTAGCTTGTTTTGGCAGTACTGTCGCCATTGGTCAAGTTCATCTTGGCTAAGTGATTGTGGCCAGTTGCGGGCGCGGTACTTAAACAGTAAATCATCAAATTTCTTATCTTCAAAGTCCAATTTCATACCCGCTAATTGCTCAGGGCTGGCATCACGGATAATGGCAAATTTGGCTTTATCTGCATTGCTGGTAAAACCATCATAGAGCATGTAATCGGTATTAGTGGTTTTACCGTAGTCAGGGCTGTCGTTAAATACTTCAGTGACTTTATCGCGAAGTGCAGGGTTGGCTTTTAAAATCGCAAGGTTTTTTAAACACTGCTCGCGGTCAATGCCTAAACGGGCTGCGTTTTCAGGTAATAAGGTTTTCGCAGGTGCTAAAATAGGGCATTTATTTAAATTTACTAGTTTTAAACCAACAGGCAGTTCATCTTCACCAAGTTCGCTGCGTTTTGTGTAAAGGCGAGTGCGCAATTCTTCTACCGATAAATCGAGTAATACTAGTGGGTCTTCAGTTAAATTAAAACACACCACCGCATTTTTATTAACCGGGTGAAAGCTCATTGGCGCAATCCAACTGGTGCAACCTTGCGTTGCGGGAATGCGTGATGAGGTATGCACTAGCGGCGTCATGTTAAATACATCAACAAGCTCTGCTAGTGCTTTTTTACCGCGTAAGCTAAAAAAGAAGTTATATAGTTTTGGCTGTTTTTCTTTTATTAGCTTTGCCAATGCAATAGTGGCCGTTACATCACTCAGTGCATCATGTGCCGCTGCGTGTTCAATGCCGTTCGCAACGGTTAAATGTTCTAATTTAAAGCTAGGGCTGCCGTCTTCTTTTAACGGCCACTCAATGCCTTCAGGGCGCAGTGCATAACACGCACGCACTAAATCAATAATATCCCAGCGGCTGTTATTATTTTTGTATTCACGCTCATAGGGGTCGTAAAAATTACGATAAAAGCTATAACGGCTTACTTCGTCATCAAAACGGATACTGTTATAACCGGCTACACAGGTATTGGGCACACTAAACTCAGCGTGAATTTTGGCTATAAAATCCGCTTCCACTAAGCCTTTTTGCATCGCTACTTGTGGGGTAATACCGGTGATCAAACACGCCTCAGGATGCGGCAAATAATCAGCCACCGGCTTGCAATATTCAATTAGCGGTTCACCAATAATATTTAAATCAAGATCGGTACGAATACCTGCAAACTGGCTTGGCTTATCCTTTTGTGGGCTCGCCCCCCACGTCTCGTAGTCGTGCCAATAAATAGTTGCTTGATTTTGCTCTTGATAAGCCATTTAAAAACCCTTTAAGTTAGCCTGTAACGGTTGAAATACCGCCAAGTTACTAAATTTATTAATTACTTAGATTATGGCATATGGGTAGGGCAGTTTATAGTGGCTTTACCTCAACTTTGCTTTTTCTTACTTTGGCGTTAGATTTTTCAAAACAACGATGTACTTAACTAAGTGAAAAGCTACTTTCCTAGCTCGTTTTAAAAGTAAACAGTGTTTGAGAGTGAAATTTAAGCATTTATATAAAAAAATTTGACTTGAAATAAAGCTTTTAAAAGCTAGTTTTTTAGCTTAAAGGTTTTAGTCTCTATGATTTATTAACAATTTAAATACGTATATTTAGCATAGGCTGCTCTGGGATCATCTCTTTGGGTTAGACTAAAGTCTATAAGTTAATTTTCTTCATCTATTAGGTTTGTTTTTATCGTTTGTCGCAATTGCACGAACAGCTTAAAGTTCAGTTGTCGGCAACAAAGACGACGTAACTTAATAGGAATGTAATCATGAAATTTTCACTTATCAAATCTATCGCACTAGGCTCACTTTTAACTTGTTCAGCAGCTGCTATGGCTGGTGGTAGTGACTATAAATTAATGGTTATTGAGCAAGCAACCGCTTCACAGCAACTCGAATCGTCATTTAATAGCTGTGTATCAAACGTTAAGTTAAAAAATTACGCGCAAGCAGAGGCAATTTGTACACAAGCCATTGCATTATTAAAAGAAAGCGACGGTCCAAAATTTAAAGTACGTCAGTTAACTTCTTTTGCATTAAGTAACCGTGGCGTGTCACGCATTATGGCTAAAAACGACACTGCTGGTTTGTCTGACTTATATGAAGCTGCACAAATCTCTAACAGCAAATTGGTTTCACATAACCTAACACGCGCTAAAGAAAATTTATCTTTGTAATAATTTTAAAGTAATTAAAAACCACGTCTTGTACGTGGTTTTTTGCTTTATAAGAGAACATAAATGAGCAAAGTTTAAATTGAGGGTTGCCCGATTTAAATGATTACCATCAAAACATTTGTACTGAACAATTAGAGGTTTTGTTTGAACATACATGGGAAAGTTAAGCTGTCTTGGAATAAAGATTTATTCATAATTGAAGCTTTTGGGCCATTTAATGATGAGGGGATCGAGCACTATAATGAGCTAATAAAAAAAGCGATTATTAGTCGGGTATTTGAAAGCTGGAGACGTTTAGAAATTTGGGATAATGAAGTGTTAGGTAGTCCCAGTGTGCTTGATAAATGTAAAGAGATGTATCGTTGGTACGAAGAACAAAGCTGCGAAGCGTCAGCGGTTGTTGTTTCTAACCGGATACAAGAAATTATTCTTGTGGAAAAAATAAATACGAGTGCAGAGATATTTACCACTACAGAAAAGGCTAAAAGTTGGTTAAACATGTCTTGTGAACTTAATAGTTAAGGCGAGAGCATTTTTATTGTTCTTTAGTGATGTGGTTTTGTGTACTTGTGTTTTATTAAACATATAACCAGATTAAAGCACGATTTATAACTTAAATTTATTCACCTATTAGGATTGTTTTTATCGTTTGTGGGAGTTGAGTTAATACTCTAAAGTTTAGTTGTCGGGAATAAAAACTTCATAACTAAACAGGATACCACTATGAAACATACACTGATCAAAATTATCGCACTTGGTTCTTTACTAGCTTGTTCAGCGGCGACTTTGGCTGATGGAAGTGATTACAAGTTAATGGTGCTTGAAAGCTCAACGTCAACACAGCCTTTAACAGATTCTTTTAATGGGTGTGTATTAAACGTTAAATCAAAAAATTATGAGGCTGCAGAAGCTATTTGTAGTAAAGCGATTGCACTTTTAAAACAGAGTAATGACCCTAAGCTCAAAGTACGTGAGCTTACCTCATTTGCACTGAGTAACCGTGGCGTTTCTCGTATTATGGCTAAGAAGGATACGGCTGGTATTTCAGATTTATACGAAGCGGTTCAAATTTCAAATAACACCTTGGTATCTTATAATTTAAGCCAAGCCAAATCTGCGCTCGCTTTATGATATTTCATCAGTGCTACAGTTTAACGCCACGTTGGTATAAGAAAACGTGGTTTTTTTAATTTGCTATATTGTATTCGCTTATATCCTAATGCGCGCTTAAGCATGTCAGTTTTAGTTTACTTGATTGTTAAATGCTAAGTTTGTTTTGTTTTGTTTTGCATGTTCATCCGTTGCAACAACTTGATTCCTGCCTTGAGATTTTGCAATGTACAATCGTTTATCAGCCAGATCGAGTAATCCTTTAATTGATTGAGTTTTAGAGTCTTTACAAGCTACACCAATGCTTACCGATAAATTAATTGTGTTGCCTTTAAATTTTAAGGTGTGTTCGCGGATTACGTCGCACAGCTTTTGTGCCGTATAAGATGCTTGAGACAATGACTGCTCTGGCAATACTAACGCAAACTCTTCTCCGCCAATCCTCGCTGCAATATCATAGTCATTTAGTTGACTGAGAATATGTTGCGCTATCCATTTGATTGCCATATCACCTGTACTATGACCAAACTGGTCATTAACACTTTTGAAGTGGTCAATATCTATCATTACAACAGCTAAATTTTGGTCATGCGCTTTTACATACCGACTTATTTTCTCTCCATCTAATAAAAAGCCTCTACGATTAAATAATCCTGTTAGCGTATCTCGATTGACTAAACGCTGAAGCTTAGCTTCTATATCAGCAAACAGTACAAATGGCATAACTAACGCAGTTGCCGTTGCTAAAAATAAGTGGTTTATTAAAATTACTTGTAATGGTTGATTAAAATCTAGGGCAGATGTGCTCATTAGTTGCATGCTGAGCAATAACACCTGAATGAACATAATTACACTGTGCAACACAAAAAATACGCAAAGCATCTTTTTTTGGGCTGTAGCATTTGTTTGCATTTTATATACGGTATTTGCTGCTGTTAAGAACAAGCACGCAATGATAAAGCTTGTAAGTAATTGTCCTCCATTGACATCATAAATTGGCATTAGTACGAGGGCACTGCCACCAAGCACAATTTTGAAGGAAGCAAACGAATTACTTTGCATTGAGGTCACTTGCTTTAAACCTGTAATAGCAAATAAAGGGCTGGCTATAATAAATAAATCAGCAAGGTAATGTGTGATAAATGGGTTTTCAATGACCACCCTTAAACAGGCTAGTACTTCTGCTGTAGCAAAAGCACCACATGCGAGTGCGAAATACATATAACAGGTTTGTTTTTTGTATAGGTAAACAGACAAGAAAAAACAGCTTATAAGAATGTTTAAAAATAAAGATATGCCAATTACTGTAGGTAAGTGAAGCATGTTAAGCTGCTCTATGAATATGTTTAGTTAGTTTTGTAAGTATTATGGATTAGCTTTGTTATAGCAAGTTAATACCAAATGATTAATGTAAAATACTAATATAGTCTTGCTTTTATAGATGTAGGAATTAGTTCTTATTTAAGATTGATATATTAGTACATCGCTTGACCAAGCTTCAGGTCAATTACAATTTTATGGTGAAAGCGAAGAGCACGTCCACCATAAAAATTCATAATACACTAAATTTACTGTGCTTTTTTATCAAGTAATGTTTCAAATGCACGCTGTAACTCAGGGTATTGAAATTCAAAACCAGCATCTAACAACTTATTGGGTACAACGTATTGGCCAAAAATAAGTAAGTCTGCCATTTCACCCATAGCAATATTAAGAACCCATGCGGGCATTGGGAAAATTGCAGGCCGATGTAATACTTTTGCCAGTGTTTTACTAAATGCACGATTACTGTGGGGTGTAGGAGCCGTTGCATTTATAGCACCCGTTAAGTGCTGATTATTCATTACAAATTCAATGAGCGATACCATGTCATTGATGTGTATCCACGACATACCTTGTTCACCACTTGCTACTGGACCACCTAAACCGAGCTTAAATGGAGGTAGCATTTTTTGCAGCGCGCCACCATTTGTTGACAACACAATACCCGTTCGTATTAAACAAACCCGAGTGGACTCAGTCTCAGCATCACGGGCTGCGTTTTCCCAATCGTTGCACAACGTGTGACTAAACTCTTTGTGTACTTGAGTAAACTCTTCGTCAATTTGTTGAGTTCCCTGACGACCGTAATAACCAATAGCACTTCCAGAGATAAAAGTATGGGGTGGGGTGGAACTTGATTTAATGGCTGCTGTTATCTCTTGGGTCAATTCAATACGACTGTTCCTGATGATTTCTTTTTGTTTATCGCTCCAGCGCTTGTTAACAATAGGCTCGCCTGCAAGGTTGATTACGCAGTCAAGGGTATTAAAATCGATATCGTAAAGCGCATTTATAAAATCTATTTGTCCGCCAAGTTTTTGTTTTGCTTTATCACTGTCTCGCGTTAAGACGGTGAGAGAATGCGTTTTGACTAATTGTGCGCATAGTTGTGTGCCAATTAATCCGGTAGCCCCTGTAATTAATATTTTCATCAATACGTCTCAACGTTTGTATATTTGTACTTAATACGAAGTAAAGCGCCTTTTGATCACTTTGCAAATATTTCATTTACTTAACTTTTCAAATACACTAGTGATAATTCCCATTTTAAAGGATTGTCACTTGACTGGACTAACTGGCGCTAATAAAAGCTTAGTGGTATTTGCTGCTTTGGTAATTGGACTAGCAGGTATTAAAGCTGCAAGTGTTATTGTGATCCCATTTGTATTAGCTGTTTTTATTGCAATTATTTGCAACCCATTACTGTGTTTCTTTGCCCGTTATAAGATCCCCAAAGGAATTGCCATTATGCTTATAATGCTTATGGTGGTCGGTATTGGTATGAGCCTAGCTGGTTTAGTAGGGCAGTCCTTAACTGATTTTTCAAAGGATTTGCCGGAATATAAATCAAAGTTGCAAACGGAGTTTATTTGGTTAGTAGATTTGGCCGGCCGATACAATATATTGATTAATAAAGAGCAATTAATCTCCATGTTTGATCCAGGCAAGATGATTGATGTTGCTACAAATATGCTAGCTGGCCTTGGTGGCGTTATGGCTAATTTGTTCTTAATTATTCTGACGGTTGTATTTATGTTGTTTGAAGCGCCATTGCTTGGTCAAAAAATACATATGGCGTTAGATGACCCAGATATGAAAATTAAGCAAATAGATCGTTTTCTTAATTCAATCAATTCTTATTTGGCAATAAAAACACTCGTCAGTTTGGGCACCGGTGTTCTCGCATCTGTATTGCTTTGGGTATTAAATGTTGATTATTTTGTGCTCTGGGGTGTGATGGCATTTATGTTTAATTATATTCCAAATATTGGGTCGATAATTGCTGCTTTGCCAGCCGTGTTACTCGCTCTAATTACCCAAGGCCCTCTTGTTGCCGGTTTAGTTGGTGCAGGTTATCTAACGATAAATACAGTAATGGGTAATATTGTTGAGCCCAGATACATGGGTAAGGGACTAGGCTTATCGACATTGGTTGTGTTCTTGTCGTTAATATTTTGGGGTTGGTTATTAGGCACTGTTGGCATGTTGCTGTCAGTTCCACTGACAATGATCGTTAAAATAGCTCTTGAGACGAGTGATGAAGGTCGTTGGTTAGCCACATTATTAGGTAATGGTGAAAAGCTGGAAGATCAAAGCTAATCGCTGACTTGCTTGCTGAGCCACGCTAACTAATAGCGTGGCTTTTTTATTTTAAAGGCTGTTTTAATACGTCGATGTATTGATCTAATATGCGTATTTCACACAGTTTATAGACAATAGCAGCATTGGTTGCATTGGGCATTTTATGAAGGTAGCGCCAGCGGCAACTGTCTTCTAAAAAACGGTTTTGGCTTTTTACGCTGCGATTGAAAATGGGTAATAACTGTGTGTTTCCCGTGTCTTCTTGTATTTTACTTAAATCTAACCTTAGTTTGTTTAACCAAATTTGTTGGTTGCGTTGTAATAGCGCAATTTCTTTATCTAAGCATTGTATGTACTTTTTTGAATCACTCGGTGTAGGCCTTTCAATGATTGTGCATTCATTCGCTATTGCGGATGTACTCAAAAGTGTAGCTAGCGCAGTTATATAAATGTTTAAGCGTTTATTTTTTGCCATTGTAGTTAAACTCTAATGTAAATTTTGCGCCACCAAGTAGCGGTGAGTCAGAAATAGTCAGTAAACCATGATACGACTTTACAAGGTCAGAAACGATAGCCATACCCACACCATGACCACTTTCATATGTATCTAAACGGGTACCTCGAGTGAGTAACGATTCTCTTTTATTCTCTGGCACGCCTGGACCGTCATCGCTAATAATGATGCATAATGATTTGCTTTGTATTACTTGAATATCAACTTGGGAGCGACAGGCTTTACAGGCATTATCAATTAAATTACCCAATAATTCGAGTAAGTCAGTTTTATCACCTAAAAAGAAATCTTTGTCTGATACTGCACTATTAAAAATAATATCTTTTTCACGGTACACTTTGCTCATGGCACTTAAAATTGAATCAAGAACTGGTTTAATAGCTGTTTGTTTTTTCCACGTGTCTGATGCCCCAGTTGCAGCGCGTTTTAATTGATGCTCGATCATCACATTTATACGATCCAGCTGCTCTTGGGCATCTGCGTCGTTTGCTAAAGGGCTAGATTTTAAAACGGCTAACGGTGTTTTAAGGGCGTGCGCTAAATCGCTTAAAGAGGCGCGATAACGCTCTTTTTGGCGTTGCTGCGATTCAAGTAGTAAGTTTAAATCGGATTTAATAGTCTGTAATTCAACAGGGTAGAGCCCTTTTATTTGTTGAATATCACCAGATTCTACCGCTTTAATTTCTTTGTCTAAACGTTGTAATGGTCGTGCGCTCCAAACAAAACCTATAGCCATTAATCCCGCGATTGCCACTCCCATGACATACATCCAATTAACCAAGGTTTGCTTAAAGCCATCCATTAAACGCAGCAGTGCGTCATTTCGCTTTAACAGAATAAAACGGGCATGTTCAGATTGATCTATGTTATTTAGAATGACGGTTAAACTTAATTGCCAATAAACGGTATTTTTGTATTCAACTCGCCTAAAATCAGCGGCGCCTGCTTTGGTTTCAATATAGTGAGGGACAATATTTACATTTACGGCCGATTCAGAGTGCCAAACGGGTTGGTCATCACGGTAAATCATTGCGTAAGTGTCGGAGTTTAGCCTATTTAGCTCAGGCGCTAGAATGGTGCTTGGCATAACAATGCCACGCTCGGTAAAGTCGACTTCAGAGATGAGAGAGTATAGGTGCGCTTCAAGCGTTTTTTCTGTTGCCTCAACCAGTGAAGCGTAATACGCCTTGCCGATTGAGAAAAACAAAATTGGTAACGCAACTAATAAAACAAAGACAAGGATAAATCCTTGCCTTACCTTTAATGGTATTTGTGATGCTACCACTGACTTTTAAGCCTATAGCCACGCCCTCGTAGCGTTTCTACAGGATTAAGGGTGCCATCAGGGTCAAGTTTCTTACGAAGTCGTAATACAAATACTTCGATAACATTTGAATCTAAATCAAAATCTTGATCATAAATATGCTCAGTTAACTCAGATTTAGAAATTACCTTTTGTGGATTAACCATTAAATATTCTAGAACTTTGTATTCATAAGCTGTGAGGCTTAACTCTTTATCATCAACCCACACTTGTTGTGAACGTGTGTGGATTTTAATCGGGCCAGCAGTCATTTCCGGATTTGCTTTACCTGCACTTCGGCGGATCAGCGCGTTACAGCGAGCTATTAATTCTTCAACATGAAAAGGCTTGGTAAGGTAATCATCAGCACCGGCATCCAAACCTTCTACTTTATCTTGCCAACGGTCTCGCGCGGTTAAGATTAAGATAGGTATGGTTACACCTTGAGCTCGCGCTTTATTGATAAGCTCTATACCATCGATTTTAGGTAAACCTAAATCAACAACAGCCATATCAAGAGGGTACTCTGTGATATGAAACAAACCAGCTTCACCATCATGGCAAAGATCAACACTATAACGTTCTTTTTCTAAGGCATTACGTAAGTTGTCTGCTAAGTGTAAATCATCTTCTATTACTAAAATTCTCATTAATTTAATCCTTTTTCACTTCGCCGGTTTTCTTATTAACGTGTATATCGACAACATGGCCATTACTTTTAAGTATTCTTACGGTGTAAATGTCATTCTGGTCAGTGATTTTTAGGGTCTTACCATCTTCTAGGTTCTTTGCAATATCGACAGCTTGTTTCTTAGTAATCGCGACTTTTTTTATAGTATCTTGTGCATAGCTATTGTTTGAATAAACAAAACACAGCAATGAAAGAGAAACTATACTGAAAGCCAAAAATACAATGCGCATGACGGGAACTCCTAAACCAGACCCTAGTAGTTTAATGAACCAAGCAACTAAAACTCAAGTAAAACTATAAAATAGTGTGATTCTTTAAGCTCATAGTAGTTAATAATCAGTGAACCAACACTGAACTTATTTTACAGTGCTTTATTTGGGAAACACTTTTTTGAAAGGTTTCACAACAGAGTTATCATATACGCCGCCAGTCACATATGGATCAGTTGCAGCCCATTCACGCGCTGCTTCAAGAGAGCTAAATTCAGCGATAACCAGAGAGCCTGTAAAGCCTGCATCTGCTGGATCATCACTATCGATAGCAGGTAAAGGGCCTGCACTGAACAATCGACCTTGTTCATCAAGCTCTTCTAATCGTGCTAAGTGAGCAGGCCTTGCCGCTTTTCTTAATTCAAGACTATTTTCGACGTCAGTTGAGTAAATCATGTACAACATGTTGTGTGCTCTGTATTTTTATGTGAATGAATATTTTTTTATATTAGCACAGAGAATTTAATGGGCGAAGAATTTAGGTTTACAGTGGCAGATTACTTTTAATCTTAATCTGCTTGAAAAGCCCAGTACAACACTGGTAGAGTCGATGGGATAGCACAAAATAATAATAAGGTTTTTTAATGAGCGATAATCGCGAGCACTTTAGCTCCCGCCTCGGTTTTATATTAGCAGCTGCAGGTTCTGCAGTGGGTATTGGTAATTTAGTTGGCTTTCCTGTTTCAGCAACAAAAAATGGAGGCGGTGCATTTTTACTCATTTATGCACTGTTTGTCATTTTTATATGTTTGCCAGTGATGATGGCTGAAATGGCAATGGGTCGAAAGGCGCAAAAAGATCCCCTTCATGCGTACAAATTTCTTTCAGCTAATGATAAGAAATGGACCTTTGCGGGTTTCTTGGCCGTTCTTACGCCTTTCATGATAGCCGTTTTTTACATGGTGATCACAGTATGGATATTTGGATACTTAAGTCAGGTCGCCATAGGTAATTTAGATAAATTAGCAGATCCGACAAGTTTTGGTGTTTTTATAAACAGCAGCAGTGTATTTGGCTATATGGCGGTTGTTGCAATCATCGTTAACTTAATACTGGTTGGTGGTGTAAAGCAGGGTATTGAAAAAGCAGCAAAGTTTTTAATGCCGGCACTTTTTGTACTGTTAACAGCGCTAGTTGTATATGTATTAACACTAGATAATGCAATGGCGGGCGTTAAATATTATATTATTCCAGACTTTTCCAAGATGGATGCCAGTGTTTTAAACGGTGCCTTAGCGCAGGCGTTTTTCTCATTATCACTTGGTATGGGTATATTGATGACATACGCATCGTATATCTCTAAAAAAGATGACATCGTTGGCAGTGCCAAAATGGTTGCCATTACAGACTCCCTCGTGGCCTTTATTGCGGGTTTAATGGTGTTGCCTGCAATATTTAGTTTCAATCCTGACACAGATCCAACAAAGCTATCAGATTCTTCAGTATCGATGATCTTTGAGTTCTTACCTAAGATTTTGTTAGCGCTTCAGTCTGATATTGGCTATGTAGGAGCGTCAGTGGTTGCGTTTATCTTCTTTTTATTAGTATTTTTTGCTGCTATCACCTCTTTAGTGTCTATCGTTGAAGTACCGACTGCTACATTATGTGAGAAAAAAGGGATTAGCCGAAAGGTTGCGTTGCTGATCTTATCTGGCACGGTGGGTATTTTAACTGTGTTATGTACTATGTCATTTGGCATGGTTGATTGGCTTACTTCATTCGTGACCTATGGCGAAAGCTCAAAGAGTATGTTTGATGTTGTATATGATGTGTTTTACGACACTATTTTACCACTTAACGGTTTAATGGTTTGTTTATTTGTTATGTATCGCTGGAAAAAAGCAGGGTTAAATGAGGAGTTAAGTCAAGGTTGCCCGACCTATGATGGTAGCTTTACACAGAAATATGTTAACTTTTCGCTTTCTACATTTATCCCAGTGATTTTAGTGCTTATATTTGTCAACACAGTTGCTACGAAGTTTTTCGCAATCAGTATTTTTGGCTTTTAATAGCTCAAAATTACAAGGTTTAAAACGCGCTTTAATAAAGTGACTCCACTTCATTAAAGCGCGTTTTACAATGCCCCTGAATCTAAGTATTGACCTACCCCAAGAGTAAACATCCACAATCCCCATAAACTATGTTCTATCACGCACACAAATGTGGAGCGGCTCTGTGCGTAGGTATAAGAAAATAAAAGCCCCCCTAGAAAAGCCAACAGCACAGCAACCCAATTAGCATAAACAACATGCGCAAGTGCAAATACAAATGCACTTGTGAAAATACGAACTGTTTTATGGGGCATGATTCGTTTGTAGCGGTGGAAAAAGTAAGTTCGAAAAATCAATTCTTGTGGTAGTACAGATAACAAAGGGTAAAGGACAAGTAATAATAACCAATCATTTAATGATGTTCTGGGCATAACAAACCAATTACCTTGATTCATTATCGAATAGAATACCCCTGAAAATAATGCACCAATAAAAAAAAAGCTAAATAAGCGCCGTTTAACTGCACTGAACTGACCTAAGCTTGTGAGCCTAAAACGTTTAAATTGAGGGTCGCCGAGTAGTAACATACAGCACACACTCATTAAAATGATAAGTGCAGGAATAAGCCAGTTTGCTAAGTAAGCTCTAAGTGTAAACCCTAATAAAGGTAATACGATAAATATCAGGGTAAATTCAAACCATCGGTATTGAGTGGCGTTCAAGGTCGTCTCGGTTCTGGGTTTGCAGATAAGGCTAACAAGCTAAAACGACATTTTTATTACATGAAAAGAGTTTTTTGCTTACTTATTAGGCTTAGCTTCATCATCGGGTAGGTATTTATAAAGTACTAAAATACTCGCAAAAATGCTGACAAAAGTGATTGCCATTAAACCAAATACTTTAAAATTGACCCATAAATCGAGTGAAAAGTTATAAGCAATATATAAATTGAGTCTGGCTACGCCTGCAGTAATGACTATCCATAATAGGTTAAGTCTTTCCCATATGGACTGTGGCACAGCAATAGTTTGGTGAGTGTCAAAAGCATTTTTTAATACAGACTCTAATGCTTTTTGTACTAAGTTTTTAGCGAAAAAGCACCGGCTAACAATTAATGCAATTGCTAACCCAGCATAAATAAATGTCGCTTTTAGTTTTACGAATTGTTCATCATGAAATACCAATGTAAGCGAACCAAGTATTACCGCTAAAGCTAAAAATAGCCATTGCCGAGTAGGGACTTTGCCCATTTTAAGATAGCTGTAGGTAACTTGGGTAAATGTTGTAGCTATCAATAGTGCGGTTGCCCAGTAAATATCAGCCAACTTAAAAATCGCAAAAAACAACAGTAAGGGAATAAATTCGATAATTGCGTGCATACAGCGCTTAGTAAATAAAATTAGGATTGACGTTTTACCAAGTTATTTAGCCCGATACAAGGTTGACTTACTCCCCGACAACCCTTAGCCTGACTGCTTTTGATTTTTATACCATTTGAACCGCGCTTTTGAATCGCGGGGATTTAGGAGCATTTATGAATAAAGCAGAGTTAATTACGGCGATGTCTACGCACAGTGAGCTGAGTAAAAAAGACTCAAAAGCAGCGCTTGCAAGTTTACTAACCGCAATCACAAAATCTCTATCAGAAGGTGACCAAGTACAAGTAAATGGGTTTGGTACATTTGCGCTGAGTTATTATCCTGCACGCTCAGGGCGTAACCCGCAAACAGGGGCTGCAATTGAAATTGAAGGTGCTAACAAACCCATATTTAAGGCAGCTAAAGCATTAAAAGACGCGTTGTAATGTAGATTCTTCTCACCCTGTTACACAATTACAGGGTGTTGCTCCTTCCTTTTAAATATCTTCAATATTTTCAATGTATTAAATTTGGCATAGTGTCTGCTCTTTATTTGAAAACATTTTTAAATAAGGAGATATTATGTCTACATTACAAACCGGTACTCAATTAAATGGTAAAAAAATTGCTATTTTAGCTGCAGATGGCTTTGAGCAAAGTGAACTAATTTCACCGCGTGATGCGTTGTTAGATGCAGGTGCAACAGTTGAAGTTGTATCAATTAAAGAGGGAGAAATAACCGGCTGGGATGAAGATGTTTGGGGCGACAAAATTGCCGTAGATAAGCTTGCTAGCGATGCAAGCAGTGATGATTATGATGCGTTGCTACTACCAGGTGGGTTATTTAATCCAGATAGCCTTCGCCAAGATAAAGATGCAAAAGCATTTATTGATGGCTTCTTTGGCGCAAAAACAAATAAGCCAGTCGCAGCTATTTGCCATGCACCTTGGTTGCTAGCAGAGATAAACAAGCTGCGTGATCGCACTGTTACCTCGTTTGCGAGTATTAAAACCGATTTAATGAATGCAGGTGCAAATTGGGTTGATGAAGAGGTGAGCGTGGATAAAGGTTTAGTGACAAGCCGAAGCCCAGCAGACTTAGCAGCGTTTAACCGCAAATTTATTGAAGAAATAAAAGAAGGTGAGCACGCAGCTCACTAAACGCTCGATTAGGGGCGCTAATGCGCCCCAACAAATTTGTTAAAGTTGGGTTGCAGCTTTCATACTAGCTACAAATTCTTTTAAACCATTGAGCATTGTTTGTGGATCATCAAGATTTGTTTCAATAATTTTAACCACTGCAGAGCCAGAAATAGCACCAGCGGCTCCAGCTGCAAGGGCTGACTTGACATCATCAGGTGTAGAAATACCAAACCCAAGCAGTGCAGGTGCGCTATGGTACTCTTTTAGCTTAGCTACAATTGGCGATGCGGGCATTTGGGCTTTAGTCTCAGTGCCTGTTACACCAGCACGAGACAGCAGATACGTGTAGCCTCGACCGTAAGATGCGCACTCACGCAAAGTGTCATCAGATGCATTGGGTGTGGCAATAAAAATTGGATCAATACCATTATTTACTGCGGCTTGGCGGAACATTTTAGATTCATGCAAAGGCACATCGGCTACTAAAATTGAGTCAACCCCTGCAGCTTTGGCATCTTTATAGAATGCCTCTAATCCACGCTTAAACACCAAGTTAGAATACAAAAGTAAACCAATAGGAATATCTTCGTTGTACTCACGTACTTGTTTAATAATATCAAAACAATCTTGGGTATTAATATTTACATCCAATGCACGGATATTTGCCGCTTGTATTACAGGACCATCTGCAATGGGATCTGAAAATGGAATACCTAGCTCTAAGGCATCAGCGCCACCATCAATTAAACTTTTGATAATATCAACGCTTAATGATTTGTTAGGATCGCCAATGGTTACAAAAGGGACAAACGCGCCTTGATTTTGTTCTTTTAAGGCCGCAAATGTTTGCCCGTAACGGTCTGTTTTTTGATTAGTTTGGCTCATGAATTATCTCCTTTAGATAGTACATCCATAACGTGTGATAAATCTTTATCACCTCTGCCACTTAAATTAACCACTAAAATAGTGTCTTCCGTTTGTTGTTCTGCATACTTTAACGCATAGGCAATCGCATGGCTTGATTCAAGAGCAGGAATAATCCCTTCGTTTTTAGCCAGTAGCTGAAATGCTTCAAGCGCTTCTTCATCAGTAATGCCAACATATTGAGCACGGCCTGTTTCGTGTAAAAAGGCATGCTGAGGTCCTACAGCTGGGTAATCTAAGCCCGCTGAAACAGAATATGACTCTTCAATTTGACCATCATCATTTTGCATTATGTACGTGTAAGTACCATGCAGAATACCTTTGGTTCCTTTACAAATTGTTGCACCATGCTCATGGGTATCTAACCCTTTACCTGCGGGTTCTACACCAATCAGTTTTACATCAGGCTCACCGATAAAATCTGTGAACATGCCAATCGCATTTGAGCCACCACCCACACAAGCAAGCACAGCATCTGGTAAGCGACCTTCAGCTTTTAAAACTTGCTGTTTAGCTTCTTCACCAATCATTTTTTGAAATTCACGTACAATAGTAGGGAAGGGGTGAGGACCCGCAGCTGTGCCTAGTAAGTAATGTGCTTCTTTATAATTTGCAGACCAATCACGTAGAGCTTCATTTACTGCATCTTTTAACGTACCAGATCCAGCAGTAACGGGGATTACTTCAGCACCCATCAATTTCATTCTAAAAACGTTGGGTTGCTGGCGCTCAACATCTTTTGCACCCATATAAATACGGCATTTTAAGCCAAGTAATGCACAGGCTAATGCAGTTGCAACACCATGCTGGCCTGCGCCTGTTTCTGCGATAACCTCTTTCTTACCCATTCGCTTAGTTAATAACGCCTGGCCTAGTACTTGGTTAGTTTTATGCGCGCCGCCATGTAATAAATCTTCGCGCTTTAAGTACAATTTTACTTTTGGATTTTTAATTAAATTACGGGTCAGCGTTAGTGGTGTAGGGCGACCTGCATACTCATTGAGTAATTTTTCAAACTCAGCTTTAAAAGCTGCATCAGTCTGTGATTTATTAAATTCGTTTTCTAACTGCTTGAGTGCAGGAACAAGAAGTTCAGGCACAAACATGCCGCCAAACTCGCCGAAATAAGCTGGATTATTCATATTTACCTCAATATTTGCGGATGCTGTTGAATGCATCATTTAATTTTTGTTGGCACTTTTTGCCTGCGCTTAACTCAACCCCAGAATTTAAATCTAAGCCATGAGCACCTTGGTAAAGCGCGTTTTGAATATTGCCTGCGTTGAGCCCACCGGCTAGCATAAAGGGTTGCGTTGCATCTTTTAAAACAGACCAATCAAATGTTTTACCCGTTCCACCCACTTGTTTGTCACTGTGTGTATCATATAAGTGACGGTCAACGCCAATTACGTGAGCTGGAAGACTATCTTTGATAGCTTGCGCTTTCCATATTTGGCAATTAGACGGTAATTTTGAACGAAGCTCGTCTATATAGGCTTCATTTTCATCGCCATGTAATTGCACTGCTCTTAATTTCAATGTGTTAGCATGTTCAACAACGTCCTTGATTGTTGAATTTACAAATACCCCAACGTAAGCGAGCGGGGCGCTTTGCGTAATTTGCAATGCACAATCTAAATCTACGAAACGCGGCGATTTCGTTGCAAAAATAAGCCCGCCATATACAGCACCGCTGTTATAAGCATTTATGGCGTCTTGACTACGAGTTAAACCACATACTTTATTTTCGCCTAATATAACGCGACGACACGCACGCTCTAGATCGTGTTCAGCCATTAAAGAGCTACCAATTAAAAAGCCATTACACAATGGCGCGAGGCGTTTCACATCTTGATGGGTGTAGATACCTGACTCTGAAATGACTACTTTGTCATCAGGAATAAGTTTACGGAGTCGCTCAGTTGTAGCTAGGTCTGTACTTAAATCACGTAAGTCACGGTTATTAATACCAATAATTTGTGCATCAAGCGCTAAAGCTCTAGTTACTTCTTCTTCATTACTAACCTCGGTTAACACCGCCATTTTCAGGCTTTGGGCAACCTCAGCAAGGGCTTTGTACTGATTATCGTCAAGCACTGAAAGCATCAATAAAATAGCATCACCACCATAAATGCGTGCCATGTAGATTTGATATTCATCAATGAAGAAATCTTTGCATATTAGCGGCTGCTCAACTTGGCTTCGTACAAACTCTAAATAATCAAAGCTGCCTTGAAAATATTTTTCGTCAGTAAGCACGCTTATACAAGTTGCGTGTTTTTTATATACACTCGTTATTTCTGCCAAGTCAAAAGGCTCGCGGATTAACCCTTTTGAAGGAGATGCTTTCTTGCACTCCAAAATAAATTGGGTTCCTGGGGCTGCCAAGGCTTGATAAAAGTCACGGTCCGTTGGAACAGCTTGTGATTTAAAGCTTTCAAGCGGACGCTTAGCTTTTCGCTCAGCAAGTTCTATTTTTTTATCCGCTACAATTGTATCTAATACATTAGCCATTGGTTACCTCTGCATTTAGGGCTTTATTACTGTGTTCAATGATGGCATTTAGCGTACTTAAGGCTCGGCCTGACTTTAAAACATCGCTTACATACTGTGCGCCAGCTTTAAGATTTTCTACTTTTTTTGTCATGTAGAGCAATGCCGCAACGTTGACTACTATTGCTGCATTGTGTGCGTCTGAGCCTTTTCCTGCGAGTATAGCAAGGCTGGCATTAGCATTATATTCTGGACCTTCGCCTGCAAGTTGTTCAAGTGAATAGTTTGCAAGACCAAAATCTTCAGCTGTTAACGTATAGTGTTTAAGCTCACCGTTATTAAGCTCAACAACCGTTGTTGTACCATGTAATGCTATTTCATCTGTACCAGCACCATGAACCACCATCGCTCGTTGTGTTCCTAATGTTTTGAGCGTTTGCGCCATTGGCAGACATAAACTTTCATCATAAACACCAAGTAACTGCACTTGCGGAGCTGCAGGGTTTGCTAATGGCCCTAAGATATTAAAAATAGTCCGTGTTTTTAATGTCGTACGAACGCCCATCGCATGACGAACACCACTGTGATAATGCGGGGCAAATAAAAATGTAAACCCTGTTTGTTCTAAACACGCAACAGCTTGCGCTGGGCTCATATCAATATTAATACCTAGTGCTTTGAGTAAATCCGCAGAGCCTGAATTACTCGATACGCTGCGGTTGCCATGTTTAACCATGTTTATGCCACAAGCTGCGGCTACAATTGCGGCAGTGGTACTGATATTAATGGTGTTTGAGCCATCGCCACCGGTTCCACAGCTATCTGCAAGCTGAGTTAAATGTGTTTCAAATTGCACTGCATTGGCACGCATAGACGCAGCGGCGCCAGCTATCTCGTCGCTGACTTCGCCTTTAATTTTTAATGCGACTAGTAAAGCAGATAGCTCAATCTCACTGACTTCGCCTTGCATGATTGCATTGAACAACTGTTGGCTTTGGTTAAAACTTAATGATGTTTGTGCGAGTAACTCATCAATTAGAGCGCGGGTGTTATGCGTTGTTGACTGTTGTTTTACTGACATAAAATCCTCTACTGCTTCGTGTTAGCTAAAAACTGCATACTTTGTTGCAGTAGTGCTGCGCCATTGGGCGTTAAAATAGACTCAGGATGAAACTGATACCCAAGCGCATTATCTTCCTTGTGATAAATCGCCATTGGGATCGAACCGAAGTTAGCTATCACGTCTAATGTTTTAGGAACGACGGTAGCCATGAGTGAGTGATAGCGTGCAACGGGCATGCGTTCACCCATCCCATCAAACACTGGGTGCTGAGCTAATTCAATCACTGAAGATTTACCATGAACAGTTTCACCAGCATGACCAATGACACCACCATAACTCTGGGTAAGTGCTTGTTGGCCTAGGCAAATACCTAACATCGGAAATTTGCCTTTACACAGCTCAATCAACGCCATTAAACAGCCTGCATCAGAAGGCGTTCCTGGGCCTGGCGACAAGACCAAAATAACGGGCTTGGTTTCATTGCACATTTTGTCAAAAATGAGTGTCGCTTCTATATTGTTACGATATACCACTAAATCACTGCCCAACATAGAAAGTTCATCGACTAAGTTATAACTAAATGAATCAAAGTTATCTAAAAAATAAATTTTTACGCTCGAAAGGCTTATATTACGTTCGCTCATTTTTATTATCCTTGGTACGTCGATTGAATGGCTGTAATAACCGCTTGGGCCTTAGCGCGTGTTTCATTTGCCTCAGACTGCGGATCTGAATCGTGAACTACACCTGCGCCGGCTTGGACATACGCGATGCTATTTTTTACAAAGGCTGAGCGAATTACAATACAGCTATCCATTGCGCCATCACCTGTTAGATAACCTACAGCACCGCCATAACTGCCTCGGCGTTTACCTTCTGTTTTTCGAACGAGCTCTGCTGCACTAACTTTAGGTGCGCCAACTAAAGTACCCATATTCATGCACGCCTGATAGGCGTGAAGTGCATCAAGCTCTGGTTTTAATGTACCTACAACACGAGAGACCAAATGCATAACTTGTGAGTACCTATCAACTTTTAAAAGCTCTTTTGCATGGCGGGTACCCGGTACGCTTATACGTGCTACGTCATTGCGGGCTAAATCGACCAACATTAAATGTTCAGCACGCTCTTTTTGGTCGTTACGTAGTTCGAGCTCGATTCGGCTGTCGAGATCGGGGTTAATTTGTCCATTTGCAAACTTTCCACGGGGGCGAGTTCCTGCAATTGGGTAAACTTCTACTTGTTGGCTTAGAGGGCAAAACTTTAAGGCCGATTCAGGGGATGCCCCAAACAAAGCAAACTCGCTGTCTCGCATATAAAACATATAGGGACTTGGATTTTGCTGCTTTAGCTGGCTATAAGCATGAAGCGGGTTCGCACAAGGTAATGAAAAGGTGCGCGAAGGTACGACTTGGAAGATGTCACCATCAACAATATGTTTTTTTAAGTTTTTTACTTGCTCACAATATTGCTCGTCACTGATGTCTACACTTACATTGCTATGGCCTACTGTTTTTTCAGCACTGAAATTACTTGCTTGGTCACATACTTTATTTAAACGCTCAAGCTTTTTACCTACCTCAAAGCAGTTAGCATGCACATCTGGCCCATTAAAAACATTACCTATAAGCTCGGTTGTTTTAGCTTGATGATCAATGACCACGAGAGTTTCTGCTAAATAAAAAACATAATCTGGGCAACTATTTTCGCCGTCGGGTACATCAGTAAGCTGCTCAAAATTTGCGACCATATCATAAGCAAACACACCACCTAAAAATAACGAAAACGGGTTTTTTGTGGTGCTACTGATATTATTAATGCAGTTTCTTAGAGCACTAAATGCGTTATCAGCAATTAATTTACTGCCCTCATCAATATCTTTAGCGGTACTTTGATATTTAATAGTTAATGTGTGTTCATTAAGAGTTGTTGAGCAGTTTTGTAATGTGTCTTTCAAATAAGGTAATAGCTGCATGCCATTATTTGACTGCGCAGTCACTGTCACTATTTTACCTGTACACGTTATTTTTAGCGCACAATCAACCAAGATTAAACTTTTGACACTGTCTTTAGAGTCAATTTCTGCTGACTCTAATAATAATGAATTATCTTTATCTAAGAGTGCATACAAGGCCAATGGACTGTGAATGTATTCTCTGACTTCGGTGATACTTGTGACCTCACCCGGTGCTGTTGTTATGTGACTAAAAATCAAACCTCATTCCCTCAAAAAAAAATAAACCCCGCAAGCTATGCTGTGCGGGGTTAAATAACGACATCTATATTTTAGATAAACCATTACTGTCCCGCTAAGCCAGGCGCCACCACCAATGATGTGTAAGAGTTAAATCGTTATTCATGTTTGTTACCCTAAAATTTATGTATAAAAAAACCCGCTACAAGCGGGTTTAGAATGTGTTAGACACGACAATTCGTCACCCGATAATTTACGAGTGCCACCACCAGATTGTGTTTTGGATTGAATTGGTCATTATATTTCTTATTAGTCTGTGTCTTAAGTGGCTACAGTAAAGCGTACCTGTGGCATTTATGTCAAGTGTTTATTTAAAACAATTTATTTAAAAAATTTGTTATACTTTATAACAATTAAGCAATTATAACTTTAGTAGTTCCCACTTTTGATAAAATACGACTTACATAGCCATACCACACACTCGGACGGACAATTGAGTGTTGAGCAATTACTACTTCGTGCCGTAGATAAAAAGATTGATGTTTTTGCAATTACTGATCATGACACAGTGGCTGCGATTGAACCTGCGCAAGCGTTCATTAAAAACGAACAATTACCTTTGAGTTTAATTACGGGTGTTGAAATTTCAACAAAGTGGGAAAGTTTTGAAATACATATTGTTGCGTTGAATGTCGATGTGCGCAATGAGGCTTTAAATAAGTTACTTTTGCAGCAGCAAGAAAAACGTGCAGAACGAGCAAAAGAGATTGGTCGGCGTCTTGAAAAAAATGGCTTTGATGGCATTTATGAACAAGCAAAAGCGCTTGCTAAAGATGCACAAATTACCCGTGCTCACTATGCCAGAGCATTGATAGAGCGCGGTGTTGCTAAAACCATTCCCGGTGTGTTTAAAAAGTATTTAGGCCGCGCTAAAACGGGTTATGTACCAAGTACGTGGTGCGATATGCAAACTGCAATAACTGCAATTCATGCTGCTGGTGGTGTAGCGGTTATTGCGCATCCTGGGCGCTATCAGATGTCTAATAAGTGGCTACGTAAATTATTGCTACAATTTAAAGAAGCCGGTGGTGATGCAATGGAAGTTGCGCAACCACAACAGGCGCCAAGTGAAAGACAATTTTTGGGTGAGTTAAGCCGTGAATACGGTTTATTATGCTCACAAGGTTCAGATTTTCATTTTCCAACCAGTTGGTTAGAATTAGGGAAAAACTTATATTTGCCGAAAGATTGTCAAGGTGTTTGGCAGTTTTGGGAAGGTAAAGAAGGAGACGCACATGAGTGATTTTTTTCATATTCATCCAGATAATCCGCAGCCACGATTGATAAAGCAAGCGGTTGATATTATTAAAAAAGGTGGCGTTGTTGTCTACCCAACAGATTCAGGTTACGCAATCGGTTGTAATTTAGGTAATAAGCAAGCAAAAGAACGTATTGAACGCATTCGTGGTATTGAAAAACACCATAATTTTACCTTGGTTTGCCGCGACTTATCTGAATTGTCGACTTATGCCAGAGTAGATAACCAATTATTTAGGTTGATAAAAAACAACACGCCAGGGCCTTATACGTTTATTTTTAAAGGCACAAAAGAGGTGCCTAAACGCTTACTCAATGATAAGAAAAAAACGATAGGTATCAGGGTTATAGAGCATCCGATAACGTGCGCGTTATTGGCAGAACTCGGTGAGCCATTAATGTCGTGCTCACTAATTTTACCTGACGAACAGTTTACAGAATCAGACCCTGATGAAATTCGTGATCGCATTGGCCCATTGGTTGATTTAATTATTCACGGTGGCTATTTAGCAGAGCAGGCGACCACAGTGATTGATTTATCGGAAGATGATGTTGAAGTGCTTCGAGTTGGGTGTGGTGACACAGCACCGTTTGAATAGCACACCATTACTGTGACAGATGTAAATAATTCAAGTCTTGTTGAGCCTCAGGAGCCAGTACAGCAAAAGCTGCCGCTGGCTTTTTTGCATGGTAAAGCGGTTATTGATACCCCAGAAGATTTATATATCCCCCCTGATGCGCTTGAAGTAATTTTAGAGACGTTTGAAGGTCCACTGGATTTACTGCTTTATCTCATAAAAAAACACAAACTAGATATTCTCGAACTATCAATCTTCAGTATTACAGAGCAGTATGTGAAGTATGTAGAGATGATGAGTGAGTTTCAACTAGAGCTTGCTGGTGAGTATTTAGTGATGGCTGCTTTGCTTGCGCAAATAAAGTCGCGATTATTATTACCCAAACACGAAGAGCTTGAAGAAGAGGAAGACCCGCGTGCTGAGTTAATAAGGCGACTTCAAGAATATGAACAATTTAAAAAAGCAGCTGAAAACTTAGATGATATTCCCCGTGTTGGTCGTGATATATATACTGCACACGCTTTAATGCCAGTCCAAGATGACAATTACCAACAGCTTCCAAATGTAGAAATTAAAGATTTATTGTTAGCCCTAAGCGAAGTCATGGCAAGAGCTAAAACCTTTGAAAGTCACCACATTACTGCGGAGACCCTCTCTACACGTGAACGGATGAGTTTAATTTTATCTAAACTCTCCAAAGCGGGTACGCAATTGCCTTTCTCTATCTTGTTTACAGTAGATGAGGGTCGAAGTGGTGTTGTGGTCAGTTTTATAGCAATGCTTGAACTGATCAAGGAAGGGCTGATCACATGCCTTCAGGTTGAGCCCCACAGTCAAATCTATGTTGGTTTGAGGGAAAATGATTAATCAATAAATATACTAATAACTTTTCAATTCACCTCTATTCTTACCTGTGCATTTACGCACATAACTTGTTTGTTATCCGCTATTTTCTTTTGTTTCGGGAAGGGCTATTCTAGTTTTATTAACTCAAGGAGCCGTTAAATATGTTTAAAAATACCCAATCAAGTTATGGCTTAGTGGCAATTTTCCTTCACTGGCTTATGGCATTAATGGCCTTAGGGTTATTTGGTCTAGGGTTATATATGGTTGAATTAACCTACTACGATAGCTGGTATAAAGGATCAATGGATTTACATAAAAGTGTGGGTATTACACTGGCATCTTTACTTATATTTAGGTTTGCATGGCGGGCATTGGGTACACAGCCAGATCCAGTTGCAAGCTCAAGTGCTCTTGTAAATAAAATTGCTCATAGCGCACACTTAGTGATCTATGTGTTACTGATTGGCATCGTGATTTCAGGATATCTGATTTCGACTGCTGATGGTCGCTCAATTGACGTGTTTGCTTTATTTAGTATTCCCGCCATTGAGTTCTCAGTCGAAAATCAGGCAGATATTGCAGGTAAAGTTCATTATTGGGCAGCATTTAGTTTAATAGGGCTAGTAGTATTACATGCACTTGGGGCATTAAAACATCACTTTATCGATAAAGATAAAACTTTAATTAGAATGATCAAACCACAAAAGGATGATTAGAATGAAAAAATTACTTGTTAGCGCAGCTGTTGCTGCAACACTTTTTGGTGCCACAGCCGCACAAGCAGCAGATTACGTTATTGATACAAAAGGTGCTCATGCGTTCGTTAATTTTAAAATTAAGCATTTAGGATACAGCTGGCTACATGGTCGTTTTAATACATTTGACGGTGAATTTAGTTATGACGCTAAAAATCCAAATGCATCAACGATTATGGTTAATATTGATACAAAAAGCATCGATTCGAATCATGCAGAGCGCGACAAGCATTTACGTGGCGGTGACTTTTTAAATGTTGATAAATTCCCAAATGCGAGCTTTAAAAGCACATCAATAAAGTTTGATGATGATGGCGATGAAGCGAATGTAACCGGTGAATTTACTCTGCACGGCGTAACTAAAACTATTACATTTGAAATTGATAAAATTGGTGAAGGTAAAGACCCTTGGGGTGGCTATCGCGTTGGGTTTGAAGGCGAAACAAGCCTTAAGTTAGCAGACTATGGAATAGACTATAATTTAGGCCCAGCATCAACACACGTTGATATCGGTTTATATATTGAAGGTATTCGAAAGTAATCTTCGATTTTTTAACAGTAAAATGCAAATAAGCGCCTCATTTTCGTGAGGCGTTTCTGTGTAAGTGGTGGGCTAAAATAGGTCTTAAATGATCAGGTAGCCACCGAAGTAAAATATCTCTATATGCTTTAGTTTGTTTTATCCCTCTAAGGGCCTTATTTAGCACTGCAATATGTTCCTTACCCTGTTCAGTATTAGTGCAACCAATGTAACCCAAACTAAAATCTGATGCCTCTTGAAGTTGTAATTGAGTCAATTCAGTATCAAAACCCATTGTTTTAGCCATATAAAAGTGTTCACTCGGGTAGCCTAACAATATATCTATTCTTTGCTTATTTAACATATAAGTGAGGCTTGAAAGTGTATCTCTACCTGGGCGAATGATGATAGATGCATCAGCACTATTATTAATCACTTTATCAATTTCAAGACCATAAGAGCGACTCATTGAAATACCCAAAGTGAGCTTTTTATTGTTCAATAATGAATTAAAGGACTGAGGTATCTGTTGATCTAACTTAAGTTTATCAATTAAGTTTTTATGAATTGCAACGGACGGTGATAAACCGATCGTAGAGCTTTCTTCACTGAATGTAATGTGTTGACGGCGGTGCTCACTTTGGTAAAGGGAAAGCATACAATAGGTTTTATTAGGATTGGATACTTCTAGTAATGCGCGGCTAGAAGGGAAAATAACACGATTGAAAGTATAGCTGGGTAATTCTTGCTCTAATAATGAAATAACACTTTCATCTCTGCCTGTGCCGATAAATTGGTCTGATAAAATATAATAAGGGGCAAAATCAACGACAACCCAATTGATAGTTTTACTTGTGGCAGACGCGGGCAAAGTGAAAAGAAACATGAAAAGTAAAATGCTACGACACATATAAGTACTACTAATTTACAGGCTCATTTAATTAGTGTAGCAGGATAATTTTAGCTTGAGAAAGTAAAACGCCAGCATATGCTGGCGAATATCGTATTTGAATACATATCAATATTGATTAGTTAGCTTTTAACCACTTAACAAATTGACGTGCATCACTTGCTTTGGTGAATAAGGCATTTTTAAGACCTTGTGTATCTGAAAAAATAACACGTTGTTTATTCACTGAAATTGATTGCACCGGATGGGCAATTTGGATCATAGATCCGTTATAACTATAAGACATAATAAAACTCACTTTTTTCTTGTTATCTTTGTGCTGCTAATCTTTTATTTAGCTCAAAAGCACAATTAGACGACTATGTTGTGTTTAGCTTCATTACAGTGTTGACGATCTTTATGACATTTATGCGAACATATCTAAAAATATGACGTATTCTGAATTAGGGTTCTCGCCGTACGATAACTTAGCTTTATAATATACGTATTTGCGGGCTTACTGGATCAGGGTAAAGGGGTTAACCGCGAGGGCTTTTTTACAGCCAAGCGATAATATTACATTTTAATTTCTAGCTTTACAAGCTTAATTTAAATTTATCTGGAGTTTGTATGGTTTTCGATGTAACGTTATTGGGTAAGTTTAATTAGTAAGCAGTAGTTTTAAGAAATGAAATATATTTTTGTCAGTGATATTTTTGGTAAAACAGCACACCTTTCTCATTTTGCTAAGCAGTTCAATACTGACCACCTCATAGTTGACCCTTATAATGGAGAGTTACAAGCCGTCACTGATGATGAACAACAATACGCACATTTTATGAGCAAATGTAATCATAATGGTTACGCTAATAAGCTTAATTCAATTTTCGAAAATATTGCTACGGCCACGACTGTGATTGCTTTTAGTGCAGGTGGTGCTGCTGCTTGGCGAAGTATAGCGCACGTGAATAACCCACATATTAAAAAGCTCATTGCATTTTACCCAAATCAAGTTCGTCATTACATTGATGTTATTTCTCCTATTCCGTGTGAATTAATATTTACTAATGAGCAACATTTTGACATTCACCACGTGATAAAGGGGTTGAGTGCGCAAAAACAAATAATGTGCACAGTGACTGATTATAAACATGGGTTCATGAATCCGCTTTCTACAGGGTTTAATAGTGCTGGTTATCAACAACTTTGCCGATATTTGTTACCTCAAAACAACCCTAATTAATTCAGCTATACTTATTTTTTTTAATGGAATTTAAGTGTCATGAATAAATCAACAACGCCTTACCAACACTTCTTATCGAATCCCATAGCCAAACCACCATGCAGAATGACCAACGCTAATATGTATGGGTTTTTCGCCGAAGTTGAAGTAGAAAAAGTACAACAATACATCGATTCCACACTCAATATAGCAGCCACAGATACTATGAGTTTTAAGGCTTTGGGAGAGTTCGCACTTATTACCTTTACTGATATTGAAAAAATAGCTTCGGTTACCCCACCTTTTAATAACCACGGTTGGATGCAAGAAACCGACATCATTATCTGGTTGCCCACTGTAAAAGTTGAACACGGTGATATAAGTCATCTATATTGGTATCCTGCTTTTATATGTGTAAACAATATTTATGCACTTATTAATGGTCGAGAAACATGGGGCTACAATAAATATTTGTGTGAATATGAAATGCCAAGCTCAGTATCAGCGCTTTCGCCATTTTCTATTTCTTTAGCATGTTTCAAACAATTCTCTCCAAACTCAAAGTTACAAATGCATGAATTGTTTTCTATTACACAAATGATTAATAAAGAAGATAACTCATTTTTATCTGTACTTGATGACTTTGGTGAACAGGTCGCTAACCTCTTTGAAGGCACTCATTTTGGGATTGATCTATCTTTGATTAAACAGCTACTTAAAGGTTTTATCAACCCACAAATGGATCAAATTCTATTTAAGCAATTTCCAGATGGGGAGGGTGAAAATGCAGTTTACCAATCAGTAATGCACTCACCATCTGAAATAAAAAAGGTACATAAACTTAAACTTTTAAAATCAGACTTCACTCTAAATCTAACTCAGTTGGACAGTTTTCCTCTTGCCGATATGTTTGGCTTAAAACTAGGGAGTCAACCTCTGCACCTACCATTTTACATTCAAATGGACTTTGATCAGCTACCGGCAAGCCAGCTTTAAAAATAAGTTATAAAGGAAGTAATATGAATGAAGAAAAAATAGTCATCATAGGTGGTGGCGTATCTGCAATGACTGCGGCGCTGTATCTTACAGAGCAAGAAGACTGGCAGCAGCACCGAAGCATTACTGTTTACCAACAAGGTTGGCGTTTAGGCGGTAAAGGAGCCAGTGGACGAAATGCAAAGTACGGACAACGAATAGAAGAACATGGTTTACATGTCTGGTTTGGTGCTTATGTTAATAGTTTTAAAACCATCGAAACTGTATATGATAAATTGCAAAGGCCTGAAAGTTGCTCATTACCAACTTGGCAACAGGCTTTAAAACCGCACAGTTTTGTAGCACTTGAAGAATACATTGAATCAACATGGCAAACTTGGCCTTTAGACTTTCCCTTACTTCCAGGTAACCCAGCACAAGGAAGCCTTGATATTACAGCGTGGGATTTTGTAAAAATGACGCTGGCGTGGCTAAAAAAATGGATAGCTGACATACAAACTACCGCAGTAAATGCTAATAAAAGTACGCTACTAAAAACAAAAAAAACACGTGATCAATCCCTATTGCGTCACTTGCAACAGCAGTTAGGAGATTTAGTCGATGATACGGAGCAGTTGTGGCAGCAATTTGCAAATGACATAGAGCAGCAAGCTAATGAGATAAGCTCAACCCCGAATTTGTTAATTACTAAACTCAATCACTTTGTTCACGGCCAGCAAACGTTAAACCCACAAGGCGATGAAAAAAAAGACGGCCTTGTTATCTGGTACGTGGTTAGAAAGCTAAAACGTTGGTTAAACAGCGAAATTAGTGATTTATTAGATGACAACTCTGATCTGAGACGATTATATATTTGTGCAGATTTGGCGATAGCTATGTTGGTTGGTCTTGTAAAAGATAAAGTATACCGTGATGGATTTGGTGTAATTAATAAATACGACTTTAGACAGTGGCTAACAAGAAACGGCGCAAATGTGCAGTATAGTGTGAATTCTGCACCGGTGCGTGGCTTTTATGATTTAGTGTTTGCTTATCCAAAGGGCGACTTTAGTAAGCCTAATGTTGAGGCGGGAGTTGCTGCACTTGCTATGTTGCGTATAGCCTTGTGTTATCGAGGTGGCGTAATGTGGAAAATGCAAGCTGGAATGGGGGATGTGATTTTTGCTCCTTTGTACGAATTGTTGCAAAAAAGAGGCGTTAAGTTTGAATATTTCCATCAATTACAAAACCTCACTCCAAGCCTAAATGCTCAGGGCGAGTACATTGTTAATACAATTGAATTACAACAGCAAGTATCATTAAATTCAGCAGCAGAATACCAGCCTCTCGTTAATATAAAAAATTTGCCGTGTTGGCCAAGTGAACCAATTTACGATCAATTAAATTCAGAACAAGCCACTTTATTACAGCAATATAATATTAATTTAGAATCATTTTGGAGTGATTGGCCAGCAAAATACCAAGCCTTTTATGGCAGGCCGCTACCCATTAAAACTTTAAGAGTTAATGATGATTTTGACAAACTGATTTTGGGTGTTTCTGTGGCATCACTTGAGCATGTTTGTCCTGAACTATTAGAACTAGATAGTTCGTTTCTTGCTCAAGCTAAAAATGTTAAAACGGTAGCAACTCAAGCTGCACAGTTATGGCTTACAAAAACAGATCAACAGCTGGGTTGGCAATATATGCCAGCAAGTGAAGAGGGACCTATTCTAAGCGGTTTTAGCGAGCCTTTTGATACATGGGCCGCAATGTCAAACTTAATAGATAAAGAGCAATGGCCACTTAACTCTTCCCCGGTAAATATTGCTTATTTTTGCAGTGCTTTTCCTTGTGATGAGTACCCACCTCAGAGCGATCATGAATTCGTAGTAAGCGCAAAAGCACAAGTAAAAGAAAACCTTGAAAGCATGTTAGAAAATAATATGCAGCCGTTATGGCCTTTGGCTTATCAGCACAAAGAATTCGATTGGTCAGTATTATATGGATCAGGGCAAGCTGATAAATCATCTCTTGATGAGCAATATTGGCGCGTCAACGTTGATCCCAGTGAACGTTATGTTTTGTCTGTAACAGGTTCAAGTAAATATAGGTTGGCAACCAATGAAACTAAATTTACCAACTTATTTATTACAGGTGACTGGATAAAAACAGGCGTAAATGCTGGTTGTGTTGAAGCTGCTGTTATGGCAGGAATGCAAACCTCTCGGGCAATATGTAACTATCCTGAAAACATAAGTGGGGAAAATGCCTTTGAACCCAGCAATAATTAATTAATCTTTCTTATCGCAGCGGTTTTAGTCGATGGATTAGTCTATAATTGACCATATAACAGTATGTTTACATACATATTTGAATATGGTCTTTGCACATTTATAACCAAGGTAACTTTATGACAAAAAACATATGGTTGATATGCTCATCAGGTTTGATTCTTCCGCTTTATATTCAAGCTATTGAAAATGATGATATTCTGCATAAAAGTGATATGGAAGTTATCGAGGTTTATGCGCAGAAGCGAGCGCAAAAAATTGAAGAAGTTGGTATTGCAGTCAGTACTGTAAAAGGCGACGCTCTAAAAGCTCAACATTTTAAAGATTCTACGGAGTTATCTGTATTTGCTCCAAATTTAAAAATTAGCCAAAATGCAGCGGAAGGTACTCCACCTGCCGTTAATATCCGTGGTGTAGGCTTGGTTGATTATAATACGGCAAATACATCTCCAGTGGCCATGTATATTGATGACATTGCTGTAGGTTCTGCGAGCAATCAAATAGTTAATCTGTTTGATATAGAGCAGGTAGATATTTTGCGTGGTCCACAAGGAACACTATTTGGCCGTAACTCCACTGGCGGAGCTATCCTTATTCGCTCTAAACGCCCAGAGTTTGAGCAAAGTGGTTACATAACAGCAGGCGCTGCTAATAACAATTCATCAAGCCTCGATGCTATGTTTAATTTACCCATCAGTGAGAACACAGCTGTTCGTGTAGCACTAAATCACCAAGACTATGATTATTCGACCAATAACATTTATTTTGATGCCCCAACTGCTGGGATGGAGCAAATAAATGGTCGTGTTTCTTTTTTAGCTGATTTTGATACTGTGCAAGTATTAATCAAAGGCCACATTTCTGATTGGGATGGCATTGTTCAGCCTGTTGGAAGCATTGGTATAATTGCAAATCCACTTACAGGAGAGCGATGTACTCCTGCGCAAGCGGGCTCAACGACTTGTTTCGATAACTTTGGTTTTAATGATGGAAGTGATGATTTTTACACTGTGAGTGTTAATAATAATTCTCCCCACTCAACGGATGGTAAAGGAGTGAGTGCGCATTTAAATTGGCAGCTAGACTCTAACAATGAATTTATCTCTTTGACCAGCTACAACACCCTTGAACGCTTTCATGCATTTAATTGCGACGGTTCACCCGCTCGATTATGTGAAGGAAGCTTAGGTTTAGACACTCATCTTGTAACGCAAGAACTGCGTTTACAGTCAAAACTCGGTGAGCATTTTATAACAACGGGGCTCTATTTTTCTGATGAGTCGATAGGGCAGAATAATGTTAATGATATTTTGCGTGATTATCGTGGTATTTTGCCAACAAACTTAACTGCTACCTTTTTCTACGATAATGAAATACAAAATCAGACCATAGCCGCGTTTAGTCAGATTGATTTTCAAGTAAACGAAAAATGGTTAATAACGGCCGGCCTTCGTTACTCGTATGAATCACTCGATTATGACTCGGTTTCTACTCTTAATGTTGTGGTTGACCCCACTGATTTAAAAGGTGTTGTAGTTCCTTTTTATCATGTAAAAGGCAGTCAATCAGATAATGGGTTTTCTGGACAGTTAGGCGTTAATTACAAGGTTAATGACTCAACATATGCCTATTATCGTTTTGCAAATGGCGCAAAAAGTGGGGGATATAATGGTGGGTTTTTATCATCTGTTGAACAAGCTCAATTAGCCGATTACCAGAAAGAGCGATTAAACGCTCACGAAGTTGGCAGTAAATCATGGTGGCCACAACAAGGTATTCGCTTTAACTGGGCGGCTTTTTACTATGATTATAATGACCAGCAAGTTTTTATGAATCAACCTTCAGCCTTTGAACAAAGCCCACCCGTTCAATTATTAGAAAATGTTGCTGACTCAGTTATTTACGGCGTTGAGGCTGAATTAGATTATTGGATAACCGACGCGCTTAATATTAAATTTGCTATGGGTTACATTCCTCACGCTGAATTTGAAGAGTATGTTGATCCCCTAGGCAATGCGTTAACAGATAACCGCTTACCATTTACCTCTGAATGGAATCTCAGTGCAGGTGTTGAATATAATGCAGATTTAGCAAGTAACCCATTAAAAGCTCAATTAATTGTGGACTATCAATCAGAGTATTATTTTGACCAAAATCAAAACCCTTATGCTATGCAAGATGGATATAGCATTGTGAATGCAAATTTGCAGTATCAAATAGATAACTGGGGATTTGCTTTATGGGGTAAAAACTTGTTTGATACACAATATAGTCATTTAAAATTTGATTTAAGCTCTTTCCTTGGCATGCTTGAAGATTTTAAAGGTGAGGGTCGACGTTACGGGCTGGATATTAGTTATCAGTTTTAACTGCGCGTTTATAATTTAAGGTGTAAGTATGCCAAGACAGGCAATGCTAAAAGTATTACTTTGTTTTTTATTTCTGTTTTTTAGTAACTTAGTTGTTGCCATCGCACCTGAGCGGTTCAATTACACTGAACAAGAAAGTAAAACTAATTTATTGCAAAAAGGGCAAGTGCTTGAAGTAGTTAATGGCTCATTTCCTCGTAATAGCTTTGAAGTTGATGCGTGGTTGCAAGGCAAGCAGCCGCAAACAAGAACCACTTTTTTTGGCGGTAGTTTTTGGTTTGTTATTCATTTACAAAACAAAACGGATTTTAATGAGCTTGTGCTATACCCATACAACACGTTGCTTTCAAAAATTGAAACACGTATTTATGATATGTCGGATGCCCAGCAACCAGTAAAACGCTATGAAACTGGCGGCTTATCACCTAACGAGTTTGCATTTCACTATGGTAATAAAGTGCAATTATCGCCTGGTACACCCTACATATTAATTGCGAAATTTCAAAGTGATTACTTTTATACACCACCTAAATTAGTACTCAAACCTTACGACGTATTTTTTAAAAAAATTACTTCTGACAATATGATCATGTTGCTTTGTTTTGGTGTTGGCATTGCATTAGGGTTATATAATCTACTCATTTATTTTGGTGCGCGGGATGTTACGCACCTTTACTATGCGCTATTTACAGCGTGCTGGGTTTTCGCATGGAGCCAGTTTTTTCATATCCCAGATCAAATATTTGGCTTTTATAGTGCCCATCTTCACTGGATTGGTTTTACTTTAATCCCACTAACAAATATTTTATTTTTTAATAGTCTACTTAAATTAAAAGAAACTTCTCCAAAGCTTTCAAGTTTATCAATTGGGTTAGGCATCATTGCAACAGCAGGGGTTCCTTTTGCAGTGGTGTGGCCTGGTTTTGGTTTTATTTGGGCGACTTTAGTCACAGGTGCAACACTGTGTTTAGGGATGGTTGTTGGTATAAGAAGTTGGATGAGTGGGTTTAAACCGGCGCGTTACTTTGTATTAGCGTATTTGGCTATGGCCATTCCCAATATGATTGGTAATTTAACGAATTTAGGTTTAATTGAACCTGTCTCGATGGATCTGTATTTACTGGGTTTGATTGGTACTTCACTGGACGCTATGTTGCTTGCTTTTGCAGTAGCAAACAAATTTAGCTTGCTACATGATAGTAACGTTGAATTGACCAAAAACCTAGAGCAAAAGGTACAACTTCGCACTCAAGAATTACAACAATTAGCTGAAGAGCTACGTGACGCCAGTGAGGCTAAAAGCCGCTTCTTAGCTAATATGAGCCACGAAATACGAACCCCTATGACTTCTATCATTGGTTATGCTGATGGCATAATTTTAGGTGATATAAAGCCGCACGAGCGTAATCATGGAATACGCGTTATTTTACAAAATAGTCGCCATGTACTTGGTTTAATCAATGACATACTTGATATGTCGAAGATAGAAGCAAACCGATTAGAAATTGAACTTGTTGAGACTGATTTGTTTGCCACTATCGCCGAAATAGAATCGTTGTTAGGTAAGCAAATTCGCGATAAAGGCTTAAAATTTAAAGTTGATTATGAATTCCCTTTGCCTGATTGGATTGTGTGTGACCCAACTAGATTAAGACAGATACTGCTCAACCTAGCAACTAATGCGCTTAAATTCACAACAGTTGGCCATATTCAATTGCTTGTTAGCTGCTCGAAAAACAAACTCAAAATAAAAGTGAAAGACACCGGTATTGGTATGACAGATAAAGAGCAAAAGGAGCTGTTTACGCCTTTTTATCAAGCTGATTCATCCATTTCACGCAAGTACGGTGGCACCGGTCTGGGTTTAAATATTTCTAAAAACTTAGCGACCAAGCTTGATGGAGAAATAACAGTTCATTCAGAAGTAGGCAGTGGTAGTGAATTTTGTTTGGCGTTAGCATTATACACAACTGAGCGAACCCATTGGGTTGATTCATTTGATGAAATACGCAAAGACGACGTGAAAAATACAGCGCCTGATAATTTACAGCGAAATTTGGTTGGTGAAGTGCTAGTGGCAGAAGACCACCCTGAAAACCGACAATTGATCAAACGAATCTTAGAACGAATGGGTTTAACTGTCACTGCTGTAGAGAATGGGCAAGATGCTGTACAAGCGACTTTGGATGAGCACTTTGATTTGATTTTGCTTGATATTCAAATGCCAATTATGGACGGTGAGCAAGCTATTCATATTATGCAAGCGACGGGGCTGACTACCCCTATTGTTGCATTAACAGCAAACACTATGAAAAACGAAGTCGAGCGTTACTTAAAACAAGGCTTTATTGATCACATTGCAAAACCAATCGATAGAACAAAATTCAGTCATAAAATTGCCAGTTACCTCGATATTGACATTGCAGATGACGTAAAACTGCCAGAGCATGAGTTTGAGTTACTAAAAAAAGATTATATCTGTGGTCTAAAAGCGCAGCGAGATACCTTACTTGATCAGTTTCATAATGCAGATATGAAAGGGTTTGCACAAAGTGTTCACATGATCAAAGGGACAGCAGGCATGTTTGATTGCCAACCGCTTTATCAACAAGCAGTTGAACTTGATAGGTTACTTAAATCTGATTCGGTTACTTTTGATAGTCAGCGTGTTCATGCATTACTCGCTGCTATTGATGAGATCTTAGTTGAAGAAACACCTAACTGACTATTTAGCCGTTGAATAATCATTATTCTTCTTTAGCTAAAGACAATGTGCTACGGCCATGCTTAAATATATTTTCTTGCAGGGGGGCGTATGCAGTATCAACATATATCAGTGCCTAAAAATGGCGAGCAAATTACTATTAATGATCAGGGGCAGTGGCTCATTCCTGACAACCCTATTATTACGTTTATCGATGGTGATGGCGTAGGCCAAGACATTTCCCCAGTCATGCGTAATTTGGTAAATCATGCAGTTGCCCATTGTTACAAAAACAAACGAAAAATTCATTGGCTCGAAGTTTATAATGGTGAAAAAGCAGCAAAGCTATACGATGGTGATTGGTTTCCTCAAGAAACAATACATGCTGTAAGGCAGTTTAAATTGGCAATAAAGGGGCCGCTCACAACACCGCTTGGTGGTGGTTTTAGATCTCTCAATGTTGCACTTCGACAAGAAATGGATTTATTCGTCAACATACGTCCCATTAAAGGTTATAGCGCATTACCTTCACCATTAAAGCATCCAGAAAAAACAAACATCGTCGTCATTCGTGATAGCTCTGAAGATGTCTATTCTGGAATTGAGTGGCAAGCGGGCAGTGTTGAGGCTGAGAAAATCTTAGATTTCTTATGCCAAGAAATGGGCGTTACTCGTTTACGGTTTGACCAACAATGCGGCATCGGAATTAAAAACATATCTAAAGAAGGTTCTGAGCGAGTCATGCGTTATGCGCTTGAGTATGCATTAGAGCAAAAAAGTGAGTCGCTTACAGTGGTTCACAAAGGAAATGTTTTAAAATTTACAGACGGTGCATTTAAGCGTTGGGGCTATGAGTTAGCAAAGCGAGAATATGGTGCTATCCCACATGAAAATGGTCGCTGGTTAATTATTGAAAGAGAACACGCGCCATCGCTAATTATTAAAGAGGTTATTGCTGATAACATGTTACAGCAAGCCCTAATGCACCCAGAGCAATTTGATGTAGTTGTAACAACCAATCAAAACGGGGATTATTTAGCTGATATGTTAACCGCCCAAGTAGGGGGGATTGGAGTTATGCCCGCTGCAAATTTGAATGGTCAAGTGGCTTTTTTTGAACCAACTCATGGCCCATTCGAACGCATTGCAGGAACAGATAAAGCAAATCCTACAAGCAGTATTTTAAGTGCGGTTATGATGTTGCGGTTTATGAATTGGCATGAAGCTGCACAAGCGATTGAAAATGCATTATCAGCAACATTTGAAGCAAATGAGATAACGTTTGATTTAGAAAAACACGGTCATAGCGCGATAATCCTCAGTTGCAGCGAGTTTGCAAAGAAGATTATCGAGCGTATTGAGCAATCATAATTTAAGCTGCATTTTCGTTTTTAAATGCAGCGCGGTACATACATGGACGATTTGTTAATTGGGCAGCACGTTGATAAATTTCTTGTGCATCATCTTCATTACTTGGCGTACCACTTAGCGTATCCATTAATGCAACAACAATAATTGCAGGCACTTGACAGCAATACTCATCTAGCACAGCTGTTGTTGTTTGTGCGTCTACGTGGCAATGAGGGTGTGCGTGTTCAACTTGGTACGCGTGTAATAAAGTTTGGGCATCTAGAGTATCATCATCCTGATGTTTGTTTTTACGACATTGACAACCAAATTCATCTACTAATGTTGCTAACGCTTGGTACACATACTCACTTGTTAATGTTGCTTTTTCGCAAAGTTGTTGTTCGATAAAAGTATGTAAATTACCATCAATGAATAAACCATCTTGTTGGGTGAAGCTTGCTGTAGTTTGCATCATAATCATGTCTCTTTGTTAGGTGAGTGAATCATTTTGTATGACTTTACTCTAGCCTCTGAAGCACTATTAATGAAATTGTTGTTTTCAATAACTGATATTGATTTAATCAATAAGTAGGGGGTTGGGTCTAGCCCAACCAACTTATCTATCCGCAATAGTGCTCGCAAAGTTTATTAATTCGCGGCGTAACCATTGATGAGGGCTTGCGTGGTGCAGTAAAGGACTCCATAGCATCTTGACTTCAATTGGCACCACCTGAAAAGGGACTGGGCTAATGACTAGATCGGTGTGTTTTGCCAGCAGCATTGCTTGTCTACGCGGGAGTGTTGCAATGAGTTTCTTTGATTGGCAGAGTAAGCTTGCCACCATGTAATGGCGAGTGAATACACGAATATGACGAGTTTGCTCTAATTGCCAAAGAGCTTCATCGACCCAGCCAAGCTTCTGACTGCCTGATTTATTTGTGACAGCGGCTTCAGCGCCCCAACCAGCACGATTGACCCAAATATGTTCAGCGGCTAAATATTGCTCTAAATCAGGTGAGTCTAAATATTTATTTGCAGGATGCGTAAGGCAGCAGTAATTATCTCGCCATACAGTTGCCTGATGGAATGAGCGGGGCATACCATTAAAACGATTTATGGCTAAGTCTATTGTTCCTTTTTCCATGTCTTGTAAGTTTACATCACTGGGGCTAAGTACATCAAAATTGAGTCCGGGGTGTTTCTCTAGTTGAGACGTTATAAAAGGCGCGACTAGTGTAGATTCTAAATAGTCATTCGCCATTATTCTAAAAGTAAGTTCAGCATTGGTAGGGTTAAATAATTCGCTAGGTTGAGTGATTGCCTCTGCCATTTTTAATAAGGCTTCTATTTCGGGTTTAAGGCTCAGCGCTTTTGCTGTTGGGGTCATATTACCTGCTGCCCGAACCAACAACGGATCCTCAAATAAATCACGCAGCCGTTTAAGTGCATTACTCATCGCAGGCTGTGTTAGTGCGAGCTTATTTGCTGCTTTTGAAACATTTTGCTCGTCAATGAGCACATTAAGGTAGACAAGTAAGTTGAGATCGACATTCCTAATATTCATTTGATCAATCTTATTCATTCGCTTTATTAATTATCTAAATTTAAGCCTGCTTGCTATGGTATGTAAACTGCTAATGTAAAATAATCGTTATAAGCGATAAAAATATGCCTAATTTAAAGCCTGAACATAATAAAAATCAGTCCCATAACTGCAATCTCGAGGAAGTTATTGCAACGAAGCTTGCACGAGCTGTGTTTGCTGGCTTTGAGGCGATGTTTGCTGAGTTTTTGAATATCACTTTAGGTGCTCAAAGCCGCTTTGAGCAAAGGCAATGGCATGATGTTCAGGCCGCTATGCGTGCCCGGCTGCAAGTGTATGAGCGTCAAGTTGCTAATGTTAGTAGTGCGGTTAAGTTAATAGCATACAAAGAATACGATGATGCTCGTATCTGGCAGCAGGCAAAAAACATCTACGCGGCAATGGTAAATAATCACGAAAATCAACCAATAGCACATACCTTTTTTAACTCTACATTTGGTGCTATATGGCATGATAGAAAAATCCGTACTGTGCACTTATTCGTTTTAAAGGCTAAATACCGCACAGCCCCTCGACCATTTGATAACTTAGTAAAGCGTATTTCATTAAAAAGTGGTTTTGCTAGTGCCGTTACTGAGCTGGTATTAGCGCAGGCGTTTAGAACCCCATTTAATAATTTCTCACAAGACGTATCTGTTTTGCAAAGCACGTTGATGTTAGGAGCGAAACAACAATGTCCTCAAGTTTATGAATTAATTAATTTGAACGACGGGTATATAGAATATGCAAACTCACTGTTTTTTCGTAATAAAGCATGCTACTTGATCGGTCGGTGCATTGCTAAAAATGGTGATAACATGCCGTTTGCTGTAGCCATTTTAAATACTGAAGAAGGCCTAAAGTTAGACGCAGTAATGATGGGCGCAGATCAGTTGAGTTTACTATTTGGTTTTGCGCGCACTTACTTTATGGTTGATACTGATCAGCCTGCGCGTTATGTCGATTACCTAAGTGTACTCATGCCTCATAAACAACGATTTGAGTTATTTAATGCTATTGGTTTCATAAAGCATGCTAAAACAGAGTTTTACCGCTACAAAGTTGATACAACAAAAAACAGCCCACCGACAGATAAATACATTGCAGCTCCAGGTACACCGGGTATGGTTATGCTGGTTTTTACAACTCCTTGCTCTGAATATGTTTATAAAGTCATTAAAGATAAGTTTAATGCACCAAAAACAGCCACCAAAGCACAGGTCATGGCGAAGTACGATTTCGTAAAACAAGCTGACAGAGTGGGCCGGCTGGTAGATACCCATGAGTTTAGGTATTTAGCATTTGACTTAAATCGTTTTAGTGATGAGTTGCTAACCGAGATGAAAAATGTGATTGGCAGTAGTGTGATTATTACAGATAAAGCGGTGATATTGAAACATGTGTATGTTGAGAGAAAAATGACGCCCCTCAATCTATATTTGAATCAATGCGATAATCAACAACTTGAAAACGTGATGATTGATTACGGTAAAGCAATAAAAGAGTTGGCTGGTGCAAATATATTTCCAGGAGACATGTTAATGAAAAACTTTGGTGTAACCCGTTGGGGGCGCGTCGTTTTTTATGATTATGATGAAATATGTCCATTAGTTGAATGTAATTTCAGAGACATGCCAAACAGTGATAACCCGTTAGATGAGCTTAGCGCACAAAGCTATTTTGATATAGCACAAAACGATGTTTTTCCTAGTCAGTTTACCGTTTTCTTTAGCGCTAATACAGCTGCGTTTGCAGTGTTTAACCGCCACCATGTTGATTTATTTTCTGCTCGTTTTTGGCAGAGTTGCCAAGCAAAAATACAGGCAGGTGAGGTATACGATGTATATCCATATAAACAAAGTTGGCGATTTAAATGAAACCGAATTAGCCACAAGTCTGATAGCCAATAAATTATAAAAAGGTACACTGGCCTTTTTTTATTAAATTATAAAAGGGTAGATTATGAAATTTATAGCAGTAAGTTTGTTAGCGTTTTCTTCTTTTTCAATGGCTAACCCACTACTAGGTAGCTGGGAGTTTGTTGAAGGAAAATATGCTGTAGACGGCGGTTTTGTCAATGCCAAGGCTCCACAATTAACCTCAGTGAAGCTTATCACCCCTACACACTTTAACTACATTACGCAAAAAAATGGTAAATTCCACTATGCTGGTGGCGGTAAATATGTATTAAAAAATCAACAATTCGTTGAAACTTTTTCTTATGGCAATATTCCATCGTTGCTTGGTAAAACCATGGCTTTTGACTACAAAATAGAGGGTGATTTGTGGCATCATTCACTTACTGAAAATGGTGAATTAGTCGAAGCCGAGGTATGGCGTAAAATTAATTAAATAGGAGGCTTTGTGCAGTATATTTCTCACGATGATGAAAACTTAACACTATGTAGAATTGAAAAACCACAAATAAAACCGCATGAGGTATTAGTCAAGGTCGCTGCAATTGGTGTAAATCGCGCCGATAGCATGCAACGTCAAGGGAAGTATCCTGCCCCTGAAGGCGACAGCCCTATTTTAGGGTTAGAATGTGCTGGACTTGTGGTTGAAGTAGGTGATGATGTAGATGTCCAATGGCTTGAAAAACCAGTGTTTTCATTATGTGCAGGCGGCGCTTATAGTGAATACGTTGCAATAGATGCTGCACAACTTATGCGTCTACCTCAGGGGATATCTATGGCTGAAGGGGCAGCTATTAGTGAAGTCTATTTAACTGCATTCGGGGCGCTTTTTCAATTAGGTAACTTACAACAAGGGCAAACGGCTTTGATTCATGCTGGCGCAAGTGGTGTAGGAGGCGCTGCTATTCAAATGGCCAAGCGTGCTGGTGCAACGGTTGTAATAACAGCGGGAAGTGATAAAAAGTGTCAGCATGCTCAAAAGCTGGGTGCGGATCATGTAATCAATTACAAACAAGTCGATTTTGTAGAGTATATGAAGGCTCATAAATTATCGGCAAATGTTATCGTTGACCCTGTTTCAGGGCGCTATTTAAATAAAAATGCGGGCATTGCCGCAATGGATTGCCAAATCATTATGCTGGCATTTTTAGACGGGCGTTTTGCTGAAGTAGATTTTGCTCGATTACTACAAAAGCGTATCTCACTCCATGCTTCCACGCTTCGTAATAGAAGTTTAGAATTTAAACGAGAATTGCGTAACGAATTTGTTGATAAATTTTACGCTGATATTGTCAGTAAAAAGTTCGATTTTAACATTTATAAGACATTGCCTTGGCAACAAGCTAATGAGGCACATCGTATATTAGAAAATAACGAAAATGCAGGTAAAGTGGTACTACTCGTAGAGTAATTACATTGTACAGCTTTAAAACGAATGATCTGCCCATATAATAGTGGGTATCTAGAAAGCGAACTAAGGCAAAAACATGAACCCTATTATAGCAACACTAAAAGAGCATAATGTAAGTGATGAAAAAGTACATGAGCTTTTTCAAGCGTTTACACAAAATCCAATGATGGCCATGGCGCTTGTACAGCAGTTAGGTATTCCACCAGAAAAACTTCAAGCCTTGATGGGCTTGGTAATGACGCAACCAGAGCTTATTAAAGAAGCAGCAGAATCTCTGGGCATTAGCGATGGTGAATTAGAAAAAGCAAAAGAGCAGTATAAAGGTCAATAAGTTTTTATTGTGAACTAGCTAGCTCTATTTACATCTTATTAGAGCTAGTTATCGGTTTTACGTAAACGTAAGTTAAGCCACATCAAAAAAGATATCTAAATTTCAGCTAAGCCCCAAATAATTGCTGCAATCGTAGTTAATGCCATTAAAACAAAATAGATAATACCAACAAATCCGTAAGTCAAAAGTGCGACAAAAATACCTTGTTTGTAGATGCGCTTTTGCATAATAAACAGATAAACGGGTATCCAGAGCAGTAATCCAAAACTAATGAACGCTAACAAGCTTGCGATGGCTGCACTAAAGCTACTGCCAACATCCATAAGGCTGTCATGTGATACATCTAAAATATCAATTAATAATAAGCTCATAAAAATAAAGCTATGGCTGTGAAGCGCTATTGTTAAATGCTCCATATAAAGACGTTTTGAAAAAATAAAAACAACTTTAAGTAAAACGGCAAACAGTGGTAACAGCACAAACATTAATTGAGGAAGCTTTCCTAGCACTTCGTTAATTAAACGGTTTGTGTCAGACGTGAAGGTTTTTTTTGCTTTTTCTGTGAGTGATGTAGCCAAGTCACTTAGCTTTTTGTTGCTTTCATTTGATAAAAACCCGAACGATACATTAACTGTATCTTTGTTATCTTGCAGACCACTAATTTGTTTATTTAATTTAATTCGCTCAAGTTCTAAGGTGATTAGCTTGCGCGTGCTTGCAGTGAGCTTTGCATTTTCTTCAATTGTGTTATCAAGGCTTAACTCTTCTAAGTAACGATTGAAGCGAACTAATTCTGCGTCTATCTTGTTTAACGTTTTACTGTTTTCTTCCGTGGTTAGCGTTAATTTTTGTTCATTGAGTGTTTCAATATGTTTAGTTACTTGATTTATTGCAACTTTATTGCTGTTGAGGTCAAGATCAGGTGTTTCTTCAGCTGCAACTGTAAGCTTTAAAACAAGGAAAAAAACAATACTGATAAATAAGTATAGCCGTAAGGGAGGAACGTAATGAACCCGCCGACCAGCAAAGTACTCACTAGTTAAAAAACCTGGGCGAAACATTAAAGGCCAAACAGTTCGACTTGCCCGAGAGTCAAAACTAAAAATATCATCGAGTAAGTGCAAAATAACAACCCAAAAATATTTTAATGTCGAATCGAGAGATTGACCGCAGTGGGAGCAAAATTCACCTGACACCGTTTGGTGGCAGTTATCACACGTTTTAGAAGGTGTTAGTTGAGGTACTTCGGCTTGTTCAATAATAGCGAGCGGCTCGTTCGAAGAAGGGGTATTATGCTTTACAAGCTGACTCTCTAGCGACATAAGAACACTGATTAGTTGAAATCCATTTAACGAATGCACAAAATAATAACACTTTGTTACACTAAAACCACAAGTGTTTTATAAAAAATTAATTTTAAAGGTGATGAGCGCAGCAGTATCTGCTAAATTCAACAATGACAACGAGGTATTTCATAGTTGTTAGTCATGGTGATGAAGTACTGTGACCAAATAGCCAAAACAGGAGAATTAAAATGGCGTTTGAAGTTAAGTTTGAATTATCCGATGCTGATTTAGAGCACTTTCGTGATGTAATGCGAAAAGCTCAGCAAGGTGCACAGGCACTCAGTGAGCAGGTAATAATTAATAATGCTAAAAAAATCAGCTCAAATATAAAGGAAAATGTTCCAGAGTTTGTGCGTCTTCGTATTAAAAAGTTAGAAACATTTGTCGCAATGATTGAAGATAGTGAATGGCAAATCCCCGAAGAAGAGCGCGTAGAAATTTTAAGTGCATTGGCCTATTTTAGTGATCCTGAAGACTTAGTGCCTGATCATATCCCTGTTTTAGGCTTCTTAGATGATGCAATTATGATAGAGCTAGTTGCTGGTGAATTTAATGACGATGTTGAAGCGTTTGAAGAGTTTTGTGCGTATCGCAGCCGCGAAGAAGCACGTAACTCTGATGCATCAATCACTCGTGACGAATGGTTAGATTCAAAGCGTCGTGAGCTTCATAGTCGCATGCGTAGTCGCCGTAATGAACGTCGTAATGCTGGTCGTTCTTCATTTCGCTCAGTATTTTAAGCGAAATTAAAGCGCTCGAAAGCTTATTAACACTCCATTTTTATAGCCTATTGGTTTTGAAAATGGAGTAATCTATTTTTTACCTCTTAGCAAATGTGAGTTCAACCAAACACTCCGTAGATTACTATCAACTAATCTCTATTTCGTACATATCGAGTGGCTTTTGCATTTTTTTGTTCTTCTTGCGCAAACTCAATCCCTACATTTAGCCTGTCACCTTGCATTTGATTATTTCGAATATGCGCACTGATAATGACCGCTGTACTGTCTATCGGTGAGAGTAAATGAACAAAAACCTGAGCTAACATGCACGTTAAAGCGACAACCAGTGGCTAAGATATCGATAATAACGCCTTGTAACAAATTTTCACTGCTGAAATTTTATTCTTTATTGATACTTGTTTTTGCTGGGATATGTGTTTGTCATCGGTTAACTTCCCGGAGCTGGCTACTTTCCATTTTCTTAGCGTGTTAACCATCGGCAAAAGCTTATACTGATGGTTAACTAGCTAAAATAATACTTTAAAAAGCTATGTATGCGAATTTAAGCTTATTTTTTTTCCAATACCTCTATTTCTTTTAAAATTTGCTCAGCTTCATGAGTGAGCATTGAGTAACTCTTAATATCGCCATTTCGCTGGGCGTGCATAGCTTGTTCGAGCTTCGCACTGTAGTCTTTATTTAGTTTCTTTAGAGGATCTTTTTTGAAGAGCGAAAACATGCTGATTCCTTATATGGCGGCAAGTGTGAGTAGGTATGCATAAATTTTTAAATGCATATTGTTTTTCTATACGTTTGGTAAACCTAATTCGATTAGTTTTAATAAATGCAATTGCGTGCTAGGCATAAAAAAACCGCTGGCTGAAGTGACCCCATAAAGTTGGACTCATTTCTAAGCGGTTGCCAAGGCCTGATTTCGATATTGTATCGGACTCAGGCCTTTTAGTTTCAGCTTAATACGCTCATTTTTGTAATAGTGGATATATTCTTTGATGTTTTCAATAAGATCATTCACGTCTTTAAACGTTTCGTTGTGGTACATCTCACTCTTCAATATGCCGAAGAAGTTCTCAGCAACCGCATTATCTAAACAATCTCCTTTTCTTGACATGCTTTGTTGCAACCCTCTTTCCTTAAGGTGATTTTGATATTGTTTGTTTTGATATTGCCACCCTTGATCTGAGTGTACAATTGGCTTTTCATTTGGCTTTAACCTAGCAGTTGCTGTTTTAAGCATGTCAGTTACCAAAGGGAGTGCAACGGATTTTCTGACTTCGTAACTGATTACCTCTTGGTTGAATAGGTCAATCATAGGCGATAGATATACCTTCTCATTATCCACTTTAAACTCCGTCACATCCGTCACCCATTTTTGATTTGGCTTCTGCGCAGTAAACTCGCGGTTAAGCGTATTTTCTGCGATTTTACATACTTCACCTTTATAGGATTTATAGCGCTTAGGCCTTACTTTTGACTTGAGTCCTAACTCATTCATCAGCCGTTGAACGCGCTTATGATTAACAAGTACCCCCATTGTTCTCAGGGCACTCGTAATTCTGCGATAGCCATATCGTCCTTTATGCGTGTGAAAAATATCACGTATTTTTACCAGTAAATCATTGCTTGCACAGGGTTGCTTACAGGTAGTGCGATGATAATAGTAAACACTCTTTGGCAGCCCCGTAGCCTTTAAAAGGTGTCGTAAGCTATGTGTTGCCTTGAACTCTTCGACGACTATCGTCTTGTCTTTGCTTTTTTCTTTCTGGCTTGAGCCAAGGCTTCTAACTTTTTTAGCACGTCATTCTCTGCTCGTAAGTAGGCTAACTCTTCTCGTAACTCCTCCTCAGTCATTTGCTCTACTGGTTTTGATGAAGAAGAATTATTTGTCATGACTGACCTACCTTTTTTCTGTGGTTTGAGACGGGATATACCATCACGAGCATAAAGCTTTTGCCATTGAAAAAGAATGCCTGGGGACGATAAGTCGAAGAAAGCACTGGTATAACCGAGTGACCAACTGTTTGCTGTCATCGTTTTTAACACTTCAGCCTTAAATGCTTGAGAATAAGGTTTGTGAACAGACCTGAAGCTTTCAGCGCCATGAATTCGATAAATAGCGGTCCAATATCGGACCTGTCTATCTGTAACATTAAATCTGTTACTTACCGCCGAAGAGCTTTCAGACAAAGCGAGTTCAGCTATTTTGAGCTTGAATGCTCGGTGATGTTTGGACATAAAAAGACCCCCAGTAATTGGAATGTCCAACTATTGGGGGTCACTTCAGGCTTCAGCGGTTTTTTTCTCGAATGTAATTAAATTACATAACACGCATGCCTGGCTCTGAGCCATCATCTGGGTTAAGAATATAGATTTCTTTTCCACCAGGACCTGCTGCTAAAACCATGCCTTCTGACATACCAAAACGCATCTTGCGAGGTTTAAGGTTTGCGACCATCACAGTAAGTTTACCTTCGATATCCTCAGGGGCATAAGCCGATTTAATACCAGCAAATACTTGGCGTGTTTCGCCACCTAAATCAAGAGTCAGTTTAAGAAGTTTATCAGCACCTTTAACGTGTTCTGCTTTAGCAATTTTAGCTACGCGCAAGTCTACTTTAGCAAAGTCATCGAATTCGATTTCATCGGCAATCGGTTCTTTTGCTAGTGGGCTATTTGGATCAATAGTCACTTTAGGCTCTAGGCTTTCTTTTGATTCTTCAACCATTTTATTTACTTTATCCATTTCTACACGTTGCATTAGTGGCTTAAACTTATTGATTGGGTGACTAACTAGTGCGTTCTGAACATCGTGCCACGCTAGATCATCATTTAAAAACGCTTCAACGTTTTCAGCCATTTCTGGTAATACAGGTTTTAAATAAGTAATTAATACACGGAACAAATTAAGGCCAAGGGAGCACACTTCATGCGCTTCTTGCTGTTTAGTTTCGTCTTTAATTAATACCCAAGGAGCAGCGCCATCAATAAATTGGTTTGCTTTGTCGGCAAGGGCCATAATTTCACGAATTGCGCGACTATATTCACGGTTTTCATAATGGGCAGTGATACTAGGCGCGGCTGCTTGGAACTCAACTAAAAGCTCTGGCTGCATGATAGTGCTGCTTAACTTGCCATCAAACTTTTTAGTAATAAAGCCAGCACAACGGCTTGCTATGTTTACCACTTTACCAACAAGATCAGAGTTAACTCGTTGAGCAAAATCTTCTAGGTTTAAATCAAGGTCAATAATGCCGCTATTTAATTTAGCAGCATAGTAATAACGAAGGTATTCCGGATTTAGGTTATCTAAATAAGTACGCGCTTTAATAAAAGTGCCTTTAGATTTAGACATTTTCTCGCCGTTTACCGTAACAAAACCGTGGGCAAAAACGTTTGTAGGCTTTCTAAAGTTAGCACCTTCAAGCATTGCTGGCCAAAATAGGCTATGGAAGTAGATGATATCTTTACCAATGAAATGATAGAGCTCAGCATCTGATCCTTCAGCCCAAAACGCATCAAAGTCAATGCCTTTTGAATCGCATAGGTTTTTAAAGCTGGCCATGTAACCAATTGGTGCATCTAGCCATACATAAAAGTATTTACCCGGTGCATTTGGTATTTCAAAACCAAAGTAGGGTGCATCGCGGCTGATATCCCACTGTTGTAAGCCATCAGTAAACCATTCATCTAGCTTGTTAGCCATTTCTTGTTGAATGGTGCCTGAGTGTAGCCATTCTTTTAACATACCTTCAAATGCAGGTAAGTCAAAAAAGTAATGCTCAGAGTCTTTTAATATCGGCTCGGCACCAGACATCACTGAGCGCGGGTTAATAAGCTCTGTTGGGCTATACGTTGCGCCACATGAATCGCAGCTGTCGCCATTTTGATCTTCAGATTTACATGTAGGGCACGTACCTGTGACAAAACGATCTGGTAAGAAAATACCTTTCTCTGGGTCGAATAACTGTGAAATAGTGTGCTTTTTAATGTGGCCTGCATCGTTTAAACGATTATAAATCAGTTCACTAAATTCTTTGTTTTCTTGGCTGTGAGTACTGTGGTAATTATCAAACTTTATATTAAAATCAGCAAAGTCACGTTGACGTTCAATACTGACGTTTTTTACCATTTCTTCAGGCGTGATCCCTTGCTTTTGCGCATTGAGCATAATTGGCGTGCCGTGAGCATCATCGGCGCAAACGTAATATGTTTCGTGGCCCTGTAGTTTTTGAAAACGCGACCAAATATCAGTTTGAATGTATTCCAATAAATGGCCTAGATGAGTTGGGCCATTGGCATAAGGTAATGCGCTGGTAATAAGGATCTTTCGCTGTGCCATAATCATTCCGAATTGACGGTTCCGGTAAAGGAACGGATGAAAATCATAATTTTATCAGCAAACCGGTAGCAAAGTAGTGACTGGTTCGCTGATTTTCATTAATTGACTGGTGTTAATGCCGTGAATGTTACATAATTCCGAGGCAATTTTCATCAAAGAAACGCTATTTTATTGCTATGTTTGGACTGTCGAAATTATTCTCTTCTAAATCGGTGCAAAAACAACCGATAATTGCCGCTTTAGCCGCTTATCGAAGTGCTGCATTTGCAGTAGGTATTGATGAGCTGTTTATTAAAAACATTCAACCTAACGATGATAAATCCCTACTAATTGAGCTTAATTTACCTTTTGCTGCATGCTCAGAAATGCCCGCTGTGGCTAAGTTTGTAAGTGAACAAATTAGTCAAGTTGTCGACATTCGTGCCACAGTACAGTTACCTGCCGATTATAAATTTAAGAAAATAAAGCACATTGTTTTAATTGCATCCGGTAAAGGTGGGGTGGGGAAATCGACAACTGCGGTTAATTTAGCGGGCGCTTTAAAACAAGAGGGCGCAAATGTAGGTATTTTAGATGCAGATATTTATGGTCCATCAATTCCTATGCTGCTAGGGCTTTTAGGAGCTAAACCCACGGCCAAAGATGACAAACAACTATACCCATTTGATGCAAACGGTTTAAAAGCACAGTCAATTGGATTTTTAGTGCCTGGTGATGATGCCACAGTATGGCGTGGGCCGATGGCGTCTGGTGCACTAACACAATTGTTAAATGAAACAGTTTGGGGTGAGCTTGATTATTTAATTGTTGATATGCCACCAGGTACTGGTGATATTCAATTGACCATGAGCCAAAAAGTGCCCTCAAGTGGCACCGTTATTGTGACTACTCCACAAGATTTAGCTCTGGCTGATGCGCAAAAAGGCATTGCCATGTTTAACAAGGTAAATGTACCTGTGCTTGGCCTAATTGAGAATATGAGCCATTTTATTTGCACTCATTGTGGTGAGCCTAATCACGTATTTGGTAAAGACGGGGCCGTTAAACTCGCGCAGCGTCATGGCGTACCAGTACTGACACACATTCCACTGGCGATAGATATACGAGAATATTCAGAGCAAGGCAAGTTAATAGCCAACGACACCGAGGCGGCGATCAGCAGCACCTATGCCAGTGCAGCGCGTTTAATAGCAAGCCAACTTTATTATCAACAACCCCATCATGATCCGTTAGAGATTGTGATTACGGACGATTAAAAAAATGAGATTATCAGATACCCATATTAAAGAATATATTGCACAGCAACGCATTGTTATAGAGCCAAGCCCAAGCGATGAGATGATTTCTGGCGTTACAGTTGACTTGCGCTTAGGAAATAAGTTTCGTGTTTTTCAAGATCACACCGCCGCTTATGTTGACTTAAGTGGCCCAAAAGATCAGCTTAATAAAGCGATGGAATCAATAATGAGTGATGAAATAGTGCTTGAACAAGAGCAAGCATTCTTTTTACACCCAGGCGAACTTGCGTTGGCTATGACGTATGAAAAAGTTACTTTACCATCGGATGTGGTCGGCTGGCTTGATGGACGTTCATCACTAGCGCGTTTAGGTTTAATGGTACATGTTACCGCACACCGTATTGATCCAGGTTGGTCAGGCAATATCGTATTAGAATTCTATAATTCGGGGAAACTACCGCTTGCACTTCGTCCAATGATGAAAATTGGTGCGATGAGTTTTGAAACGATGTCAGGGCCAGCAGCTAATCCATATAACATCCGAAAAGATGCTAAATATAAAGATCAGAATAGCGCAGTAGCAAGCCGTATTAGTGATGATAAGAACGAATAAGTAAACGAATAAAACCATGCATAGAGGGCCTTTAACCGGCCCTTTTTATTTTTTGCTGTAATCATTCTTGGGATTTACTGGCATTTATTTATATACCTTCCATACTTTAATACGTTGATTTGTTTTATACGTTCAAGTACGTGGAGTTCAAGTGGGAAGTATTGGTCCTTTATTTCGTGCTTTTTTGTTTGCACTGCTTTTTTGCAGTGTTGAACTTTATGCTGTATCAAATAAAGCAATAGTCCTACCCGTATCAGATTCTCAAAGTTTACCCGCGGAGTTTTTCAAAGAAGCAGTAAAAGAAAATAATTTAGCAGACGTTTCTTCATTTACATTAAAGCGAGGTCGTGGGTATTGGATACTCTTTGATGTTAACTCAACTAAACAACCTATAAATCAAATTCTTTTTATTAAAAATACGCTGGTTGATGAAATTAAGTTTGAGTTACTCGATAGTGACTTTGAAATTATTAAATTAAAACAACACGAACATGGTGCATATTTTGATTCAATAATCCCACATTTAAGTATTAAAACTAACTCTGGCAGTGCTTGGGCGGCTGTATATTTAAGTAATAACGCAACGGTTACAATTGAGCCGACATTAATACCTGAAGTTGAATTCTATAATAGCGTTGAAGAGCATGTCATTATTACAGCTATGATCTCGGTGATTTTAGTTGTTGGGCTTGCAATTAGTGCCGCATTTTATTTCCTATCTCGACAAGTGAAATTTGTTTCTTTAATGGGCTATCTCATGTGTATGTTGGTGGCTTTTTTAGCTAGGAAAGGCGTTTTTTTATTATTTGGTGATCCACTCATTAGTCAATACTCAAATGGATTAAGTGCTTGGTTTAATCTAATGGCTATCTCGTTTGCAAGTTTGTTTTTTATGCAGTCAAGTTATGCTAATAAACAGATAGTTATTGCTAAAACCCCACTTAAATCAGCGTTGTTAATTCTTTGCAGTATCCCGCTCGCAGCAAGCTTATTGGTTAATAGTTTTTCAGTGTATTTTTTTGTGGTTAGTTATACGATTTTAATCGCGATGGTTGGGTATTTATTTTGGCAGTGCAAAGAAACAAAGACCAATTATACAGGCCTATTTATGCTTGCTTGGAGCACCTTGCTAATGCAATCTTTTGTTTTGTTAAGTACGGTCTTTACAGCTCGGAGTCTCCATATTCTAAATGATGGTTTCCTTGTGTTCAATACAGGTGTTTTCTTGGCGACATTGCTAATACAAGATAGATTAAGAGTCTTACAATACGACGAAAGTTTAACTCATGATGATGAAACGGGTTTACCAAACAAACAAAAGTTACTTGATTGTTTACAGCATAAAGTAACTGATTCTAAACCGCATTCACTTGTTTTGTTTCGCCCAGTGGTTTTGTTGGATGCCCGTGCAAATTTTGGCTATGAGTATGCTAATACACAAATAAAACGCACTATGGCTAATCTAGGCCAGCAATTAAGCGCTATGAATTCATTGAAGATAGAAGCTAATGAACTGAAATGTCATTATATTTCTCGCCTTGATGATAGTACCTATGCTTATGTTGTTAATGGTCAACTCGAATTAAGTCAAATTGAGCAGTTTGTATGTGTTACAACCGCTGTTTTTACTGAAGGGATAAGCCATAACAGCAGTCAGCTGGTCAATGGTGTTGATATTGGTGTGGCAAATTATCCGCTTCATGCTTCAAATGCAACGCAATTAATACAACGCAGCTTACAAGCTCTGAGTGCTAAACCGCTGCACGGTGAACGTTGGCATATGTTTGATGCTGAAAATTCAAATTTAGCGCAATACCGTCTTGAAGTTGCATCTTATTTAAAAGAAGCAATTTTGCATAATCAGCTTAGTTTATTTTTCCAACCACAAATCTGTTTAGATACCGGACACATTCATGGTGCGGAAGCTCTTTTACGCTGGCATCATCCTATTTTAGGGCAAGTGCCTCCTGACGAGTTCATACCAATAGCAGAGTCTACTGGGATCATATTTGAACTTACAGAGTGGGTGGTTGAACAATCACTAATTTATCAAAAAGAAATTACAGCAATTTATCCAGAGCACATAATTTCAATTAATATTTCAGCAAAAGATTTATTACGTAAAGAGTTACCCGTTTTATTTTTAACTTTGCTAAATGAGTACCAGCTAAAGGCATCAAATGTGATGTTAGAATTAACGGAATCAGCCACACTAAGTGATGGAGTTAATATTAAAACAGCTTTAAATGACTATAGGTTAATTGGACTTAAAATTGCTATTGATGATTTTGGAACAGGTTATTCATCGTTAGCTTACTTGAGCAAAATGGGATTTGACGAAATTAAAATTGATAAGCAATTTGTGATGAACTTAGAGTACTCAAAAAACGATCGAACAATTTGTCGTGCAACATGTGATATAGCCAAAAGTTTAGGTTCTTTTGTTATAGGTGAAGGGATTGAAGATATTCAGAGCTTACAAATTTTGAAGGGTTATGGTTGCGAAATTGGTCAAGGTTATTATTTTTCAAGGCCACTGGCGTTTACAGATTATTTAAATTGGTTAGAGCAGAACTTAGAAACAACGATTGATATTGATATTGATGTTTATCACATGAACTAATTTAGGCTTATATACCCAAACCACTTATACTGCGTTATTTATTTTAACAATAGAACCACTATTCCTTGCAATCAATGCCTTGCCTAAATCGCTTTTAATTCCAACTGAAACTCACATTTTGAGGTGGCTTGGGTATACCTTATTAGATAACAGCACACCTAAATTATGGAAATAGTATTCAAGCGCACCTTGGCTTACTTGAAGGTGTTCATCATCAGGGTAAATGAGTGCAGAGTGTTGTAAACCACCGACTAAAAATGTGTTTTTAATGTTTTCGTGTTTGGCTATACATGCCTCGAAACATCGTGCAGCGAGCTCTTCTGGCATGCTCATGTAAAATTGACCGTCTTGTTTATCTGCCAACATCGATTGCCTAACATACTGATTAGCTTGTTGCCCATCATTTTTTAAAAACACACTCTTATAAAAACTGTCTAATGCAAGATTGAGAGGGTGATTGGTATCAATCGAGTGCTCAAGCCATAACTTTGAAGCAAAAAAGTAAGCGCTATGGCGGGGGAATAAGTGCCTAGATATATGATGATCAAAGGCATGAAACCATTCGTGCGCTAGAGCTCCGCCGCCAGCGTTTTTGGCTAGGGCAAGTGTTTGAGTAGCACTGTTATAGTGAGCTTGTACGTGTTGTTGACCACCGTGACCAAAGGCAAAATTTAATTTACCCCTTAATCCAAGTGCTGTTGGAGGAAGTTGCAGTATTTGGGCAAGATCAGCTAACGCGTCATAAATCAAATTAGCGCTGATGAAACGCTCCTCTTTAGTCACCCATTTACCTACCGTCATTGTTCTAAAGCCAAAAGTTTCTTTTATATCAGTAAAATCAACTTGATCATCAAACCGATAATCAGGGCCTTTTCGGTAGAAGCCTCGCTTCAATCGATTGGTGTAGGTCATTATTTGTTATATCGCGCTTTAACATGTGCAGGCATGAATTGTGTTTGCTTATGATTTAAAGCATCTAAAACAGTGTATAGCGGATTAGGATCTTGTTGTTCAACTAACATAAGGCTATGGGCAACGGCTTCAAGTGTAGACAAACTGTCAACCCTTGGTGCTTTACGTATATGGTAGCGATTAGTTGGAATAGACTGAAAACTTACACTAACGAAATCATGTAGCCTAGGGGTAAGTTGCATTATTTTAAACGCTTTTTTCCAAGTGCCATCAAGTACAATTAAATGCGTTAATTGTGTTTTTAACTCGTTGACTTTTTCATCTTTGCTATCTAAAAAAATAGCATCGTCATTGGGGTACAGTAATGCGGTAGTTGCTATTGGCAGATCAGTTAAAAATTGAAAATCGTCTTGTGATTCACCATGTATTATATTGCACTGACTGAGGCATAAATTAAGTAATTTTGCCGTGTTTTTTGTTACTTTAGTTTCACTTGGGTGCTGCAAGATAATTATCTTCAACTTATTGTTGACTGTCACTAAGTCATCACAAAGACAGGTAAGGGGACTAAATTGACAATGAGGGCATAAAGCACGAGACATATAATAATCTATTCTGTTTACAATGGATTTTAAAGCAATACTATTATACGCTTAATATAACTATTAAGTGGATTTTTTTCTTAAGAAAGTTAAAGTAGAAGTATGTTGCAGACTAACGAGAAAACTCGGGTTACTAAAAAGGATATAAAATGAACGATGTTGTTATTGATGAAAGTGCGCTAGAAAGTATGGAGTCTTTATTAGGTGATCAGTTTAGTGATACTTTAACTTTTTGTTGTGCTGAGTTTGACCGTTTAGCCGGTGAGTTCTTTGCTGCATTTGGCAATGATTTAGAAGCATCAATTCGTCACGCACACAGTTTAAAGTCAAATGCTTCGCAGTTTGGTGCGACAAGCCTGTCTGAAGTAGCAAGAGAAATAGAGCATAGCTTGAATAATAATGAGCATGACAAAGCCGAAGCAGCTTCACGACTATTAAACGAACAAGTATCTAAGACGCAAGTAGAATTAACTGCTTGGTTGGCTGCAAGGTAATTCAAAGCTAACTAGTACGTGAATATTTTTCAGTATTAAGGTTATGAAATACTCTAGTATTTTAACCCTTTACTAGGTTAGTCTAACTGTTCACTAGTAGAGGTAGAAATGTCAGAAATAAAAAAGAGTCACAAATTAGAAGGTGTTTGTTATGACATCCGAGGGCCTGTTTTAGTACAAGCCAAAAAAATGGAAGATGACGGCCAAAAAGTTCTTAAATTAAATATAGGTAACCCTGCTGCATTTGGCTTTGATATGCCAGAAGATATGCACAGGGATATTATACGCAACTTATATTCTGCCCAAGGCTATTGTGACTCTAAAGGCCTCTACTCAGCCCGAGTGGCTATTTACCAGCATTATCAACAGCGTGGCTTAAATAATTTAGATGTTGATAGTATCTACATTGGTAATGGGGTTAGTGAGCTAATTCAAATGACCACCCAAGCGCTTTTAAACAATGATGACGAAGTGCTAATTCCAGCTCCAGACTATCCTCTATGGACTGCATCAGTTAAGCTAGCTGGCGGTAATCCTGTTCATTACTTGTGTGACGAAGAGCAAGATTGGTTTCCTGATATAGCTGATATACGCAGTAAAATAACCTCTAAAACGAAGGCTTTAGTGCTTATAAACCCAAATAATCCTACAGGTGCCGTATACAGCGATGATTTGTTACAACAACTTATCGATATTGCAAGAGAGCATAAGCTACTGCTCTTGAGTGATGAGATTTATGAAAAAATCTTGTACGATGATGTGACTCACAGCTCCATAGGTGCCTTGTGCGATGACGTTCCGATCATTACGTTCAATGGCTTAGCAAAAACGTATCGTGCTGCTGGGTTACGTATGGGCTGGATGGTTTTAAGTGGCCGAACCGATTTGCTTTATGATTTACAAAAAGGGTTAGACATTTTAGCGTCAATGCGCTTGTGTGCTAATGTACCCGCACAATATGCTATTCAGCAAGCATTGGGTGGCGTGCAATCCATAGATAACCTAATTAACCCCGGTGGTCGCTTGTACGAACAGCGAGATATTGCGTGGCGGGGGTTAAATGCGATTGATGGTATCTCTTGCTCTAAACCAAAAGGGGCTTTATACGCATTCGCGAAAGTGGATACCGAGCGGTTCAATATTAAAAGTGATGAAAAAATGATTTTGGACTTGCTCAAGGCAGAAAAAATATTACTTGTGCATGGCAGGGCATTTAATTGGCCGAACCCTGATCACTTTAGGTTAGTCTTCTTGCCAAATAAAGACGATCTGGCGACTGCGATGTCTAAAATGCAGCGATTTTTTAATCATTATAAGCAAGTATAATATTGCACTTTTAAAAAGCTGCGAAATGAATGTTAATTCATGTCGCAGCTTGCTTTAAGCTTTTAGTAAGCTCTATCTACTCTTACAGAATTGTCAGATAGGTATACTAGGCGTACTCGATCGCCTCTAGCAAATAACATGCGATTATCTTTATCTTGCACCACCATGAACTGCTTACCGCTTTCGACTTTTACCATCATCTCAACTAATTCATATTGGGTATAATAGCTACCTTTTTGCTGGTTGTGAGCAATGTTACCACCAATAACTGAACCCAGTATTGTTGCAGCAGTTCGACCGCTGCCACCACCAAATTGATTACCAATAACACCACCTAATAAGGCTCCGCCAAAGGTTTTCCAGCCATTAGTTTTATCTTGAATAAGCTCTCGCTCAGTAATAGTACGAACAGATTGTACTTTCCCAAATAGCACCTGTTGAACTGGCACTGCTTTGTTTCGCTCATAAGCGCCGAAAGCTTGGTTCGGTATTACCAGTAGTGCAAATAATAAGAAAATAAATTGCTTCATGTTATGCTCCCAGGCTGTTACCAGCCAAAGGTTGATTTTTCACGCGTTTTACGGATTTCTGTTTCATCAGCCCATTCTACAAGGCCACTTTTTAAATCCATTAACCGCATTGTAAATTTATAATATACATCGGCTTTATCAGCGTTTGATTTAACAATACTTGATAGATTGCCGTATAACATATATTGCGCTCCCACTTGCTGGCCAAAGGCTACAGCCGTTGCAGGGTTTACCAAGGCATCTTCATTTTGGAATGTAAGCTGCTCACGGGCGGCTTCTACACGACTCATATCAACAAAGCGAAACTTTCCACTGCGTAATAGCTGAGTCGAAATAGAGTCAGTGATAGATTCGGTATCAATATGCTCACTGGTCTTATTTTTAATTCGTTCTACGAAAACGATAGGCCGAGTATTAGCGGTCATAGTTCCAATAACAGGAGAACTAAGCAGAGAGTCGGTCATTTGACTAGCTACTTTTTGAAGATCTGTAGAGCCAAAGTTGATATCTGTTGTTTCTACAGCTTGTGCGTCACCGTAACTAACGACTGCTTTATTGGCACAGCCGCTTAAAACTAGAGCACTTAGGCCGACCAGAGCAAGCCCTGTTAGTCTGGTGAAAGTGGTCGTTTTATTTAATGTATTCATTTATATTTCCTTAATCTTCAAATTCTTGTGCTTTTGTTGATACTTCTCTAACTGCTAACGAAAACGTTACTGCATCTGATGTAGGTGCAAGAGCAGGTAATTGAACATTAGCAAATCCAAACAAAGTAAGGGATTGCCAAGGGGAGTGGTTTCCTTTGATCACAAACCCATCTTTGTCAAACCATGTGAATTGGTACTGCAAATATTGTGATTTTTTATATTGGCTTGAAAGCGTAACAACTATGTCTGTTAATTGGTTAGTTTGACGTGTCTTAACATTAGTTATGGCAAGTTTTTTTCCTAACTTAGGGTTGTTTACCTTTAGTTGTTGCTGGTAGTTGGCATGTTGTTCAACAGATATGCCTGATGTAACAGGCCTGCTTGAACAGGCTGCGAGTAAACATACCGATAATAGGGGTATTAAAATTTTCATAGCAGCTCCTAAAGTTGCACTACATGAGAGTTAAAGTAGTTATTAATTGAGGTTAGATAGATCAAAGTTAACCCCTGCTTACTAACCGTAAAATTTATACTTGGTTGGTTGCTTCCTATTTTCAGCGTGTGTTCACCCGGTGAAATATTTCGCCTTGCAATGCTTATTTGGTTAGGCAAGGTAGACCAACTTCGGGTATCTGCTTGCTCAGACGCTAAGTTATAAATATTTGCTAAAATATTTCCTACGTCGCCACCGCTTCGAGCAAGTTCAGCTCGTACCTTCTCTTTGGCAATCAATCTAAGAACTTGACGTGTCATTCTTGCGGGAGCTTGTGATTCTAGAGTTTTTGCGGCTAGCGCCTCAATGCGTACAAGCGGTTCAATAGGCATCGATTCGTCAGCTATATTGAGGTGTCTTATTGTCGGAGTAAATGCTGCTCCTTTATACACCGGTACAGCTAAACTATAAAATCGAGCATCACCTCTCGAGGTGTATATTGGCAATTGCAACACAAACTCATCTTTTTTCGGCACGAGCCCTTGCTCTATAAATACAATAACTTCGCCAGCCTCTTTTGGCTGCTCTAATTTTCCAAAACGTTTAACATACGCTGCAAAGTCCTGCTCAAACCCTTGCTTTTTAGCTAGACGCATTACATCTTTTTGTAGATATACATTATTTGGGTTTATTTCTAATGCTTTTTTATAGTCAATGTATGCATCGTCAAACTGATTGTTACTTTGATAGAGCAGTGCAGATAAATAAAATGTATACGCATTTTGAAAGCCGTTCTTAACATTTTGTGTGATCTCAGACATACTCGGGTAATGCTTTTGCGCTTCTTTTATTGCTGAGTCAATGTCTTGTTCATTCTCGTTTAATGCATCTAGTTGCACTTTGTTCGCGCGACGCACTTCAACTAAAGCACTCTCTAGGTCATTCTGATAAAGGTAGTTGAGTGCTTTATAACTGTGAAGCATGCTCATTTCATAAGGTGCTGGTATATATTCAATGACCGAGTCATTCGTTAATAGCGCATTACTTTGTTCTAAAGAGCTTGAAACCTTTATTTTTGCGGCTTGACGAACTTTTTCCATTTGTAAATAAATAGCTTCGTAGTTCGTTTGTGCGCGAGTGTTTTGATTGTTCAAATCTTCGAGGCGTGCATTTTCTAATTGGTTTAATAAATAATTACTATGCGATAGACTATTATTAGGTAAAAGTTGTTGTGCTTGGTTAACGTTATTTGCTTTTATTGCTTGGCGTACAGGCGTCACTTGTGTTGCGTAATCTGTAAATAAGTCAGTAAGACCTGTTGTACTGCATCCACTCAACCCACTAGATAATAAAGTTAAACATAAAACTACACTGCTACGCACATGTTGCTCCTTAATCAATTAACTACACATTAGCATAGACTTATTAACCTACGATGATAAACAATGTAAAAAATCGTACAAACCAGGGTCTGTTGACCTTTGCGGATTAAGATTTGTTCAAACTAGGATCGATTTAATCGCGGCGCGAGTTTTGTAACCTAGTAGGCTAAGTCAAAACCGAGCAAAGCTATTGCGTCCTGCTAACGCTCCTTACTTACATCCATGTAGGCAACAAAGAGTAAATTGTCCCTAGGCAGAACCCGAAGGGCAGCGCCTGTTTGGCATTGATGCTGCGTTATCGCCTACTTATGGGGAATAACCACACCACATAGGCGCTGCCTTGCCTAAATACCAAACAGGCTGCTGCAAATTTAACCTTGAAAGGTCAACAGACCCTAGCATTATGAAATTTATATTTTTATATCGAGGTCTTATTAAAACTGTTAATGTTTAAACCAGTATTCTTATTATAGGAAATAAATGAAAGTAACGTTCTATACACTCTTCGCACTTGTTGCATTTGCTGCTAACTCTCTACTGTGTCGATTAGCGCTTGCAAATGGCCATATAGATGCGTGGAATTTTACTGGCTTACGCTTACTAAGTGGTGCAATGTGCTTAGGTTTTATTTTATTTATTACGACTAATAAAAAAGTTATCCCAAATAAAGCTGCTCATGACGAACGAGGGAGCTGGCGTAGTAGTTTAAGTTTGGTGGTTTATGCGCTTTGTTTTTCAATTGCTTATGTCGAGCTTGATACTGGGACTGGTGCATTAATTCTATTCTCTGCGGTGCAGCTAACAATGATCAGTTGGGGAGTATTTTCAAAAGAACGGCTATCAAACGTGCAATGGTTAGCATTTCTCACTGCTTTAGCTGGTTTTATATATTTAATGATGCCTTCAGCAAAAACACCTTCATTGATACCGGGTTTATTAATGATGCTCAGTGGTATTGCGTGGGGAGTATATAGTATTCGTGGTAAAGCATGCAGAGCCCCCCTTAAAGCAACGGCCTATAACTTTGCTAGAAGTCTATTTATTGTTCCCCTGATTCTTCTTATTGGCTTTAGTGCATTATCAGGCAGTAGTTGGGAGGGGATTCTATTGGCAGTGCTATCTGGGAGTGTTGCATCAGGCCTTGGGTATAGCCTGTGGTATGTTGCATTACCATTATTAAAAAGCAGTCAGGCCGCTGTGGTTCAATTGTTAGTGCCGATTATTGCTGCTGTTGCCGGTGTCGCATTTTTAAATGAAAACATCACATTGCATTTTATAATTGCAAGCGCCGTAATTCTTGGCGCTGTTCTGGTTTTTTTGAAGGCTAAATCGGTACCGGCGCAACATTAGTTACATAGCGACTAAATAGACTGGGTAAATGTTTTACTATAGTGTCTTTACCCAATAAATCACTGCATTTTATTTGGTGTTCAATGACCTCTAAGGACACTTGATTACACATAATTTTTGATTGCTTTATGTGGCTAATATGCCAAGGCTCTGGAGATACCCCTCCTAGGTCATGTTGGTAAGGCCGATAAAAGCCGTACTTGGTTAAATTATTATCGAGCCACGTTGTTAGCCGAGCAAATGGGCCTGTTTCGCTGTACTCAAGTGGACTTAGTTGCAGTTCGTAATCTGCAGCTATGGCGGCTTCATCATATACGTCAAGGTCAGTTCCTAGATGATGACGACTGGCACCAGGCAGTGCACTGTAAAGTAAAATAGCATGACATTTTTCTATATCAGTTAATGTAGATAAATCTATAGCGACCTGATGCTTATCGAATACAGGCCGTTTTCCAGAAAATTTTGCATTCCAAATGGCACTTTGTCGGTCGAAATCTCTAAAACTTGATGCAATAGCCAGCGAAAAACCTGCTTTTTTAGCTGCCTGTTGTAATGATTTAAAATCATCAGCAATTTGTGCATGCACACGGTGACGACCAATATTAACTAAGTGATCATCACTGCAACCAGTTGCACATGCTACTAACTGTGATGGAGTAAGAGCCATTTTTGTCATGTTAGGAGTTGCTCTAAAATTTGCTCGTAAACCTCACTTAATTCAATCAGGTCATCGGTACTGACACACTCATCTACTTTATGAATAGTTTCATTGCGTGGGCCAAGCTCTATTACTTTAGCGCCTGTTTGTGCAATAAAACGTCCATCTGAAGTGCCGCCTGATGTTTCAAGCACAGTATCGCGGCCTGTTACATTCTTAATTGCAGCTGTGGTGGCTTCAATTAAAGGGCCACCTTCAGTGATAAAGGGTTGTCCATTCACAATCCATTTTAGCTCGTAATCAAAATCGTGCTGTTGCAGTATTTCATTTACTTGCTGTTGTAACTGTTGATGTGTGACTTCGGTACTGAATCGAAAATTAAATTGAATTTCAAGCTCACCTGGAATTACATTACCAGCACCTGTTCCACCGTTAATATTTGAGACTTGAAAACTGGTTGCAGGAAAAAACTCGTTACCCGTATCCCATTGCGTTTGGCTCAATTGTGACAGTGCAGGAGCCGCTAGGTGAATTGGGTTTTTAGCTAGGTGAGGGTAGGCAACATGGCCTTGTATTCCTTTTACTGTTAAAAAACCGGTTAATGAACCGCGGCGGCCATTTTTGACTACATCACCAAGCGCATCTCTAGAAGACGGCTCACCGACAAGACACATATCAATTTTCTCGTTGCGTGCTTCCAATGTATCAACAACACGGGTTGTACCATTGATGAATGGACCTTCTTCGTCAGACGTTATTAAAAAGGATATAGATCCTTTGTGATCAGGATGTTTTTCAACAAAACGCTCAGTTGCGACGATCATAGCGGCTAAAGAGCCTTTCATATCTGCAGCACCGCGACCGTGCAGCATGCCATCTTCAATAAGGCCTGAAAACGGAGGGTGTTGCCAGTTTTCTTCTGGGCCAGTTGGCACAACATCGGTATGCCCTGCAAAACAAAAATGAGGTGAGGTATTTCCTTTGCGTGCCCATGTGTTAAGCGTATCGGTAAAAAACATAGGCTCAATATTAAAACCAATCGCCTGTAAGCGCTGATTCATCATTGGCTGACAGTCAGCATCCTCAGGAGTCACTGAACGACGTTGAATTAGTGCTTGTGCTAACTCAATAACAGGGTGTTTCATACTGCAAAAATCTCATCATATTGTTGTGCTTTAAAGCCTAAATAATAAGAGTCCGCATGTATTAACACAGGGCGTTTTATCATCGCAGGGTACTCAACTAACAAATCGAGTGCTTTATCTTCATCGAGAGTTTGCTTTTGCTCTTCAGAAAGTTGACGGTAGGTTGTACCTCTCTTATTTACAAGATTTTGCCAGTCAATGTGTTGTGAAAATGTAGTAACCATTTCTTTTGAAATGCCGTCTTTACGATAATCATGAAATGAAAATTCGATATTCTTATCAGTTAAATATTTTTTAGCTTTTTTAATTGTGTCGCAATTGCTAATGCCGTAAAGAATCGTCATATTATTTCTTCTTAGTTAACGTTAATAAAGTGTCTATCCCTGCGCTTACGTGGGACAAAGAGTAATAAATGGGTGTCAATTGGTGCCCATTCAATAAAATAAGAGTTGCTAATAAGGGGGTATTTAGATTACGCAAATCAAAATAGGCAAGCCGTTGTCCTTTAACAATTTTACTCCCATTTAATTGGGCTATATGGGTATGTAGCATATCGATTTGTTGATCAATATGTAAGTTTATGAGTAGTTTAAGGCCGTTTTTTGCTTGCAGTATAAACTCAGTACCTGCATTTTTTACTTGAATTAAAATGCCATCGAAAGGTGCTAATACTTTGTGACTCGTTAATTCAACCATAATACCAGGACCTAGTGTGCCAAATTTGAAAAAGGGCTCTGGGTGATCACTCAGTGATCTCACTTTACCAGTAAATGGGCTAGTAATGTGTAAACTAGCGCGATCAGTTTGAGCTTTAGGTGAAAAGGAAATATCAATATGTTTCATTATTAGATTGGCTCTTCGAGCACAGTGTATCCATCTTTTTTTAATGTTTTAATGGCATCATCAATACGCTGCTTTTTGACTAATACATAATCTGTGTCGTAAGTAGATAACGCAAAAATAGAAATACTGGCACTGGCTAATACCCCCGATATATTTGCCATAATACCGGTAAGTGAAAAACCTAAGGGGCCAACGACTTCCAAAGCAAGCCAATTATGTTCGGCATCCAAACTATCAATATTAAAACTACTTGGGCAAACAATAGACAACTCATCATAAGTTTTAGAGATAAAAAAAATGTTTTGTTTAAATAAATAGCTTGGAATAGGGCTGTCAACATCAAGGCTATGTATACTAAATACAGTACTATGGAGTTGTAATGTTTGCTTTGACATTATAGACCCTTATTAAATTTGGACTTTTGTTTACTGAATAGTATAGCTAAAAAGCACTGAATAAAAGTGTAATCTTGTCCACAGTTTCTGTGGATAACAATGGGGTTAGTTAGGTATAACCACTGTAAGTTATTAATTAATAAATTTATATTTCATTGGGTAGATAAACAACGAAGCAAATGTAAAGTAAGCGAGAGGCTTACTTTACACACATACTAACTACTTGAGATTAGCAACTTGTTCAGCTTGAATTGCTGTCAATGCAATGGTGTAGACGATATCATCGACTAATGCGCCACGGCTTAAATCATTCACCGGTTTTCGCATACCTTGTAACATGGGCCCTATACTTATTAAGTCTGCACTTCGTTGAACGGCTTTATACGTTGTATTACCTGTGTTCAAATCTGGGAAAATAAACACTGTAGCTTTACCTGCAACGGGGCTATTAGGTGCTTTTTTCAACGCTACATTTTCCATAATAGCTGCATCGTATTGCAGTGGACCGTCAATTACTAAATCAGGACGTTTTTGCTGAGCTAATTTAGTTGCTTCACGCACTTTCTCAACATCAGCACCAGTACCTGAAGTACCTGTACTGTAACTTATCATTGCAACACGAGGCTCTATACCAAATGCCGCTGCAGAATCTGCTGATTGAATAGCAATATCCGCGAGTTGCTCCGCTGTAGGGTCTGGGTTAATGGCACAATCACCGTATACCAGTACCTGATCTGGAAGTAACATAAAAAATACAGAAGACACTAATGAAGAGCCGGGTGCTGTCTTAATTAATTGAAGTGGCGGCCTAATGGTGTTTGCTGTTGTATTTACAGCACCAGAAACTAAGCCATCAACAACACCTTGTTCGAGCATCATAGTACCAAGTACAACGTTATCTTGTAACTGCTCTAACGCAACGACTTCGGTTAACCCTTTGGCTTTTCTGATTTCAACCATAGGATCAACATAGTCTTGCAGCACTAGGTGCGGTTCAACAATCGTTACGTTTTCATTAAGCTCAACACCTTGTTGCATTGCAATACGGAGTATTTCTTCTTTATCACCTAATAGAACTGTTTTTGCGATACCGCGCATGCCGCAAATAGCAGCTGCTTTTATGGTGCGAGGCTCATTACCTTCAGGTAATACAACCGTTTTATTAGCGTGACGCGCTTTATCTGTAAGTAAATATCTAAATGCAGGCGGAGACATTTTACGTGTTTTCCCCACACTTTTTGCCAGCGTATCTAACCAATCAGAGTCGATAAAGCTAGCATTGTGATGTTTTACTTTATCAATACGTTGAATATCATCACAGGGGACTTCCATATTAAAGTTATGTAATAACAAAGAGGTGCGCCAGGTATCTGCTTCAGTGCACAAAATAGGCAAGCCTGTTGCCATTGCCTGTTCACATAAGGTCATTATACGAGGTTCTGGTTTGAACCCGCCTGTTAGTAAAATAGCACCTATTTTTGTGCCATTCATTGCTGATAAACAAGCGGCAACAAGCACATCAGAGCGATCACCCGGTGTGACAAGTAACGCCCCCGGGGTAAAGTGGTTAAGTATATTAGATACTGTGCGGGCACAAAAAGTAACGCGGCGCAGTCGTCTGTGAACCATGTCACCTTCGTTCAATACTTCTGCTTTTAAATATGCACTTAAATCTTTTACCCTAGGTGCAACTAACTCAAAATCCCATGGGATAGATCCTAGCAGCATAAAGGGGTGCTTTCTAAAGATAGGAAGAGATGCCAACCGGTTTACTTCATTCTCTAATGCGTCAGGGTTATGAGAGTCGACTAAATCGGCTCGAGCTCGTCCTTCCTCATCGAGAGGCGCGTTTACCTTGTTAAATATACAACCCAAAACACGTGCATGACCAACACCACCATAATAACCTGCAGCTATTTCTAATTTATCTTCAATTTGGTCGTTACTGTCATTCCCTGGAGTAAGGATAAAGACTATTTCTGCTCCTAAGGTTTGAGCGATTTCACGATTAACACGACCAGCATAAGGTTGACGACGGGTTGGTACCATCCCTTCAATGATGGCTACTTCATCATTACTTATGGTGTTTTCAAACCGTTCAACAATTTCTTCTAGCAGGTCATCACCTTTACCATCGCCAATCATTTGTTCTGCATAATCAAGTGCGAATGGAGTAGGCGGGTTGATTGGAGAGCCCTGAGTCACGATTTGTGTTGATTTTTCAGGACCTGTTTCTCCAGAGCGGGGTTGAGCAATGGGTTTAAAAAAATTCACTTTTACTGCTTTTTGCTCAAGCGCACGGACTAATCCTACAGACACAGATGTTAAACCAACACCAGTGGAAATAGGCACTAACATTATTCTACGCGCCATACTATTGCTCCTGTGCGATGTTTGCTGCATCTTGGGCTATTACCCACTCTTCGTTTGTAGGCATAACAACGGCTGTTGTATTTGCATGTTCAGAACTGATGATACCTTGAGTACCAAAACGAGCATCTAAGTTTGCTTGATTATCGCAATCAAGACCTAAAAAACTTAACTGCTTAATTACCTTACTGCGGATTAAATCTGAGTTTTCGCCAATTCCTCCGGTAAAGATTAGTGCGTCTAATCTTTGTAAAGGAACCATAAATGCGGCTATTTGCTTTGCAAGCCTGTAGCAAAACATATCCAGTGCAAGAATGGCTCTTTCATTCCCTGCAAGGGCTGCTTCTTCAATTGTACGGCAATCGTTGGAGAGCTCACTAATGCCCAATAGGCCACTTTCTTTATTAAGCAAATCATCTATTTGAGTAGCAGTGTAATCTAATTGCGATGTTAAAAAGTTAAATAAGCCGGGGTCAATGTCACCACTGCGGGTCCCCATCATCAAACCTTCCAGTGGGGTTAAACCCATGCTGGTGTCAACACTTTTACCATTTTTTATTGCACATACAGAACAGCCATTACCCAAGTGAGCACTAATAAAATTACTATGCTCTAACGGCTTTTTCAGTAATTTTGCAGTTTGACTTGCAACATAATAATGGCTGGTGCCATGAAAGCCATAGCGTCTCACTCCGTAATCGGTATACAGCTTGTAAGGGAGAGCATATAAATACGCAACTTGTTCCATTGTTTGGTGGAACGCAGTATCAAACACGGCTATTTGTGGTAGCCCTTCAAATGAAGCTTGTGCAGCAGCAATACCTAATAGGTTGGCGTGGCCATGCAATGGAGCCAATGTAGCAGCCTCAGTAATACCTTCGATAACAGACTCATCGATAAGAACTGACTTTGTAAAGTGCTCGCCACCGTGCACAACGCGGTGACCAATAGCAATCAGGTTATCAGCTAAACTGTGATCTTTTATTAGGTTAACTAGCGTATCAATCGCATGTGCGTGAGCTTGTCCTTTAGCCAGATCAACTATGTTTTTTTTGCCTTGAAACTTATATTTTATAGAGGGAGCATCAGAACCTAAGCGTTCGGCGAGGCCTGAAATCACTTCGTTTGAAGAGTCTGCATCTATAATTGCAAATTTAAGGCTTGAACTGCCGCAATTAAGTACTAGTACATGATTAAGAGAGTTGGGTTGCAAAGGCATAAATAGGTCTCATTTTGGCTATAACAGTAAGTGAGCATTAATCTAGCGCATGCTACAAACTTAACAGCGCTTAATATAAAGACTAAAGATAAATAGTAATTTGCCGATTAATAACTATGATTAAACTAAAGTCTAGTTGATTTAATGCATTTTATTTTAACGCATTTACATATTAAACGTTAGCCATAACATTGATTAAACTCAAGGTTTGTCTAGCTTTTGTCAGCAACTAGATTTTACAAAGGAATGTCGTTTTGAGTATGGTACACTCGAAGAGTTAAACCGTTAAACCAGCGACACCGAGGAGTCATGATGCAAAACAGTGTGATGTCACAAGTTCAAACTGGTCGAGAATACGCAAAAAAGTGGCCGATGCGTAAAGAGCTAGTGCCTTTATTTGTCGAGTTTAAGGTCATAAAAGCCACTGAGCATGCAATTACAGTTATGCCGATACTGGCGATGCTGACACTATTTATGCAAATTAATTATCTCGGTAGTGATTTTTTACCACAAGCGATTGCAGTAGCGTTGTTCTTTTTATCATTGCCGCTACAAGGTCTTTTATGGTTAGGTAAACGTGCTGATACAACACTTGAACCTGCTATGGAGCATTGGTTTAAAGAGTTACACACAAAAATGGTGGCTAATGGTTACCAAGGGTCTTTGGGTAAAAACAAACCACGCTATGCGGATTTGGCCCATTTACTTAACGATATGTTCGATAAAATGGACCGTGCTTTTACCCGAGAAAACCTCTAATCAACTTTTCTAAAGTGACTTACATAAAATGACAAGGTGACATTTTGCTCACCTTGCTCTTCTAATTCCTGCCAATGTTCAGGCCTAAACTTCCATGCAAACGGCGTCATGGTAATCAGGTTTTTAACGTCATCAAAACCAAGTTGTATTTGTTGTTCAATTAAATTTTGCTGTATTAATGTAAAGCTCTCAGGTGCAACAATTGGCGTATGCGCGATTACTTCTCGATAAATCTTTTGTTTCAACTCTTTTAAGTGCCAAGGCCCTGGGCTTGCGACAATCAATGAACCATCCTGGCTCAATAAACGGGCAAGCTCTTGTTCAAATAATGGTGCGAAAATACTAATAAGTACATCTGTTTGATTATCTGCGAATGGAGCTTGGCTTATTGAAGCAACACTAAATTTGCAGTTTTCATAGCGTTTGGCTGCATATTTTATGGCTGACTTAGATATATCAACACCATACACATTACCTCGGCATTTGCTCGCAATTGCTTGTGTGTAAAAGCCTTCCCCGCATCCTAAATCAATCACATTTTTTGGCGATAGCTGTACTACTAGCTCTGCGATAGCTTGCTGTAAAAACTCATAGTGTCCGGTGCTTAAAAACGCCCGTCGAGCTTGCACCATATCAAGGTTATCGCCTGGTTGCTTTGAGTTTTTATTTTGCACTGGCAAAAGGTTTACATAGCCTTCTTTAGCATAATCGAATGTATGGTTATTATCACAGCGCAGTGATTTTTCAACTAACTGCAAAGAGGATTGGCACAAAGGGCATTGATACGCGAGACTCATGAGTCTAGATAATCCTTGTCGTAAAAAGTTTTCACCCAGTGTGGGCGATAAGTAATAAGTATGGAAATTGCCATGCCATTTAGCATCGCTTCAGGAAACCAAATAATGGCGCACAGGTATAAGTAATTCTCACTTAGTTCGTACCAATTATAGTTACCTAAAAAATAATAAAAGGCACTTACACTGACTATTTTAACGCAACTGACTAACCCTGCGCATAAAAAACTGCAGATAAATATATAAATAAAGAAATGACGAGGTAGTAGGTTGTAACAAATAATAAAAACACAATAACTAAACAGTATAGGGAGAAATGCTGTGAATAGTAAATGTAAGGGCAATTGTGCAAAGCTAAGTTGACCAAATATCAAGAGTAGAGCACTTGCAAATGTTGCACTTAGAATAGCAAAGCGCCACCCTAGTGTTAAAGTGATTGCGGTGATACCTAATATATGTAGTTCGAGGCCAGGTAAAATTCCTGCTTTAACTTGCCATAAAACACAAAATACAATTGCACAAGCAAATACACCGGTTTGACGCGCAGGTGTTGTAATAAGGCTCTTATAGAGAGGTTTATTAAAACTGCTCCAAGCAATTACCCCAGCCACAAGCCACAAAAAAAATTGGGTATTCGTATTAATTAGGGCTGTGAGGTCAGGGTTATTAAACATCGTAAATTAACTAAAAGTTGACCAAATAGGAGCATGATCAGACGGTTTTTCTATGCCTCTTAATTCGTAATCAATACCTGCATCAGTGCAGCGTGAAGCTAACGTTGGTGTTGCAAGTACCACATCGATTCGAAGGCCTCTGTTGTCATCAAACCCTTTTGAGCGGTAATCAAACCAAGAGTATTGCTCACCTGTGTCAGGGTGAAGCTCACGATAGGTATCTTTAAAGCCCCAATTCATTAATGTAGCTAGCCACTCACGTTCAATTGGTTGAAAAGAGCATTTGCCGGTTTTTAACCAACGTTTACGGTTTGGTTCGCCAATGCCAATGTCTAAATCGGTAGGAGAGATATTTATATCACCCATAACAATGACATCTTCATCTGCGGTGTGGTTATTTTCAAGATGAGTCATAAGATCAGTATAAAACTGGCGCTTATAAGGAAATTTTGTTTCGTGATTAACGTTGTCACCTTGAGGAAAGTATCCATTCATAACAGTCAGGTCGCGACCATTTTCTTGTGTAACGGTTACACTGATCATACGTTTTTGTGACTCTTCAGTGTCTGTAGCAAAACCTTTAAATACCGACTTAGGCTCACTCTTACACAGCATGGCCACGCCGTAATGTGCTTTTTGACCATGAAAATAAACGTGGTACCCCATTTTTTGAACATCTTCTAAAGGGAAAGCTTCATCATGCACTTTGATTTCTTGCAAGCCGATAATATCTGGTTGATGTTTATCAATTATTGCTTGCAGTTGATGCAGACGAGCGCGAAGCCCATTGATGTTAAAAGAAATGACTTTCATATTTTTGGCCTAAAAGATAATTTATTTTGCTAAATTCTATCATCAAAACGAGCTCGATACATGTGCTTATTCATTACCTGAAGTTGGTTTAATGTTGTGCAAATGATGATTAATTATTAAACATTGTTAACCTTCCATTAAATAATTAATTAAATGAATTATTCAATTGATTTGTGTTTTTCTGTATATATAATGCGCGAAACAAACCCGTTCAAACCATTTTATACAGGTCAGTCATGAAAAAACAACTTTTAGCTATTTTCGTTGCAACAGTATCATTCTCACAGGCTACTCAAGCAGCTGAATATTTTAGTGCAGATAAAAAAATTGAATCAAAATTGTGTTCAATTAGTGCAAATGAAGGTTTCTCTGCGGCACGCAAAGTAGCTTCTAAGCACGGTATTTTTTTATCGCGCTATTCACAAAGCATTTTGTGTAATGGTGAAGATATTCGTTCAATAGCTAAAAAAGTTGAAATGAAAAACCGCGACGTAAAAATGATTCAAGTATTTGCTGAGAATGACCAAACTGAAACGCAATTGTGTATTACTGCCGTGCAAAAAGGCCTTGAGCCAGTGCGTGCTAAAATTGGCAACTTAAACTCACTTCGTTGTAATGGTGAAGTTGTGACAGATTTTGTTAAGCGTTTCCAAAACGCTGCTATCTAACTAGCAATATTTGAATAAGAAAGCGCTTATACGGCGCTTTTTTTTGTGTGAAACTTTTACAGGAAAGCTGCAAAGTTTTTATACATAAACTTAAGGTGTTTGTAATATTTTTTTATCTTATTGATTTTAAATGGTTAAATTTTTGGTTCAGTATTTGCTACAGATTACATGAATTAAATTAATTACAAGGAATCTCTTATGAAAAAGTTAACACTCGCATCTACTATTTTAGCCGCCCTTACATTGAGTGCATGTTCTTCAAATTCATCAATGGATAAAATCAGCAGTGATTTTGGTAGTCTAGATAATGATAACGATGGATATATCTCAAAAGTAGAAGCAGATGATGATGATATTTGGTCGCATTTCTCAAATATTGATACCAATATGGATGAGCAAATTAGTCGTAAGGAGTTCTCAACCTATACGCATCTAAATACAGGTAAAGTGGCCAGTGATAGTGAAGTAAGCGAATCTGCATTTAAAGCTGATATTGCTAAGTTTGACCCAATCGAAAGTGACTTCTCATCATTAGATAACGACAGCAATGGATATATTTCTGTGGTTGAAGCGAATGATGATGACATCGCACACCACTTTGGTTACATAGACGCTAATAAAGATAAGCGTGTCAGTAAAAACGAGTTTATGAGCTATATTAAGGCACATGGTAGTGAAGTGGCTGAAGATGAAGCGCTCGAGATGTTGAAAAACAGTTAATTAAAATTTGTTCTTAGAAAAGCATAAAAATGCCAGCACAACTGTTGGCATTTTTTTTGGTTTTTAGATAATAATTTTTCCAACAATCGGTGTATTCTGTCATAATGAGTGGTTAATCAGTTCCGCGAACACTAAATAAATGGTTTTATAGATGGCAACGAAACGAGTAAGTGATGAGCAGCTCATTGAGATCATTGAAGCAGCGATTTTTGTTGCGCCAAAACCATTGAATAAACGATACATTAAAGACACCGTATTAATTGATTTGAGTGTGTCTATGACACGCGTAAATCAAGCAATAGAGCATATCCAAACGCATTACCAAACGCGCGGTATCCGCTTGGTTGAAGTAGGAAGTGGATATCGCTTTCAAGCATGTGAAAGCCTAGCGCCTTGGTTGAATAATTTATTCCAAGAACGCGCTCCAAAGTATTCACGTGCCTTATTAGAAACGTTGTCATTGATTGCTTATCGCCAGCCAATTACCCGTGGTGAGATAGAGCAAGTACGTGGTGTAGCTGTTGGCTCTGGTATAATGAAATCCCTGCTTGAAAGAGAGTGGGTACACGTCGTTGGTTATAAAGAAGTCCCTGGGAAACCAGCCCTTTATGCGACGACAAAACAATTTTTAGATTATTTTTCGTTAACTGGTCTTGATAACTTACCCGAACTGCCAAAACAGCAGATAAGTAAGATAAACCAGTTATTGAGTGATCCTTCTGTGAGAGAACTATCCGAATGAGTATACAAGGTGAAAAGCTACAAAAAGTCCTCGCGAGAGCCGGTGTTGGTTCGCGTCGTGAAATGGAAAAGTACATTGACGCAAATCGTGTAAGTGTAAACGGTAAAGTGGCAAAGTTAGGCGATCGTGTTGAAGAAACAGATCAAATCCGTGTTGATGGCCATACTGTAAAAATAGAAGAAAAAGCAGAGCGTATTTGCCGTGTAATTATGTATAACAAACCTGAAGGGGAATTGTGTACTCGTAAAGACCCAGAAGGTCGTCGTACTGTATTTGATCGCTTGCCGCGTATTGATGGCGAACGCTGGATAGCGGTTGGTCGATTGGACATCAATACTGCTGGTTTGATGTTATTTACCAATGATGGCGAATTAGCTAATCGTTTAATGCACCCAAGTTATGAAGTTGAACGTGAGTATTCTGCTCGTGTATTCGGTGAAGTGACTAATGAGACGATAAAGAACCTCACTAAAGGTGTTGAGCTTGAAGATGGCATGGCTAAGTTTTTAAACATTAAACCATTGGGAGGTGAGGGCATTAACCGCTGGTATAATGTGACACTTACTGAGGGGCGTAATCGTGAAGTGCGTCGTTTGTGGCAGTCTCAAGAAGTTGAAGTATCAAGGCTGATACGTATTCGTTACGGTAAGCTAGAACTGGATAAACGCTTGCCACAAGGTGGCTGGAGTGAGTTAGACTTAGAGACTGTTAACTATTTGCGTAAGACGGTTAAGTTAGGCCGTGAAACACAAACTAAGCTCTCAGTTATGCCGGAAAAACGTAAAGACAAACGAGCGAAGATAAATCAGATTCGCAAGGCCGTTAAAAAACATAACAACCGCGTTAAGCAAACTAAACGTCGTTAACTAAGAACGTAAAAAAACAAAGCCGCTATTTAGCGGCTTTTTAATTATAAGCTACGCTGGCTTTTTTGTTTGAGCGTCTAATGATTGGCCATTAACTGCATTAGAGTCATCACTCATTAAATATAAGTATGTAGGCATTAAATCTTCTGGTGTAGCAAGTTTATCAGTGTCTTCACCTGGGTATGCTGTTGCACGCATTGAAGTACGCGTTGCGCCTGGGTTGATACAATTTATTCGGATGTTTGTTTTACCGACTTCTGCTGCCCACGTTTGCATCATACCTTCTACTGCAAATTTTGAAATTGCATAGGCACCCCAAAATTCTCTACCTTTTCGTCCTACACCTGAAGAAGTAAATATAATTGAAGCGCTGGGTGATTTACGAAGCACAGGGAACATATATTTAGTAATCATAGCTTGTGCAGTTACATTTACTTTCATGATGTTATCAAACGTTGAGGCACAAAAATGTTCTAAAGGGCCAAGTGCGCCTATAATGCCTGCATTATTAAGTAAGCCATCTAATTTACCAAATTGTTGCTCAATGGTTGCACCTAAGTCACGGTAGTTTTGTTTTGTGGCACCTTTTAAGTCCATAGGAACAATTGCAGGTTTTGGATAACCAAGCGAGACAATCTCATCATAAACACATTCAAGTTTTTGCGTGGTTTTTCCAAGAAGAATTACAGTTGCACCATGTTTAGCATAGGTTATGGCTGCTACTCTGCCTATACCATCGCCTGCGCCAGTGATAAGAATTACTTTGTCTTGCAGTGCGTTTTCAGCCGCTTTATAAGTTTGCATAATAGGGTACCCAAAGAATCAATTTTTGTGATTTTAACATAGCAAAACACCAAGTTATCGAATTTATTGTAAAATTAGGTGGCGAAAGTTGAAACTTTACGTTAACTTTAACTGGTCTAATGTCTCATTAATAAACTTATTACAATATTTTAACTATTATATGACTGTAACTTTGGCATTATATTTGAAACATTAACTACACTAATACAACTGAACACACAATAAAAATAAGATTATGCGCGGAGCAAATCATATGAAAAAAATGCTACTCTCACTCTCAATTACCGCTGTACTTACTGGTTGTGGCGGCGGTGAAACGTTAGAAGATGTTAAAAACGACGCAACACCGATTATCCCTGCTGCAACAGTAAGTTTTGATCCATCAAACGGTGTTATCTCTGTACCAAATGATTTATTAATGAGCGGTACTCAAGACGGTACTTTAAATATTCCTGGCGAGCTTGATGATGACGGCGTCTCAATTCCTCGTGCTGCATATGCAAACCCGTCCTTTGCTTTAGGGGCTCTTGACGGTTGGTCCAGCCAAGTACCCTACAAAATTGACTTAGTTATGCCATCGTTTATAAGTGACGATGTTCCAGAAGGTGTTAGCTTAGATGCTGCTTCTGCTGGTTCACCAGGTTCAGTACGAATTTTTGAAGTCATTATGGGGGCCAGTTTAACTGATGCTGAATGTTCCCAAGCACCTGCAGGCGCAGCGTGTAAACTTGTAGGTGAGCTTACTTTTGGCGTAGATTTCATTACCCAAGCAAGCGGTGATGGCGTTGCAGTAATTCCACTTAAGCCTTTCAAGCCAGGTAGTTCATATATTAATGTTGTTACTACTAATTTAAAAGATTCACTCGGACGTTCTATAGAGCCATCTTCAACGTATGGCCTAGTTAAACAAGAAGCTCCGCTAGTGACTGAATCTCAGCTTGCATTACAAGGGGCTGTTAACAGCTACGAAAATGTAATTGTGTCGGGTGGGAATATTTCAAAAGATGAAATTATTTACTCTGCTGCAATGACCATTCAGTCAGCAGGACCTGTCCTAAATACAATTAAGTCATTATTGGCAGCAAGTTTATCTGAGCCTAGTTTACCTACTCCAGCAGTTCAAGTACCTGAACAACCAATGCTTAATGTTACCCAAGTTTTTGCTTCTCAAGGTGTAACCGGGTTATCACCGGTATTTTCTGGCGTTCAGTATCAAAAAGGTAATGTGATGTTACCGATGTATTTATCAACACCGACCGGTAAAGAAATATCAGATCTAGCTGATACATATTGGCAGGGGATGTGTGATAACGCTGTGGCCGTTATGGGTTATAAAGCAGCTGCTGGCGATGCTTTCCCAAGTGACCCTATTTCTGTAAATGATGCAACGTGCGCTGCTTTGAGTGAAGGGCGTTTACGTGACTTAGGGCTAGACAGCACCAAACACTTAACAAAGTACAACTCGATTCCAAAAGTACAAAGCATGGCAAATGTGCCTGTACAAGTAACTAAACCAATTTTACCTGTTTTAAATGGTATTCGGGCCCAAATTGGTATGGATGAGTTAATGATGCCTGAAGGTGGCTGGCCTGTAGTAATTATGCAGCATGGCATCACGTCTAAAAAAGAAGACATGCTTGCACTAACGGCTGCTTTGTCAATGCAAGGTTTTGCAACAGTGGCAATTGACCACCCAGTGCATGGTGAACGTGGTATTGATGTTGATGGCGATGGAACTGATGATTTTAATGCAAGTACCGGATCTGTTCTTGCATATATGAATCTTCAATCTTTGCTTGTTGCAAGAGATAATTTAAGACAGTCTTCGGCTGACCTATTAGGCTTACGCCTTGGTCTTAACTTTATTAATGATACATCGTTAAACACAATGGATGTTTCATTTGTAGGCCACTCTTTAGGCTCAGTTGTGGCACCTGCCTTTATTAGTCAAGCAAATAACCCGCTTGCTGAACAAGTCGACCCGTTATTTAATGTAAAATCTGTTGCACTGGCAAGTGGCGGTGGTGGTTTAGCAAGTTTCTTGCTTGAATCAGCAAGCTTTGGGCCATTTGTACAAGGTTCAGTGTTAGCGTCTGCTGGTACAGCTGAATCAGCAGAATTTGTTAGTTACATGTCAAATGAAGCGGTATCTAACTGTGGTGCATTTGCTGAAAATCAGCAGGCTTATATCAGCTGTGCGTACAATGAATATGTAACGTCATTAACTGTGGGTGGTGAGACTGTAAAACTTGCAAATATCCAAGGCGTGATGACTCAGTTTGCATTTGCATCTCAAACAGCGTTAGACAGTGGTGATCCAACCAACTATGCTGCTGCTGTTAATGCACTTGGCACACCAGTTTATATGAATGTAGTTGTAGGTGATGGCGAAGGTAATAAGAAAGACCAAGTTATACCGCCAACGACATCGATAAACCCAATAGCAGGTTCATTACCATTAGCGAATATGATGGGCCTAACAACGGTAGCGCAGTCACAAGCACCGACTGAAGATGGTATGAGTTATTTAGTACAATTTACTAAGGGTCACCATAGCTCAGTACTTACTCCTGCACCTGCTGAAGGCTCAGGCGCTACAGTTGAAGGCAGCGCAGCTGCAACGACAGAAATGCAATCCCAATTAGCAAGTTACTTAGCAACACGTGGTAAAGCATTGTTAATTACCAACACTGATGTTGTAACGAATTAAATTAAATTTAATCCCACCCAACTAGTAAAAAGCCACTGAGAAGTGGCTTTTTTGTGTTTGATTGGCATGTTTGTTTAAGTTCAGTTAAATTAGAGCAAATTTATTTTGGAGATGAGTGTTGGAATTTCTTTACGAGTACGGTTTATTTTTAGCAAAAACAGTTACCTTTGTAATTGCTATAGGAGCAATCGCTATTATCATTGTTGCTACAGCAGTTAAGCCTAAGGTAAAAAAGGGTGAAATAGATATTGAAGATGTGTCAGAACAACTTGATGATTTAAAATCTAGTTTTCTTGAAAATACACTTTCTAAGAAAGCGCTTAAAGCGCACCATAAAGCACAGAAGGCACAAGCTAAAGAGCAAAGTGATGATGCAGTAAAACCACGGTTATACGTAATTGATTTTAACGGCAGTATGGATGCGCATGAAGTTGACAGCTTAAGAGAAGAAGTCACTGCAATCATTTCAATTGCTGATCCTAAGCAAGATAAAGTGCTCGTTAGACTTGAAAGTGGTGGTGGTGTTGTACACGGCTATGGTTTAGCTGCGTCACAATTACAGCGCTTAAAAAGCAAAGGTATCCACTTAACTGTTGCGATAGATAAAGTTGCTGCAAGTGGTGGATATATGATGGCTTGTGTTGCTGATGAAATAGTTGCAGCGCCATTTGCTATTGTGGGATCAATTGGTGTAATTGCACAAATTCCTAATTTTCATAAAATACTCAAAAAGAACGACGTAGATTTTGAACAAATAACCGCTGGTGATTATAAGCGCACATTGACATTATTTGGCGAAAACACCGATAAAGGACGTGCCAAGTTTAAAGAAGAAATAGAGCAAACTCATGGTTTGTTTAAACAGTTTGTAATTGAACAGCGCCCTAGTTTAAACATTGATACAGTGGCAACAGGAGAGCATTGGTTCGCTACTCAAGCAATTGAAAAAGGGCTAGTGGATAAAATAGAAACGAGTGACGACACGCTATTAGGGCATCAGCAATTACGTCAAATTTATAAAGTACAATATAAGATCAAAAAATCACTCAGTGATAAGTTCGCGATTGGTTTGAGTAATACCATGAACAAGACAGGTATTTCCTTACTTTCTCGGTTCAAAAGTATGAACCCATAGAATCACTTTAGATAATAAAAAACCCGCATCAAAGCGGGTTTTTTTGTATAACCTATATTATGAATCAGTAGGTTTACGATAATCTTCTAACTCTTTTGCAGCATTAGGGTCATTAAATACAGTTTCATCTAATTGGCCCTCTGACTTTGCTACAACACAAGTGACCATACAGTCACCGGTTACGTTAACGGCTGTTCGAGTCATATCTAATAAGCGGTCAACACCGATAATAATAGCAATCCCTTCAACCGGTAATCCGACTTGATTAAGCACCATTGCCAGCATTATCAAACCAACGCCCGGTACACCTGCTGTGCCCACTGAGGCTAAGGTTGCTGTTAAAATAACCATTAAATAATCAGATAGGGTTAAATCAACACTAAATACTTGCGCTATAAACACAGTTGCAACACCTTGCATAATCGCCGTGCCGTCCATGTTTATGGTTGCACCCAAAGGAACGGTAAATGAAGCGACAGAGTTATTGGCACCAAGCTTTTTAGTTGCAGTCTCTAAAGTGATAGGCATAGTGGCACTGGAGCTTGAAGTACTAAAAGCGAATAAACACGCATGGCGCATTTTCTTTAAGAATGTAAGTGGGTTTAAACCTGTTAATAGCTTAAATAAAATAGAATAGTTAACCAACGCATGAATAAACAATGCTACAACAACAACACCAAAATATTTGGCCAAGCTAACAATAAGGCTTAATTCTATGGTTGTGAATAATTTTGCCATTAAACAAAACACACCATAAGGAGCGACATTCATCAATAACGTAACTAGCTTTAAAATAACGGCGTTTAAATCTTCAAACATCACAGATACACGTTTACCAGTGTCTCCACTTAGTGCCATCGCTATACCGAAAAGTAAGGCAAAAACGATCACTTGAAGCATATTGCCACTAGCCATTGCATCAATTGGATTGGTAGGGAACATACCTATGATAACTTGAGCAAGTGTTGGTGCTTCTTTAGCGCTATAAGCGGCCTCGGATGGTAAGTTAATTCCTTCGCCTGGGTTAACTAATAGCGCAAGTGTCATAGCCACTGTGATTGCGATTGCAGTGGTAATTAAATATAAACCAATTGATTTACCCCCTAAACGGCCCAATTTTTTTGGGTCGCTTAAACTACATGTTCCGCATACAAGCGAAACAAATACTAAAGGCACTACCAACATTTTCAAACTGGCGATAAATATTTGTCCACCAATATGAAATAAACCATCAACAAAAAAGCTTTTAATTGGCAAAGAGAATAATCCAAGTGGGATTAGATAATCGTCTTCGCCAGCTAAAATTGCCTGAAATATAAAGCCTACAGCCACACCTAAGGCCATACCAATCATAATACGTGTTGTTAAACTCATTGAACGGATTTTCGACATAGTTAGAATCTATTTTTATAAATTTGCCATAGCCTACCAGTATGCAGATTTTTATACAGAAAAAATCGATAAATATGTAAAAAAAAGTTTGATAAAAAAAACAACAAATAAAGTCTTAAAAAGTTGTGATTTTCGTGCCAGATTTAGGTTAATATTGGGTAAATATATTATTTCAATAATTAATAACAAACGCTAGGGAGAGGTCAATGCCTTTTATGCGATGGCTAAGTGTTGTGCTATTCAGTTTTTTACTTACTGCATGTGGCGGTGGTGGAACCATTGAAAAAGAGGGGGGGACGACACCTGTTTATACCCTTGCTGTACAAGGTTATTCCTCATCAACAGGTGAAGAGTCCAATACAGTAACTCGCGGCGCTTCTTTACAAATATTAGCGCAACTGAGGAATAACAATAACCCTGTTGCGGGTGAGCGAATAAGCTTTAGCCTAGCTGATGGTGTGGGTATTTTAGACCCTATATCTGGTACTGCGGTAACTGATAGTGATGGTATCGCACGAATTAATATTACAGCGGGTACAATAGAAGGAGCGGGTGAGGTTTCTGCGTCGATTAGTATTGGTGGAGCTTCCTATTCTGATTCATTTGCATTTAGCTCGAGCGGTGATCAAAACCAAGTTACAGAGGAAACGTTCACTCTAACTTTACAAGGATATACAGAAGCCGGATCACAACTATCAAATAGTGTATCTAGTGATGCCCCTCTTGATATTAGAGCAACGCTTAAACAAGGTGACACAGCTGTTACAGGTGAGCGAATTACATTTTCTTTGATTGATGATATAGGTTCACTAACACCAAGCTCAGGAACAGCTTTAACAGGTAGTGATGGCATTGCTCATATGTTGCTTACTGCAGGGTCAGTTGCGGGTGCGGGAGAAGTAATTGCTCGTTTCACTTTCAATGGTATTGTTTATTCAAATTCATTTGCATTTACTTCAGCGGGAGATGCAACGGGTAATGGAACAATTTCTCTTGCTCTTAATATAGTTGATCAATCTGGCGCAGCTTTTACTGATGCAAACCCAGTCAGTAAAGATAATAAAGGCATAGTAACTGCCACATTAACGCAAAGCGGTGTTCCTTTAGTTGGAGAGCTAGTCCGATTTGAATCTAATTTTACTGGTAAAATCACACCAGAATTAGGTACGGCTCTAACAAATGAAAACGGTCAGGCGAAAGTAACCCTTAGCAGTGGTCTACTAAAAGGTGCAGGGCAAGTCGTTGCTTCTTACACATCAAAAGAAAATGTGGCAATAACACAATCAATCGGTTTCATATCAAGTGGTGATGATGCGTCAGTTGAAACTGCTGTAGCAAGTGTAGACGTGAAGCTTTTGCAAGGATGTAATGAAGGATGGGATAGCAACCGCAATACGGTTTCCCTTGAATCTACTTATTTGAGCTCTGGTTGTATTGAAGTAAATCAATTTTCATCTGAAGAGCTGATTGACGTATTAGTCAAAGTAACTGATACCAGTTCAGGTGACGGTTTTGCAGGTATAATAAGTGAAACAACAACCGATTTAGGTAGCTTACTTCCAGAATCAGGTAAAGCGCTTACAGATAATTTTGGTTTTGCACTATTAAAGCTGCAACCTGGGGCGAATAGTGGGGCTGGCCAAATAACAGCTACATCAAAATCGGCATCGAATCAAAAAGCATTTGAAATTGCGACTGCTGATTTAACCGTTACCATTGATAACGGCCTTTATAATCAGCTAGATGCTGACGGTAACATCATTGAAGATGAATTTATTCCTTTAGGTGCGGGCGCAACGACTGTCATTACAGTGAAGATATTTGATACTTCCGGTAATCTAGTTGTGTCACCGCTTGATGTGGAATTTACTTCTGGTTGTGTACAAAATAATACTTCAGTTATGGACACTACAACGACCAGTGTGAGTGGTGTTGCAACAGCGACATATCGAACAGATGGTTGTAATGCAGCGCAAGGTGATACTGTTAGAGCAAGTGTTTTAACAGGTGGAACACCTGTTATAGCGACAGTTAATATTCCAGTATCAACAGCCCCTATTGAATCAATCGAATTTATAGACGCAAGCGAACCAGTAATTGCCCTGAAGGGAACTGGTGGACAAGGGCGCTCAGAAACATCTGAAATCACCTTTAAACTTAAAGACAAAATAGGGAAAGAAGTTCAAAGTAATAGAATGGACTTTCGTTTGAGCTCAACCAATGGGGGGATTAGTTTATCTCACTCAAGTGTTTTCACCGATGCAGAAGGGTTAGCTCGTGTTCAAGTAAACGCTGGTTTTGTTCCTATGGCTGTTCGGGTACAAGCTTGCTATATTCCTGAAGATCAAATACCTGCAGAACAAACAAATAACGTTACCTGTTGGCAAGATCTTTACCTTGAATGTTTGAAAGATGAAGCTGATAGAGCACCAAATACCGCATGCCCAACTGGCGATTTATCACTCGTTGCACTTGATGAGCAAGTAACAACTGTATCGGACTTAGTGTCAATTAGCTCAGGTTTACCTGATGGTAATAGTTTTACTGCAGGCTCAGCGATTATAAATATTGAAGCGCTTGATTATATTGGCGATTTAAATGAAATTTCAGTTTATTTGGCCGATCACTTCAATAACCCAGTGCCAGATGGTACCGCTGTTTATTTAACAACTGAAGGTGGCGCGGTAGGCACAATAGACGGTGTTGCTTTTAATCCACAATTAGAATGTCGCACTGTTGATGGGGAATGTAATGCTCAGTGGCGAAGCCAGAAGCCTAGACCCTTTGTGTATGATCCGAGAGAGCAGGAATCGATTGATTGGGGCAACCAAATTAGCTCAATAAACCCTAAAACAAATACTATCAACTGCGATCTCTACTTCAGTTCACCAGCACCCTGTATGGCAGGTATTTTAAATGCAGCATTTAATGATGATGGAGTTCCATTGGGTGGACGCGCAACAGTATTAGTTACCGCAAAGGGCCAAGAGTCGTTTATTGACATTAATGGCAATGGCCGTTTTGATACTAACGAATATTACAGTGGATATGACTTAGCTGAAGCGTTTGTTGATCATAACGAAAATGGTGTATATGACGGTTTAGCTGCAATTTATAACCCTATAACAGCAGAAGTTGAACAAGATGCCCGCTTTTGTCAGGAAGGGGATGCAAATGATCCATGTAGCCCAGAAAATACCAATGCAGGTCAATTTGAGGAAAATTTTGATATAGACCTCAATGGTATGCACACATTAGCTGACGGTAAGTATAATGGCCTTCTGTGCACCGAAGCGGCAACATCGCCATCACCAGGTGATACGTTTGAAACATTGTGCACTAAAGATGTTGTTGATGTTCGTGAATCATTTGAAATTATCATGTCAGGCAGCCAAGTTTATAGCCGATTTGTGGTATTAAAAGCTGAACTGCGAAATCAGTTTGCATCTCGCCTAGTTGAGATAGAACGTGACGATGCGGATAATCCAATACTTGATGGCGATGGAAACACTATTTTAACTGCAAATGCGGTTCAGTTAGGGCTGGATATTGATAGTTGTAACTCTATTTATGGTGTTGCAGGCGAGAGTGCAACAGGACTTGTGGTTGCTTTAGAGCCAACAGCACAACCTGATTATTGTGACTTAGGAACGATAGATTTAACGCCAAGTGATAATAATGAACTTGAAGCACTATCATTTGCTCTTTATTACTCAGATCGTTATAACAACCCAATCCCATCAGGTACAGCGGTTGCTATTAGCACAGATAATGGTAAATACAGTGGTTCAACAGGGTTTGCTATGTTAGAAAGTGCCGCAACAGCTGCGCATGGCATTGGTTTATCTATCAGCCGTGAGGCTGAGCCAAATAAAAGCTCAAGCGGGTTTTTATCTATTGTATTTACTACACCAAAAGAAGTTGAAACCACAGCACAATTAGCAATTAGAGATGCCGGATAGGTGTATAACAGCCTATCCTTTTTGCTAAAATGCCAACCTTTCGGTTGGCATTTTTGTTTCTATTCTATATATTCCCCTGCAAATACTAAAAAACATCCTTTTGTCTAAATTAAACACAATTATTGTTTAATTAATCATTAAAAGTAGAAAAGTTTCTATTAAAAGCTTGTAACAATTGGTGTTTGTAGATATACCTATAAATATTCGCGCCCAAAATGGGCTAAACACATTTAAAATACTTGGTTAGAAATAGGCAACTATGGGCAAATCGCTAGTAATTGTAGAGTCTCCTGCTAAGGCTAAAACAATTAATAAATATTTAGGAAACGATTTTATCGTCAAGTCCTCTATTGGGCATGTACGAGATCTTCCTACCTCAGGTTCTGGCAAAACCAAAACAGCGCCAACTAAAACGCCAGCTGAAGTGCGCAAAATGTCTCCTGAAGATAAAGCTGCTTATAAAAAGCAGCGTGATTACACTAACCTAGTTGCTCGGATGGGGATCGATCCTGAAAAAGGTTGGGAGCCACATTATGAAGTGCTTCCAGGTAAAGAAAAAGTAGTCCAAGAATTAAAAAAACTCGCTGAAAATGCTGACCAAATCTATCTCGCAACGGATTTGGATAGAGAAGGCGAAGCCATTGCTTGGCACCTCGAACAAATTATTGGTGGCGAGCCTGAAAAGTATAAACGAGTGGTGTTTAACGAAATCACTAAAAATGCAATTCAACAAGCGTTTGAAACACCCGGTGAACTAAACACTGATATGGTTTACGCACAACAAGCACGTCGCTTCTTAGACCGCGTTGTGGGCTTTATGGTATCGCCACTTTTATGGGCTAAAGTCGCTCGTGGTTTATCAGCGGGTCGTGTTCAATCTGTTGCTGTGCGTTTATTAGTCGAACGAGAGCGAGAAATAAAAGCATTTATTCCAGAAGAGTTTTGGGATATCCACGCAGATGTGAAGAATGCAGAGTCTAATTTACGCCTTGAAGTTGCTAAGCAGGGTGATAACCCATTCAAGCCTGTAAATGAATCACAAACAATGGCGGCAGTAGCATCATTAGAAAACGCTGAATATAAAGTTATTAGCGTTGATGAAAAGCCAAGTAAAAGCCGACCAAGTGCGCCATTTATTACCTCTACAATGCAACAAGCAGCAAGTACACGCTTAGGCTATGGTGTTAAAAAGACCATGATGCTCGCTCAGCGCTTGTATGAGGCCGGTTACATTACTTATATGCGTACTGACTCAACTAATCTATCAAAAGACGCTGTAGGCATGTGTCGCGATTATGTGGTTGAACAATACGGCGCTAAATATTTACCAGAAAACCCAATTAACTACAGTTCAAAAGGTAATGCACAAGAAGCGCATGAGGCCATTCGCCCATCGAGTGTTACTGTGCTATCAGGCCACCTTGACGGTGTAGACCCTGATGCTAAAAAACTGTACGAACTGATTTGGCGTCAATTTGTGGCATGCCAAATGGTGCCGGCAGAATACGATTTAACAACACTCACTGTTGCAGCAAATGATTTCCACCTGAAAGCCAAAGGACGTGTACTACGCTTTGATGGTTGGACACGAGTACAGCCAGCTGTTCGTAAAAAGAATGAAGAAGATCAATCACTGCCTGCAGTTAAAGAAGGTGAGGTGCTTACGTTAATTGAACTTGATCCTAAGCAACACTTTACTAAGCCGCCAGCGCGTTTCAGTGAAGCTAGCTTAGTAAAAGAGCTTGAAAAACGTGGTATTGGCCGCCCATCTACTTATGCATCTATCATTTCTACAATACAAGATCGTGGCTACGTACGTGTTGAGAACCGTCGTTTCTTTGCAGAAAAAATGGGTGAGATAGTTACAGATCGTCTAGTTGAAAACTTTACCGATTTAATGAATTTCGATTTTACTGCAAAAATGGAAGGTCGTTTAGATGATATCGCTGAAGGCGAGCGTATTTGGACCCAAGTTTTAGATAAGTTTTACGCTGATTTTTCTACCCAGCTTTCTATCGCTAGTGGCGAAGAAGATGATGGTGGTATGCGCAAAAATGAAATGGTCGAAACAGATATTGATTGCCCTACATGTGCACGCAAAATGGGTATTCGTACAGCCTCTACAGGTGTATTCCTAGGTTGTACAGGTTATAACCTACCACCAAAAGAGCGCTGTACCACTACAATGAACCTAGTTTCAGGTGATGAAGCGGTTGCTGCTGATGTTGAGGATGTTGAAACTGAAACGTTAATGCAAATGAAGCGTTGCCCAATATGTGAAACGGCAATGGATTCATACTTAATTGATGAAACGCGTAAACTACATGTTTGTGGTAATAACCCAGGTTGTAAAGGTTATGTAATTGAGCAAGGAACCTTTAAAATTAAAGGTTATGACGGACCCATTATCGAATGTGATAAATGTGGCTCTGACATGCAGCTTAAATCTGGCCGTTTTGGTAAATACTTTGGTTGTAGTAATGATGAGTGTAAAAACACACGTAAATTATTGCGTAACGGTGAAGCTGCGCCGCCAAAAGAGGACCCAGTACAATTGCCGGAACTAGAATGTGAAAAATCAGACGCTTATTTTGTATTGCGTGATGGCGCCGCTGGTATTTTCTTAGCTGCAAATACATTCCCTAAATCGCGTGAAACACGAGCACCAAAAGTCGAAGAACTTCATCGTTTTCGTGATCGTATTTCACCTAAGTTCTACTATTTGGCCGATGCACCTGCAAAAGATCCTGACGGAAATCTAGCGATTGTTCGCTACAGCCGTAAGAATAAAGAGCAGTACGTAATGACAGAGGTTGAAGGTAAAGCAACGGGCTGGACAGCGCATTATAATGCTGGAAAGTGGGTTGAAGAGGCGAAGAAAAAAGCCGCACCTAAAAAGAAAGCAGCCGCTAAAAAGGCACCAGCTAAAAAAGCAGCGCCAAAAAAGGCCGCTACAAAAGCCAAAAAAGCTGCTGAGTAGTGATATGTGAGCACGTAATGTGCTCTTTATTAATATATGCGAGCAATAAAAAAACCGAGATTCACACCCTTGTGCAATCTCGGTTTTTTATGATTAAGCGAATTTAATTAAATTTTTACGTCAGTCACTTTTTTATAGCCTTCAGCTGTTAATTCATCATTAACGCACTTTAAAACGTATGGCTTAAGCTCAGAATCGCTGATATCGTCATCTTTTGCCCAATCTATACACATTTCTGTAAATTCTTGGATTATTTCTTCAGGCGCATCAACAGCGTCTTCTGCGACAGCGAATGTCGCAACAACGCTAAAAATTGGCGCAATGATAAGGGTTAGCATTGTTTTGTTCATGTGTTCATTCCTAATAAAAGTTGTTAACCAAAGAGAAATGCTCAGTGGGTTATATGATTCTTAATCGAAATGCTTATAAAAGAAAACGAAATATTTTTATCGTTAAGATGAAATTTATACCGAAAAGAAAAACACTTTAGTGTTTGTATCAAATAACAAACTCGGTTAAAGTCAGCTTTTTTTAAAATGATGAGCAAAATGGACAATCAAGCCCCTACAAAACCTAAACGACAAGCAGGCAGAGCAGAGCTCGTATTAGAAACATTTATATTTCGTGGGCGTTGGTTACTTGCTCCATTTTTTGTTGGGCTATTATTTGCCGTTATTTTATTACTGATCAAATTCTTTAAACAGTTATACCTAATGGGCATTGCTACGTTTACAGCCACTAACGAAGAACTGTTAGTAGGGATTTTAACGCTAGTAGATACGGCGTTACTCGGTGGGCTATTGCTTATAATTATTTTTAGTGGTTATGAAAATTTTGTATCGAAACTCAATATAGAGAATCATGAAGATAGACCTGCTTGGATGGGGAAGGTTGGTTTTTCTGGGCTAAAAATGAAGCTTATTAGCGCCATTGTTGCTATATCTGCTGTAGAATTATTGAAAGTATTTATTAGCTCTTCATCGTACACCAGTGAAGAACTAATTTTAAAAGTCGTTATTCATATTACGTTTGTTGTTTCGGGTGTGTTGTTCGCACTGACAGATTATATTAACAGCAAAACAATTAACCACTAATTAAATTTCAGGTAGGCTAATTGCTTAGCCTACCTCGACACTCCAAATTACTTAAAAATAGCTAGCCACATTGCTTTAAGGCTTGGCTCCTTGCCATACATATTCATCCCCATTTTAAAAATACGTGCTGCAAAAATACGTAAGTAATAAAAACAGCCTGCACTAAGTAGTAACGATAAAAGCGTCTCTATTTACATGATTTAAAGTTAATTGAAACATCGTAAAATGCATAATTCACTGTTTAAAAGGTTACCCCCATTAGATGTGTTCTTTGCCATATTCATTAGTTATTGATAAACCTTTTTATTCGGAGAGCTGATAACAAGTATATGGATTTAATTAATATCTCTATTTTGTTTAGTTTTTTATTATAAGCTTTCCTAAGCGTCAAACATCTAGTCAATAGTATTAAAAGTATCGCATGCATAGGATGATATTTTGCAGGCTAATTAAAATACGAATAGGAATACTAATAAAAACTTAGCTGAATAGAGCAGAGAACACCCCGAGCCTAGCATTTTATAAATCTATAAAATTAATTATTTATCAATAAAAACAGTGCCTTGGATTGGTTTTGTCGTATTTGAGTACATAATTGTCGTATATACACATAAAGACAGAATTGACATTTTTCGGAGTGAAACTAGAATTTCTAACACTTTGAATAAGGAGGTTTCACTGTTGAAAAAAATAGTATATAAAATTGTTTGTCTGTTAATTTTACTGAAAGCTGGTAGCGCACTTTCTAACAATTCGGATTGGATTTTTCAACCTTATAAGCTCGTAAAAGGCGGTCTACCTGCTGTTGGCTGTTCCAGCAGCTCTGGTGACTTTGGTGTTGATTCGATGGAAGCGGTGATGCTTGCACAATCTAATTTGAACACTCAAATTAGTAATAGAATTGTACAAATGAAAAAGCGAATTAGTGAAAAACGTACAACAGCCAACAAAGCACTATCTAGTTCTGTATTTGAACAGCTTGCCACAACATTTTCTGAAGGCGCATTAATAAATGCACAGACCCAAAGAACAGAATACGTAAGAATAAATGACACAGAACAAATGTGTGCATTAGTAGTATTACCCAATGATAGCGTGAAAGCTATGTTGCATGAAGCAATCAAGCAACCAAAGAGCTCTATCAAAGCTGAAAATGAATCAATTTTGTATCTAGAGTTCATAAAATCTGAGCTGGTTCAGAATCACTAATGGCTACCGAAAAACCTAACTCCTTTTGGATTAATGTAAAAAATGTTGCAGTTACTTTTGCAGCTACATTTCTCGCATTAGGTGCATGGAATGATTCTGTTGATTTGTTGCAATCCGCTTACAAATATTCAGTTTCCAAATTCACAAATACGCTTGACTATGAAAAGCTGCAGCTTGTGCAAGTCGGCTTGAATAAAGATTTTATTGAGAGTGCATTTGGTCCTGCTGAGTTAATGAGAACATCACAAGTAGATAATCAAATTGATTATACTTACTATTTGAATAGTAAGTATATTTTAACAATTTTTTATCGTGAAAAGCAGGTCAAAGCATTTACAATAATCACTATAAAAGACGACTTTATACCTGTGGGGTTACTTGAACTCAATAACATTGAAACGGACTCAACCACTGAACAATTGGCACCCGGATTTGCAGGTTTAGCTGTAAATCCAAAGGAATCACTCTTTGTTGTAGAGGACCAGCTGGGGAAAAACTCACTTTTCTTGAAGAAGTACATTGGTAATGTTGGTTTTGCAGCTCGAGCTTTTAAAGAGCCGCTTTTATTAAACAAGATAGAACAAGCAATGCTAATAGATGAGCTTAAAGTCCTCGAACAAACTGAACCTTTAAAGTCTTTACCGTTAAACTTGTATGGTGTAGGACAATTATCCGTAGATATGATTGCTGATGCAGTTTTATCTTCACGCGAATACGTTATTTATGGAAGAAAGCGGTGAAACTACGTTTACTTATCTTACTTTTCTTAATTTTAATACCTATATTTAACACTTTATCTGCGCAAGAGATGACGGCTAAAGAGCGTTTTGCAGCTTTTAAAGAAAGAAGAAAAAACAAAATTACAGCTTTCAATAAACAACGTTTAGAAAAGTATGAATTATTTAAGCAATCCTTAATTGAAAAATGGGGGGTTGCTGATACGAGTAACGAAACAGAAATCGTAATATATAACGATAAATTGTCATCTAAGTTTTCTATTAACTATCAGCATAATACAGTTGAGTTAATAACAATTGATTCTTTAACTAAAAAGCAGGCAGTTTCAATTTTTAACGATCAACTAGCAAGCCCTATTGATAGTGTGCGAATAAATGAAAAAGTAAACACTGTGTTTTCGGATACGAAAACAGCGATTGCATCAAAATCAGCTTTCAAAACTTCACCCGTGACTATCGCTGAATCTATTTCACTGGGTACTGATATAAAATTAAGTGAAATTGAGAGCATATCAGTCGCTCAGGCCCAACGAGCATTAAAGAAAAAAGTAAATATAAAATTGAGTAGCGAAATAAAAAAGGTCGGCAACTTTTTAAATCACTCAGAAAGTACGGATAAAGAGCAAAAGTCAGTAATGTCGGTTTATAAAAAGTCATTAGAGTACGAAAAGGAACAAATTCAAAAAGCTCAATTGCCTAAAAATATTAGCGCCTTCAAATTTAGCTTTAAAAATAACCGAGTTGATAAAGCCAAACTCTATCTAAATGAAGTAAATAAATTTTCTAAAAAGTACAATGTAGACCCATTTTTGATTTTGGCTATAGTTGAAACTGAATCAAGCTTTAATCCATTAGCAAAATCCTACATTCCTGCTTTTGGTCTGATGCAAATAGTGCCCTCTACTGCGGGGTTAGACGTTAATCGGCGTGTATTTAAGCAAAAATCAAAACCTGCGGAGGAATCACTTTATTCTCCTCAAACCAATATACTTTACGGGGTTGCCTACCTTAATATTGTCCAGAAAAATTACTTTCCTGCAATTACAGATGAGCAAAGTAAATTGTTATGTACTATTTCTGCTTATAATACCGGGGTTGGTAATGTAGCTAAAGCTTTTAATGGTACTAGTAAAAGCCTAAGGCAAGCTCAGTCTGCAATTAATAATTTAACTGTTGCTGAAGTTAAAAACACATTATTAACAAAAACGCCTGAAGAAACGAAAAATTATTTGAAAAAGGTATTAGTAAGAAAGCAGTTTTATGAAACAGAGCTTACGTCAGAGCTGGAAAAATTTAATGATTAAAGTTTTATTATTTACCATAGTAACGTTTTCAACTTATTTATCAGCAAATAATGATGTGATAATTGGTGTTGGCCTAAGTAATTGTTCAGAAATAACCAATGAATCATGTTTAACTAGTGCACAACAACAAGCTCTAACTATGTTGAGTGGGCAAATATTTGTCAATGTAGAAACTAAATCAAGTGTTTTTAAAAAGAAAAAAAACAATGCTATTGAAAGTGTTTTTGAAACATCGACTCGCACATATTCGAGTTTACCTGTGTATGGAGCTAGGCAAGAATGTGAAACATTAGAAACTAAAGATTCAATAAAATGTATTGCCAGCCTAGACAAATTAAAATCAACAAAGCTATATATGCAATCAGCGGAAAAACTAGCAGCTGAGATTGATAAAACATACCTTTTTTTAGCTCAACAAAAATTTTCAGATAGCTATACAGTTATGTCTAAATTGATCAGCAAGCTCTCAAGATTAAAACAATATGAAGCCATTATAAATTCGTTCAACCCGCACGATAATTACAAAGTACGGGTGTTGCTTGATAAAACTACGCTAGATTTGTTATTAACTGAAATGGTTAAGAATCCAGTTGATGTAGTAACATTCATTGAACGGGTAAAAGCTATATTGCCAGCAGCTTCTTTGCTTATAAAACCAGTGGTATCCATTGACCAATCCATACCTTCATTTGCAATTGAAATATATAAAAAGTTGAAGCATTCAATTACAAATACTGTTGCTGATGAGCGCAATGCTAAATATATATTATCAGGCAGCATCGGTTATGAAGGTGATAAGATTGTCGTTTTGTATCACTTAATAGATGTTTCAACTTCAGAAGCTGAAGCTAGTGTAATAGGTTATTTTAACAATAACATTAGTAATATGAACTTAAAATCGGAAGCTTTTCAGCAATCTTTGTTCACTAACTACCAAGTACAGAGTGGCGATTTATTTGTTGATATTAAAACAAATAAAGGTAAGCGTGGATTGCTGTTCTCAGAGTCTGAAGCAGTTAGTTTACAGGTAATGTTGTCGCAGCCTGGCTGTTTTTACATCAGTGGTTTTACCAAAAATAAATTTCAAGAGTTGGGTTACCTACTTCAGCTTCATGATAAACCTCGTAACGGCGAAGGCTTTTTTTTAAAGTGTGTTACAACAGTTGAGATCAATCAGTGGCTCACAATTGGAGATTTTATAGTTGAACCACCATTTGGGGTAGAGAGTATTCAAATTAGTGCAGGGTCGAAGTTAACAAAAGCCGATTTACCCAATTCATACTACGATGACTTAACCGGATATCAAACAATTGCAAAAAATCGAAATGTAGCACTTGCTAAAACTCGAGGTTTAAAACGAGTAATAAATAATCAACCTACAACAAGCATAGTGCATTCTGTTTTACAATTTAGAACGGTAGAAAAATAATGAGCTATTCAGTTGCCACCTTTATTAAATATTTGTCTCTATACAGCTATTTATTACTGATCCTGAGTGGCTGTGCAGCTACAGAGTCTAAAAAGTTAGCTATGCGCCAAGCGCTAGTTATTGGTAATTCAAACTATCAAGTATCTCCTTTAGAGAATCCTAAAAATGATGCCCAAGATATGGCTGCTAGCTTAGAAGCTTTAGGGTTTGATGTGACGCTATTATTAGACTTAGATAAACATAACTTAGAAAATAAAGTAGAGCATTTCTTTAAAACACGTGTCACGGAACAAACTCAGTTATTTTTTTACTATGCTGGTCATGCGATTCAACAGCATGATAAAAACTTTTTAATACCGGTAAATAATCAGATTTTACCTACCACAACATTTGATTCAGTTTCATATAACCTTGAAGTATTGATGTCACATTTAAGAAAACAGAATCCGGATTTAAGCATCTTAGTGATGGATGCTTGCAGAAACAATCCTTATGAAGGGACGAATATTCTTCCTAGCTCTAGAAGTCTTGCGAATGAATTCAGAGGTTTAAAACGTTCGAAAGGACTTGCAGAGGTTAAAGCTCCTGCAAATACTTTAATTGCGTTTGCAACATCTCCTGGCAATGTTGCAGCGGATGGTGAAGGAAGAAATGGTACTTACACCAAGTATTTACTTAAAAACATGACTACACCGCGAGTTTCTGTGGATCGTATTTTTTCGCAAGTTCGCGCCCAAGTTATTAATGAAACTCAAGGCAAACAGATCCCTTGGGAGCATTCTTCATTGTATAAATATGATTTCTTTTTGGTAAAGCCTGAAACGGCACCGAAAATAAGAGCAACGTGGTAGTAAAAATTAAAAGGGAACAAAATGTTTAAATCAAAACTTGCAATTGCAACACTAATTGCGATTGCATCATCAAATGCTAGTGCACACGAGTGTGAATGTGAAAACCACAGTAATGCTAATAATTTAAGAAGCCAAGGTGATTCTTGGCATTTTATACCATCAATTAGCGTTTCTCATGGTATAAACGACCTAACTGTTGATGGTGCGTATGCAAATGCTGACTTTCAAATGCTAGGTTTATCAGCGATGTTTTCGGGGCAAAGTTTCTATACTCGTTTAGATTTAAATGTTTCATTAAGCGGAAGCTTTGAAGGGGCAGGGTTAAACGTTGGACAAAGTTTGACACAAAAAGAGGTTGAAATTCTGTGGGCTAATGATTATTCCGTTGGTGATTTAGATGATAATGGCAATGATGAAGATTATTTCTCTCATGCAGATGCTTCTTTGACCATTGGTTATAACATTTATAACGACTTAGATATTTTTGTAGGCGTAAGATTTGCTGAAAAAGAATATGGCGCAGCAGATGCTTTTGCAAACAGTGGGGCGTTTTTTGGCTCCTCTTATAGCTACACCATTAATGATAACTCAGCTATTGGCTTAAGTGTAACCGGTGCTCAATTATCAGCCAAATTAGACAGAGAGCCTTTTGACGGAATTGAAGGAGACTCGTTTGGCTATAGTTTAGCCTCAACGTATAGCTATTTATTTAGTGAAAATGCAGGATTGAGTGTAAAGCTAAAATATGAAAGTTTCTCATATACCATCGATGATGATAGGTTTTCTAATCAAGTGTATGCAAACTTATCACCTGAAGTATTACCAATAATCCAAAGACTCGACCCCGGTAATGAAATTGAAGAGAAAAACACAACCTTTGCTGTCTCGATGTTTTACATGTTTTAATTTTAAACTATTAAAAAGTACTATTTAGCGAGGTAGGCTAATTGCTTAGCCTACCTCTACACTCCAAATTACTTAAAAATAGCTAGCCACATTGCTTTAAGGCTTGGCTCCTTGCCATACATATTCATCCCCATTTTAAAAATACGTGCTGCAAAGATGCGTAAGTAATAAAAACAGCCTGCACCAAGTAGTATCGATAAAAGCGGCTGCCAAAAAGGTAAATCAACTAATGACATCCTAACAGGCATTACTGCAAAGGCGGTGATAGGCAGGTAACTTAACACAATACTAATGAGGCCGTTAGGTGCGTCCATAATGAAAAATGCAATGGCAATAGGGGCTATTGGCAGCATCATTAATGCACTTTTACTACTGTGGTTTGGATCATCAATTCCTGCTGCAATGGCTGCCATAAACGCAGCACAAATGGCAAGGCCCAACACTGCAAACGCGATAAACCAAGGTAGCATTGACCAATTAACAAAACTTAAGCTCAGGGGTTGTTGTTTTATTATTACAGTAAAAAATAGCATGGAAAGCACAATTGATATAAGCGTCCCAAGCATTGTTTTTACTGCAAGCAATATTTGTCCTGCTAGTTTGCCATCAATCCAAGTTTGTGGCGTCATCGTAGCCATTAGTTGCTCTGTCACACGGTTTTGCTTTTCGCCAGTAATACTAACAAACAGTTGTCCAAATACGCCAAACATAGCTACAAATAATAATATTAACACTCCAAAGGCGGTGTAAGTTTGCCCTTTGTCAGCCTGATTTTTTAATAGCTCATCAAGTACTTGATGTTCAATATTAATGTTCTTGGTCAAACTATCCTGTTGCTGTTTAGTCAAATTAAGCGCGTTGAATCGTTGTTGTTGCAATGCTGCGTTAATATTTGAGGTTAAAGACGTTTGCCATGCTTCTTTTTCATAGGTTATTAATGTGAATGTGTTGGCTACGTCTTCATATTTAAGTGCTCCATCAAATTCATTATGGCCTAAGCTTTTAACTACCGAATTAATATCTTCAACACTTTTAAACGTGAACCGCGGGTTTAATTGGTTGAAAAGTTGTTGCTCTGTATTAGTCGCCAAGGTGTACTGTTTATTTAGGTCAGTTCCATCTGCAGCAAAAAAATAGATAATAGCTGCGATTAGCAACATAATGAGTTTGGAAATAACTTCTTGCTTTAATTTAAAAAAATGCATGAACTCCCATTTAGCCACAGTCCAAACTTGCTGTGGTGCTGATACGTTTTTATTTTTCATAATTTTGCTCCTGGTGAGCGTGCGAATTATGTTCGGCAACGGCCTGAAGATAAATAGCATGTAATGATTGTGATTGATTTTTAAACTCAGTAATATCGCCCAACTTAAGCAGCTGTGGCAATACCTCATTCAGTGATTGTTGCTCAGTTAACGTAATAGTTAATCGCGTTGAAGAGAGCTGCTTGGTGCTGCAGGTGACGTTAAGTTCTTCAAGCTGTACTTTATCAATAGATTGGCTAAAGCTGACATCAATCATATAGTTGTTATATTGAGCAAAGATCTCACTTAGCTTACCGTACAGCACGCTTTGGCCTTTATTAAGAAGCAGTACTCTGTCAGCTAGTTTTTCTACCATAGCCATTTGGTGCGCACTCAGTATTACAGTCATACCTTGTTGCTTGAGCTCAGCTAAAAACTCCACCACCAACTCTTGGTTAATGGGATCCAATCCAGAAAAAGGCTCATCAAGTATTACCCATTTAGGTTCATGCAGTATGGCTGTAATAAGCTGAACTTTTTGCTGGTTACCTTTTGATAAAGACTTCAACGGGTCGTTTAAACGATCGTATAGGCTAAACTTCTTCAACCAATGTTGGCATCGCTGTTCAAAATCTTGATTCGACACGCCATGTAGCAGCGCAAAAAATTGTAAGTTTTGTTTTAATGTTTTTTCAGGGTATAACCCTCGGTCTTCAGGTAAGTAGCCTAATAATAGGGAAGGGATTGATGAGTATTGTTGGTTCTCGTCAATAAGCTCAATTTCACCGGCGTCTGGGTAAGTAAAACCAACCAGCATTTTAACCAATGAGGATTTACCAGCTCCATTTGGGCCAAGCAGAGCAAAAATTTCACCTCGCTGAACTTCAAATGACAGTCTGTCTACTGCATTTACGGAGGCATAATGTTTTTCTAAGTGAGAAATGGTTAATGACATAGTAACTCTACTTTATTGTTTTTCTTTATCATAATGGGTACACCCAGTGAATAAAAATATATTTTGTAAGTAAAAGTGTAAATAAAGAGTAGAAATGCTAAAGTTTCGTGATATATCGCGAGAGATGGTTTTATGATCAAACAATTTTTGAATGACCCTACTTTATTACTTAATGCAGTAGGTGAGGGGATTTACGGTTTTGATTTATCCGGCAATGCGGTATTTATAAATCCTGCTGCAGAGCGCATGACTGGCTGGCAAGCAAGTGAATTGCTGGGTAAAAAAATTCATCAGTACCATCACCATAGTCATGCTGATGGCTCACCTTATCCAGCAGATGAATGCCAAATTTATTGCACTATGTTTGATGGCGTTCATAGGCATGTTAAAGATGAAGTGTTTTGGCGTAAAGACGGCACGCAATTTCCTGTTGAATACACATCAACACCAGTTTATAAAAACGGACAGTTAATTGGTGCTGTCGCTATATTTCGCGATGTTTCAAAACAGCATGAAACAGAGCATGCTTTACGCGATGCCCTTAAGCAAGTTAGCGCCATGAGTGAGCAATTAAAAGACGAAAATACGTACCTTACAGCGCAATTAAATGAAGATTGGCAAGATTCAGGGTTAGTCGGTAAAAGCCATGTATTTCAAGCAATGTTAGAACAAATCAAATTAGTTAGCCCAACTGACAGTACAGTGCTCATCCTGGGTGAAAATGGAACAGGCAAAGAGCTAGTAGCGCGCAATCTTCATCGCTTAAGTAACAGGTATAAGCAGCCCTTTATAAAAGTTAATTGCGCAGCATTTACACCCAGCTTATTAGAGTCCGAGTTATTTGGTCATGAAAAAGGAGCGTTTACGGGTGCAAATGAGCGCCGTAAAGGGCGGTTTGAACTTGCGGATAATGGTACATTGTTTTTAGATGAAATCGCAGAGTTGCCACTAGAGTCACAAAGTAAGTTATTACGAGTTTTGCAAGAGCGTGAGTTTGAGCGAGTTGGTGGAAGTTCCACGCTCACTGTTGATATACGAATTATTGCAGCGACTAATCGCGATCTATGGCAAATGGTTGAACAAGGACATTTCAGAATCGATCTTTATTATCGTTTAAATGTATTTCCAATTCGCGTGCCTGCATTAAAAGAGCGAAAAGAAGATATACCACTTTTGAGTGTTAACCTTGTTCAACAACTTAATAAACGTTTAGGTAAGCAATTAAAAGGATTAAGTAAAAAGGCTATAAATCAGCTTCAAGCGTATGATTGGCCTGGGAATATTCGAGAGTTACAAAACGTATTAGAAAGAGAAGCTATTTTATCAAAACACACGGTAATAAACTTAACTCAGCCATTGAATGGGCAGGTTAACTCAAGTGTTAACCCATCACTTTCTCTTAATTGTGTCGTTAAACAGCACATAGAAACAGTGCTTGATATAACAAATGGTAAAGTATCAGGCCCAGAAGGAGCTGCGATTAGGCTTGGTATGCCAGAGAGTACATTACGATCAAAAATGAAAAAGCTAAAAATCACAAAGTAACGATATATCGCGAGTGGCGTGTTATATCGCGAATTTTAATATTAATAATAAGATTAACTTATTGTAATTAAAGGATAAGATAAAGCTTTCAGCTTGGTCTGAAAGTTGCAAATACTTACTCAAACACCGTCACAATGAAGTAAGTATTATGAAATTTGATATTAAAGAAGAAGACATGATCATTAAACCCTACAAGGATGAGGGGCCAATTTATATTCGCGAGCAAAAAGGTTTTTTTCAGCAAGTACGTCGTAATTTAGGGTGGCTACTCATGTTTGTATTTGTTGCTATTCCTTGGATTCAATACAACGGGCAACAAGCTGTTCTGTTTGATGTTGGTACTCAGAAGTTCACGATTTTTAGTCTAACGCTTTTGCCACAAGACTTTATGATTTTAGCATTACTATTTATGCTTGGGGCATTTGCACTTTTTTTCGTAACAAACTGGCTTGGCAGAGTATGGTGTGGATATACCTGCCCACAAACAATCTGGATGCTAATGTTTTCATGGGTTGAACAACGCATAGAAGGCACACGTAATCAGCGTATCAAGTTAGACAAATCACCTTGGGCAGTAGCCAAATGGCGTAAAAAAATAACTAAACACAGTGCATGGCTTGTTATTTCTTTATTCACCGCCACGTCGTTTATGGCTTATTTTATACCTGTTAAATCACTTTATAGTGACATGGTAATGTTTGATTGGTCTGGTATAACCAGCTTTTGGGTGTTCTTATTCGCTTTTTGCACTTACGGTAATGCAGGTTTTTTGCGTGAAAAAATGTGCACCGTTGCGTGCCCATACTCTCGTTTTCAGTCTGTTATGTTTGATAAAGATACACTCCTTGTTACCTACGACAGTGAGCGCGGTGAAAATCGTGGGCCACGAAAACGCAAAGCCGATCCAAAGTCTTTAGATTTAGGAGATTGTGTAGATTGCAACTTGTGTGTGGAAGTATGCCCTGCGGGAATTGATATTCGAAATGGATTACAATATGAGTGTATAAACTGTGGTTTATGTATTGATGCATGCGATGACACAATGAACAAGTTTGGCTATCAAAAAGGACTGATCAAGTACGCCAGTGAAAAACAAATGGAGGGAGGAGTAACCAATCCATTTAGGTTAAAGCTTTTAGGATATGGCGGGTTAACGGTTTTACTATCAATAGTAATGGTTGTTTGGTTGGCACAAAGAACGCCTATTGAGGTTTCAGTGCTACGTGATAGAAATGCACTATACAGAATGACTTATGAAGGCTTAGTTGAAAACCCATACACGTTGACAATTATTAATAAAACACAACAGCCGCTACATTACCGTGTGTCATTAAACGGATTTGATGCTGGAACACTGAAAGCGCCACGCGAGACGCGCGTAGAACCCGGTGTGATGAAACAAATCCCAGTAACAGTTGTAGCCGATAGCTATGATCTAACAAAAAAAGTAACCAAGTTGGAATTTGAGGTAACAGCAAAAGAAGACTCGAGTATTTCACAAACACAACAGAGTATGTTTTATAAAAACTAACTAGCTAAGATGAAGTAACAGGTCCTTTCATTTTTTGTTCGACAAATGACAGGGCCTCTTCCATATTGGTAAAAAGCAAATCATGAATATTGTGATAAAGCCCTGCACGATTTAAAACACGTTGCATTTGATTTATTGCGACAGTAGAGTCCAATATATATGCGCTTGCAACACAGCCTTTTTTAACCATATCTTTGGTCAGGCAAATAAAGCGTTCTTCAGCACCTGGCGTTGCTGCTTGCACAGATAAAGAGTTACTTATATAAGCCCAAGGTGAACCAGCAAAAATTTTAGCTTGGCTTAAAATAGCTTTACTAAAATCAAGCACTAAGCTTTCATTAATACTGCCGTTAAAGTTGCTAATAATAATATTACTTTCAACTTGTAATGAAACATGACCGTATTTATTTTTTAGTTCCAATTTCTATCCTTGCTAAAATAAAGAGCGCGAATTTTATACAAATATAGATGTAAGTCTAGGAATTTAGTCAATAAAAACACAGTTTGCATATTTTTTCTGAAAACTGTGTTTTTATGGTGAGGGTTTGGCTGTTTTTTAAGTTTTAACGGTATATTTTATTTGATTCTGTATTGTTAATGAAATATTTAATTCTTTACTGAGTGTTAATTAGTTTGCGATAATGTAATCTAAACCGCCAGTTATTGCAGCCACTTGAGCAAGGATACATTCCTCATCTGTTGCGGTCGGGCTGTCAGGGTAGACCTCTGTTGTTGTTACATATTTAGCATCTGTAAAGCCCATACATAACCCTAATTCACGTGCGCTGTAATTAATTACACCGAACTGTTCTTGAGGTACACCAATTAATTTATTGCTATCATCACTGGGTGCAATATGAGTTACTTGTGCAACTGTTTCTATTATCGCAGTTTGAAATGCAGGCTCTGGTTTTACTGAATCAGCAACAAGGTAAAAGCCATCAGGTATATTCCAGTTTTTATTAGTAATTCCATCACGCGCAGCCAAAGCAGGCCTAAACTCACTGTTATCGGTATCAGTTGTTTCATGCAAATCAATGTGCGCAATTGGCTGGATATTGTTGCTGTGCATATAGTCTATAATAGCTGCAGACTCAGGGGCTGGGCTATCAGCATAAAAAGAACGGTTAGGATCAACGGCTGCTGGGTTCCAACGATTAATAGTTTCGTACCCCCAAGGGCTAATACAGGGTGCTACAATTATATTAAAGTGTTCGCTGTAATGTGCTGCTTTAGTTTTTGCAAAGCGCAATGCACCATGCACACCACTGGTCTCATAACCATGTACGCCACCAGTAACGAGCACGGTAGGTTTGTCATCATGCCAGTTTTTAGACTTAATAACGAAAAGAGGGTAGCGTTCAATAGCGTACTCAAGCGCACCGTACTGGGCTACATCAAAATCATTACGTAACTCATCGATGAGAGAGACCACGCATTCTTGATAACTACGTTTGATTGACTGTAGCTCAAACCACTTTGCCTTTTCTTCGTTTGACCAAGGTGTTCCAACAGTACCAATCGGGTAAATAGTTTCGCTCATAAAACCTTCTTTGTTTGCAATAAATGCTATAGCTTATCGGCGCCTTGAGCTAAGCGCAACTAACTGGGAGGAATCGCATTATATAAGTTGGCGTACTGGCGTTTATGTACATCAAACAAGTATGCTCTGAGATGCTCTTGCCCTTCATGAATATCAATTATTCTCGCTGCTATACCATCTTTGGACTTCCTGACTGTCTCTATACTCATGGTAATGTGCTTTTTATTAGGTAAATCAAATTGCATAATTTGATTATCATTAAAAGCAGCATGCTCTCCTTGCGGTTTTAAAAAGATACCTGAACTAGAAATAGACTCAATATAGTATCCCTCACTTTTTATATTTAGATTGTCCCATCGCCAACTACGTTGATTGCCTTTTGTATCAATTACCTCTGGTGCACTTAAAGAAGGTGTAAACGTGCCTGACGAGTCAACTTTAAACTCAAGTGGAAACCACAATTGATAGTGCCCGACTTCAGCAAGTAACGTTAAATTTGCATTTTGAAACAAGCAAGCTATGTTAGCAGGAATATCACTTTGCACAGTTAGTTTTTGATTTTGTGGTAGTTGAGGCGGGGCTTGTGCTTTAAATAAATCCGATAAGAATAATAATTCATCGTTTGAAAAGCCCATAGGGTACCTCCTGTACAAATTGTTTATTGTTTTAATGTTTATTTATTAACGGCAGGAGTGGTTGATTCTTGAGCGCATGAAAGAAATATAGTTCATGGATCATAGGGAATACTCTCTTACTAAGTTTGTTCATGCTTAATCGTATTAGCGAGTCAGCATACAATCCTGTTAGACTTAGATTCGATTTACCAAGAGCAGGCAAGTTGTTGCTTCTTGTAAATTTGAACATAAGGCTACGCTAGCATTTGAAAAATCAGCGCTAAGGTAAATTATGAATATTCAGCTGTCATTAGGTATTACTTAGCATGGACTTTATTGCTATCACACTTTTTTTATTATTCTTTTAATCGCTTTATCAATTGTTTGGAGTACTTTAAAAACGGGTATTTCACCGATGATGAGTTCAAGCACAGCGTGCCAAACTATGCTGGCCGAAATAAATACAGGTGAAAAAGGCGCGTTAGTTGATTTAGGCTCTGGTTGGGGAACGCTTGTTATAGCGGTTGCCAAAAAGCATCCGAACAAACAGGTTATTGGCTATGAGGTATCTTGGTTTCCATGGCTTGTTTCAGTGATTTTTAAATATAGTTTGGGTTTAGATAACCTTACTCTATACCGTAAAGATTTTAAAAATGCTGATCTCAGCGGGGCTGCTACTCTAGTATGTTACCTTTTCCCTGGTGCAATGGTGGCGCTTGAAGATAAGTTGAAACACGACATGGCAAAAAGCATCACCATTGTGAGCAACACCTTCGCTTTACCATCACATAAACCAACTAAAGTTATTAAACTTAGTGATTTCTACAAAACACCTATTTATGTGTACAACTGGCAACCAAATTGTAAACAGTGATGGCAGTTCATTTTGTAGTGAAACTTAAAAATAATCTGCAACACTTATCAGCGCAACAGATATTCAAGTATTATTTCTTTAGCTTGGTATAAAGTTAAGGTTTGATTTTTTATCTCTAAAAATCAGCATAACTTAAAACATAAAAAATATTACCAACAGACCTAGTTTTCGCTGAGTGATTGCATTACATACTCTACAAAATGAGTCACTAAGGCTGACTCAGCTCGTCGCTGGGTATAAAGGGCGTAAAAACTTGCGCCCTTAGGGCGAAAGGTTGGTAACACCTCACGAACAGACCCTTGTTCTAATTTTTGGGCAACTAGATAGCGAGGTAGCTGTGCTATTCCTGCTCCTTGCAACATGGCTGCGTGGATTACTTTTTTATCACTAAAAGCCAATTCGCCGGCAACATTTACTATTAACTCTTTATCATTATCCATTAATGTCCATTGCTCATAACGTGAATACCCATTACAGCGGGTAATTAGACTATGTGTTTTTAAGTCCTCTGGGTGAGTTAGCGCTGAACTCTGTAACAGGTATTCGTCAGTTGCACACAATACCATTTCATCTTTTGCAATGAAGCGAGCGAGATAGGGTTCGTTGTTTAGCTCAGTGCTGCGAAATACTACATGAATACTGTCTCTATGTAAGTCTGATTTATGGTTGCTGAAGTCAGCTATTAAACGTACTTGAGGGTGTTCGGCGCGAAATTTAAGCAATATAGGCGTGAGCATTATTTCACCCCACAAAGTGGGCGCCGAGATACGAAGCTCACCACTGAGTGCGTTGCGTTGATTGTTTAAACCATCAATTAACTGCTCATGCAATGTGATCATTTGTTCTGCTTGGCTAAAGGTCAACTCACCTGCATCTGTAAGGTGAAGTTTTCGAGTGGTGCGGTTGAGTAATACTACTCCTAAAGTGTGTTCTAAATATTTTATGTCTTTAGAGGCCTTACTTGGTGTTATGCCAAGGTGCTCGGCCGCCAAGGCAAATGAGTCGAATCGAACTATGGCGACCAACAGACGCATAAGATAAAGAGTATCTGTTTTGTGATTATTCATTTCATGTCCTGTTGGGCATTAATGTATTTCCTAAAACTCTGATTATATCCTGTTTGGCATTGGTTACAATGGACTTAATATCATTTCATAACAGGTTTAACCCATGCAAAAAGATATAAATAATGCGTATCAATTTCTTCAAGCAGGAGTGCAGCTTAAAAATCGTGCGGTACTTGCGCCTCTTACTCATAACATGAGTGCTGACAATGGAGATCCAAGTCAAGCTGAACTTGATTGGATTGCAAGTTGTATTCGAGGCGGGTTTGGCTTAATCATTGCCGCGGCAACTCAGGTGTGGCCTGGTGGTCGTTGCTGGTCAGGACAACCCGCTCTTATGACGCTCTCACAGCAGAATGCCTTTTCGAGTTTAGCTAAAGTTGCGGATGAAAATGATGCACAGGTATTAGTGCAGCTTCATCATGGTGGAGTAAGGGCTTTGCCTGATTTAAATGAAGGTGCTCCTTCAGGGCCTAGCGCTGAGCAACCAAGTGACCGTTATGCTCTGGGGGTAACTGAACTGAAAGATAATGATATTCATGAGCTCATAGAGGCATTTGTTCGATCAGCGCAACGAGCTTATGACGCAGGCTTACATGGTGTTGAATTGCACGCAGCACATAATTTTTTACTATGTAACTTTCTCAATCCCCAAGTTAATCGGCGGACTGATCAGTGGGGAGGCAGTGTACAAAATAGAGCTCGGCTTTTGATCGAAATAGTGCGAGGGATTCGTGCACGTATGCCACGTAAGTTACTGATAGGTGTGCGTTTATCGCCAGAAAGTTATGCCAATGTGGTTGGAGTCGAACTAGAAAATCAGTTAGCTGTCACGTGTTTACTGTCAGCTGAGGAAATTGATTATGTGCATTATTCAATGGGCAATACTTTTAAATCAGTTAACGGCAAGGTTGGGACTGACTTGTTGACTGAGTTAAGTAAAGCTAATCCAGCTAATATTCCTATGATGGTAGCAGGAAAAGTTCAAGATGAAAAAGACGCTAAGTTGGCATTGGCTGGTGGCGCAGATTTGGTGGCTATTGGTACTGCCGCATTAGGTAATCCAGACTGGGTAAAGCGAGTCAATGAGGGCGCTTCAGTAATTTATCCGCCATTTAGCGAGTCATGGATAGCCGAGCAGGGGTTCAGTTCTGAGGCATTGAAGTACCTAAAATCTATGAACGGCGTGCTTGAGCGAGTAAAAGAAGCATGATATCAGAGTGGACGTTGCTGCTAATATTTATTCCGACCTTTTTTTTGATTTCCGTATCACCAGGCTTGTCTATGATGCTTGCTCTGAGTTACGGTGCCAGCTTGGGCGTCAAAAGGGCGCTTTGGGTCATTTTTGGTGAGGTTGTTGGAATATCACTTATTGCTCTAACAGCCCTGCTGGGTTATACCAAATTGCTGGTTGAGTATCCGACAGCTATGCAAGTGTTCAAATATGTTGGTGCTTTTTATCTTATATGGTTGGGTATTAATGGTTGGAGGAGTGCAAAAGTTAATGCAGCTACAGTGCATGTTGACTGTAATAATAGTGATTTAATGTTGCGCGGCTTCTTAGTTTCGATTTCGAACCCTAAGTCCTGGTTATTTCTTATGATATTGCTGCCACCATTTATGAACTCAGCTTTGCCATTGGGTCTACAAACATTACTTTTTACAGGCTTGATCGCACTGATTGAATGCATAAATTTACTCCTCTATGCTTATGGCGGCCAAAAAATTAATAGGTTGCTGCTAGAACGAGGGCAAGGTCAACTATTAGGTAGGATGTCGGCGTTGATGATGATTAGTATTGCAGTCTTTTGGCTTATTAGTAGTTATTGATAATTTTAAACTATGAGATTTAATCATCGTAAATGAGCAACTCATTTAATCCTACGCCTAGAGCCTTGTGTTATCAATTGAAGTTATAAGTTTTATAATTAAGAGTTATGCTACACATCAGTGTATTAGGGAAAAGATAGGGATGTTGTTACAAATTAAAGTTTTTTATCTAATAAATACATATGAGCGAGCTGAATTAGCTGTAAGTAGTGAAGCTACTTATCATTTATTTAAATTATAAGTATTTAATATTTAAATTAATTGGTCGGTATGGAGAGATTCGAACTCTCGACCCCTGCCACCCCATAAAAATTACCTGTGTTCTTTAGTGTACAAAAGTGGCTTAACGTGTCCTATCGTGAAGTATTCAAAGTTATTGTAACTCATTGCTATTGAAAGGATTGTGCTTTTAAATTATACCTAGTGAATGAACGTGAAGTTTAGTGAACTAAAATCAGCTCGTGCGATAAATGTGCGACAAAAATTTAGGGTTAACTCTAGGTGTGCGAAAAATGGCGTCAATTAAAGTAAAATTAACTGAATCTATACTCAAAAATATTCCTTTGGAAATTACCAAAATTAATGACACTGAGATCTCCGGTTTTTATCTCAATGTTGGAAAACCAAATAAAGAGGGTAAACGCTCACAAGTATATTATCTGTATTACCGCCTTGGAGGCCGAGGTTCAAGAGAAAGAAGATTAGCCTTAGGCAGCTCATCGGTAATAACAGTGAGTGAGGCCAGGCAGCTTGCTAAGCAATATATTGGTGATGTTTCGCGTGGTATTGATGTTTTTTTACAAAAGAAAAAAGCTGCGCTGATTGAAAAGCAAGAAAGCGCCTCGCCGACAATCGCTGTACTTGCAAATGAGTTTATTGAAAGAGACATTAAAGCCAACCGAAAAGGTGTAGACCCAGTAATTAGAATGTTTGAAAAAGACATTCTGCCATTTATTGGCAACTATAAACTTAAAGAAATAACCCGCCGTGAAATTTTTAAAAAAGTGCTTGATCCAATAACTGATAGAGGCGCTAAAACGCAGTCTAATAAAACGTTATCCATCCTTAAACAGATGTTTAACTTTGGTGTTGAGCGAGATTTAATACAAGGCAACCCGATAAGTACAGTGAAAAAGAAAAGTGTAGGTGGCCTCGAAAAATCTCGAACCAGAGCACTGGAGTTTGACGAAGTGATTCAAGTTTTTGAACGCTTACCAAAGCTAGGTATAAGCCAGCAAGTTATTTACGCATTGAAGTGTATTACTTTAACAGGTTGTCGGCCAATAGAGGTTACAGGTGCACAGTGGCAAGAATTTGATTTTGATAAAATGATATGGACAATACCCGCTGAGCGCGTGAAGCAAAATAAAAATGGCGAGAGAACCCATAAAGTACCGATTAGTCAAAATATGGTTATTTTGCTTGATGAGTTGCGTGCAGCATTTGGCTATCTTAATTCAAAATATGTATTTCCGAGCACAACAACTAATAAATCAGGACCAGGTGAACAACCTATTGATAGGCACTCACTGTCACGATCTATAAGTCGGAAGTTAGAGCAACTTGGAGTACCAAAGTTTGTACCTCATGATTTACGGAGAACTGTGTCGACAAGATTAGGTGATGATGATATTGGTACAGACCCGATAGTAATTGAAAAAATACTTAATCATCAACTACAAGGGGTGCAGGGCGTTTATAATATGCAGGAGTATATGGAAAAGCGTCGCAAAGCGTTAGATAAATGGGGAAAATTAATAGGTTGAACTGGTCTGACCTCTTATTATTTTTAACTTGTTATACTAGATTTATAATTAATATTACTATCAATCATATCCTGGAGGAAAAATGCAAAGATCATCAATACGTTTACTTAATGCTAAACGCGCTTTTACCTTCTATTCTAATACGTTACAGCAAAACATGGATGTGAGAGTTATTAATGAGACTCTAATGACAAAGCGCTATGTGTTATTTAACTTAACACATAACAATGCTCGTCAGATGCCAATTATAGCTGAGGCTGAGTACAAAAATAATAAATTAGTACTCTCTTTGGTTGGCAATGTTGAAAAGAATAGTCGAAAGCTATTTAGAACTGAAGCTAAAACAGCATTTAATAATTTTATTTCTGTAGATTCAATTGATACAGATAATTATTATTTCGCTTAAACTTTGACCATTTAGGTATTAATGCCTCAACTAATTACACAGTTTACTTATAATCTAGAGGATTTATCTATAGTAGATATAAATGAATCCTCCGTACAACTATATCTCTCTCCAGTAAATTCTCTATATCAAATTGCTTTAAGTAGATCCCCAACTGGTGAGCTTGATTACCAACTTTTGATCTGCAATTTACTTTTTGATAAAGAGGATTGGGTCATGGAAGCGCTAGAAGACTTTAAGGATGAATGCGTTGATGAGCCAAATACTAATAAATTAATTAAATACCTTTGTGATCTGATAGGTATGAAAGTTAGTGAATTTGAAAAAGAAATCATCGGTACAGTTGGCGTCACTTCTTACAATGATGGCTATTTAAACGGTGTGCAAATTCGTTCTACCTACATCCAAGAAGATCATAGAGGCAATAAGTTATCAGAGAAAGCTTATTCCTATTTAGCGAGTAGATTTGAGTTAGTGTTATCGGATATTAGACAAACAGCGAATGCAGCTACACTTTGGCAAAATGCTTTATCTCGCACAGCTATAGTTTCTGCATATGATACTGCTGAGAAAAAAGTTCTAGAGATAGTTAGCCCAGATAAAAATTTAAATGGGCGATATTGGAGCATCACTCCCATGGATAAAAGTAAAAAGGATGCATATATTAATGCGAAAGAAAAATACGAACTTGGTACTTCAATAGATACAGTTGACTGTAAAATCCATATAATATTGACGATGGAAAATTCAAAGCTGAATTAATAGTTAGAAGCCTCTAAAAGATATAAGTACCTACCTTCACTTACTAACTTATAATTACTAAACTGTTTACTGCGAGGCTAATAAATAAAAATATTCTTCTATATAAAGAAATATATCACTCACCTCAAATAAACTTCAGTTATTTCAGGTCTAAAATGCCCCATCTCTTGTGAAACGGTCTCTAAGGCCGTTTTATATTTAAAGCCTAACACATTAAGCTCAACCATTCTTTCTTGAGCATAGCTGTGCCTCAGGCCGTGTGCACCAGTTGAAAATAGTAGGGTGCGGTTAGAGGCTTTAGAAAAAGAGTCAGACCATTTTTTGCCACCACCTATATCATAACGCTGCAAATAATTAATTTCTCTATCGGTGACTGTGATAGGTTGCTTGAGCTTTTTAGCTTCTAATTGCTCAACAAGGTAGTTTGGTATTAACACATGTCGTATCAAGCCGCCTTTACCTGCTACCGTGTATAGCTCACCACTTCGGCCCTGCCATTTCGAATCTAGGGCTGGGCGGTTATTTGACGGTCTTTCACTTGCTTTAGAGAGTGTTAATAGTTCATGGGCTCTCAAGCCTGCGGCGTAAGCAAGTTGTGTTGCTATTTCGTGTTTAACAGTTTGTCGTTGAGAGATGGCGTTAGCTTGTTCAGCTGTGTATGCACGCGAGCGTTTTATTTCTTCTAATAACGACTTTACTCTGTAAAGAGTCTGTTTTGGTTGTAATTTGCCATTGAATTGCATCATCGCTTGTATTGCTTGGCGTTCCATATCCAAGGCTTTCTGACCAACAATCTCAGCCCTGTAATCGAGGTACATGCGTGCTTGCTCTGTACTCATAGCCTGAATGCCATTAATGCCGATGTCCTTGGACCAGCTGGCAACCGTCTTAAGTGACTGCATATAGTTTCTGGCAGTACCTAGAGACTTTATACGCTTTGTTTTAGTTAGTCCTTTGATAACGTTTTTGGCTTGCGTTTCAGCTTTGGCAAATTTAGGCATTCTTATCAATCCACCGTTTTACAGTTGTCCAATGCACTTTCACCCCTCGTTTAGCTAGCCAAAGTTGAAGGTCAGATTTTGTAGTCCCATTTTCATAAAACTTCCTGAGCTGGTACTGGTATTTGTCGAGCTTTGAAGGTTTATGCCGTTTTTTAGTACGTAGCTTTTTTAGCTCATTTAATTGTTCGATTTCTTTATTCAGATCAAAAGTCATGTCTATCTCCAAGGTTGTAAGATTAACTGGCAACTTAGTTACTCAGCGACACTGAAGCCTATTCGCCCCTGTTTTTCGCACATGCGAAAGGCTCGGACCGATCTCGCCTTAATGAATTTCCTCTTTACGTGAAAAACGGCAGCAGAAAGCGCCGATATAACGCCTTAAATGTGGCGAGAGACATGACTATTAAATTGAAATGAGTGAGGGTTCTCACTACGTGTTGTCGGCAGCTGAACAGCGCCGTTTTTGGTAAATGCCTAATAGGCTATTTCAGTATTAGGTTAGCGTTAAAATTGATTCTGTGCAATCTGCAAATAAAAACCTGCGCATAAGGTATGAAAAACCAAGCCCCCCGCTATGAAGCGAGCGATTTATCGCTTCGACATAGCGGGGGGCGTAGCCCCTTTTAAAAGAGGAGGCATTTGCTCATGATGCCTCAGTTAAAAAGGGCTTGGTTTTATGAAGTTTAATCTATGGCATATACTCAATAAGGTCCTAGATTATAAGAGATTAGGAGGTTTATATGGGTCCATTGATAGTGAGTAATATACTCATCATTAGCCTAGTTATATTTTTCGCAGTCCTGTTTTATAGAAACAGGCAAGCCATAGTTAAAAGGAAAAGAAAATAAAATGAACCATCATAGCTCTATACACTGTGAGTCAGAAACGACAGCCAGCAGCAGAACTAGAAAAGTGTCAAATAGTCGGCTTAGAAAGCTTAAGGAGGAGTTAACTGAAACTCGACTTGAAAAGTACATCGCTTTGGCGTTCCTCGAAAAGTTAATTTGGGAGCATGAGGATCAAAGTATTAAGCTAGCAGCATTAGAATATTGGTTTAGATTGGTAGGTGAGGGACAGCAAGTTAATAGTTAAAGGATAAAAAAGTTTTTAGAGGTAAAGCTACTCTTTAAAACAGCTCTTGAAAGTTCACGTTTCATCATTTATATTCATTTGTACGCACATTAAGTGCGTTCCTGCGAAGGGAGTCACTTAGGTGACATTAAAAACAGGCGCCTTCAGGCTGCCTTCAATACGTAACGAGGAAACTTATGAAACCACTTTAATGTGGTGATGTCTTGCGCATCCATAACGCCCTTCGCTTTCATTTACGTATTGGAGAGCGAACATGCCATCATCAGAAATCTTATCAATTAAAGACCTATCAGAGCTTTTACACCTATCTACAGGCACAATTAATAATCGCCTTAGCGCCCAGCGTAAGGCTATTGAGTCTGGAAAAGATGCCAACCTTTATCAAGTACAGCGTTTAGCACCACCTTCAATTAAATTGGGACGAGTTCGCCTATTTAAGCGCGAAACAGTTGAGCAATGGCTTGCTCGATTTGAAGGAGTGAAGATGTAATAAAGGCGAAAGGGGCAGCTTGACCGGCCACACCCCAACCGCACTTTGCATCTTCAAATTATATGCTTGCCTTAATAGAAAGGCCACCTTTGTTGTGGCCAGAGTACGCTATTACCTATCCAAAAGACTTTTTTGAATTGGTAGATTTTCATTCACCTAAATATGTAAGGAGCTTATTTAGCCATAATCATGAATCCAAAACCAAAACTTTTCTGTTGGGGAATAGTAAGTCTAAAAGAGTTACTGATTTAAAAACTTTTAAGTGTAAAACAAGTCGATTCGTACAAGGAATATTGAATCGAGAGAGTGAGGCAGTGAATATCTATTTTAGTCCAAATGAATTTTTTAATTGGCCTCGAGATAAGGGCTTAGCCCTGTTTAGAGCTAACTGGCTCGATATAGATATTACAGAAAAACTTGATGTACCAATTGTTCGTAGCGTTGAGAAAAGAGTGATTAAGGAAGTGTTACAACAGGTTGAAGCTAGTTTGTTGCCGCCACCGACCGGTTATGTGTGCTCAGGCTCTGGTGGGCTTCATTTATATTGGATATATGATCCCGTAGATGCAAATAATGTAAATAAAGAGCTCTGGAAGAAAATAGCTAATACGCTTGTTGAGCAATTAATCAGTAAAGATGGCTTATGGTTTGTTGATAAGATGGCTTCAAAACGGGCTTATGGAAATCTACGAATACCTGGTTCAGTACATGGAAGAACCGGAATGCAAGCAAGGTATTTTGGTGGCGGTTTTAAGTATAAATTTGATGAGTTGATTAATTATCTGAATTTGGGAAAGCTTTATAATGAGCTAAAACTAAAGCAAGAGGAAAAGCGCGTAATTGAACTACCATTTAAGCCTCAAGCTAAAAGAGGGAATTCAAAAACGCCAAGGCGTTACGGACATAATATCAAAGAGTGGTGGTTAAAGTGTATCAACACGATTCAAAATCATTTTTATAAGCAAGGATCTGTGCCAAAGGGTAAACGGGACAAAGCCGCATTCATTTTGTTTGTTGCTTTTCAGCACCTGAATAAAAACACTGCATTTGAAAAGCTAACAAAAATAAATGATGAGTTAATTGGCTTATCAACGGAAGAGTTGATTAACTTGACTAAAACAGCAAAAACTACCCACTACAAATACAAAAAAGAAACATTAGCTGATTACATGGAGGACCTACTTGGGTTGAGTCCTGAGTATTTAAGTACAAAACCTAAAGTTAAATTATCAGAGGCTGAAATCAAGGAAAGGCAAAAAAAAGCAGCTACAGAGACTGCGGTTAAAAAGCGAAGTAATTCACAGCAGCTTGTTAAAAAAACAGTTAAGAAAATAACCAAAGAAACAGGCAACAAACCAACTCAACAGGCTGTTGCACTTCTCACAAACCTTAGCTTAAGAACAGTTAAAAGATATTGGATAGCATAATGTAACGGGTGCTTAGATTGAAATTAAACAAAAAATATGAAACTGAGACAATAAGGTTTAGAACTTTCTGTACTAGTTTGGCCCATATAACAAGAGCAATGATTAAATAGACCCTCAGCATTATTAAATATATAGCAGTCATATTAATTATCTAAAACACTCATTTTTTGACTCACAGTAAAATTATGTTGCATTTAGTTTTAATTTAAGTATTATAGATAGCGTACAGGGTGTATCACCCTGATGCTCTATAAAAGATATGACCTAAATCTGAACAAGATTGTGACTCTCTTGAGTCGATTGTCTTAGGCAATCAGCTACCTAGCAAATGTCCAGCAACACTGACCATCACTATTAGGTGGAACGACAGTGAGCAATTGAGGATAAATTCGACTGGAGGGGCTACTTTGTAGCCCCAAGAATGAGTGACCTGTGCTGTCCATAGCATTTCTATTCAGTTCAGTATTGTTTTGTCGACTGGTGCAATGTTGCACTGAATGACAGAGAGGTTTTTGATTATGAAAAATAATCACCGTCTTTTAAAGAAATCCATTGAATCATTAAAAATGTTTCAATCGGAAATGCATGATGATATGGACAGCAGTAAACACGCAGAACTGGAACAAATTATTCTAGACCTTGAAAATTACGGACATAAGAAGTCGCCAACCCAGCTACTAGAAATATTGGGTAAGTGTATTTCTCTTGCTCCTGCTGTTGAAAGGCTTTTGAAAATTTTTTCCGAGTTCTAAGACGTGCCCGTTTACAGCAGGTCACTTCTTTTCTTAGGAGGTATAATTATGAATATTGGAAAAGCATTGTCTCTTTGCCGTACTCAAAAGGGAATGACAAAAACGAAGCTTTCGCAAGCTGCGGATGTGTCAATTTCTTACTTAACCTTGCTGGAGCAAGGTAAACGAGATCCGAACCTTTCTACCATCAATCAAATATGTAAGGCTATGAACATACCAACAAGTATTTTCATGTTCTTAGCTTCAGAAGCCAGTGATAGAGATGGAATCAGCAAGGAACTTGCTGAAAAACTTTCTCACACCGCTCTTTCTCTGATGGAAGCGGAAGTTGAAGAAGCTTAGTTATCCTCACGCACCTATCGGTGATTTAAATAAACTTGCTATCGCTCTTAATATAGAGTTAAGCGAATTAATGGCTATTACAACCAAATCAGATTCACTTTTTTTCCTGACTAAAGAGATTATAAAGGCTGATGGTTCTAGTCGGTTTACTTATGACGCAAGACCTTCATTGAAAACACTTCATGGGAAAATCTGTGAAGCATTTCTAAAACGAGTGAAATATCCTGATTATCTCCAAGGAAGTATTAGAAGTAGAGACTATCTTACGGATGCCCAAAAGCATGTTGGCTCTAAAGTTTTAATCAGTGAGGATATAACTAATTTCTTTCCGAGTATTTCGAAAAAAGTTGTTCATGAGATGTGGGTAGGAGTTTTTGGATTTTCTAATGTCGTCGCGGAATGTCTTGCAGAACTGGTTACTTTGAATGGTTTTGTTGTACAAGGGGCTAAAACTAGCAGTTATATATGCAATCTAGTGCTCTGGAATCGAGAAGAAAAGTTGGTTGTTCAGTTGAAACGCAAGGGTTTAATTTATACAAGATATGTTGATGACGTAACAGTATCATCTAAGCGCTTGATTGAGGCCAAAGAGAAATCAGAGATTATAAGTACAATCTATTCCTTGTTTCGCAGTATTGGTGCTAAACCAAATCGTAAAAAGCATAAAATAATGCCTAGAAACACACAGCAAGAAGTTCATGGTGTTAACGTGAATAAAAAGCAGCCAACAATGCCCAAAGAAAAGAGAAATAAAATTCGAGCGGCTGTACATTGTTGCGAAATTACCTTTAAAAAGAGTTCAGGCTCTAGTGAGTATTATTCGTTATTCAACAGTGTAATGGGTAAAGTTAATACAATGGGAAGAATGCATAAATCAGAAGCGGAAAAGCTTAGGCTTCGATTGTCGCAAGTTAAACCAGTATCAGCTTAAAACTTAACATAAGTATAAATAAATACCGTACGTCTAATCATTTTAAATTATCTTTTACATTTTATGGATTCTTCTTACTACGCACCGCTCAGAGCTGTCTATATTCTTTTAATCTTCAATTCACATTTCCTCAGCGTTTTTCAAGTTAGTGGTTGCCTAAAGTTTCAAACTTTTGTTGCTTGAGCATAAATCAAAATTCTTTAATTCTAGGTGCTGTCTTTTGCTGCCAATATGTTAGCCAGTAGGCGACTAGTAAACTAGCAATTGAAAATAAAAGCATAAGTATAGCTTTAAGGATGCTATCTCCTGTCGAATCATAAATTAATATAGGTATGGCAATGAAAGGGAGTGAACCTGCAATAGCGCGATACAAGCCTACTAGGTTAAAACCAACTTGATATGAAAGTGCATGTAATCTGTATTTTAATGTTCTACTAGAGTCGGATAAAGACAAACTGTATTTAGAAATAGCCCACACAACACTATGCAGAATATTCAGTAAAAGAAAGTAGTATATTAGATGGTCTGGTGGCGTAATTCCTTCGAAAAAGCTAACTAGGCCTTCTACACCTGAAAATTGTAATACTAAAAGGCAGGGTATTGAGCCAAACACAATTGCACAAATAATTTCATCAAACAATAAGGGGGAAGTGGTTTTTCTTTTTTGATCGATCTGCATAACATTCTCTACTGTACTTTTAGATTCAAATTACAATTTGAAAAACATAGAGACAAGTTAAAAGTGTATATTCATTTATAATGATGATAAAGCTGGTTTAGAAGGGTGCCATTAGCTTTATTCCTATATATCCCCCCCAATCAGAATCAGAAAGTAGAAAATAAACCAGAATAAAAAGGGTGCGATAAATGTGCGATAAATATTTAGAAAGGCTAATTTAATAGTGCGATAAAGAAGATACTCTAATTTATAACTAATTGAAATAAAAAGAGGTTAATTGGTCGGTATGGAGAGATTCGAACTCTCGACCCCTGCCACCCCATGACAGTGCGCTACCAAGCTGCGCCACATACCGACTATGCGAGCAATATACGTAATTTTTTAGAAAAATCAATATGCTTTTGTTTGTTTGCATATTTATTATACGAGCTGGGCAAAATAGTGCCCAGCAAACTCAATCAGCTAACCAATTATTGATCGATTTATACATTACGTCTCGTAGAATGGGTTGAGCATCTTTATTTGGGTGAATGTTGTCGCTTAACATTAGGCTGCTGTCAGTGGCTACGTTAAGTACAAAAAATGGCATTAAATGGCTGTTGGTTTGTTCTGCAATTAGTGCAAAGCTTTCAGTAAACATCTTCGTGTAGCGAGGTCCATAATTAGGTGGAATATGAATTTCCATAATGGCTACTTGTGCGCCACTTTGTTTGCTTTTATCAACTAAAGAGGTAAGGTTGTTTTGGAGTTTTTTTGTGGGAAAACCACGTAATCCATCATTGCCACCAAGCTCAATAAGCACATGGCTTGGTTGAAACTCATCAAGTAGGCCTGCTAAACGCCGAAGGGCACCGCCTGTTGTTTCACCACTAATGCTGGCGTTGATAAGTTGCACGCCTGTTTGGTCAGCGTCGTATTTATCTTGTAACAATTTAACCCAGCCTTGCTCTTGTTTTAAGCCATAGGCGGCACTTAAACTGTCACCTAATATTAAAATTGTGTTGTCAGCTGCTACAGTAAGTGGTTTGATTACTAACAGTAAAACAAATAAAAAACGTAGGATTGAATGCATCATATGTCAGCGCTATCTCAATTAAATATAATTCAAGTTAAAGGTCTTTCTAAAACGGTTACTACCCTCGAAGGGGACTTGCCCATCCTCAGCGACATCACGTTTAATGTCAAGTCTGGAGACTCAGTTGCAGTTGTTGGCACTTCTGGCTCGGGTAAGTCTACTCTGTTAAGTTTATTGGCTGGCCTTGATCAATCTAGTAAAGGCGAAATTCATTTAGATGGTGCACCTTTACATACCTTAGATGAAGAGTCTCGCGCTGCTTTGAGGGCTGAAAAAGTAGGCTTTGTGTTTCAGTCTTTTATGTTAGTACAAAGCTTAACCGCACTTGAGAACGTAATGCTGCCTGCTGAGCTTGCAGGCGATCATAATGCCAAGCAACAAGCACTTGAGCTGCTTGAAAAGGTGGGCTTAAGCCACCGGGTTGAGCATTACCCATCACAGTTATCAGGCGGTGAGCAACAACGTGTTGCCATTGCTCGCGCGTTTATTGGCACGCCAAAGATTTTATTTGCAGATGAGCCCTCAGCCAACCTAGATAGTAAAAACGGTAAGATGATCGAATCTTTATTGTTTGAACTAAATCAGTCGCATGGTACTACGCTTGTTTTAGTGACACATGACGAAACACTCGCGCAGAAGTGCCAACATATTTTGCAAATAGAAGCAGGGCAGTTGGTTAAAGATACAAGCGAGGTTATTGCGAATGTGGGCTAAATTAGCATTAAAATTATTTAGTCGGGAGTTTCGCCGAGGCGAGTTAACGGTTATATGTGCAGCAATTGCATTAGCTGTGTTAACAGTTTTAACTTTATCCATGGTGACAGACCGGATAGGCCAAAGCATTGCACAAAAAAGCAGTGCATTTATTGCCGCAGACCGTGTACTTGCAAGCAGTCACGCTATTCCAGCAGATTACTTAACTAAAGCACAAGAATATAACTTACAAACAGCCAAGCTTACATACTTTGATACCATGCTTTTTGCTAATGAAGAAATGCAATTAAGCTCAGTAAAAGCTGTGTCACCTGAGTACCCATTGAAGGGTGAGTTAAAAGTTAAATCTAGCTTAACTGGAACCGTAGAAGTGGCAAACCAAGGCCCAAGTGTTGGGCATGTATGGTTTAGTGAGTCAGTTTTTTATGCTTTAAAAGTTGAAGTAGGCGATATTGTTGAATTAGGCGCTGCGCAATTTGTGATTGAAAAAGTATTAGTTGAGGAGCCGGATGCACCTTTTAATATTTTTTCAAGTAGTCGTCGTGTGCTTTTAAATGAAGCTGATATTTCTGCTACACAAGTTATTCAGCCAGGAAGTCGCGTTTTTTATCGCCAGCTTTACGCAGGTGATGAAGACGATATAAGTAATTTTTACGCTTGGTTAAAGCCAAAAATGAAGGAAAACCAGCAATGGTACGGCGTGAAAGACAGACAGTCACCTATTGCTAATAGCTTAAACCGTGCTGAAAGCTTTTTATTATTGGCAGGTTTACTTGGAATAATTTTAGCTGCCGTGGCGATTGCGGTTTCTGCTAAACGCTATTGTGAGCGCCAGTATGATCCTGTCGCGATGATGAAAACCCTTGGCGGTAGCCGAACCACAATACGCAAAATTTATTTATTACACCTTTCAATGGTCTGCCTTTTGTCTGTGCTGGTGGGGTTATTGATAGGCTACGGCTTACAAGAAATAGCTACCGGTTACCTTGCAAAATCAATGAACAATACATTACCTGCTGCTAGTGCTAAACCATGGTTGGTTGCTATCAGTACCGGTGTTATTTGTGCGGTGATGTTTTCCATAAAGCCACTGCTTGATCTGTTTGATATACCACCACTGCGTGTTTTACGCCGTAACCTAGGTGATAAATTATTAGTTAGTAAAGTCCATTTAGGTATGTCTGCTTTAACCGTTTTTTTACTGATGTGGTTATTTAGTAATAACCTCAAAATAACGGCAATTTTGTTTATTTCTACCTTAATTTTAATTGCACTTCTATTTGGCCTTTCGCGACTGATATTTGGTGGCGGTCGTAAACTAGGCCTGCGCCCAGGAAGTAGCTGGTCGCTTGCGATTGCATCGATACAAAAGCGGGCAAATGCAAACGCAGTTCAATTAATCAGTTTTTCACTTGCGATAAAGTTATTACTGTTTTTAGTTGTACTAAAAAATGACATGATCTCTGATTGGGAATCCCAGTTACCTAGTGATGCACCTAATGCATTTTTGGTGAATATAACGCAGTCAGAGCTACCTGAAGTGAATAGCTATTTAGCGCAGAAGAACATTCAAGTGTCAGAGTTCTACCCAACAATACGTGGTCGGGTTAATGCGGTAAACGGCGAGTTGGTAGCACGGGAAGTGTCACTTGAAGATAACGAGAAAAAAGACGAAGAAGCGCGTTCGGGTATTGGCCGTGAGCTAAACCTAACATGGCTTGCAGATGCACCTAGCCATAACGAGATTATTGATGGGCAATGGTTTAGTGACGATGCCGTTGCAGAAGCGTCTTTAGAGGAATCAATGCTGGCTAGGCTCGATGTAAAGATGGGCGATACACTCACATTTTTAATCGGCGCACAGTCTTTTGATGCGAAAATTACCAGTGTACGTAAAGTTAACTGGGCAACCTTAAAGCCTAACTTCTTTATTATTTTAAGCCCTGATGTGTTAGCTGATTTTCCTGCTACGTATATTTCTTCAGTCCGTATTGAAGCAGAGCAAAAGCGTGATTTCAGTGAGTTACTTCGCACTTATCCAACCATAAATGCTATTGACGTAGATAGCTTCGTCAAACAAATTAGATCTACTATTTCACAAGTGTCACTGGCTATAGGCTTTGTATTGTCAATTGTGGTTTTATGTGGTGCGTTAGTGCTTATCTCGCAAGTGCAAGCCAGTTTGGGCGAACGAATGCAAGAAATTGTTATTTTGCGAACGTTAGGCGCCAAGGGGCGACTGATAAAAAATGCAACGCTTTATGAGTTTTTATTACTAGGGGCATCCGCAGGTTTTGTAGCTGCACTAATTAGTGACTTGGCTTTACTTGTAGTACAAAAGGAAATGTTTGAACTAGCAGGTAAGTTACATCCACATATTTGGGTGTTAGGCCCATTGGCTGGTGGCATATTTGTGTCGGTATTAGGCTATATGATGATTGCTAGAACCATGCGTAAAAATACGCAAGGTCTACTTCGCTCTCTTGCTTAGTAAAGTAATTTAAGAATAAAAAACACCCGCAACTGCGGGTGTTTTTGTATCTAAGGTTTAAAAACAAACAACGCTTAATTCAAAATAATATGTTTACTGGTAATTTATACAGTGCTCTGGCATTATTGCGTTATTACCCTTTAAATAACAGGTTTATAGTTGGCTATAATTTTAGGAATCGATCCTGGCTCTCGGTTAACAGGGTATGGCGTAATTGAGCACCAAGGGTCAAAATTCAACTATTTGGGCAGTGGCTGTATTAAGTTAGCAGAGCATGAGTTTCCTGTTCGTTTGAAAATGATTTATCAAGGTGTTAGCCAGTTAATAGAACAGTTTTCTCCAACCACCTTTGCGATTGAAAAAGTGTTTATGGCCCATAACCCTGACTCTGCACTGAAGCTTGGTCAAGCGCGTGGTGCTGCAATTGTGGGGGCATCGATGGCAGAGCTTCCTGTGTTTGAGTATTCAGCTCGGCAAATCAAGCAAGCTGTAGTAGGCCATGGCGGTGCAGATAAAGCACAAGTTCAACAAATGGTAAAAAACATTTTAAAATTACCTGGAACCCCACAGGCTGATGCCGCTGACGCATTGGCTATTGCGATATGCCACGCTCACTCAGAACAAAATTTAATAAAACTAGCGGGCAGTGCATCTAAAACCGTTAGAGGAAGATTAAGGAAATAATATGATAGGTCGTTTAAATGGTGTTTTAGTTGAAAAACAGCCACCTGAGATTCTGATTGAAGTAAGCGGTGTTGGTTATGAAGTAAACATGCCAATGACATGTTTTTATGATTTACCTAATGTAGGTGAATCCGCAATAATTTACACACACTTTGTAGTAAGAGAAGATGCTCAGTTATTATTTGGTTTTAATAATAAAGTTGAACGTGCGTTATTTCGTGAATTATTAAAAGCAAACGGAGTAGGGCCCAAACTTGGGCTTGCGATTTTATCAGGTATGTCGGCGCAACAGTTTGTTAGTTGCGTTAATAATGAAGATGCGACTAGCTTAGTAAAATTACCTGGCGTTGGTAAGAAAACAGCTGAGCGTTTAGTACTTGAAATGAAAGACAGACTAAAAGATTGGGGTAATGACTTATTTACACCATTTAGCGATAATGCTGTTATTGAACCGGTTGCAAACGATACGTTGGTCGCAAATAATGCATCAGATGACGCCGTTTCAGCATTAGTGTCTTTAGGTTATAAACTAGCTCAAGCACAAAAAACAGTAAAAGCTGTATGTAAGCCGGGTATGTCTACAGAGAATCTAATAAAAGAATCTCTAAAATCAATGTTGTGAGTAAACCATGATTGAAGCGGATCGTCTTATAGACGCAAGCGAGCAAAGTAACGAAGACGTTGTTGATCGCGCCATTAGGCCAAAATTATTGGCTGATTACACTGGCCAGCCCCATGTAAAACAACAAATGGAAATATTTATTGAAGCTGCACGAACTCGTGCTGAGGCACTCGATCATTTATTGATCTTTGGGCCGCCAGGACTGGGGAAAACAACGTTAGCTAATATTGTTGCCAACGAGCTTAAGGTAAATATTAAAACCACCTCAGGCCCTGTTCTTGAAAAAGCGGGGGACTTAGCTGCTCTTTTGACTAACCTTGAAGAAGGCGATGTGTTGTTTATTGATGAAATACATCGATTAAGCCCGCAGGTTGAAGAAATCCTTTACCCAGCAATGGAAGACTATCAGCTCGATCTTATGATTGGTGAAGGCCCAGCTGCACGCTCTATAAAGCTTGATTTGCCTGCCTTTACTCTAATTGGCGCAACAACTCGTGCAGGCTCACTAACATCACCACTAAGAGACCGGTTTGGAATTGTTCAGCGTTTGGAGTTTTATTCAGTCGCTGATTTATCAACCATTGTGGGACGTTCTGCACATTATTTAGATTTAGAAATGTGTGAAGATGGCGCAATAGAAATTGCAAAGCGTTCAAGAGGCACTCCTCGTATTGCCAACAGGCTATTGCGCCGAGTGCGTGACTACACGCAAGTTAAATCAGACGGCACAGTAAACGCTGATGTCGCTGAGCTTGCACTTAATATGATTGATGTAGATAAAAGTGGCTTTGATTATATGGATCGCAAATACCTCCTCGCTATTATTGAAAAATTTATGGGAGGACCTGTAGGTTTAGATAATTTGGCTGCGGCTATTGGCGAAGAAAAAGAAACGATTGAAGATGTGATAGAACCATTCTTAATTCAACAAGGGTTTATTCAGCGAACGCCAAGAGGGCGTCTTGTCTCAGAGATAGCTTATGAACACTTTGGTTTATTGCCAAAGAAAGATTAAGTTTTTCAGATTGCATTAATTACACTTTCTACACCCAGTAGGCATTATTAATGCAATTGAACCCATTTATGCATCTTGTTAACCTGAGCTCTGGATAATAAATATATCTCCAGCGGCTACTTTCAACGCTAACTGCGTTGAATTTACTTGCAATAGGCCAGCTATTGACGCGTAAATTCGTCTTGTTATCGCTAAAAGTCTCTGGCTGGAGACTAAGAAGAAATTTGTTATTTAATATCCATGCATTAGTACATCTCTTAACCAGAGTTCAGGTTGGTTAGTTTATAAATCACCCTATTGCACTGTTATATTTAACCCGCTTGATTTAGTTCACTTACTGTTAAGCAAGCAGCCCTTATCGTGTGTGCCAAAAGGAAATAAAAATTTTAGGCAAAAAAAAACCCGCATAAGAATGCGGGTAAACAACAAGTTGAAGGAAGTAATCCAGGGTATACAGCTTAAATTAATCATGTTTTATCATGGTGCCTTTAAGCAATGCAATACGAAAAATCAGAATCATATTGCTAAGAACAGTGCTTAATAACGTTTGTTATTACTGCGCTAGCTCGGTATGGGAGAATAATACGCAAAAGTTGCTTTGTGTTCAAACTAGAAAAATTTCTTTTTGGCATTAAAAAAACTAATGTGACGGAAAAAATCATTGGATTATTTTTAAACTTTATATCTTATATAGGCTTGTATGGTGTTGTAATATAGTGATTTATTATTAATAGCTAAAAATGTTAATGATTAGTTTATTTTTTGCAGTATGAGTGATTAACTGTTGTTTTGCGTGTTTATGCACCAAATGTGAATAAAGCGTGTGTTTTAGTTGTTTTTTATATATAAATAAGCGCACTTCATGCGAACTAAAAGTTCAATGCGCTTAAAATACACTGGTTATTTTAGAATCAGATATACATTATTAAAGTGTAAGTTTGGGTTTTCACCGTTTTTTGCTGCTAATTCGTAGCAACATCGTTGTCAGTGAACAACACAGTGGATACACTAGCGTGAACTATTGACTGAATTGATGGTCATACTCGCACATTATAAAATGCGTACTTAACAAGAAATCGAATTGGGAGTTTATTGTGGGATCAGGAATTAATTTTGTAGATTTAATCCTCGAAGCAAGTGTATTGGTACAGTTAGTGATGTTGTCACTAGTGGGTATGTCAATTATGTCATGGGCCATAATTTTTCAGCGTAAAAAAGCAATATCAGATGCATTAATAGATGCAAAGCGTTTTGAACAAAAGTTTTGGTCAGGTATTGATTTAAGTAAGCTTTATAATGAAATTTCATCTCGTAGCCGAGTGACAGGTGTTGAAGCATTATTTATCGCAGGTTTTAAAGAATTTGCACGCCATAAAAAAACATCATTTCAAAGTGCAAGCATTGTAATGGAAGGCACTCATCGTTCGATGCGCGTGGCACTTTCACGTGAAATTGAGAAACTTGAATCTAGCTTATCATTTTTAGCGACAGTGGGTTCAATCAGTCCTTATATCGGTTTATTTGGAACTGTTTGGGGCATCATGAACGCATTTATTGCACTGGGTGAAGTGAAACAAGCAACATTGCAAATGGTTGCACCAGGTATCGCCGAGGCACTTATTGCTACGGCTATGGGTCTATTTGCGGCCATTCCGGCTGTTATTGCTTACAATCGTTTTTCTAATAAAGTAGAAAAGCTTGAATCAAACTACATTAACTTTATGGAAGAGTTTGCGAATATTTTACACCGTCAAGCAGCTACACAAATAGAGGCAAAAGCGAATGTATCAGCGTAAAAAGCGTCGCCCTGTTGCTGAGATAAACGTAGTACCTTACATAGATGTAATGCTGGTATTATTAATCATATTTATGGCAACCGCACCATTAATTACACACGGTGTGAAAGTTGATTTACCAAAAATGGAAGAGTCGGATCTGGTTGATACTAAAGATACACCGCCGATTATTGCTTCAATAGATGCGCAAGGTAAGTATTATGTTAGTGTAGGCACCAACCCAGAAGAGCCTATGGAAGCGCTCGATGTTGCTGCTGTCATTAAATTACAATTAATGAAGAATCCACAGACACCAGTGATGATTAAAGGCTCTGGTAAAGTATCTTATCAAGAGGTTTTATTATTGATGGATTTTTTAAAAAATGCAGGTGTTCCTTCGGTTGGTCTAATGACAGAATCATTTGAAGGAAGTAAAAGCTAATATGGGTGCTTCAGTATTAAAATCAGTGTTGTTACACTTGCTTATTATTGGCGGAATTATAGGCTCGGCAAGCTTTCATATGCCCAGTCCAAAAGTGTTAGAAGTTACACTTAACTCAGAGCCTATGCCTGAGGCTGATAATGCGGTTGCTGCGGTGACAGTTGATCAAAAAATGGTTGAGCAAAAAATTGCTGAGTTAAAGCGTAAAGAAGATGCACAGAAACGTGCTGAAGATAAACGCATACGTGATCTTGAACGTCGTGCTAATAATGCGCGTAAACAACGCGAAGAAGAAGCAAGGCGTATTAAAAAGTTAGAAAACGAACGTAGAGCCAAAGAAAAAGAAGCCGCTCAAGCGCAAGCTCAAGCTAAAAAAGCGCGTGAAATTGAACAAAAAGAACGTGCTAAAGCCCTGCAAGCTGAAAAGCAAAAGGAAGAAGCAGAGCAAGCAGCAAAAGCAGCAGCTGATAAACGTAAAGCTGAAGAAGAGGCTTTGAAAAAAGCAGAAGAACAGCGAGCACGTGAAGAGCAAGAAGCTAAAGAACGTGCACAGGCTGCCGAAGAGGCTCGCCTTAAAGCGTTACAAGAACAGATGCTACAAGATCAATTGGCACAAGAACAGGCAGCGCGTAACAAAGTACGTCAACAACAAGTAGTTGGTGAAGTAGAAAAATTTAAAGCTTTAATAATGGCGCGTATACAACAAAACTTTTTAAAAGACGTAAAGATGAAAGGCAAAGAGTGTCGTCTTAATATTCGTCTAGGTTTTAATGGACTTGTGACACAAGTAAAATCATTGGGTGGAGATACATTAGTTTGCGAAGCTGCAATGCGTGCGGTACGAATGGCGGATACTCTGCCGGTATCCAAAGACCGTGATGTATTTGAGCAATTAAAAAATATTAATTTAACTATAGCGCCTCAATTTTAAAGGATTGATATGTTTAACCAGATAAAAAATGCTTGTTTTATTGTACTACTGGGATTTCATGGCATTGCCAGTGCAGCATTAGAGATCGTAATAACAGACGGTATAGATGGAGCACGACCCATTGCAATTGTTCCATTTAAGTACAATGGCATAGAGCCAATTCCCCAAAAGTTGAGCGATGTGATTGCTCAAGATTTAATGCGCAGTGGTAAATTTAAACCAATTAGTGTTAATGATATGCCACAGTTACCAAGTAAAGATGGTGATATTGACTATGCAGCTTGGGTTAACTTAGGCGTTGAGGCTATCTTAGTTGGCAACGTAGATCAGCAACCCGATGGTCGTTATTTAGTAAGCTATGAATTGATTGATGTGATCCGCGCCCAAATTACTGGTGGTGAAACGCAAATGATGAGTAATGGCAAACTTGTTAAAAGCCAAGATCATATTCAAGAGGCGCGTGAAAGTATTATTCCTGAAAACGGCTTTAGACGTTATGCACACAGAATAAGTGATGTTGTCTATGAAAAGTTAACGGGTGAACGAGGTGCTTTTTTAACAAAAATTGCATACGTTATAGTGCGTGATGAAGAACCAATGCCATATCAACTTGTTGTAGCTGATTACGATGGCTTTAATGAACAAGTACTATTGCGTTCAAAAGAGCCACTAATGTCGCCAGCATGGTCACCAGATGGCACTAAGCTCGCGTATGTGACGTTTGAAAACCGCCAAAGCCAAATTTACATGCAAGACCTTTACACAGGTAAGCGTGAATTGATTACCAGCCATAAAGGGATTAATGGTGCGCCTCAGTTTTCACCAGACGGTACAAAGCTCTTACTCGTGTTGTCTAAAGACAGAAACGGTGCAACTGAAGTGTACATGCGTGACTTAGGTACAGGTAAAGAAACACGCCTAACAAACCACCGCAGTATAGATACCGAACCATCTTGGCATCCAAATGGCCAAGATGTTGTGTTTACCTCTGAAAGGGGTGGTAATGCTCAGATTTATAAGTTAAATTTACAAACTGGCAGAGCGCAAAGAATGACGTTCGACGGTGATATGAACCTCGCCGGTTCAATTACGCCAGACGGAAAAGAATTAGTGATGGTTAACCGTACACAAGGTCAGTACCATCTCGCTAAAAAAGAGTTGGCGAGTGGCGCGTTTCAGGTGTTAACTCGTACGCGTTTAGATGAATCTCCAAGCATTGCACCAAATGGTTCAATGATCATCTATAGCACGCTCCATAATAATAAACAGGTGCTGGCGCTGGTATCAATGGATGGTCGCTTTAAAGCACGCTTGCCTGTGCTAAATGGAGAAGTAAAGGCTCCAGCTTGGTCGCCTTACTTACAGTAATAAATTGCTAGTTTATACAATATAGGAATCTACTCAATGCAACTTAATAAAATACTCAAAGGTCTGTTAATCGCAGTGCCTGTAATGACTTTAGCAGCTTGTAGCTCATCATCAGATATTGATGAAGGTGCTGCAAACCAATCAAATCAAGGTACAACTGAGCAAACAGTGCAAAATGACACGGTTGAAGTGTCTACAATTACGCCAGAACAACAAGCACAAGAAGAGCTTCGTCAAAAATACGAGTCACTTCGTCAAGAACAAGTTATTTACTTTGATTTTGATAAAGCAACAATTGAAGGCAAGTATGCTGAGTTGTTACGCGCACACGCTGAGTTTTTAGTACAAAACCCATCTGTTAAGCTTCTTATTGAAGGCCATGCAGATGAGCGCGGTACGCCAGAGTACAACATTGCACTGGGTGAACATCGTGGTCAATCAGTTGAAAAATACCTACAAAGTTTAGGTGTTTCTGCTAGCCAAATGTCAGTTGTGAGCTATGGTGAAGAGAAGCCAATGGTTAAGTCTCGCACTGAATCAGCTTTCGCAAAAAACCGCCGTGCGGTATTAGTTTACTAAGATTAGAGACATTATGAAGCCGAAAATTATTTTGGCAGCAATGATCTTAAGCGGGAGCACCCAATTATGGGCTGCTCCCGCTCCTGTTTCAGATGCTGCAAACTCGCAATCAAGCGTTGAGAAGCGTTTAGCTGCTCTTGAAAAAATGATGCAATCACGCAATTTGTTGCAGGTAGAATTACAACAGCAACTCAATATTTTGCAAGATGAAGTCAGTCAAGTGCGTGGTATTACAGAAGAGCAAAGCTATAAATTAGAAAAAGTTCTTCAGCGCCAACGTGAACTTTATCAAGAAATTGAAAATCGTGTTAGCCAAGCATATTCACAACCAGCACAAACGCCGCAAACAGACTACAGTGAGCCTTTAGCTACACAAACAATCAGTACTGACTTGTCAGAAAATGAAGCTTACGATCGTGCTGTGGCGTTAATAATGAAAGATAAACGCTATGATCAAGCCATACCAGAGTTTCAAGCTTTTTTAACTACTTATCCAGAATCTGTATATACCTCTAATGCACATTATTGGTTAGGGCAGCTGCTGTCGATTAAAAATGATTCAGCGCAAGCTTCAGAACATTTTAAAGTAGTCGTAAATGAATTTCCAAATTCAAATAAACGTCCTGATGCAATGTTAAAGCTAGGTACTTTGCTTCATGAACAAGGTTTAACCGAATCTGCGTTAAAAACTTTGAATGAATTGATCAACCAGTACCCAAGTACTACTGCTGCAAAATTAGCCGCAGAACGCTTAGCAAAAATGTAGAATGAGCTTGATTAGACTGCTTTTTGTCATAAGCGGTCTAAAATTGGTCAACTAGACATAAAAACTTAAAAAAAGAGACATTTTCTGTTGCACTCATTTTTTAAATAAGTATTATAAGCGCCCGCAGCAGAGGAATGGTTCAACCACTCAAATTGCGGCAAAAAGAGCGGGTCATTAGCTCAGTTGGTAGAGCAGTGGACTTTTAATCCATTGGTCGATGGTTCAAGTCCATCATGACC